>JANOTL010000184.1:0-18678 GCA_031416315.1 Pseudomonadota bacterium
TGCCGAGGACCGCAAGGACGAGCCGGGTGCGCTCGAGGGAACCGGACATCTTCCGAAGCCGAAGGAGATCAAGGAGTTCCTCGATCTCTATGTCATCGGTCAGGAGCGGGCGAAGAAGACCCTCGCCGTCGCCGTGCACAACCACTACAAGCGCATCGACCACAAGGGCAAGACGGACGACGTCGAGCTCAACAAGTCGAACATCCTGCTGATCGGCCCGACGGGCTCCGGCAAGACGCTGCTCGCGCAGACGCTCGCCAAGATCCTGAACGTGCCGTTCACGATCTCCGACGCGACCAACTTGACCGAGGCCGGCTACGTCGGCGAGGACGTCGAGAACATCATTCTCAACCTCCTGCAGAACGCCGACTACGACGTCGAGATGGCCCAGCGCGGCATCGCCTACATCGACGAGATCGACAAGATCGCCCGCAAAGGCGAGAACCCGTCGATCACGCGCGACGTCTCGGGCGAAGGCGTGCAGCAGGCCCTCCTGAAGATCATCGAAGGGACGATCGCGAACGTCCCGCCCCGCGGCGGCCGCAAGCACCCCCAGCAGGAATTCCTGCAGGTCGACACCGGCAACGTCCTCTTTATCTGCGGCGGCGCCTTCGCCGGCCTCGAGGACATCGTCGCGGCCCGGGTCGAGGTCACCTCGCTCGGCTTTGGCGCGGACATCACGTCGAAGGCCAATCGCGACATCTCCAAGCTCCTCAGTCAAGTCCGTACGGACGACCTGATGAAGTTCGGTCTGATTCCGGAGTTCATCGGCCGTCTGCCGATCGTCTGCTCCCTCGCGGCGCTCGACGAAGCGGCGCTGATCCGCATCCTGACCGAGCCCAAGAACGCCATCATCAAGCAGTTCAAGAAGCTCTTCGAGTTCGAGTCGGTCGAGCTGAAGTTCACCGAAGGCGCGCTCCGCGCCGTCGTGAAGGAAGCTTTGAAGCGCAAGACGGGCGCCCGCGGCCTCCGTGCCATCCTCGAGCGCGCCATGCTCGAGGTCATGTACGAGATGCCCTCCGCCAAGAACCTCAAGGAGTGCGTGATCACCGAGGAAGTGATCGTGACCGACGCGGATCCGATCCTCGTCTACCGCTCCGAAGATGAGCAGGCGCCGGGAGTCGAGCCCAAGCGCGAGTTTGGGACCGGCGGGCAGAAGAACTGAGCGTGACTCGTGTACGACGCTAATGAGGAGCCCGCGCCAGAAGGCGCGGGCTTTTTCACATTACGGTTTCCAGCCCCTGTGCGCGGCCACGAGGATGCGATATGATCTCGGAAACCCCGCGCCGACACGAAGAAATCGCTCGACCCTTCAGGGGCTTGAACCATAATCTTGCGCGATGCCATAGGCGCGCGAGTGCCGAGGAGGCCCGTCCATGACCACGGAAAACCAGCCGAATCAGGAAAAGACCACGGGCGAGACGAAAAGCGTCGGGGGACGGGTGCGAATTCCGCTCCTGCCTTTGCGCGACATCTTGGTCTTTCCGGCCACGGTCGTGCCGCTCTTCGTCGGCCGCGACAAATCCATCCAGGCCTTGGAACAGGCCATGGCGACGAACAAGGAGATCTTGCTCGCCGCGCAGATCAAGGCGAAGACCAACGATCCCTCGGTCGACGACATCTACCGCGTCGGCACGGTCTCGCAGATCCTGCAGCTCCTGCGCCTGCCGGACGGCACGGTGAAGGTCCTGGTTGAAGGCCAACGCCGCGCCAAGATCGTCGAGTACGTGCAGACCGAGGAGTATTTCCTCGTCGAGGCCGAGCCTTTGGCGGAAACGGCGTCGACCGGCGTCGAGAACGAAGCGCTCATCCGCACCGTGAAAATGGCCTTCGACAACTACGTGCGCCTCAACAAGCGGATTCCGCCGGAGATGCTGCTCTCGATCGCGCAGATCGAGAACGAGTCGAAGCTCGCGGACACGCTCGTCGCGCACCTGACCAACCTGAAACTCCAAGATAAACAACGTTTGTTGGAGCAGACGGACCCGCGCGCGCGCCTCGAGGAGCTCTACGGCTTCATTCAGAGCGAAATCGAGATCATGCGCGTGGAGAAGAAGATCCGCGCGCGCGTCAAGCGCCAGATGGAGAAAACGCAGAAAGAGTACTACCTCAACGAGCAGATGGCGGCGATCCAGAAGGAGCTCGGCGATCGCGACGACGGTCGCGCCGAGATCCAAGAGCTGGAAAACGTCATCAAGAAGAAGAAGCTGTCGGAAGAGGCGCGCGAGAAGATCACGAAGGAGCTGCGCAAGCTCAAGCACATGTCGCCGATGTCGGCGGAAGCCACGGTCGTGCGTAACTATATCGACACCGTCCTCTCGCTGCCTTGGGGCGAGTTCACGGTCGAGAAGAAGGACATCAACTTCGCGCGGCAAGTGCTCGACGCCGACCACTTCGGCCTCGAGAAGGTGAAGGAGCGCATCCTCGAGTTCCTCTCCGTCCGCACGCTGGTGGACGAGCTCAAGGGCCCGATTCTCTGCCTCGTCGGACCCCCGGGCGTCGGCAAGACCTCGCTCGCGAAGTCCGTCGCCGAGGCGACCGGCCGCAAGTTCGTGCGCATCGCCTTGGGCGGCGTGCGCGACGAGGCCGAGATCCGCGGCCACCGCCGCACGTACATCGGCTCGATGCCGGGCAAGATCATCAACGCCATCAAGAAGTCGGGCTCGGCCAACCCGGTCGTGCTCTTAGACGAGATCGACAAGCTGTCGCAGGATTTCCGCGGCGATCCGACCTCGGCCTTGCTCGAGGTCTTGGATCCCGAGCAGAACTCGACCTTCGTCGACCATTACCTCGACGTCGACTTCGACCTGTCGAAAGTGCTCTTCCTCGCCACGGCGAACGGCACCCACACGATCTCGAAGCCGCTCCTCGACCGTATGGAGATGATCCGCCTCTCCGGCTACACGGAGGAAGAGAAGGTCAACATCGCCAAGCAGTACCTCGTGCCGAAGCAGCTGCGCACCAACGGCTTGGAGAAGACCGGCGGCAATATGGCGCCCGGCGCCATCCGCGAGCTGATCCGCTTCTACACGCGGGAGTCCGGCGTGCGGAACCTCGAACGGGAGATCGGCTCCTGCTTCCGGAAGATGGCGCGCAAGTACCTCGAGCGGCATTTCAAGGGTCTGACCGGGGAGCCGATCGACCTCGCGGAAGACGGCTCGGACGCGAGCGAGCAGCACGACGAGGAGCAGGTCGCGCCGGTCGTGGTCACGCCGGAGAAGAAGAAGAAGCCTGCGATCGCGGGCAAAGTCGAGGCGGAAGCCAAAGACGGCAAGACGGACAAGGTCGCCGCGGCCGTCGCCACGGCGCCGATCGACCTGGTCATCAACGAGACGATCACCGAGAAGTCGATCGCCAAGTACCTCGGGCCCCGTCGGTTCCGCATCGGGCTCGGCAACGCGCAGCACGAAGTCGGGGTCTGCACCGGCCTCGCCTGGACCGAGGTCGGCGGCGATCTCCTCGTGATCGAGTGCAACATCCTCCCGGGTAAGGGCAAGATGTCCTGCACGGGCAAGCTCGGCGAAGTCATGCAGGAGTCGGCCCAAGCGGCTCTGAGCTACGTGCGCTCGCGCGCGAAGTTCATCGGCATCGACGAGGAGTTCTATCAGAAGGTCGACATCCACATGCACGTGCCGGACGGCGCAACACCGAAGGACGGACCGTCCGCCGGCCTCGCGATGGCGACGGCTCTGACCTCGGCCCTCACCAACCGCCCGGTCTCGAAGGACGTGGCGATGACGGGCGAGATCACGCTGCGCGGCCGCGCGCTGCCGATCGGCGGGCTCAAGGAGAAGCTGATCGCGGCGCACCGCGGCGGCATCACCAAGGTGCTCATCCCGAAAGAGAACGAGAAAGACCTGCACGAAGTGCCGAAGTCGATCTTGAAAGAGCTGAAAGTGGTCGCGGTCGAGCACATGGACACCGTCCTGATGCACGCCCTCGTCTGGAAACAGCCGGACGCCGACGCGAAGGAAGCCGACGAGCTCTTCGAGAAGCTCCGCAAGATCACCGAGACGGAAGTCAGCGCCGCGAACCTGTCATTCGCCCACTGATCACGTTTTTGCTAGCAAATATATAGGCTTACATGGGCCGCCCCTCCCGGGCGGCCCTCAATTTTTCCGGCCGCTTGCCGATCAAGAGGGCGAACTGGAACAGGATTTTGCGCCATGGCTACACCGGCAAAGCGCGAAAAGCCGCGGACTCAAGCCGAGCTGCTGCATTTCGTCGAAGAGCTCAAACGGCAATGGATGTCGACGATCGACGCCATGGTCGATCCGTTGATGATCGTCGGCCCCGACTTCGCCATCAAAAAGGCGAACCTCGCGCTAGCGCGGCACGCCGGGCTCGAGGTGAAGAAGGTCATCGGGAAGAAGTGCTACGCCGCCTTCGCGGGCCGGAAATCGCCGTGCCCAGGCTGCAAGATCAAGGACACGCGCGGCGGGTCCGACACCAAGAACTTCAACCTGGAAGGCGTCCAGGGCGAGCGGTACTACGAGGTCACCTCGCAGCCGATGACGGAGCTCGACGGGCCCTCGGTCGTCCACGTCTATCGCGACCGGACCGAAGCGAAGCGGCTCCAAATGCAGCTGGCGCAGCAAGAGAAGCTGGCGTCGATCGGCCTCCTCGCCGGCGGCGTCGCGCACGAGATCAATAACCCCCTTGGCGGCATCCTGATCTTCTCGCAGATGCTCCTGCGCGAGCTCGACAAAGAAAGCCCGCACTATCAGGACGTAGTCGAGATCGAGGCGGCGACGCAACGCTGCAAGGCGATCGTCGAGAGCCTGCTCGACTTCGCGCGGCAGAATCCGGGCGAAGGCAAGAAGCAGAAGATCGAGGAGATCTCGATCCTCGACGCCGTGCGCACGGCGATGCGCTTCGGTAAGGTCTCGATCAAGCCGGGCACGCAGGTCGACATCAAAGAAGAGTTCGGCGGCGAGCACATCGTCACCTTCGACCGGAACCGGCTCATCCAGCTCTTCCTCAACCTGATCCAGAACGCGCTGCAAGCGATGCCCGACGGCGGCACGTTGATGGTGCGCGCCAGCGCGGCAAAGCGCGGCGACAAGCACGTCGGCCTCTACGAGGTCGAGGACACGGGCGTTGGCATCGCGCCGGAGCATCTCGGCAAGATCTTCGACCCCTTCTTCACCACCAAGGACCCGGGCGAAGGCACGGGGCTCGGCCTCGCGCTCTGCTACGGCATCGTGCAGGACCTAGGCGGCGCCTTGCGGGTCGAGAGCAACCTCAACGTCGGGACGCGCTTCTTCATCGAAATTCCTTTGGTCGGGGCCCGGACCCTGAAAACGTCCGCCTGAGTCGGACCTAAGCTAGACCCGAGGTAGAAAGGAAGGAAGCGCGTGCGACGTCTTTTGGCCCTGGCCTTCGGCCTGAGCTTGGTGATGGCGCTGGAGCTGGCGGCCGGCGCCGGATTCTTCGCGGCCTTCGCCAAAGGGACGCTCCCGGCCCGCGCCTTCCCACTCTTGGCGCTTCTCGTCGCCACCGGGGTCGTCGCGGTCATCCACGCCTTTGCCGCGACGGTCCGCCAGGGGCCGACGCGTCTCGCCAGCGCGATCGCGGCGGCCGCCTGTGCCTCCCTGGCAGGCTTGGAAGCCGGTCGCGCCGGTCAGGCGATTCCGGGCGCCTTCCACTTCGCCTTCAGCCTCATCGCGGACCTCGGCTTCGCCTGGGGCGCGACCTTCGCGTTCACGCATTCGCTGAAGCTCTCCGGTCCGTGGGCGACGCGGCCGCCGGTGGCCGCGGCCGCGGCGGTCCTGGCCTATGCCGGACTCGGCTTTCTCACGCAGAGCTTCGTGCCGCTGGAAATCTCCGCGATCCGCCTCGCGTTCGTGCGCGATCTCGGGATCTTCGCGGCCGCCGCGGCGACGCTCGGCGCGGTTGCGTTCGCACGGGCTCTGCGCCTGGACCCGAAAAGCGCCAAAGAGTCCTTGATTTTGCGCCTGCCCGACCGCCACGATCTGATGGACGGGACGACGGGACACCTTACCTTCGTCCTGCTCGCCGGCGGCATCGCGCTCTCGCCTTTGGTCCAGCTGATCCTGCGCCTGACGGCGGGCGAAGTGCCGGAGCTGGGCCGCGCGGCGCTCGGCGTCGTCAGCGTCGCCTGGGTCGCGTTCGCTTTCCTCGCCTACCGCGAGCTTGGGACCGTGAGCAAAGAGACGCGGCATGGGCAAGTGACGGCGCGCCTCACCTCCCCCTCCGCACGGAAGTTCCTGGCGCGGCACATGGGGAACGACAGCGCCTGGGCGGCCACCGTTGGCCTCAAGACGGCGAACTTCGTCATCGACCATGATCCGGACGGCTATCTGCATGCGAAGCTGCCGGCCTCGATCATGCAGCTTAGGGCCGAGGAGATCCGGCGCTCGGTCGACGTGGTCCTCGGACCGATGCACCTGCACGGCAACGCGGTCGGCCATCGCATCAGCGGCGCGCTCGACCCGGAGGCCTCCCTCAGGCCGTGCATCGACTCGCTGAAGCTCTTCTCGAGCCTTTATCTCGATGCGGGTCCCCTCGTCGAGCGCCGTATCAACGGGCTCGCGGCGCTCTTGCCGATCGTCGATCCGGGCCTGGCGAAGCTGGTGAAAGAGCGGGATCTCGCCGGGCTCATGCGGCGGAACCTGTGGTTCTTCCACTTCGACTTCGGTTGGATTGACCAGCACGTCGTGCACACGCAGCGCGCGACCCGCTACGAGGTGCGGATGGCGACGCTGCCGTCGCGCGTGCGCCACGCGATGATGGACCACCTGACGCGCACCGGGGGCGTCGGCAACTTCGTCTGGCTCGGACCCGAAGCGCGCGACCGCATCGTCCAGGAAGCGCCGACCATGGCGCACATCATCGAGGCCTGTCCTATCCAAGGCGCGGGCGGGAAAGACGGCTCCGACGAGCTCCTGATGTTCATGATCAAGTTCGAGCAGCTGATTCCGCGCCTCCAGCGCTACTACGATCTCGACTCCATGCGTCGCGAGCTGATCGACTTCGAGCCGAGCCACGAGAGCTCGCGACTGCACGCGCTCCTCAAGCTGCAGATCACGAAGGCGCAGAATGCCACCGCTTTGATCGAAGTCCTGACGAGCATCTCGACCGTCCCCTGGAAGGGCTTCAAGGAGAAAGACAACGCGCTTCAGCTCGTGCTCGCCGTGTACGGCCATGCGCGCGAGGCTCTGGGCGGGGGCGAGTTCCTTCTCGAGGCGAAGGACGCGAAAATGCACGTTTTGCACGAAAAGCTGCTCGACGCGGTGCGGCTCGTCGGCTATCCGAGCCAGATCCTGCACGACGCCCAGAGGGACAAGCTGGCGCTGCGCGACGTGCCGAAGTTGATCGAGGTCGCGAAGGATCCGAAGCATCCACGGTTCCACGAAGCCTGGATCCTGGCGTCGACGACGGAGTTCCACCGCCATCCGGCGGAGCGGCGCCTCGAGATGCTCCGGTTCCTGACGGCCGTCGGCCAAAATCCGGAGCTGAAGAACGACGCCTTGGTGCAGGCAAAGACCGTCGACTCCCTGTGCGGCCTCGCGCGCGCGGCGCATGCGGGTGCCCCTTCGGTCGCGGAGCTAGCGGCAATGGGCGCAGCCTTCGAGGCGACCGGCAAGTGGTTCGCGGCCGAGCACGTCGAGCCGGACACCTGCGTCCTCCTCCTCGATGCACGCGCGTTCGTGCTGCAGCACCTGCGCGGCGAAGTCAATTTCAGCGACACGACGGCAAAGGCCTTGGACGAGACCTTCAAGAAGCACGTCGAAGAGCTCGGGGCGCAGCATCCGAAGGTGGCGACGCTGCTTTCGCGCTGGCAGGAGCAACGGCAGAAAATCGAGAAAAAAGCCTCGCCTTCGGCCGCGTGATTTTTCTCACGGAGTTGTAGAAATTCTCATGGTGGGTGGCGCAGAATGGGGGCATGCGTCGCTTCCTCGGATTCGCCCTCGTCGCAGGGTTTCAGCTGTTCCTGCCCGCTCTTTCCGCCTCGGCGGAGACGGTGGCCTGGGACAATCTCGCCGCGCTCTTTCGCGAGCGCTATGCGACGCGCGCGCCTGAGCGCGTCGACGCCTCGATCGCCGAGCTAGAGGAGAGGGTGGGCCCGGGATTCAAGCTCGATCCGGTCGTACGGGCGAGCCTCGAGCGCGTGGACGGCGAGAAGCGGCTGGCGACGAGCGTGACGCAAGGCTCGCCCTACGGCACCGAGCTCTCGGTGCGCCGCTCGAGCTCGGAATCGGGATCTTCCGTCGGGCTCGCCATCTCGCAGAAGCTCCTGAAGGGCGGGCCTTTCGCCGGCTTTCCCGAGGATCTGACCTTCGAGCTGAGCTACGAGCTCGCGATGAGCAAGATCAAGCGACGCGAAGACGAGCTCCTGCGCGACGCGTTTGCGGCGCTAGCGGCGGCCGAGGCAGCGGCGGAGTCTCTGGACGCCGCAAAGCGCTCGCTCACGAACGCCGAGGACCAGAACCGCGCGGTGAAGGAGCTCGTGCAGTCCGGCTACAAGCCGAAAGCCGATTTGATCGTCGCCGAGCAGGCGCAACTGCGAGCGCGGCAGAACGTCGGCGACGCGACGGCCGACGTGGCCGAGACGCGGCGGAAGCTGGCTTTAGCCTTGTTCGACGCGCCGGAGAGCGCGGCGTTTGCGCTCGCGCCGACCCTGCCGCTCGAGGCAGGCCGCGCGGTCCTGTCGGAGCGCCTCGCGCCACTAGCGGCCGTCACTTGGCCGGCAAAGACGCCGCGCTTGCGCGAGGCGGAGATCGAGGCGGAGCTGGCGCGGACGCGGGCGACCATCGCCTCGCGTGACGAGCTTCCGGATCTGGCGCTTTCGTACGGTGTCGAGCGTGGCCAGCGCGACTTGGGGTCAAAAGCTTTGCCTCTTGGCGCGTCGGGGTACGGCGACTACGAGCAAAAGACGATCGGACTCGCGTTCTCGATGCCGCTCGTCTCGGGAATTCGTCGCGACCAGGCGCAGCTCGCGGGCACACAGAAGACGCGCGCCGAGGCGATCTTGGCGCAGACGGCGCGGGAGACGACCGCGAGCAAGATGACGCTAGAGGACAAAAAGCAGCTCGGGCTCGGGGCGCTCGCCGCGGCCGAGCGCCTCGCGGAGCTCGCGACGCTTTCCCTCGGCATCGAAAAGCAAAAGTATGCCGACGGCAAGGCGACGATTGCGGACGTGCGGCGAGTGCAGGAAGAAGAAGGGACGGCGGTGCGCACCTTGCTCGCGGCGCGACGTGACGCCCTGCTGGCGCACCTCGATTGGGCGCTTGCGACGGGCGCGCTCGGGAAGACCTTGAAATGAGCCTGCTCGAGCTCGCCTCGATCGAGAAGACTTACGGCGAAGGCGATGGCGCGGTGCGCGCCCTGCGCGGAATCGACCTCAATGTCGAGGCGGGCGAGACCCTGGCGATCCTCGGCGCCTCCGGCTCCGGCAAGAGCACCCTCCTGCAAATCCTCGGTTGCTTGGATCGCGCCACGGCCGGCACCTACAAGCTCGCGGGAGTCGACGCTTTCCGGCTCGACGATGACGCCCTGAGCGAGCTGCGAGGGCGTAAAATTGGTTTTGTTTTTCAGGCCTTCCATCTCTTCGATCGCATGAGCCTGGTCGACAACGTGGCGCTACCCTTGAGTTATCAGGGCGTCGGTCTCGAGGCAAGGCGGGCGCGGGCGCGCGAGGCGCTGGAGGTCGTGCGGCTCGGACACCGCGTCGAGCATCGCCCGCATCAGCTCTCCGGCGGCGAGAAGCAGCGTGGCGCGATCGCGCGGGCGATCGTGCACAAGCCGCCCTTGATCCTCGCCGACGAGCCGACGGGAAACCTCGACTCGGCCGTGAAGGGGGAAATCCTCGAATTCCTCGCGGAGCTGAACAAAACGCTCGGCGTCACCGTCATTCTGGTGACGCACGATGCGCCAACGGCGGCGTGGGCGGCCCGGCGCGTGCTGATCCGCGACGGCAAGATCGCGGAGGGCTCCTGATGCGCGCACACGCGCTCGCGCTCGCGCTCGTCCTGAACGCAGCGACCGCCTCGACGTCCCGCGCGACGGCGCCGCCGCGCGAGGAGCCGATTCGCATGCCCGGTTTCCTGCGGGCGAAGATGAGCGAGTCGATCCGCCCACCAAGCTCCGGCGACGAATGGAGCTACACGGTGATGCAACTCGCGCCCGAAGGGCAGCGCGTGGAAGCCGGAGCGGTCGTGGCGAAGCTCGAGGGCGAGAACCTGAAAAAACGCCTCGTCGAGGTGAAGAGCCGGGTGATGGAGGACCGCGTCAAGGCGGAATCCAAGGTCAACGAGCTGAAGACGGCGATCGACGGCTTGAAGAAGCAGGTCGGCGACGACGAGAAGGAGCTGTCCTTGGTCGCGGCGGCGGGCGACGCGCCGGCCGCCTCGGCCGAATGGATCCAGTCGGCGCGCGACCGCTTGATCGAGAAGCTGGACCTCGAGTCGCGGCAACTGAAGCTCACCATCTCGCGGCAGAAGCTCGCCCGGAAGGAGGGGCTCCTGGCCACCGCCGAGGCCTCGAATCTCAAGACCGAGTCGGTGAACGCCACGAGCGTCAAGAAGATCGAGACCGCGATGGAAGAGGGTGAGCGCAAGACAACGCGCTCGGGCATCGTCGTGTACAAGCGCTCGCCGTGGGAGCGCCGCAAGGTGCGGATCGGCGCCGCGGTGCATCGCGGTTCGGAGGTCCTCGCGGTCGTCGACGACAAGAATCTGTACGTCGACGCCTTCCTGAAGGAGGAGGACTGGCGCTTTCTCGAGGCGGGGCGCCAGGCGACGGTGAAGATCCTCGGGCGTCGCGAGATCACCGTGCCGGCGAAAGTCGCGCGCATCAGCGCGATCGTGCTCAGGGCGAGC
Organism: Pseudomonadota bacterium; assembly: GCA_031416315.1. Lineage (GTDB taxonomy): Bacteria > Bdellovibrionota_B > Oligoflexia > Oligoflexales > CAIYRB01 > JANOTL01. The sequence continues at coordinate 10,845 of JANOTL010000184.1, forward strand.
GACTGGGACCGCTCGCTGGCGAACTCGCATCCCTTGTTTCAGACGCGCGTCTTCAAGGTCGAGCTCGAGCTCGAGCACGTGCCCGACGAGGCCAAGCCGGAGGGCGAGGTCGAAGTCGAGGTGAGCCTCGAATGAAGTTCGCCTTTCAGCTGAAAGAGAGCCTCGTCTCGCTGACGACCAACCCCCTGCGCTCGGGGCTGAGCATCGTCGGCGTCGTGTTCGGCGTCGCCTCGGTCGTCGCGATGCTGGCGATCGGGATGGGCGCCGAGCGCGAGGTCGAGAAGCTGCTTGACGCGCTCGGAGCGCGGAACGTGCACGTGGTCGCGAACGACCTGGACGAGGACGGCTGGAACCGGGTCCTGAAGCAAACGGTCGGGCTCGGCGCTCGCGATCTGGCGCTGGCGCAGGAGCTCTTTCCGCAGGCCGAAGCGCTGGCCCTTGCCGTATGGCGGGTGACGGATGCGACCAAGCCTTTGCTCAAGACGAAGCTCGACGTGTACGGCGTCGGCGCCGGGTGGCGGCGCGTCTTAGGCGGCAGCGTCATCGCTGGGCGCTCGTTTACGCCGCGTGAGGACGCGCGCGGAAGGCCCGTGGCATTGATCGGATCGGCCTTGGCACGGCGCTGGTTCGGGCGGGATCCCGAAGCTGCGGTCGGGCAGACGGTGCGGCTGGAGCGGACTTGGCTCACGGTGATCGGGGTTTTGGAGCAGAGCCCGGCGGCGGCGGCGGAGCAGCGGGAGCGGGAAGAGCAAGAGGAAGAGGAAGGCGAGGGAGTCGCGACGGGCGTGAGCACAGGGACGGGCACGTCGACGACTTCGCCTGCGTCTTCGTCAACGAGCGCGAGCGCGGGTAAGGGCTTTGCGGCTGAGAGGCCCTCGGATTCCAGTGGCGGAGCCAAGATACGTCTGCTCGACCTCGACGAGTCCGTGTTGGTCCCGCTGCACGCCGGCTCCTTGCGTCTCGGCCCTCGCGGGGCGCTCGGCTCCTTCGAGCGCATCGTAGTGAAGCTTCCCGACGGCGAGGACCCGATCGCTTCGCGTCGGGCCTTGGAATCGCGCTTGAGTTCGCTCCACCGCGGCGCCGAGGTCGTGACCGTGACGTCGGCGGATGAGGTGATCGAACAAAAACGCTCGACGACGCGGCTCTTCTCCTATTTTCTTCTCGCAATCGCGCTCATCTCCCTCGTCGTCGGCGGCATCGGCATCGCCAACGTCATGCTGGCCAGCATGGTCGAGCGCATCCGCGAGGTCGGTCTGCGCCGCGCCATCGGCGCCAAGAGGCGCCACATCCTCTTCCAGTTCCTGTCCGAGGCCTTGACGATTTGCCTCGTCGGCGGCCTCATCGGCGGCGGCGCCGGCATGGGGGTCGCGGCGGCCTGCGCCTGGCTTACGGGATGGCACGCCGTCTATCCGTGGTGGGCGATCCTCGTCGCGATGGCGATCGCCACCGTCGTCGGCACGCTCGCCGGGCTCTATCCCGCGCTCGCCGCCTCGCGCATCAGTCCGATCGAAGCCTTGCAAGGGAGGGCCTGAGATGTCCATTTCGCGACTCATTCTCGTGATGTCTTCGGCTCTGCTGCTTCCCGCTTGCGCCCAGGGCGACGGGAAGTCTTCGAAGGCCGGCACGGCCGAGGTCGAGTTCGGCGCCGATGTGAAGGTCGGGCGCGGCGCGGTGACGCGCGAAGTCCTGGCCGACGGCACGCTGCATTCGCCGTCGAGCGCGCCGCTCACGATTCAGCGCATTCGCTGGTATTGGGACTACAACATCTCGTGGACCGCGGAGGAAGGGGCCTTGGTGAAAGCCGGCGATCCCGTGGTGAAGCTCGACCCGTCGACGATCCAAAAGGACCTCACCGACCGCGAGATCGAGCTGGAGCGCGCCAAGCTCGAGCTCGAGGAAGAGCGCCTCCGCACCGAGGACGAGAACGCCGACGCGCGGAGCGCCGTCACTCAGGCCGAGTTCGACGTCAAGCGAGAGCAGCTCTTGCTCACCGACTCCGACGCGGTCTCCGAGACGGAGAAAAGGCGGCAACGCCTCAAGGTCGAGGGCGCCAAGGCCGGGCTTCGGCGCGCGCAGGAGAAGGTCGCCGCCAGCATCGTCCGCGGGCAAAAACGCCTCGAGATGCAGAAAATCAAGGTGCAAAAGGTTGACGAGGACGTGGCGGAGATGCGCCGCGGCCTGGACAAGACCGAGCTGAAGGCGCCGCAAGACGGGCTCGTGATTTTCCCCCTGTTCAGCGGCAATGCCGGCTGGCAGAAAGCGCGGCCCGGCGTCGGCGTGCAGGTGAACACGGTCGTCGCCGAGATCGCCAACCCGAAGGATCTCGTCGGCCGCATATACGTACCGGAGATCGACGCGGAGGGCCTCGCGCCGGGGACGCCGGGCGTCATGACGCTCGACATCGCGCCGGGCAAGGAGTTCCCGGGGAAGGTGCAGACGATCGCCGGAGTGCCGAGCACCGGCGCCGAGCGCGACGGCAACAAGACGCCGAAGCCGGCCGACAACTTGCGGCAATTCGAGGTCCTGTTCGTCCCGGAAGCGATGCCGCCGGAAGCCATGCCGGGGATGACCGTGCGCGTCACCCTCCGGGCGCTCGAGCGTCCCGACGTCCTGCGCGTTCCCGCCGGCGCCCTAGCCGATCAGCCGCCGAAAGCGCCGGGCGAGAAGCCGAAGCCGCAAAAACCCGGGCAGCAAGGCTCGGGTTCCGGTCCCGACACGCCGGCGGTCGTAGAGACCGCCTTCGTCTACGCGCAAGGCCAAGGCGAGAAGACCACGGCCGGCGGCTGGGCCTGGCGCGAGGTCAAGCTCGGCGCGCAGTCGGTCAATTTCGCCGAGGTGCTCGAAGGCCTCAGCGAGGGCGATCTGGTGAAGCCCGTTCTCTGGTGATCCGCGCGCGAAAGCCTTCACGGTAGCTCGGGTAGGCGAACTGGTAACCGGCGGCTTTCAGCCGCACGTTGGCGCAGCGACGGTTGCCGCCTTGGCGGGCGCGCGTGGCCTCGCCCTCCGGCGGCAACGCGAGACCGAGCTCCGCAGCGAGCCAAGCGACGATCTCCCCTTGTGGCGCGGGCTCGTCGTCGACCGCAATATAAATGAAATCTGGTTGATCTAGGGTCGCGAGGAACCGGACGACGCCGGCACAGTCATCGCGATGGATGCGGTTGGTCCACTGCGGCGGGCCGCCAGCGCGCGCGATGCCGCCGAGAACGCCGTCGAGGAGGCTTTCCCGGCCAGGACCGTAGATGCCGCCGAAGCGGACGACGACGGCAGGGAGCGCGGCGGCTCGGAGCAGCGCCTCGCCCTGAAGCACGCGGCGTGCGGAGAAGGCGGCGCTCGCGTCGGCGACCGCCGATTTCTCGTCGACGAGCTCGCCGGCCGTCTGCGTGTAGACGCCGGTGCTCGAGGTAAAGAGGAAGCGTTGGAGACCCGGCACGTGCCGCTGCGCGAATGCGATGACCTGGCGCAGGCCGGCGACGTACGCGCGCTCGTACGCCGCGTCGGTGAATTCGCCCGCAGAAGCCGCGTAGACGACGTGCGTGAATTGCCGAGGCAGAAGCCGCGATGCGAGCTCGGGGTCCGTGAGATCGGCCGTGACCTGGTCGAGACCTTGGGGAATATCCGCGGACGCCCCCGGCCAGCTTCGCCGCACACCAGTCACCCGATGCCCGTCCTCGAGCAAGAGCGTGGCGAGCCGCATTCCGACATAGCCGCAGCCGGCGATCAGGTAGTGGCTCATCACGGCGTGAAAAACGACTCAGGCGACTTGATCTCGTACGTCGTCGCGATGCGCGCGTGCGCCGCGCTCAGACCGTCGAGGGCCAGCGCGACGACGCCACCCTCGCGGACAAAGGTGATCACCTCGAACGCTCGGCCGTCGCGCACCAGCGGCTTGTGGAGGGCTTCGATCAAGGATTTCATCGAGCTTACCTCTTGGCCGTTGACGGTCCGCACGACCTGCTGTTTGACGCCGTTGATGCCGCGATTGAACTCGTCGGCCAGCACACGGCTGACGAAGATGATGCGCTGGTCCGGGTCCTTCACCGGCTCGTTCTCGTAGACGTAGGTGAACATGAGATCGAGCGGCGCCACGTCCTCCCACTCCCTGCCCCACTGCTTGAGGTAAGGCCGCGACAGCTCCTGAAAGATGAAGCCGCCGACGATCAGATGCGGTTCCGGCTCGCCGTAGCGGTGGATGACGACGGGGTAACGGTTCGAGTCGAAACGCTCGAGCTTGCCTTCGACCGTCTGCGCCTGGCCCGCGCGCAGGACCTTGAGCCTAAGGGTCTCCCCCGCGAAGCGTCGGTTCAGGAGATAACGGAGGTGGAGCTTGCCCCACTTCGGATGGTCGTAGAAGCCGAGCTCGCTCACCTGCTGGCCGTCGACCTCGAGGAGGACGTCGTCCTTCTTCAAGAGATCGGCGAAGCTGGAGCTGACGGTGACCTCGGCGACGCGCACGCCGTGGTCTTCCTTTTCAGCGCCCAGGAGGCGGCGCATGTCGGGCGAGACGAGGGGCGCGAGCTGCACGCCGAGCGCCGGAAAGCCCTTGTAGGAGCCGCTGCCAACGTCCTCGAGGAAGTGGCGGATGACGGCGGCAGGAATGGCATAGACGTAGTTGGTGTCTTGGCCGCTGGCGATGCCGGTGAGATGCTGCCCGTCGAAGACGGGCTCGGACCAGCCGAGGCCGGTCTGCTGCACCTTGAAGAGGTAAGAGGCGACGTTGTAAGTGCTCGTGACCGCCGCGAAGATGTTGACCTCCTGCAAGGACGCTTGCATGCGCATGAGCTGGTAAGCGTCGCGAGCCTTCAGGATGAAGACTTTGTCATTCACCGCGAGGTCGTCGCCGATCGGCGCGGGCTTCAGTCGCTCGCCCGAGCTCTCGGCGTCGAGGTCCAAAAGCGCCAAGTTTACCTCGTAGTCCACCATCAAGGGGACTAAGGTCGTCTTCTTGGTCGAGCCGAATTTCTGCATCTCGAGGAAAGCGGCGTCGGAGACCGCGTAGGCAGTGGTGAGGATGCGGGCCTTGCCGCCGACCTGGACGACGACGCCCAGGTGGGTTTGTTGCTCGACCTCCTCGAATTGCCAGGGCGCTGAGAAGTCGACTTGTCGCTTGGAGGCTAGGACGCGGACGACGGAGTCCTCGAAGCGTGACGCGGCGGCGTCGACGACGACCGTCTCCTGAGCGACGGCGCGCGGAGCGAGGCAGAGGAGCGCGAGGAGCAAGAGGTGGTTCATGAGCCGACTCCGGGTCCTTGGGGTTCGTCCGCGGGAGCCGGCGTCGACCCGGCATTCGGCACGGCGCCGGCAGGAACCGGCGGCGGCTGGGCCCCCGGCGGAGACGGCGCGCTCGCCGGCTCACCGGCGACCATACCGACGGCACCGTCTACCTCCGGCCCAAAGAGCCAGCGGTCGGGGCTCACGCCGTATTTGGCGTTGAGCTCGGCGTTGCGCGCCTTCACCGTGGCGCGGGACAAGACGAGCGGATCCTCGCTGCCGAAAAAGTCGATCACGGCGAACTCGCCTTCGCCGTTCTCCAGGCCCGCGATCAAATCCGGAAGCGAGCGCACCGGCTTGCCGTCGACCGCGATCACCATCGAATTGGCGTTCCCCGTCGAGTAGGCGTTGACGACGTCGGGAAGGCGCTTGGTCAAGACGACCATATCGGACATTTCGCCCGCTTCGTCCTCGTACTCCGAATAAGCGTCGAAATAGCGCAAGGCGAGCGGCGCCGCGCGGTACCAGCGGTCGCCCCAGGTCTTGAGGAAGCTCCGCGTCAAGGTCGTGAACACGAGTCCACCCCACGTGAAGAACTTCGCGTGCTTTGCGTAGACGTGGCTCGGCGTGTGGTGCGGCTTCGCCGGCTGGACCGAGACGAGCACCGTCTCCACCTTGCCGTCGCGCACCAACTTGAATTCGGCTTGATCGCCCATCTGCTTCAAGTCGAAGAGCACCCGAAAGTCGACGCGCTCACCGGCGAAGATCAGCTTGCCGTCGACGCCGATCGGGACGCCGTCGATGGCCAAAAGGATGTCACCGCCCTTGATCTTGCCGCTCGTCGGAGCCCACGGCGCGACGTGCGTGACCTGCACACCTCCCTCGACGCCTGTGACCCCGAAATACGCGGCCATCGAAGGATTCATCATCGCGCCTTCGATCGTGGCGAGCCCGTCTTCGGGATGGCCGTCGTACCGGCCGTCCTCGACGTCTTTCAAGAAGCGGCGCACGACCGGCGTCGGAATGATGTAGCCGGTGTTCTCCGCCGAGCGAAAGGTCTGAAATGCGACGCCGACGACGACGCTTCCCTGCACCACGGGGCCGCCGGAGTTGCCGGGGTTGATCGCGGAGTCGACTTGCACGAGCAAGTGATCGGCGTGGCCGGAGTGGACGTACTGCCGATAGGAGACGCGCGAGACGACGCCCTCGGTCACCGAGATCTGCTCGCCGCCCATGGGAAAGCCGATGGTCGAGACCGGCGTGCGCAGCTTCGGCAGGCCGCCGATACTCATCGGCTCGACGTCCTTCATGACGATGTCCGCGTCGTCCAGCTCGAGGATGGCGAGGTCGCAGTCGTGGCCCATGAACTTGACGCGGGCGGGCGACGGCTTCGACGCGCCGTCGCGCAAAACCGTGATGAAAGTGGCGTCGGCGACCACGTGCGCGTTGGTCATGATCCGGCCGTTGCCGATGTAGAAGCCGGTACCCGAGCTGCCGGTCGGCGCCGTGCGCTTCCACGGCTCGTTGAAATTGGGTGGGCTGGAAGTGACGTTGATCTTGAAGACGGCCGAGCGCAACGTGTCGAGGCTGGCGGCCGAGGCGGTGCCCTCCGCCGCGAGGAGCGCGGCGAGGAGAAAAAGGCGCTTGTTCATCGGGCTCCGAAGCGGCGGCGCCACTCGGCGAGCGGCGCGGCTTTAAAAAAGGGAATGACGCGCGTCCCTTCGGATAGCGTCGCCGACGGCGCGTCGTCGTATTCGTAGCAAGGTTTTGCCGCCTTCCTTCCGACCAGATCGACGAGTTTCGCCGTCGGGCCCGAAAGGAGCTGCGTCAAGTAAAGATCGGCGGACATGCCCCGAGCTTAGTCCGCCGCTCCGAACGGGTCAATTCTCGAGGACCGGCTCCGCAAATCAAGGAGCGCCCTACCCTAGGCGCCGCGTCGCGAGATTAGGGCTGCTTCATGAAATCGATGATCATCTGCTTGTCGTTGGCGTTCAGCGCCAGCGCGGGATTGTGGGTGTTGTTCTCGAGCACGGTTTCGTCCGCGGCCTTGAGGCGCGGCTCGGCGTCGTTGAACTGGAGGTCCTGCGCGAGGTTCGAGCCCGTGGAGTGGCACTGCGCGCCGGCGCAGCTTCCGAGCAGGATCGGGCGCACGTCGTTGAACGTGAAGTTGGTGGTGGTGGCCCCGCCGGCGCCGTCGCTGACGACGGTGGCGTTCTTGAGGCCGTCGGTCGTCGGCTTCGCACACCCGGCGCGACCGTTGTTGCCGGTGTCGGCCGGGATCGTATTGCCGGTGTCGACGGTCCGATACTTGACGATGCCGTCGCCGATGACGGCCCAGTGAAACTTATGCACGCCGGTGGCGCTTTTCGAGCAGTGGTAGAGGACCAGCTTGTCGGCCTTGATCGGGTCGAACTTCCCTTTCAGGGCGACTTCCATCGACGGGAAACGGCCGAAGATCTCCGCCTCGGTGCAACACCAGTTGACGAGCGAGTCGACGCAGTCCGAAGGCGAGTTGCCGCCGTTGACGACGGCGCGCCAGGCTTGGCCGGCCGCCTCGCACTGCTCGAGCGTCTTCGAGGCCGGGTCGGTGACGGGAGGCGCCTCTTCGCTGCCGGTGGCGACGCCG
>JANOTL010000185.1:0-2871 GCA_031416315.1 Pseudomonadota bacterium
GGTGCAGGAACAGGACGAAAAAGACCGCGCCGCGCATCCAATTGCGAGTCGAGGGCAGCTGATAGGCGGGCAGCAAAAGGAAGAGTAGCGCGAATGGAAAGTATCGGGTCGACAAGATCGACTCGAGATAAGTGAGCGGCAGAGCGTTCGGGTTCATGTTCTTCGTGACGTTGTCGTTGAAAAACTGGAACCAGACGTTGGTAAACGACTCGAGGTCGTACAAGGCAATGAAAGCCAGACAGCAGGCGACTCCAGCCGCGACTGCTCCGGTCAGGAAATGCTTGAGAAAGCCGCTCGTCCGCCAGTTCATCAACAAGAGGAAGCAAGGGATGGCGAAGCCCGTGATCTTGGAGAGACAGGCGAGGGCTGCAAACGCTCCGCACAATGCATAGCGAACTTTGACGTTCATCGGCAGGTCGATGGAGAAGCAGAACGCGGCAAGTCCCATTAGCGCGACCATCGGATCGCAGTAGGCGTAGCCGAACCAGCCTAGAAACATGAAGGAGGTAAACAAGAAAATCGACCAGAGGAAAGCGGCGACGATGCCCCCCAGGACCCGACAGATAGCAAAGCCGCCGAGCAGAATCATCAAATTTACGCTTCGGGCATAGTGTGCCGCGATATCCGGAGTGGGTCCGGTCACGAGCGCGAGGATACGCAGGACGACGGCGACCCAGATCCGATCCAGCCACGGCCAAAAGCCATAGGTGGTTCCCCAGATCGCAGGAGCGCTGTACTGGAGCGGATCGGAAGGTGCGGGGAGAATCCGGCTATCTAGCCAAAGAAAGTAGCTGGCGGCCAGGACCGCGCCGATCAGTGCGGCGTCAGGCAGCCAGCGCAGGACGCCTCGACCTCTTTCCGTCGGGCGGTTCGCCATTTATCGTCCCGGCGCCAGTGTGGAGAGATTGACGCTGGTCGGATCGCGGCGGTCGTCAACCCAAAGTCGCTCGTTCTCTTCCATGTCGAGCCAGATCGCGAAGAACAACGCGAAGAGAGCGTTAGTGGCAGCGAACGACAGGATGATTAGCGTCGTCTGCGGTGCTTCGCCAACCTTGAAGAAGAGGTAGATGAAGCGGATCAAGAGAGGAAGGCAGACCAAGAACGAGCTGAAGAACGCCAGGGCATAAAACAGGATGAGCGGATGGAAGTCGCGCAGAGCGTACTTCCTGACTAGGCGAGTGAGAAACAAGCTGATCAACAGGCGCGAAACCCGCGGAATGTAAGTGCTCAGCTTGATCTTGCTCTGCTCCTCGCCGTAGATGGGCTCGATCTCGACGTCGCAGACGCGGAAGTTGTTGACGTTGAGCATGAATAGAATGTGAGCATTGTAACCATAGCCCTTGATCATCGTTTCGATGGGGATCTGCCGCAGGGCCCGAAGACCAATGGCGGTGTAGCCACATTGCGGGTCCATCGAGTGCCAATAGCCGGTCGCGAACTTCGTCAGCAACGTCAGGCCCGAGTTGCCGAGGAACCGGTAGAGCGGCATCCGATTCGTCACCTGGTCGTGAAGTAGGCGATTGCCTTTCGCATAGTCGACCAGGCCGCGGGCTACAGGCTCAAGGACCAAGGCTAGATCCGTCGGCGACATCTGAGCATCGCCGGCCATGACGGAAACAAGGTCGCAGTTGAAGTTACGAGCTTCGACGTAGCCGTCGATTAGCGATTGGCCGAGCCCCTTGTTTTGGGGGTGGTCGATCAGGACGACCCGCGGATCGATCTTGGCGCGTTCGAGGATCAGTTCCTTCGTGCGATCGCGGCTGCCGTCGTTGATGACGAAGATCCGGTCGACATAGTCCGGCATGGTCGAGAGCGTCCGGCCGATCAGACGCTCTTCGTTGTAGGCAGGAACGACGATGCCGACCGTCTTGTCGAGGAACATGAGCTACTTTCGCCCCACAAACTCGCGAAGCGATTCCATCGTGAGCCCGAGTCCCGTGGCGAAGTCCGTCTGGAACTTGAAGCCGAGCTTGAGGAGCTTGGCGTTGCTGACCTCGAAGCGCTTGATGTCGCCGACTTTCCAGTCGTTGAACTCGATCGGGATGTCGGGCTTGCCGAAATAGCGACGAATCGCGTCGGCGAGCTCCGAGATCGTCACTTTGATTCCGGAGGCGCAGTTGTAGGACTCGCCACCGGTGCCCGGCGTTACGGCCGCGAGCTTGTTGATGCGGACGACGTCCTTCACGAAAGTGAACGAGCGAATCTGCGTGCCGTCACCGTAGATCTTGATCGGCTGCCCTTCGAGTACCCGACGGCCGAAGATCGATACGACGCCACCGACGTCGCTGTTGTCCTGACGCGGACCGAACACATGGAAATAGCGCAGGACGGTCACGTCCATACCATAGAGATGGTGGAACAGATGCGCGTAGCGGTCGGCGGCGAGCTTGCTGACGCCGTAGTACGAGACGGGATGGAGTCGGTGCAGCTCCGACGTCGGAAAATCGATCGGCTCGCCGTAGACCGAGCCGGTCGAGGCGTGCACGAACTTCTTCACGCCCGCTTTGTGCGCCGCGGTCAAAACGTTCAGCGTGCCCGTGGCGTTGACGGCGAGGTCGCGGCCCGGATCGCGAAGGCATACGGTGTTTTTCGAGCAGGCTTCATGGAAGACGACGTCGACGCCTTCGAAGTAGCGCTCGAGCCCGTCGCGGTTGCTGACGTCGTGATTGACTTCGAAGAAGCCGGGGCGGTCACGGAACTGGGCGAGGTTCTCGGCCTTCCCGGCCGAGTAGTCGTCCAAGCTCACGACTTCGATGCCGTCTCGGAGGAGCTCCTCGACGAGATGGCTGCCGATAAAGCCGGCGCCGCCGGTCACGAGAGCGCGGCGAAAGTGTTTCGCCAGCGAATAGTCTTGGCTCATAAGACACCTTA
>JANOTL010000186.1:0-2948 GCA_031416315.1 Pseudomonadota bacterium
CGACGGAAGGGAAATTCTCGCCGTTGAACGCGACGACGCGCGACTTCGTCGGGCCGCCGCCGTCGTCGCCGGCTTGCGCGGGCGGGGGCGTCTTGACCTTGGCCAGCGGGTGGAAGCTGCTCTCTTCGTAAGACGCGAGCGATTGGGAGCCGTCCGATTCGGCGCCGAGCTTGGTCTCGAAGGAGCGCGTCGCGTGCTCGCGGCCGCCGGCGAGGTCGGAGGCGTCCGGCTTGGGCGCGTCGAGCTCGGTCTTGAGGCCCTCGAGAGCGGTCTTCGGGACGATCGCCTCGACGGGCTTGACCGGCTTCGCGGCGGCGGGAACGACCCGGGCGGCGAGCGCGGGCGCCAGCGCGGCGGGAGCGGCCAGCGCGGGGGCGAGGGCGAGCGGAGCGGAGGGGGAGAGCGAGGGAGCCGAGAGCGAAGGCGAGAGCGTCGTGAGCGCGGGAGCGAAGGTTCCGGCGGCTCCGATCGCGCCGGTGATCGGCGCGACGGGGGCGGCGACGCGGCCCACGACCTGGGCAGAGACGGGCCCAGGTCCGGCGATGCTGAGGGCTAGCGCGAGACGCCACATTCGTCGCATTGGTTTGAGTATACCCCGGTCCCCGCGCTATACGGAGGGGTATAAGGCCCAATGCCGCCTAGGCAAAGGGCCCGGCAGGCTTCGGGCCTGAGGGCCTAACGAATGAGGAGGTGTGACGCCGTTATTTTCTCAAGAAAATAACGGCCGCGGGATTATTGAACCACAGAGACACAAAGACACAGAGAGATCCCTTTTTCAGTAAACGGATTGAGAGTTACGGAAACGGATTCGTTGTTACCCTAGGCCGTTACTATTAACGGGATCTCTCTGTGTCTCTGTGGTTCAGCCGTTAAGGCTTCTTAGCCGGCGAGGTCTTGGGCTGGCCCGGAGTCTTGATGTCGGCCTTGCGGCGCAGCTCGAGCAGGAAAGGCGCGGAGGCCTCCTTGAGCTTCTCGGCGAGCAGCATCTCGCGCAGGTCGTCCTTCACCTCGTCGAAGGAAGCCGTCTTGGGCGCGCGCTTCTCGAGCACCTGCAGGATGTGCGAGCCGCGCGGTCCGGCGATGACCTTGATCTCGCCGGGCTTCAGCGAGAAGGCGACCTCGTCGATCTCGGGCGGCAGCATGCCGCGCGAAACGAAGCCGTAGTCGCCGCCGGTGGCCTTGCCGCTGGCCGCCTGCGACTTCTCCCGGGCGAGGTTCTGGAAATCGGCGCCACCCTTGATCTTGGCGACGAGCTCGTTGGCTTCCGCCTCGGTCTTCACCAGGATGTGACGCAGGTGCGCCGCCTCGGGCTTGCCGAGCTTGTCCTTGTTCGCCTCGAAGGCCGTCTTGAGCTCGGCCTCGCCGATCTTCAGGCCTTTCGAATCGGTGACGAGGCGCTCGCGCACGATCTCCTCGGCGAGGTCCTCCTTGACCTTGGCGATCGTCGTGCCGGCCTGCTCGAGCTGGCTGATCAGCAGCTCCTTGCTGCCGAACTGGGCCTGCAGGCGGGCGAAACGGCGGTCGACCTCGGCGGGGGAGGCCGTGATCTTCTTGGCCGCGGCGGCCTGCCGCATGAGGAGCTCGTCGATCATCTCCTCGAGCGTCTGGGAGCCGTGGCGCTTCCAGAGACGCTCCAGGACCTCGGACTGGCGGATCGGCGTCCCGTTGACCCGGACCACGTCGAAGTCCCCGGGCACCGCGGCGAGGGCGGAGGGGGCGAGGATGGCGGCGAGGGCGGCGGCGGCGATGGCGCGATACATGAGCTCTCCTTTAATAGTGCGGAGATGATATAATAAAATTCTGAAGACTCCCGCCATGCTCAATTTCACGCCACGCTCCATCGAGAAGGTCGAAGACGCCCGCTTGCGCATCGTCTGGGACGATGGGCACCAGACTGAACTGCCCTTCACCATGCTGCGAAAGCACTGCCCCTGCGCCATGTGCAAGGATGAGTGGACCGGGGAGTCCCTGCTCGATCCCGGGACGGTTCCCGACACCTTGGGCGCGACCCGGGCCGACGTCGTCGGCAACTACGCGCTGAGCTTCTCGTTTTCCGACGGCCACGGCACGGGAATCTACACCTTCGAGATGCTGCGCAAGCTGTGCCGCTGCAAGGACTGCGAGTACCATCCGGGCTCGGAGACCAATTGATGTCCGAGTCCGCCTGGAAGACGATCATCGAGCCGTTCAAGATCAAGAGCGTCGAGCCTCTGGGCTTCACGACGCGCGGCGAGCGCGAAAAGGCGCTGCGCGACGCCGACTATAACCTGTTCGCCGTCCCCGCCTCCAAGGTCCTGATCGACCTTCTGACCGATTCCGGCACCTCCGCGATGTCGGCCGATCAGTGGTCCGCGCTCATGCGCGGCGACGAGTCCTACGCGGGCGCGCGCAGCTTCTACGAGCTGGAGAAAGTCGTGCGCGAGCTCACCGGCCTGCGCTACGTCATGCCCGTTCATCAGGGCCGCGCCGCCGAACGGGTTCTGTTCGCCGTCGCCGGCGGCAAGGGCAAGGTCGTGCTCTCGAATTCTCATTTCGACACGACGCGCGCCAACGTCGAGGCGTCGGGCGCCGAGGCGATCGACCTGCCCGTCCCCGAGGCGCTCGACTTCGCGGCGCCGGGCGACTTCAAGGGCGACATCGACCTGCGCGCGCTCGAGGATAAGATGCGCGAGCTGGGCGCGGCGAAGGTCGCGATGATCGTAATGACGCTCACGAACAACTCGCTCGGCGGCCAGCCCGTGTCGATGGGCAACTTGCGAGCCGCCTCCGAGATCGCGCGGCATTACAAAGTACCGCTCTTTTTAGATATCGCGCGCTTCGCCGAGAACGCCTGGTTCATCAAGAAGCGCGAGGCCGGCTACGCGACGCGGCCCGTGGTCGAGATCGTCCGCGAGATGTTCTCCTACGCCGACGGCTGCTGGATGAGCGCCAAGAAGGACGCGTTCGTC
>JANOTL010000187.1:0-39713 GCA_031416315.1 Pseudomonadota bacterium
GTCTGCATGATCAAGCGATCGGGAAATTGCCGGGGAATCCGGCGAGAGCGAGGGTCGCGTGACGGACGCTATGGGTAGCGCCGCGAGATCCCTCGCTCCGCTCGGGATAGACCCTGGCGCGAAAGCGCCAGGGTCTAGCTAAGCGAAGAGCCCGGGAGCCGCGTTCTGCGCAGCCTGCTCCCACCGCATGATGCTGACGACGGCCTGGTCGCAGGACAAGGCGGGCGAAAGCCGTCGGGCCATCGAAAGATAGAGGGCCAAGCCCATGAAGTGCGTTGCATCGAGACGGTACTGAATCACCTTCCAGTACGCGGCGAGGTCGACACCTTGGGTGTTGTCGGGCATGTACGAGCTCGGCTCCACCCGCATGCGGGCCTGCGCGATCTCGGCCGCCTCCATCAAGCGATGCTTGATCTCTTTCGGAAGCGGACGCTTACCGTTCGTCTGCCAGACGGCGAAGACGAAGGGCAAGTTGGTGAGCTCGCGCCAGACTTCGCCGAGGTCCACGACCGTTCGGTAGCTCGAGCGCTTGAGCAGTGCTTCGTCGCCGATCTGGATCTCGATCGGGCGTCGCCTCGAGGAGGTGTGGGCGCCTTCGGCCGCGTTGCGCGCGTAGGCGGCCTCGCCGAACCAGAGGCGATAGAGGATGCGCGCGAACATGTTGCTGGCCGCAGAGGCCGGCGTCGCTTGCAAGGGCGGCAAGGAGTCGGGCGGAATCGGCGGCAGCGAGTCACTGACGGCCCAGAGCTGCGCCGTCAGCTTGCGGGCGTCGTGGCCAAAGCGGGCGACGCCGGCGCGAAACCCTTCGCGCAGCGCCTGGTTACGCGAGCGGATGAGCTCAAGGACGTCACCGTCGTCTTGATGCAGGCCGAGGTAGACGCTGAGGACCGGGCCAAAGGCGGCGATGCCGAGCGGCACCGCGATCTCGTTGTGCGGCTGGGTCAGAAGGCAGATGCTCGAGCTCGGCGCGACCAAAACCCGCCCCTCGGCGAGCCAGCGGTTGACCGTCGAAGGGTGGCCGCGATGGAGCTCGATCTGCTCGGGCCCGAAGTGTCGCTCGATCTCGTAGCGCAGCGGCAGGAGGTTCCAGTACGAGATCCAGCCGACCGGGACGAGGGGGGACGTCATTCAGCCGAGCTCCGCGAAGGTCGCGTCGGCCGCGGCCAAGGTCGCTTGGATCTCGCGGTCGCCGTGCGCGAAAGAGACGAAGCCGGCCTCGAACGCCGAGGGCGCCAGGTAGACCCCGCGCTTCAGCATGCCGAGAAAGAATTTCGTGAATCGAGCCAAATCGGCCGCCTTCGCCTGTTCCAGGGAATGGACCGGGCCCCCGTGGAAGAAGAAGCCGAACATGCCACCTTCACTGTCGGCCAGAAAGGGGATATTCCGGGCCCGAGCCAGATCGGCAAGGCCGTTCGCCAGGGTCTTCGTGCGCTGGGCGAGGGAAAGAAAGGCGCCGGGGCGCGTGAGAATCTCCAGCGTTTTCAAGCCGCAGGCGACGGCGACGGGATTCCCCGAGAGGGTGCCGGCCTGGTAAACCGAGCCCGCCGGCGCGACCAGCTCCATGATGTCCTTTCTGCCGCCGTAGGCACCGATCGGCATGCCGCCGCCGATGACCTTACCCAGGGTCGTGAGGTCAGGCTTGATCTTGGCCAAGGCCTGCACGCCGCCGATGGCGACGCGGAAGCCGGTCATGACCTCGTCGAAGAGGAGGAGAGCGCCTTCGGCGGTACAGATCTCGCGCAGGCCTTCGAGGAAGCCCGGGCGCGGGCGGATGAAGCCGGCGTTGCCGACGATCGGCTCGAGGATCACGGTGGCGATCTTGCCCTTGTGCTCCGCGAAGGCGGCGCGCACGGCGTCGAGGTCGTTGAAAGCGGCGAGCAGCGTGTCTTTGGTGGCGTCGGCCGGCACGCCTGGGCTGTCGGGCAGACCCAAGGTCAAGGCGCCCGAGCCGGCCCGCACCAAGAGCATGTCGGCATGGCCGTGGTAGCAGCCGGTGAACTTCAGGATCTTGTCGCGCTTGGTGAAAGCGCGCGCGACGCGGATCGCCGACATGCAGGCCTCGGTGCCGCTGGAGACGAAGCGCACCATCTCCATCGAGGGGACGAGGCGGCGGACCGTCTCCGCCAGCTCCGTCTCGCCCAGGGTGGGCGCGCCGAAGGAAAGGCCGCGGCCGATGACGTCGCGCAGGGTGGCTATGACCTCGGGATGGCCGTGGCCGATGATCATCGGCCCCCAGCTGCCGATGTAGTCGACGTATTTGTTGCCGTCGACGTCGTACATGTAGGCGCCTTCGGCCCGCTCGATGAAGAGCGGCTCGCCGCCGACGGAGCGGAAGGCACGGACGGGCGAGTTGACGCCGCCCGGGATGACGGCTTTGGCGCGCTCGAGCGCGGCGCGGGATTTCGTGTTGGTCCAGCTCATTTTTTTTTCGGCCTCCGAGCGGGCATTGTATAAAGAATCATGCGGGTCCTCCATATCAATACCGAGACCGGGTGGCGCGGGGGCGAGAATCAGCTCCGCCTACTGCTCGAAGGGCTCGGCGCGACCGACGTCGAGAGCTTCGTGGCCTTGCGCCCCGAGGCGATGGCGAAGGAGCGCCTGGCCAAGCTCGCGCCCCTCATCGAGCTCTCCATGCGCGGAGGCTTTGCCCCCGCCGCGGCGCGCGAGCTGGCAAAGCGATGCGACGCCCACGGGATCCAGCTCATCGACGCGCATACGGCGAACGCGCATTCGATCGCCTTGATGGTGAAAATGCTCAGGCCGAAGCTTCGGCTCGTCGTGCACCGGCGCGTCGACTTCGTGCCGCGCGCGGATCCGCTCAATCGCTGGAAATACCGCACACAGAAGGTCGATCGCTACGTCGCGATCTCGAGCGCGATCCGGGACGTCCTGATCGGTTTCGGCGTTACGGGCTCACGGATCTCCGTCGTGCGCAGCGCGGTCGACGGCAACCCTTATGAGAATCTCGAGCGTGCGGCCGAACGCCGGGCCCTGGCCTCAGCCTTCGGCGTGAAGGAGGACTTGGTCTTTCTCGGCAATGCCTCGGCGCTCACGGCGCAAAAGGACTATCCGACGCTCCTCACGGCGGCGAAGATTCTGAAGGACCGGAAGCTTTCGTTTCACCTCTTCATCGCGGGCGACGGCGCCTTGCGTTTCCCGCTCGAGCGGCAGCGGATCGAGCTCGGGCTCGAGCACGAAGTGACCTTTCTCGGCTTCGTCGCCGAGGTGCCGAGATTTCTGGCCGGGCTCGACGCGTTCGTCCTGTCTTCGGCGTTCGAGGGGCTCGGGACGATCTTGCTCGAGGCGGCGCATGCCGGGATCTGCCGCGTGGCGACACGCGTCGGGGGCGTGCCGGAGGCGGTGGTCGACGGCGATACCGGGCTCCTCGTCGCACCGGGCGATCCGGCGGCGTTGGCGAGCCAGCTCGAGCGGGTGATCAAGGACGCCGAGCTGCGCGCGGCGCTCGGCGCGGCGGGGCGCACCGCGGTCCGCCGAGATTTTTCACTCGGGGGCATGGTCGGGGGGAACCTGGAGATCTATCGTGAGTTGCTGCATAAGTAGCCGTAAACTCAGCGATATTATTCGGTGAGGCCCCGCCGCGGTCAAGGCGCCGGACGCTCGACCCGATGACGGTACATGAGCAAACGTCGCGCTTTCATTACTGGAATCACCGGTCAGGACGGCAGCTACCTGGCCGAGCACCTGCTCGCGCTCGGGTACGAGGTCCACGGGCTCGTGCGCCGCGTCGCGACGCAATACCGCGAGCCGCGCCTCGACCGGATCGTGCCGATTCTCGCGCGCGTCACCCTGCACCCGGGCTCGGTGGAGAACTACGCGAGCTTGATCCGCGTGCTGAGCCTGGAAAAATTCGACGAGATCTATCACCTCGCGGCACAGAGCTTCGTCGCCGAGAGCTTCGACGACGGCTTCGCGACGATGAGCGTGAACGTGATGGGCACGCATCATCTGCTGGCGGCGGTGCGCCAGCTGCAGCCGCAATGCCGCGTCTACTTCGCCGGAACCAGCGAGATGTTCGGCAAGGTGAGCGAGGCGCCGCAGCGCGAGACGACATCGTTCCACCCAAGGAGTCCCTACGGGATCAGCAAGGTGGCGGGTTTCGAGCTGATGCGGAATTACCGCGAGGCGTACGGGATGTTCTGCGCCACCGGCATCCTCTTCAACCACGAGAGCCCGCGACGCGGCGAAGAGTTCGTGACCCGCAAGATTACGCGCGCCGTCGCGAAAATCAGCGGCGGGGAGGCTTCGGAGCTCGTGCTCGGCAACCTCGACGCGAAAAGGGACTGGGGGCATGCGCGCGACTACGTCGAGGCGATGCACCTCATCTTGACGCACACGGAAGCGAAGGACTTCGTCGTCGCGACCGGCGTATCGCACAGCGTGCGGCAGTTCTGCGAGCTGGCGTTCGCGCATGTCGGGCTCGACTACCGCAAATTCGTGCGCACGGACGCCAAATTCGAGCGGCCGTCGGAGGTCGCCACCCTGGTCGGCGACGCGAGCTTGGCGCGGACGGTGCTCGGTTGGCAGGCGAAGACGGATTTGCGCACGCTCATCGCCGAGATGGTTGACGCCGATCTGGCCTTGGTACGCGGGACGGCCGGCGGCACCGCGAACGGCATACCGCAGAAAGCGAGCTGAGCTCGTGATCGACGTCGCGCTCTATCTGCGCAAAGCGCGGCGGGCCGGGAACTTCAGCGTCGAGCTCATCGCGGCGGATCTCGAGGCGCGCCTGCGCAAGGACGTGACGTTGCGCGTCGTGCGCTCCCCGTTTCTCAGCGGCGGCGTCTTCAAACGGCTCGGAACGATGCTGCACGCCGCGCTTTGCGTGCGGGCGCGGCTCCTCCACGTCGTCGGCGACATCAATTTCGCCGTGCTTTTCGCGCGGCGGCGGCGGGTCGTCCTGACCATGCTCGACTGCGTGTTCCTGCGCGATACGCGCGGGATGAAGCGGCGCGTCCTCAAGCTTCTTTGGCTTGACCTCCCGTTGCGGAGCGCGGGCGCCGTCGTCACCATCTCGCACGCGATGGCGGCGGAGATCCGGCGCGAGTCGGGGCTGGCCTTGCCGCAGATGACGGTGATCCCGGTGGCGATCGCGCGGGAATTCCAGGCGCGTCCCAAAGTCTTCGACGCAGCGCGGCCGCGAATCCTGCAAGTGGGCACGGCGTCGAACAAGAATGTGATGCGACTGGCCGAGGCGCTCGCCGGCGTGCCGTGCAAGCTCACGATCGTCGGCGTGATCGACCTGGCGCTGCGGGAGACCTTGGCGCGCGGTAACGTGGAGTTCGAGCAATTCGACCGGCTCGAGTTCGCGGCGCTCGTCGAGCAATACGAGAAGACCGACGTCGTGGCTTTCGTGTCGACGTACGAAGGCTTCGGAATGCCGGTGATCGAGGCGCAGACGGTCGAGAGGGTCGTGGTGGCAGGGGACATTCCCGTCTTGCGCGAGGTCGCGGGCGAGGGCGCCGCATTCGCGCCGGTGGCGGACGTGGCGGAGATCCGCGCCGCGTTCCTGCGGGTGATCGGCGACGCGGCGTGGAGGGAAGCGCTGATCGCGAAGGGGCGCGAGAACGCGCGGCGGTTCGCGCCGGAGGCGATCGCGGCGCAGTATCTGGCGGTCTATCGGGCGATGCTCGGGGGCGGTTAGTGTGCGGCGATCAGGATGCGCATGTCGTCTCCAATTTTTTGACGAGCGCGTCGTCGTGAGCTTCTTCGTACTTGCTCAAGATGCGGGGTTTGGCGGCCGCCTGCGCGAGGAGCTTCTTCGTCGTCGCGCACTCGTCCTGGTCGGCGAAGAATTCGGCGAGGTAGATCAGGTTCCGCCGCGTCTCGTGGAGCTTCAGAGCGTCCTCGAGGTCCTTACGGCCCTTCGCCTTGTCGCCGACGGAGAGCGGCCAGCCCGGCGCCTGGGAATAGAGCTTGCCCCGCGCGCGCAAGGCGCCGGCGTGGAGATAGCTCGGGTCGATCGCGATGGCGCGGCCGAAAGCGTCGCGGATCGCCTCGATGGTGCTCAGCTGCGAGAATTTGCCCTTTTCCTTGGCCCAACAGGCCGTGGCGGCGCCGAGCCAGAACCACGGCTCGACGCGGTCTGGCTTCGCTTTGACGGCTTGCGCGGCGAAGGCCTTCGCCCGGGCGAAGGCGTCCAACTTGGCTTCGCCTTCGAGTAGGAACATTCCAGCGTGGTAGTTGGCGATCGCGTTGACGACGGCGCCGACGACGGGCGCGCGCGAGGTCTTCGGGTCGGCCAGCCCCGGATGACAGATCCGCGTGAGATCGCGCTCATGGCGCTCGATCTCATCGCCCAAGAGTGCTTTCACGCACGCCGAGACGCCGGGATCGTCGACCTCGGGAAGCGCATCGCTCAGCGCTTGACCTGCGAGAAACACGAGGAAAAACGATGCAATTAAATGGATGAGACGCACCTTGACTCTCCTCCGAGTGGCCCCATGTTTGCATGGAATCGAAGCGAGGTAAATTCATGGACTTCAACAAGCTGACGCAAAAGACGCAAGAAGCCCTCATGGCCGCGCAAAGCCTGGCGGTCGAGCATGGGCATTCGGACGTGGACGTCGAGCATCTCGTCGTGACCTTGCTCACGCAGAAGGACGGTTTGGTCCCGCGGCTGCTCGAGCGCATGGAGGTCGACCCCAAAGAGGTCGAGCGTCGCATCCAAGAAGTCATCGCGAAACGACCGCAAGTCTCAGGCGGCGGGTATCAACCAGACAAGATCGCGGTCGCGCCGCGGCTCGGTCGCATGCTCGTGTCGGCGGAGAAGGAGGCCCAGCGCCTCAAGGACGAGTACGTCTCGGTCGAGCATGTCTTCCTGGAAGTCTTGAAGGACGAGAGTTCGTCCGTCGGCGTCGCGCTGAAGGCGTTCGGCCTGAACCGTCAAGCCTTCCTGCAGGCTCTGACGGCCGTGCGCGGCGCGCAACGCGTGCAAAGCGCCAATCCCGAAGCCACCTATGAGGCGTTGGAACGCTACGGGCGCGATCTGGTCGTAGCGGCCCGCGACGGCAAGCTTGACCCGGTGATCGGCCGCGACGAAGAAATCCGCAGGGTGATCCGCATCCTGTCGCGGAAGACGAAGAACAACCCCGTGCTCATCGGCGAGCCGGGCGTCGGCAAGACGGCGATCGCCGAGGGGCTTGCGCACCGCATCGTGCGGGGCGACGTGCCCGAGGGCCTGAAGGATCGCTCCGTGTTCGCCTTGGACATGGGCTCTCTGGTCGCGGGCGCGAAGTACCGCGGCGAGTTCGAGGAGCGGCTCAAGGCGGTCCTGAACGAGATCAAGCAGGCCGAGGGGCGGATCATCCTCTTCATCGACGAGCTGCACACGATCGTGGGCGCCGGGAAAGCCGACGGCGCGATGGACGCGGGCAACATGCTGAAGCCGATGCTGGCGCGCGGCGAGCTGCACTGCATCGGTGCGACGACGCTCGATGAGTATCGGAAATACATCGAGAAGGACCCCGCCCTCGAGCGACGCTTCCAGCCCGTTCTGGTGGACCAGCCGACGGTGGAGGACACGGTCTCGATCCTGCGCGGCTTGAAAGAGCGCTTCGAGGTGCACCACCGCGTCCGGATCGCCGACGGCGCGCTCGTGGCGGCGGCGACCCTGTCGCACCGCTACATCACGGAGCGCTTCCTGCCGGACAAGGCGATCGATTTGGTCGACGAGGCCTGCGCGAAGCTACGCACCGAGATCGACTCCTTGCCCTCTGACCTCGACACTTCGCAGCGGCGCGTCATGCGTCTGGAGATCGAGGAGGCGGCGTTGAAGAAAGAGAAGGACGCGGGCAGCCAGTTGCGGCTCAAGGAGCTGTCGCGGGAGCTCCAGGAAGCGCGCTCGGAGACGGAATCGAAGCGGGCGCGATACGAGACGGAAAAGAAGGAGCTGAGCAAAGTCAGCGACTTGCGTCAATCGATCGAGAGCGCGAAGTTGGAGATCGAGCGCGCGGAACGCGGATACGATCTGGAGAAGGCCGCGGTCCTGCGGCACGGGAAGCTGCCGCAGCTGACGGCAGAGCTGGCCGCCGAGGAGAAACGCCAGACCGATCACGTGCGGGACGGCGGCGGCGAACGCATGCTCCGCGAGCAGGTCACCGACGACGAGATCTCGGAGATCGTCAGCCAGTGGACCGGGATCCCGCTGACGAAGCTGGTCGAGGGCGAGCGCGAGAAGTTGCTCAAGCTCGGCGAGATCTTGCATCAGCGCGTCGTCGGGCAGGACGAAGCGATCGACGCGGTCGTGGACGCCGTCATCCGCGCACGCTCGGGCATCAAGGATCCGAACCGCCCGATCGGCTCGTTCATTTTCCTGGGGCCGACGGGCGTCGGCAAGACGGAGCTGGCGAAAGCCTTGGCCGAGTCCTTGTTCGACTCGGAGCAGAACATCGTGCGCATCGACATGTCCGAGTACATGGAGAAGCATGCCGTGTCGCGCCTGATCGGCGCGCCCCCAGGATACGTGGGCTATGACGAGGGCGGGCAGCTGACCGAGGCGGTGCGCCGCAAGCCCTACTGCGTGGTGCTTTTCGACGAGATCGAGAAGGCGCATCCGGACGTGTTCAACGTCCTCCTGCAGATTCTCGACGACGGCCGCGTCACGGACAATCAGGGGCGCACCGTGAGCTTCAAGAACGCGGTGATCATCATGACGAGCAACATCGGAGCGCCGCTCCTCCTGGAAGGCATCACGCCGAAAGGCGAGATCCCGGAGAAGGTGCTGGGCGAGGTGCAGAAATCGCTCCGGCAGCATTTCCGGCCCGAGTTCCTGAACCGCGTCGACGACGTGGTAGTGTTCAAGCCGCTGGCGGAGAGCGAGATCGAGCGGATCGTGGAGCTCTTGGCGAGCGGCCTGAAGAAGCGGCTGGCGGAGCGGCAGATCAAGCTGGAGCTCAAGCCGGAAGCGTTGAAGCTGGTGGCTAAGGAAGCGTACGACCCGGTTTATGGGGCGCGGCCGCTCAAGCGGTTCTTGCAGCGGGAGCTGGAAACGTCGATCGGCCGCAAGCTAATCGCCGGCGAGATCAAGGATGGAGCGACGGTCGTGGTGACGGTGAAAGACGGGCGCCTCGTGGTCGAGGTGCCGATTTACAACTAAGGAGCGCGTGATGCCGCATCGTAGACGGAAGTCGTTTCGGCAGCGTGTGGATGCGGCGGTGCGCCGGTTCTTGCGCGATGCGGCGCGGGCGGTGCATCAGTGGTTGGAGCCGCATCCGGCGCAGGTGCCGGCGCGGGCTCGGAAGCCGGCGCCGGCGCCTTCGCGACGGCGGTAAAATAGTCTTTCCTGTATTCCTGCTTTCAGGCTTCCAGCTAAAATGTCTGGGGTTTTTAGCTGGAATCCAGGTCGTAGGAATGCAAGAACGGCCGAACTTTTTTTAGACCTTGATCACGTACAACACGACGAAGGTCGAGAACAGCAGCAGGAATTTCGCTGCCATGGCCGTCATTCCCGCTTCCGCGTCGCGGTTGTCGGCTGTAACGGCTGCACCCCCGATTCCGCGGAACAGCGCCCAACCCAACACCGCATAAATCGTGACGACGAAAGAAACCGCCACCCCGGCGCCGATGAACTGCGGCTTATCCAAGTTCTCCATCACGTGGATCATCCCGATCACGTTGCCGATCACGGCAGCGTAAAAGCAGGCGACGGCCGCGTTGCCCCAGCGGACGCCGGCGGCGCGCGGGGAGACGATCAGGGTCGAGGCGACGCCGCCGAGGATGAAGAGGAAGGACGTCAGCGTGATCAGGCGGGCGACGTCGCCCCCGAGCATGCGGAAGCCGACGACGACCGCGGCGACACAGAGCGCGAAGCCGAAGACGAGGCGGACGGCGCGTGCGGAGACGGGCTCCTCGAGGAGCGCCACGGCGGTGCGTTCAGAGCTCATGCGGCACCTCGACTTTCCGTGACCGTCGCGCTCGCGACGTGCACGTTGGCGACCCCGACCTCGGCCGCGACGCGTCGACCCGCGACCTCGGCGCGCACCGGATCTGCGACGAAGAGCCGCAGCCCGAAGCCGTAGACGACGGCGGTGAAGGCGACCGCGATGCCAGGGCCGATCTTCTCCGGATTTCCCAGATTCTCCATCGCGGTGATGAGCCCGAGGGTGGCGCCGCCGAAGCCGAAGTTGATGAACCCGGCGCCCATCAGCTGGAAATAGCGCTCCGTCAGGGTCAGGCTTGCGGCGTCGGTCTCTTTCGAGGCAGCGGTCCTCCACGCAAGCACGTGCGCTTTCGCCGAGAAGCTCATCACCATCAGACCGAAGGTGCCGCCACCCACGACGACGAAGGCCGTGCCTTGCATCAAGGACGACAGATGCCCTCCTTCGAGCATCAAGGCCAAGGCCATCATCACGACGCCAAAGCCGATGCCAAGCCCCATCCGGACGATCGCAGCCATCGCTCGCACCTCCACAAGTCGCGGAATCCACGAGTCTTGTCGGCGCTCAAGGGCTCGACTTGAGCACGCCGGCCTCGCTGGCGAGCCAACGCACCGGGCGATCGTGCGCTTCCTCGGGCAAGTCGGCGACGATCAGCGCTTCGAACGCGACGCCGATCGTCTCGGCGCTCGGGTGCGCGGCCAGATAGCGATCATAGTAGCCGCCGCCGTAACCGAGGCGAAAGCCGCGACGATCGAGCGCCACGGCGGGGACGAGGATTGCGGTCTTCGCGTCGGGAGTCAGCTCCGCCGCCGTCCCTCGATCGGGCTCGTCGATCCCGTAACGGCTGGACACTAGCGCTTCGCCCGATTTCCAGCGGAAAAATCGCATCTCGCCGCGTTCCTCGCGCACCACCGGCAAGCCGCAACGGAGCGTCGGCAAGAGCGCCGGCAGCGCCCGCAGATCGGGCTCGTTTTTGTGCGGCAGGAACCAGAGCACGGTCTCGAACGCGCCGTCGCGCAGAAAGCGCGCCAGATGCGCGACCATGGCCGCGCTCGCCGCGGCGTGCGCCCCGGCCGGAATAGCCCGGCGCCGGCTCAGGAGGGTGCGGCGCAGCTCGCGTTTGTCGACCGTCATGATGAGCCTTCGTCCCAGATCCGAAAAACAGAAAACGCCCGCTCGAAGCCTCGAGCGGGCGGATCTAAAATACGACGATTGAGAGACGAACTAAATCAGGAAACGAGACTCACTGCACCGTGACCGGGATCGCGGCGGTGTATTCCCAGCGGCCCGCGACTTCCGAGAAGGCGCCGAGTCGCATCTGATAGGGACCCGGGGTCACGCCGCTGAGCGCGAGCGAGTTGCCCGAAGAGGCGAAGCGGTAGGTCGGGTTCGCCCAGCCGCCGGCGCTGAGCTCGACGCGGTAGAACGCGATCTTGTTGTCGCCTTGCCAGGTGACGACGCCACCGCTCGCTGCAAGCGTGCCGCCGGAAGCCGGCGCCGATAGGGCGATGTTGCGGCGCGAGGGGCCGCTCACCTTGAACGAGCGCACTTCCGTGCTACCCGACTTGTTCTCGACTTTCCAGTACCACGTTCCCGGCCAAGGCTGGAGGAACGAGTAGCTGTTGCCCGAGACCGCGACCTTCATCGCCGGGGGGCTCATCGACTGGCTGCGGGAGAAGACGATGTAGCCTCCGCCGCCCGACCAGTTGAAGACCGCCGGTCCTTGGGTCTCGTCATAGTTGAGGCTCGCGCCGTCGGCCGGCTCGGTCAACGTGATCTTGCCGCCGAAGCCGCCGCCGCCGCCGCTATGCGGCATGCTGTGCGGCACGCCGCCGGATTTCGGCGCCTGTTCCGCGACGTCGCTCCCTACGGCTTCTTCGCTGCCGGAGCCTTCAACAACATCCTCGCTGCCGCTTGCCTCGTCGCTGGCGGCGCCTTCGACGCTGCCAGAGCCCGATGCGTCGGCGACGGTCGATCCCGAGCCTTCGCCCGCCGGATCTTCGCTGCCGTCGGCGACCGGATCGTCGGTGTCGGTTTCCTCGCCGCCGCCGATCATCATCGCGGCGACGACGCCAAGGAGGACCACCACCACGGCCGCGGCGATATAGATCTTCTTCTTATCGCCTCCGCCGGTGAAGCCGCCTTCCTTGAAGATTTGCGACACCGCGTTCGTAGAGGTTCCGAAGTTGGAGGTGAACTCCCCCTTCAGATCCGCCGTGAACGGATTCGACGTCGCCGACGTGCTGCCGGCCGACGACGTAAATGTGTCGGATAGCCCCGTCTGGGAATTATTTTGTTCGTTCATCTCTCGTCTCCCTCGTCTCTTCTCGTCTCGAGCACAGTAATTTACGCACCAAGTGACCCGTCTACGTCGCCTTTCGACGATGCTTAGTCAGAACTTTAGCCGTGGGAATGGGGCGCTAGACGGGATGAAGTGATATGCCTACCGATAATTATAAGTTTGGGCTTGCGACCGAAGCAAGCAGCGTGCGTCGACTCGCTAGACGTAAGTGCCGCCCGCAAAGATTTGCGTTTTCGACCTTATTTCAGGTGTGAAACACGCAAATCAGGGCGACGTCACCTTATCGCCAAAGAGCGTTTGGCAAAGTTCCTCTACGCCGCTCACGCGCAGATCGACGATGAAAACGGGCTTGGCGAGACGGGCAAAGAGCGCGGGATCACGCCAGTGATCCTTGGCGGTTGTGAGGACGACGGCGGCGGGCCCGGCGGCGCTTCGCAGCGTCTCGAGGTCGAAAGCGGCGTGGTCCGGAACGAAAAATGGGGAGACGGCGGCACCGACGATGTTTTCCACGGTGGTCCGGAGGCGCTCGGGATGAGCGATGCCGGTGGCCAGGAGGATCGGCCCCCGGCCGAGGGCCTCCGGGGGGATCTCGGTGTGGAAGCTCGCCGTGAAGACCGGAGCCGCCGTATGGTCGGCCACGATCCGGCGGGCCGCGGCGCTGGGAAAATCCCCCGCCGCGCGCGTGAAAAGCACGGCTTTCGCGCGGCGCAGGGCGGCCACCGGCTCGCGCAGGGTGCCGCGGGGCAGGAGCTTGCCGTTGCCGAAAGGGTGGCGCGCGTCCAAAAGGACGAGATCGGCATCGCGGGCGAGCTGCCGATGTTGAAAGCCGTCGTCCAGAAGCCAGTCGCTCGGCGCCTCGCCCCTGGCGAGCCAGGCTCGGGCGGCGGCGGCACGGCTGGCGTGCGCGAGGACGGGAACCTCGGGCAACGCGACCGACATCAGCCGGGCTTCGTCCGGGAGGCTCAAGGCCGTGCCGTCGGCATGGTCCAGGAACAGCCGGCTCACGCCCGGGACGAGGGCGCCGGCCAAAAGCGCGAAGCCAGTGCCAGGCGGGCGCGTCGCGCCGTAGCCGCGGGTCAGGATCGCCGGCGTTCGGCCCCGCGTCGCGAGCCAGCGCGCGACCGCGATGACGACGGGCGTTTTGCCGGTGCCGCCGGCGACCAGGTTGCCGACGGAGACGACGCGGCCGGGCAGGCGCTCGCCGCCGACGATCCCGGAATCGTACAGGGAGGCGCGCAGGGCCTGCGCGGCTCCATAAAGAATGGACAGGGGCGCGCTCATCGCGGCGAACGCGACACTTTGCGCCTGTAACTCGAGTTGCGCCTCGTGGACCAGCCGCCGACGGTCAAGGAGCGCCATCGGCAGCGGCCTCGCAGTAGCGGCGGTACCGGGCGTCCGCGAGCAAGGTCGCGTGTGGGCCGCGAAGCGCGAGCTTTCCGCCCTCGACGAACCAGACCTCGTCAAAGGCGGCGAGCCAGCGGAGGCGGTGCGTGACCGCGACGAGGGCGGTTTTCGCCGCGCGGGCGGCGGCGATCAAGCGCTCGGTGATCTCGCGCTCGGAGCGCGGGTCGACGGCGGCGGTCGCCTCGTCCAGCAGAAGAATCGGTCGGTCGCGGAGCAAGCCCCGCGCAATGCACAGGCGCTGAAGCTGGCCGCCGGAGACGCTGCCGCCGAGCGCGCGCAGGTGGGTGTCGAGGCCTTTGGGCCACGTCTTCAGCTCGCTCTCGAGGTTCACGGCGGCGAGAGCCTCGGCGAGGGCGGCGGCGGACGGTTGTTTTTCCAGTCCATACGACAGGTTATCGGCGACGGTGGCATCGAAGAGGAAAGGGTCCTGCGAGACCATCGAGACTTGGGCCGAGGCTTCAGTCCATGGCAAGGAGGCGTTCCAGGAGAGCGGACCTATGAGGCCGGCGAGGGTTTTGGCGAACGTGCTTTTACCGGCGCCGCTGGGGCCGATGATGGCGATCGATTGGCCCGGGGAGATGGAGAGGGTGGTGGCGGAAAAGGCGGGGACGGTGGTGAAGCCGGCCGTGAGGGCGTGGATTTCGAGGGTGCAGAAGGCCTTTTTTGCCACGGAGGAGCGCAGCGGCGGAGAAGCGGCGGCGCATTCCAGGTCGACGAGCATGTCGACGCTGCGTTTCAAGGCGCCGCGAGTCTCCTGGTAACGCACGAGTTGCTCGCCGATTTCTTTGAGGGGCTTGAGCAGAATTCCGAGCGCGGCGAAGAATTGGAGCATCGTGCCGGCGTTGATGCCGACCGCCCAGTGCCCGCGGCCGACGCCCCAAACGACGAGCGCGAAGAGCGCGAAGCCGGCGAACTCGAGCAAAGGCGCGAAGGCCGAGCGCGTCAGGATCGAGCGGCGGACCATCTTGAAATAAGCGTGATTCACGCGGGAAAACGCGGCGCGCTCGCGCTCCTCGCCGCCTTGCGAGCGGATGAAGTCGAAGCGGGCGCGAAAATCGAGGACCAGGGCGGCGAGCCGGCCAAGCTCGCGTTGATAGGCTTCGGCGAAGAGCGCGATGCGGCGGCCCGTGCGACCCATCGTGAACGCGGCGAACGGCGCGATCGCGAGGAGGACGAGGCCGGTCGGCGGATGAATCCAGAGCATCGCGCCGACGCCGAAGACGACGGTGACGCCGGCGCGGATGCCGCCGGTCATGACGTCGGAGAAGCGTGCCTGCAGAAAAAGCGCGTCGTTCATCACGAGGGACATCCACTCGCCGACGGCGCGGCCACGGATGACGGCGTAGGGTTGCGCGAGGACGGCGCGGAAGACGCGCTCGCGGAAGCTTTTCGCCAGGGCCAGGGAGAGTGTTTGCTGATTGAGCTGGTAGACAAAGCTCGCGCTGCTGTTGAGGACGCCGGCAAAGACGATGGCGAGCGGCACCGCGACGGCCAGCACGGCGCGCGTGACCGTGGCGCCCGAGAGCTCGGGAAACCAAGCGGCGGCGCGCGGGGGAATGAGCTCGGCCAGCAGGACAGGGGCGCCGCCGGTGACGGCCGGGTCGGCGAAGAGAGCTTTGGCGAAGCTTTGGATCAGGGCGAGGAAGGAAGATTGGGCGAGGCCCATGGCGAGCAGCGAGAGGGTCACGAGGGCGATCGCACGACGCTCGTGGGCTAGGGGAAGGAGCAGGGGCCGGAGCCCGGCCTGCCGGCTCACGCGGACGCCGGCTTGCCGTCGCTGAAGCGCTGCGCGATCGCCGTCGCGGCGTTCTCGGCGGCGGCGCCTTTGAGGCGGTCGCGGATGTCCTCGAACTGCTCGAGGACGGCCTTGCGTTTCACCTCATCGCGCAGAAGCGACAGGATCTCCGACGTCACGTCCTCGACGGCGAAGTCCTGGATGAACTCGGCGACGAGGCGCTTGCCGGCGAGCAGGTTGACGAGGCTCACGTAAGGCAGCTTCACCGCGTGCTTCGCGATCTGGTAGGTGAAGTCGCTCATCGTATAGACCACGGCCATCGGCGTGCCGAGGAGCGCGCATTCCAGGGTGGCGGTCCCCGAGGCGACGATCGCGGCGTCGGCCGCCGCCATCATCTCGAGGCTCATGCCGCGCACGAAGAGGAGGCCGGCGCATTCGTAGGACTCGACCGCGACGCGCGTGCCGGCCGCGTGCTTTAGGAGCTTTAAGTCGTCCCGCCCGGCGCGGAATTGGTCGACGACCTCGAGCAGGTCCATGTTGGTCGCGACCGGCACGACGAACATCGCGTCGGGGATCTCCCGCGCGACGCCGTTGCGGACGGCGGCCAAGGTCGGGAGGTTGAGCTTGATCTCCGAGGGACGGCTGCCGGGCAGGCAAGCGATCACCTTGCGGTTCTCCGGCAAGCCGAGGGAGGAGCGCTTGACGATGACCTTGTCGATGCGGTCTTTCAACGGCGAGCCGACGTAGTTGTAGTTGATGCGGCGCTCGCGGAAGAACTCCTCCTCGAAAGGGAGGATGCCGAGCACGAGGTCGACGTTGTCGCGGAGCTTCGGCGCGCGGCTGGCGCCCCAGGCCCAGAGCTTCGGCGCGACGTACTGATAGACCTTGATCCCGCGCATCTTCAACTGCTCGGCGAGCCGCAGGTGGAAGCCTGGATTATCAATAAGTACCGCGAACTTAGGGTCCCACTGGTCGATGAAGTGTAGGATCCGCTGCTCGAGCATGCACAAGTCGGAGACCTTCTTCAGGACCTCGGCGACGCCCATCACGCTGAGCTGCGAGACGTTCGCGACCTCTTCGACCCCGGCATGCACCATCGCCGAGCCGACGACGCCGAACGGCGTCAGCTTCGGCAGACGTTCGCGCAAGGCGAGGACGAGATCGGCTCCGAGCAGGTCGCCCGAGTGCTCGCCCGCCGAGATGAAGTAGGTCTCCTGCTTTTTTCCGACGCTCACCAGGAGGTCCTTCTACCGGCAAAGACCGCGCTTCGACGCCTTCAGGAACGCCACGAAGTGGGTCCGCTCCTCGCTCTCCGGCACCTCGGCCAGGATCCTGGCCACGGCGTCGTCGAGCGTCAGGCTCTCACTGTAAACCAAACGATACATCGTCTTGAAGTCGCGCACGAGGTCGGCGGCGTAGCCGGCGCGGCGCAGGCCGACGACGTTGAGGCCGTTCGGCGTGGCGCGGTCGCCCTGAACCATAGTGTACGGCGTCACGTCCTGGGTGACCATGCTGCCGCCGGCGATCATCGCCATCGTGCCGATCTTGCAGAACTGGTGGACGGCGCAAAGGCCGCCCAAAAACGCCCGGCTCTGGACCTCGACGTGCCCGGCCAGGGTCGCGTTGTTGGCGAAGACGGCGTTGTCGCCGATGACGCAGTCGTGCGCCACGTGGACGTTGACCATGAACAGGTTGCGGCGACCGACGACGGTCTTGCCGCCGCCCGACGCGGTGCCGATGGAAAAATTCGAGTACTGACGGATCGAGTTCTCCTCGCCGATGATCAGCTCGGCGGACTCGCCCTTGTACTTCAAGTCCTGCGGCAATGCGCCGAGGACCACGAAGGGGTAGACGACGGAATGGGCGCCGACCGTGGTCCGGCCCTCGATCACGCAGTGGGAGTCGACGCGGACGCCGTCGCCGAGCCTGACGCCGCGGCCGACGATCGCGTACGGGCCGACGTGGACGCCTCGGCCCAGCTCCGCGCGGCGGTCGACCAGAGCGGTCGGGTGGACGACGGTGGTGGCGCTCTCTTCGGCCTTGGCGACGTCGACGTCGTGGAGGGTCAGTTCGTCCTGCTCGATCATTTGATGAACGCCGAAAGCTTCACTTCCGCAGCGGTCTCGCCGTCGACGGTGCAGACCGCCTCGAACCAGAAGAACGGCGCCCGGCGCTTCAGCACCGTCGCTTCGATGCGCAGCGTGTCGCCCGGCACGACCGGCCGGCGGAAGCGCGCCGAGGTGACCTCGGTCAGGTAGCAGGTGGACAAGCCCACGTCGTAGCTGAGGTGGCCGAGGACGGCGGTCGCCTGGGCGATCGCCTCGATCATCAGCACGCCCGGCATCACGGGATTGCCCGGGAAGTGGCCCTGCAGGAAGTGGTCGCTATAGGAGACGTTCTTTGTCGCGACGATGCGCTCGTGGGGGCTCGCCTCGAGGACGCGGTCGATCAGGAGGAACGGGAAGCGGTGCGGGATGCACTTCATGATGTCGGTGACATCCATCGGCATCTTCGTCGGGCGAAAGACCGAGGGCTTCGAGTCCATCATGACCGGGGCGCTCCGCGGGGAGGATTTTTCCGTGGGGAAGTCGAGGCTCATCTCAGCTCACTTTTTCGGCGGCGGAGGCGGCGCCTTGCTGTCGTCGGCCGCGACGCTCGAAGGCGGGCGCTTGCCGTACTCGGTGATGACCTCTTGGGTCAGGTCCATCGGATTCTCGAGATAGAGGAGGCCGGCGCTGTTGGTCTCGAAGACGCCCGCGAGCTTCTTCGCCTTGGCGAGCGCGTCGACGACGCCGGCGACCTTGACCGCGATCTGTTGGGTGGCCTTCTGCTCCTTGCGCTTGATGTTCGCCTGGAACTCCATCTCGTCGTTGCGGAGCGAGAGGAACTTCTCCTGGAACTCCTGCTGCTTCTTCATGCGCGCGTCCTCGGAGAGGAGCGCGGCCTGCTCTTTCCATTCCTTGTTCATCTTGTCGAGCTCCTCCTTGCGCTTCAGGAGCTCGGCCTCCTTGCCTTTGATCTCGCCCTCGAGGGCGGTGCGGGCGGCCTTGCCTTCCTCGACGGTCAGGATGACCTGCTGCATGTCGACGACGCCGAAGCGCGAATCCGCGGCATGGGCCGCGCTGCTGGCAAAAAGGGCGGCAATGAGAAGGGCGAAACGCATGGGGGCTCCCGTCGCTTGGGCGAAAAATCGATTCATACTCAATAGCCGATGTAGAAGATGATCTCCATATCGCCGAGCTTGCCGCCGTCCAGGACCGGATAGGCCCATTCGAAGCGGAAAGGCGCGATCGGGGTGATCCAGCGGAAGCCGAAGCCCACGTCTTTCTTGAATTCCGTGAAGGCGATCGACTCGTTGTCGTCGTAGACCCGGCCGGCGTCGGCGAATAAGAGAGACTTGATCCCTGCCTCGGGGATGAGCGGCATGAAGTACTCGATTTGGAAGAGGAGCTTCTTGTCGCCGCCCTTGTTGATCGTGGTGCGACGGCTGCCCGGCGCGCGCAGGAGGCTGAAGCGGGGGCCGATATCCCAATAATCATAGCCCCTTAAATCGTTGTAGCCGCCCAGGCGGTAGCGCTCGGAGAAGGGCACGGGCTCGTCGGCCATCGGGTAGATGTAGGCGACGACGGAGTTCAACTTGAAGTAGGTGCGATAGGTCTCGGTGAAGTCGATCGGGACGTAGCCCGTCGCCTTGGCCGAGGACTCGATGTACTGGGTGTCGCCGCGCAAGAGCCGGCCGCCGGTGAAGTTCTGGCTGAAGGCGAGCTCGGTGCCTTGGGTCGGGTCGATGTAGTTGTCGACGTCGGTGCGGCTCACCGTGAAGATCATGCTGGAGGCGATGCCGTCCTCGGTGAAGCGCGGCAGGAGGAAGGCCTCGCTGTCCTGGGTCTTGCGCGACCACTGGTATTTGATGGTGCCGCGGATCAACTCGATGATGCGCCGGCCGATGAAGACCGAGCCGCCGACCTTCTTCTCGGTGACCTCGACGTCGTCCAAGTGCTTCCGGCGCTCGTTCGTGTAGAAG
The DNA here is from genome assembly GCA_031416315.1 of Pseudomonadota bacterium. Lineage (GTDB taxonomy): Bacteria > Bdellovibrionota_B > Oligoflexia > Oligoflexales > CAIYRB01 > JANOTL01. The sequence goes on from JANOTL010000187.1 coordinate 19,362, forward strand.
GCGCTGAAGCCGGACGACCACTGGGAGTCCCAGACCCGCGGGTCCGAGAACCCGAAGTCGATCGAGTAGTTCTCCTCGCCGTTCCACTTGCCGGAGAGGTTGGTGTTCCAGCCCTTGCCCGACTGGTTTTTCTCGTCGTAGCGGCCCTGGCCGAACCACTGCGAGCCCTCGGTGCCGGAGCTGTTCGGCGTGAAGCCGACGGCGGCCTGCAGCTGGCCCGTGGGCTTCTCCTTCACCTTGATGTTCAGGTTGAGAAGGTTCTGCTGCTTCTCGTCGCGCTCTTTGATGACCTGGACTTCCTCGAAGAAGCCGAGGCGGTTGATGTTGTTCTTCGTGTTGGCGAGGCCGGTGCCGCTGTAGAGCTCGGAGTCGGCGATCTCGAACTCGCGGCGGATGACGTTGTCACGGGTCTTGGTGTTGCCCGTGATCGTCATGCGGCCGAAGTAGACCTTCTCGCCCTTGGTGATCTCGTAGTTGACGTGGACGAGCTTCTTGTCTCTGTCGAAAGTTGTCTTCGGGTTGACGTCGGCGTAGGCGTAACCGAGGTCGCCGTACTTATCGACGAGCATCTCGATGTCCCGGGTGAAGCGCGAGTAGCGGAAGAGCTCGCCCGGCTTCAGCTTCATCAGGTCGATGAGCTCCTGCTTCGGATAGAGGAGATCGCCCGAGATGTCGATCGTGCCGACATCGTACTGCAAGCCCTCCTCGACCTGGAAGGTGAGGCGGACGAAGTCGCGGTCGGCGTCCAAGAACTGGAAGGGCTTGGCGACCTTGACCTCGGCGAAGCCTTGGTCGCGGTAGATGTACGAGATGTACTCCAGGTCTCTTTTGACGAAGTCATCCTGGTAGAGCGAGCTGGAGCTGAAGGCCGAGCCCCGCGTGTACGGGCGCGAGGCGAGGCCGGGCGCGCCGGCGACGATGTCGGCGTCGGAGAAGAATTTGTTGCCGAGGAGATGAACGCTGCCGACGAGGACCTTGCCGCCTTCGTCGATGTGGAAGATCAAGGCCGTCTCGGTCGCGCTCTTCTCTTCGCGCGTGTACGTGACGCGGGCGAGGTAGAAGCCCTTTTCGGCGTACTGTTTCTCGATCATGCGGAGGTCGGCGGTGATCGTCGCGTCGTTGACGATCGTGTAAAGCTTCGTCTCGAGCTTCTCGCGCATCGTCTCTTCAGTGATCTCGTCATTGCCTTCGAAGGCGATCGAGACGATAGCCGGCTTCTCGACGACCTGGATGACGACGTCGACGCCGGCGCCCGCGGGTTTCTGGAAGAAGCGGACGTCGTAGAAGTAGCCGAGCTCGTAGAGGGCGCGGATGTCGTCTTTCACCGTCTGCGGGTTCAGGGTCTCGCCCTTGCGGGTCTTGAGAAGCGTCAGAATCGCGTCGGACTCGACCTTAGCGTTGCCGCGGACCGAGATCTCGTTGACCGATTTCCCCGGGACCTTGGGCGCGGGCGGAGGTGGCGGATCGTCGTCCCCCTTGTCAGCACCCGCCTCGGGAGGCGCGGCTTGCGCGTGGACGGGAAGCGCACGGAGCATCAGGGTCGAAGCGCATAGAGCGACGAGCCAAGAGAGCAGGCGGTGCAGCATCAGCGAAGACAGCGGGGAGCGGGTCGGCAAAGCAAAAACCATTAGGTGAATCCACCGCCCTCTAAGACGCGCCCGTCCTCCATGACCACTTGCGCCGGCATGCGGCGCGCGAGGTCGGGGTCGTGCGTCACGAGCAGCATGGTGACGTTGTTCTCGACGCAGATCTGGAGGAGCAGGTCTTGAATGCTCAAGCTCGTCCTTTGGTCCAAGTTGCCGGTGGGCTCGTCGGCGAGCAGGATGGCAGGCGCCATCACGAGCGCGCGCGCGATGGCGACGCGCTGCTGCTCGCCGCCGGAGAGCTCGCCGGGCCGGTGATGGAGGCGCTGCTTCAGGCCGACGGCGTCGAGCAGGCGCGCGGCGCGGTCTTCGACCTGTTTTCTCTGCGCGCCCGCGATCAGGCCGGGAAGCATGACGTTCTCCAGGGCCGAGAACTCGTGCAGGAGGTTGTTCATCTGGAAGACGAAGCCGATGCGGTTGTTGCGGAAGGCCGAGGCTTCCTTGTCGCCGACGGCGGAGACGTCGACTCCGTCCAGCACGATGGTGCCGGTCGTCGGCCGGTCGAGCGTGCCGATGATGTGGAGGAGCGTGCTCTTGCCCGCGCCCGATTTGCCGCTGACGGCGGCGATGGCGCCGCGCGGGATGCGTAGATTCACGCCCCGCAAGGCTTCCACCGGCTGATTCGCGATCATGTAGGCCTTGCGCACGTCCTTCATGACGATGCACGGGGCAGTGGAAGCGGTCGTGGGCGGGTTCATCGGCGATCCTTCCTTTATAGGTAACGAAGGCCGACGCCAGGATCCTGGCGGGCCGCCGTCATCGCGGGATAGGTCGCCGCCAGCAGGCTGAAGAGCCAGGCTGCGAGGCAGATCACGCCGTATTCGAACGGCAGCCATTTACACGGGAGCGACTTCAGATGGTAGATGCCGGCGGGTAACTGGATGAATTGGAAGCTGCGGATCAAAGCGCACACGGCGACCCCGAGTCCGAGCCCGACGGCAGTGCCCACCGAGCCGATGGTGCAGCCGTGCGTCAGGTAGAGCTTGGCGATCTCGTTTCGATTCATGCCGAGCGATCGCAAGAGGCTCACCTGCCCGCGCTTGTGGAATACGGTCATCATCATGGTCCCGCTGATCGAGAAGGCAGCGACCACGACGATCAGCATCAGTATGGAACCCATGGCGAATTTTTCCAGTTTTAGCGCAAAGAGCAACGACTTATTTGCTTTCTGCCAGGTCAGGGCCGCCAGGTCCTTCAGAAAGGGATCCGAAGGGGTGTCCCCGGCCTTGCCGAAGAGGCGCTCGGCGACCTGATTGATTTTGAGGGGCTCCTCGACGTTGGCGGCCACCCCGGTCACGTATTCCTGGGCATCGAGGGACTCCTCGTAGTCCGGCATGAACTTCCGGCCCTCGTCCAGGCTCACCACGGCCCACTTGGCGTCGTAGTTGAAGAGGCCGGTTCGGAACTTCCCGGCGACGACGAAGCGCCGCGAGACGGTCCCGCCGCCTAAGGCCGAGCCGACGTTGGCCTGCGGGGAGAGGACGGCGAGCTCGTCGCCGAGCTCCGCGCCGAGCTGCTCGGCGAGCTGCTCGCCTAGGATAATCCCGGGGTGCCGGCCTTCGACCTCGGTGTCCGAGCCGGAGTCGGTGCTGACGGCGTGCGTCCGGCCGATGGCCTGCATCTCGCCTTCGGTCATCGAGCCGTTGAAGCCCCAGAGGTGACCCTCGCGATCGGGGTCGACGCCGAAGAGCACGGCCGAAGTAATGTGTCGCTTCTGTTTCAGGACCACATCGGACTGAGTGTATGCTTCCACGTCGAAAGCTTCGGGAATCAGCTTCTTGAAATCCTCGAGCGGATGGTCGACGAGGCCGAAGCCGACGACGGCGCTCTTGTGGACGATCTCGACGTGCGGCTGCCCGCGCAGCATCTTGTCCTTCAGATCCTGCTCGAATCCGCCCATCACCGACAGGACGATGATCAGCGCGGCCACGCCGATCCCGACGCCGAGGATCGAGACGATCGTCATGAACGAGAGAGCCGCTTTGCGGTTCCTCGCAGTGACGTTGCGCCATGCAATCCACAGAATGTACGCACCGAGGCCTTTTTTGCGGCTCATCATGTTTCCGTACACTAGTAGAAATCTGCGGCGAAAACACTCAAGTATTACGGTTGCGTTCGCTTGGGAATTCACCCATAGTATGCAGCAAATTGGTCAAATCAATATGTTCTCTGGACATTGTGAATCTCGAATCCTTATAGGTCCGTGAGACGAAGGGAGGCTTCCATGAAGGTGGCATCGGGTAAATGGCTTCGCGCACGTGCGCCGCTATGCGGCGCGTTGGCGCTCGGAGCTCTAGGTTTGACTGGCTGTGGCGACAAAGAGTCTTCCCCTGACGCTGTCAGTGTCTCGGAGCTCAAGTATCCCGGCGATCTCGCGATCTGGGACAAAGGCGATGGGAAGGTCGTGCTCGAGTGGTCGGGCGCGAACAACGAAGAAGACTTCGACGGCTACAACGTCTACGGCATGAAGGGCACGGCGACCGCGCTCGGCGTGACCGAAGGCGTGGCGCTCGAGCTGCTCGACGACAAGGGCGACAAGAACACGACGACCGAAGCGATCCTGGCGAAGTTCAATTACGACCCGGCGACGACCAAGCTCGAAGCCCCGGGAACGGCGATCGCACTGGCCGAGACGGCCGAAGCCGACAGCGATGCCCCGGAATTCTCGTACCTGCCGATCCACACGGGTCCGGCCGATGCGCGTCTCCTCCCGACCTGCAAGGCGGCCGGGGGCACGTGCACCATGACCACCGCGGCGACCAAGGACCTCACCGCCGAGAACCCGACGTACGCCGTCAACGGCCGCGTCAAGTTCGAAGTGCCCGAGACCCTCAAAGTCGGCGAGAGCTACTGCTTCTTCGTGATGAGCTCGATGGACGGCGGCGAGACGGTCTCGCAGACGTCCTCCAACGTTCAGTGCGTGACGCCGAAGTACTCGGTCGGCTTCAACTTGCCGATCCCGGCCGGCGCCGATGATCCGAGACACCTCGACCTCCGCGCTTACTTGACGGCCTGCGACGCGGCGGGCAAGTGCGCCGCACCGGGCGCACCGGTGCTCGACGCCGCCGCGGAATCAGAGTTCAATCCGTCGGCGAAGAACTCGCACACGGCGAGCGATCCGATGCCGATCTACATCGAAACTTCGACCACCGGCGCTGTCGGCTTCGTCGCGGGCAAAGCGGCGGCGGTCAACGACCTCGGCTACTACGAGAAAGGCTTCGACGACGTGACGCTGCCGAAAGGCGCGCCAGTCCTCGTGCTCGACGACTCGACCATCGGCGGCACCGGCGTCAACAAGGACGCCCCGGTCTTCAACGCGGGCGGCTACTCGATCCCCGGCCAAACGGTGCCGCTGGTCGCAGGACACGTTTACGTGTTCGGCGTCGGCGCCGCGACGGCCTCGGGCATCGGTCCGTTCCACTATCACTGGCTGTACGTCAAGAGCGCCCCTGCCGGCGGCAACGCCGCGGTTGAAATGCGTCTGACCAAAAAAGCGATCTAACGAACCGAGTAAATGGAGAACACGCGCATGAAAGCGCTTTCAAAAGCAGCACTGACCATCGGAACGCTCGGCCTCGTGATCGCGGCCTGCGATTCCGGCTCCTCCAGCGATCCCGCCACGGTTTCGCGCGACGCGCTGAACCCGCCGAGCGGCCTCTACACCGTCACCAACCACAACTCGCTCGAGCTCCGCTGGAAAGCGGCGAACGCGGAAGACGAGTTCAAAGGCTTCCACGTCTTCGCCGTGAAAGGCTCGACCGCGACGCTCGCCGCCGTGGCCCCGACCTTCCCGAAGCAGATCGTGCCGGCCCCGACCCTGACCACGGGCTCCTTCCCGCGCTGCCTCGACAACACCAAGCTCTTCGAGGCGTTCGGCTTTGCCGCGACCGACTCGGACTGCGAAGGCGACGCCGAGGCACCGGCCGCGACGACGGGCGCCGCTTCGACGGCGTTTCTCCAAGAGCCCGCCGCGACGCCGGCGATCGAGGAGAAGCTTGAAAACTTCATTCCCTGCAAAGAGAACACCGCCAACCCGAACCTGTCGCTTCCGGGCGTCGCGCCGCTGCTCACGCTGCAGACGTGCACGATTACGCAGTATTTCGACCCCACGAGCAAAAAGCGCCTCGACATGAAAGACGGCGAGACTTACACCGTGTTCGTCAGCGCCGTCGCGGGCGACGAGCTCAGCGACATCAGCTGGACGTCGAACTTCGTCAGCGACACGCCGTCGACGCGCCTTTTCGAAGGCACTTTGAGCCTCAAGGTCGGTGAAGCGGTTCGTCTCCCGGTCGCCGACATCGTCGACTTCACGAAAACCGTCACGGCCCTGCCGGCGGCCGCGCTCTGCTCGGACGTCGATCCGGACACGACCGACGCCAACAACAACGGCCAGGTCTGCCGCATCAACCGCTTCAACAAGTCGGCGGCGGACGGACTCTGGTTCGGTCGTCTCGGCACCGGCGAGTTCCCGCAGCGCATGTTCTTCTCGACCGTCGCCGGCGGGGACGTCAGCCTCGCGCTGCGCGGCCCGCAGACGCAGGATCCGAAGAACCCGAACATCATCTCGGTCTCCATCCCGAGCGACCAGGCCGCGGCCGCGGACGTCGCGTACGTCGCCGACGGCACGCACTTTCCGATCTACGGCAACCAGGTCTTCGACCTCAAGGTGAAGAAGGCCGGCGCGACGCACTACGGCAAAGTGGTGTTTTACTCGGCTGAGCCGCTCCCGGCGAACGCCTCGGATCCGATCTCGCTGAAAGTCGCGATCGTGATGCAGCCTGCTGCCGGCGTGCGCGACTACCTGCAGTGAGCTGAACCTTTACCGTTCGACATCGACAAGCCCCGGGCGGAAACGCCCGGGGCTTCTTCGCATTAATCCTCTGAAACTCTTACCGAAAAGACCGTTCTGTGGATTGAGGCTCAAGTTAAGTTGGCGCCGGCCGAACTCTAGAGGGAGCGCAGGACAAATGCTGCGAAGAATCCCAAGAATAGTCGGCTTTTGCCAATTCGAACAAAGGGAGTTGAGCCCACCAAATGCAGGAACGACGGTCACCAGTAAGCCTTCAGAGGAAATGCGCGGGCACGTATAGAGGAAATTCATCCCGTGCGCATCGTCTTTGGGTTGGCGGCAAACGTTCTCTTGTCTCGACCAATCCAATCACCCATCCGCACACACCCAAGTCGTAAGCCCGGACTTCGTCCGACGTACGACTCCCGCACCTTACCAGCCCTGTAGAGCTTTCCTGCTCTGCGGGGCTCCCCCTTTTTGCACAGATTGTAAATCGTCCGACAAGACGACAAATCAGCATTTCAACTACACCTTCATTGCGCGATAGTGCCGCGCAATCGCATTCAGGAGGTGTCAGTGAAAACGAGAATTCTGCGGCATTTGTCACTGTTGATCACGGTTTTGTGGGCGGGACAGGCCTTCGCCGAGCGCACATGGGCCGACGCGGAGTCGGGCCGTGAGTACGTGCTTCTCGACGGCGAAGTGACCTGGTGGGAAGCCATGACCGCCTGCACCGAGCGCGGGTACGCGCTCTACGACGCCCGCAACGTCACGGACGCCGAGGCGAAAGCTCTGGTCTCCTCGGAGCTCCTGAGCTCCGTGCCCTGGGAGACCCACTTCGCGGGGACGACGCAGGAGATGAAGGTCGCCACGATTTGGCAGACCGCCGAGGAAATGATCATCGCGACGGGCGGCAATTTCGGCGCCCGCATGCTCCTGATCCAGAAGAAAAGGGCCATGACCTCGACCGCCCTCGAGTGGCGCAACGAGAACGAGCACCAAGCCTCGGCCATCTGCATGTCGGTCCCGGGCTTCTGGTACCGCTGCAGCATGGAAGTGAAGTGCACGTACGACCGCGGCGCCAACGAGTATTCGTGGCGCTACCTCCTCGCCGACTACGGCGGCGGCGAAGGCGACGTCATGCGCAACATCATGCGCCGCACGCAGGAAGCGCCGTTCGCCATCAGCGAAGGCAGCTGCGTCCCGCGCACGGAATCCGCGCGCTGCATGCGCGTCATGCCGGAATGGAGCCCGCAATGAAACTTTTCGCCAACTCCTTCCTGAAATCGACCGTCCTCGCGCTCTCCCTCGCGCTCGCGCCCTCCGCGTACGCCGAGGAGACGGACGCCCAACGCTCCAAGGCGATCGCCGACGCGGCCAAGGCGCAAGCCGAAGCGAACCGCACGAGGGTCCTGACGTCCGCTGAGAAAGAGAAGCTGGAGGCCGAGACGACGAAGCTCATCGCCGAAGCCTACAAGCTCCTCTCCGAGGCGAACCTGAACGCTGCGCGCACGCAGCAGATCTATCAGGAAATCGCAGCGTTGCAGCAGCGCATGCGCATGGCGCAGTACGAGTTCGAACGCGTCGCGGCCGCCGACTACGAGCTCGAGCAAGAAACCGCCGAGCTCGAGCGCAACGCCAACCTCGTGCGTCCCCTGATGCTGGGGCGAGCCAACTGGAAGACTTGGGCCGGCCTCGAGGCTTTGATCATGAAATGCGGCGACGCCGACATCGTCACCACGGTCATGTTTACCATCGAGATCCCGAACCTCGCGGCGACCGAGTTCATCTCGAACTACGGCACGGCGGTGCCGGACTTCGACGGCGGCAACTTGGGCCTACTCTACTCGTTCGCCCGCGACAACGACCTCTCGTTCCGTCCGTACGGCCCTGCGCATCAGTCGATCATGAAGGTCGTCGCGATGATCAACAAAGCCGTCGAGCTGAAGGAAGCGGAGCTGCGCGACATCAACCAGTCGATCCGCCTCACGATCGTCCGCATCCAAAACTGACCGAACGCCGACCACAAAGGGACGTGACGCGCATGAAACTCCTGATTTTGACGCTCCTGCTCGTCGCGTCCCCCGGTCTCGCGATCGACGACGTCTCCTGCCTCGCCGCCAAGGCGAAATTCAAGGTCTGCGCCGAGCGGCACGAGGACCTGGGCCTGCCGCTCCGGTCCTGCCTCGAGGCCGACTCCGGCTTCGAAGGCTGCCTCGCCGTCGCCGGCGATCAGTTCTTCGCCAGCTGCCTGAGCTCGAAAAGCCAGTACCAATATTGCCGCGAGAACACGGCCCTCTCGCACAACGACTGCTTGAAGGCCGACTCTGGCTTCACCGACTGCATGGCGGTGATGGGGCAGCCTCTCCTTTGCCTGGGCGCGAAAGGCGGCTACAAAGCATGCCGTGAGGACCGGCCCGACTTCGGACACGAAGCGTGCAAGGGAGCGGACTCGGGCTACGCGGCCTGCCGCGCCGCGCGGGGCGATCCGCGCACCTGCCAGCTCGCGCGCCGCAGCTTCGCCCATTGTCGCGACGTCGACCGGCAGTCGGTGGCGTTCTGCGTTCAGATCGGCAAAGGCTACAAAGAGTGCCGGGAGCTCGGACTGCCGCTCGGGACGTGTTACCGCGCGGATCAGGGGTATGCGGACTGTCGCGCTTGGGAGTGAGGCCAAGGGTGTGTCTGGCAGATCCTAGGCTCAACGACGCTTGCGCGCCACGACCTCGCGGATAACGCCGAACAGACGCTCCAGCGCCTTCGGCTCGACGCTGTCCGTGAAGCTCAACCGGACGCTGTTCAAGGCCACTTCCTCGCCGTAGCCCATCGCCGTGAGCACATGGCTCGGGCGGTTGGCGCCAGAGGAGCAGGCGCTGCCGCTCGACGCTTGGATGCCCGCGAGGTCCAGATTGAGCAGCAGATCGTCGCCGGGAACGCCGTCGATATGAAAGTTGATGGTGTTCGGCAGGGCCGCTTCAGAGTCCGCCTCGGTCGAGCCGTGGATCACGAGGCCGGGCACCAGGCGCAGTCCGGCGAGGGCGGCGCGGCGGGAAGCCCGCATGGGCGCGGTGAAAGCCGCGGGTCCGATGCGGGCGAGCTCGTCGCAGCGCATGCCAAAGGACAGGATCCCGGGCATGTTCTCGGTCCCCGGCCGACGACCGCGCTCCTGACCGCCGCCGGCGATAAACTGCTGGAGCTTCACGCCCGGGCGCAGATAGAGGGCACCGACGCCCTTGAAGCCGCCGATCTTATGGGCCGAGATGCTGGCGCTGTCGATGGGCGCCGCGGCGTACCAGGCGAGATCTCGTTTCGCCAGGACCTGCACGGCGTCGACGTGTAAGTGCACGGCGGGATTCTTCGCTTTCACCAGGGCGGCGATCTTCGCGATGTCGTTGACGGCGCCGGTCTCGTTGTTCGCGTGCATGACCGAGATCATCGCGGTGTGCATGTCGACGAGCTCGGCGACCGCCTCCGGCTCGATCACGCCGTCTCGCGTCGGCGCCACCAGGACGACGGCGCACTGTGCCCGCGCCTCTAGCAGACGCGCGGGCTCGAGGACCGAAGAATGCTCGACCGCCGAGACGATGAAGCGCAAAGGCCCGCCGCCGGCGCCGCGCTGGCCGCCGCGCTCCGAGCGCTCACGCGCCAAGCGCGAGATGAGCCCCTGAATGACGAGGTTGTTGGCTTCGGTCGCGCCGGAGGTGAAGGCGATCTCGGGGCCGCGAGCGCCGAGCATCTTGGCGACCGAGGCGCGCGCCGCCTCGAGCGCGACCTTGGCCAAGCGACCGCGGGAATGGATGGAGGACGGGTTGCCGTCCGCTTCTTTCAATCGTTGGACGACGGCGGCGTAGTGCTCGGCGGCGACGGGGAAAGTCGCGTTGGCGTCAATGTACGCCATGCTGCACGGCCCCAGGCGCGACGATGGCACGCAGGCGCGGCGTGAGCACCGGCGTCATGCCGAGGCCCGCGTGCGCCAGCGCTTCGTCCATGGTCCGCACTTCGACGATCTCGAGATCCTTCAAGATTTCCTTCGGCACGGTGGCGAGGTCGGCGTGGTTCGCCGCCGGGATGATCACCTTCTTCTTGCCGTAGCGGTGCGCGGCAAGGAGCTTCTCCTTCAAGCCGCCGATGCCCAGGACCTGGCCGCGCAGCGTGATCTCGCCCGTCATGGCGAGCTTCGCCGACAGGGGCTTATTGGCGAGGAGGCCGGCGATGGCGCACATGATGGCGAGGCCGGCCGAGGGGCCGTCCTTCGGCGTGGCGCCGTCGGGAAAATGCACGTGGATCGAGCTGCCGTTGATGCGCGCGGCGTCGAAGCCCAAGGTCTCGGGGCGAGTCTCCGCCATCGAGGTGAGCCAGGCGAGGACGGCCTGCACGCTTTCACGCATGACCTTGCCGAGGCTGCCGGTCAGGGCGAGGCGATGCTTTCCGTCCGAGATGGTGCGCATCGTCTCGATGTAGAGGATGTCGCCGCCGACGGCGGTGTAGGCCAGGCCGATGGCGACGCCCGGGATGAGCTGCGCGTCGTTCGGCTCTTCCTGGAAGCGCGGCGGGCCGAGGAGGCGCGGCAAGGCTTCCACCGTGACGCGCTCGGGCTTCTTGCCCTCGACGCGCGCCTTGATGTTCTTGCGGGCGATCGTCGTCAGGTCGCGCTTCAGCTGCCGGACGCCAGCTTCACGGGTGTATTGGCGGATGATGGCGGCCAGGGGCTTCGCGGTGATGTTGAGATCCGAGGCCTTGAGCTTCATCTCGCGGCGGATGTCGGGAAGGAGGTGGCGCGAGGCGACCTCGAGCTTCTCCGCTTCGGTGTAGCTCGAGAGCTCGATCACCTCGAGACGGTCGAGCAAAGGCTTAGGCAGGGTCGCGGTGGTGTTCGCGGTGCCGATGAAGATGACGTCGGAGAGGTCGTAAGGGACGCCGAGATAATGGTCGACGAAGTGACGGTTCTGCTCGAAGTCGAGGACTTCAAGGAGGGCGCTGGCGGTGACGCTGCGGCCCTGGTCCAAGCCGATCTTGTCAATCTCGTCGAGGAGGATGACCGGCGCGCGCGTGCGCGCGTCCTTCATCGCCTGGATGAGCTTCCCGGGCATCGAGCCGATGTAAGTCCGGCGGTGGCCGCGGATCTCGGCTTCGTCCTTGACGCCGCCGAGCGAGACTTGCACGAAGGGGCGGCCCAAGGCTTTCGCGATCGAGCGCGCGAGCGAGGTCTTGCCGACGCCGGGAGGCCCGGCGAAGAGGAGGATCTCGCCGCGGGTGCGGCCGCCGTGGCGCATGACGGCGAGGTACTCGAGGATGCGCTCTTTGACGTCGACAAGCGCGTAGTGGTCGCGGTCGAGGAGCCTGCGCGCCTCGGCCAAGGGCGGCGGCGGCGGCAGGTTGACCGGACCCCAGGGAAGATCCCGGATCCACGTCACGTACGTGTAGGACACCATGTACTCGGCCGAGCCGGCCGGCATGAGCTCCATCCGGTCCAACTCGCGCTCGACGGCGTCGCGCACGGCCGGCGGCAGGTCGAGCTTGTCGATCTCCTCGTAGAGGCGGTCGATCTCGTCGCGCTCGGACTCGCCTTCGCCCAGCTCCTTGCGCAATATGCGGAGCTGCTCTTCCAGGAGCTGACGGCGGTCGGTGTCGGCCAGGCGCAAGGTCGCGCGCGACTTCACGTCGGCGGCGAGCTTTTGCACCTCGTTCTCCTTCAGCGCGGCGCGCAGGAGGAGCTTGAGGCGGCGGGTGGCGTCACGCTCGGAGAGCAGCGTGATCTTCTCCTCGAAGGAGAGACCGGCGGCGGCGGCGACCAGATCGGCCAAGCGCGACGGGTCGCGCAGGGCCTTCAGTCGCACGTGAAATTCCTGGGACACGTTCGGGTTGGCGCGGGCGACGACGAGCGCGGCATCCTGGACGCTGCGCACGAGCGCTTGCAGACCTTTCCCGGCGGAGAGCTTGGCCTCCGGCAGCGGCGTGACCATGCCGAACACGTGGCGGCCGCGGTTTTTGCGGGAGAGGATCTTCACGCGACGGATGCCGCGGACGACGAGACCGTCGTCGCCGTCGGGAAGGCGCAGGGCGTCGGCGAGCTCGGCTTGGGTGCCGAACTCGAAGAGCCGCAACTCGGGCGCCTCGTCCTCGCGCGAGAGCGATGGCACGACGCACACGGAGAGCGTGCCGGCGCGCACACGCGCGAGCGTCGCGGCCGGCAACGAGCCGAGCCCTCGCAGGGTCAAGGTCTGCCCGGGAAGGAGCACCTCGCCTCGAATGGGTATCAGCAGTAGGACTTGGGGTTCGGTGGTCGCCATGAGCCGGCATCATTGAGCAGCGGCAACCCGCCGTCAAGGACGCTCTATCTTCATGGAACCATTACAGATTGATGCCGATCGCGGTCCGGCTCAAAGGAGATCTTTGGAAAGCTCGAGGACTTTGGCGAGGACGCGCTTCCGCGCCGCTCTCACCTGCGACTGCTTGTAACGCCCATGAGCGGCGGCCCCGGCGCTCGCCTGCTTGAACGAGTCGTAGTCCATGATCTGGATCTCAAAGGGGAAAAACGCGCTGATCCGCCGGTTGTCGCGTACCGAGTGCCAGTGCGAGACGAGGCTTCCGAGCTCCGAGAGCGCCCGCGCCGTATCGGCCGGCAGGGTCTTCGTGTCGATGTTCTTCACTTTGTCGAGCCAGGAAAGCTGGTCGTTCGGAACCGTGACGAGGTGGCGGCCGGTCAGCTGGATCGAGTGATACGTGGCGGCCGAGTGCAGGTTGTCCCGAGCGGCGGTCGCAACCTGCGGGGCGGAAAGACGGGCGACCATCGACTCGAACTCCTCCGGCGTGATCGAGCCGGCGGTGAGCATGTCGCGCAGGGTCTCGACCTGCTGCTTGAAGCGCGCCACGTCGATCAGGTTGTTGCGGGCGCGCGCGGGGATGCAGTTCGGATAGGAGACGACGTGGAACTCCCGGAGAAACTTCACGACCATCATCACGTCGCAGAGGCGCGTGGTGACGATGCGGACGCCCAGGTAGTCGAAGATCGTCTCGGCGACGTTGTCGCGTTTGTGAAGGAGCTTCAGGATGATGGAGTTGCGGGTCTTCTGCTCTTTCCATTCGACGCGGTCGAGGCGCACCTTGCTCTCGCGGTCGCCGAACCAGAGCTGGCGGGAGCCGTCGCGGAAAATGAAGTGGGAGAATCGCGCCATGATCTGTTGGCGCGCGGCGCCGACGCTGACGTAGCGGTTCACGCCCTCGATGTGCGCGATCGTGTGCATCACGCGGAGCATGGCGCACGACCAGGCGCGCTTCAAGCGATCGGCGGGTAAGCTGCCGCTGGCCCAAAGCAGGAGATCGCGCGGATCCTCGCAAGCTAGCAGGTCCGGCGGCGGTCGGATCCCGCGGCTCCACTCGCGCGGCGTGATGAGCTTCGCCTCGATGAAGGCCAAGGCCTCGACGAAGATGGCGTGCATGGTCCGGAGGTCGGCAGGATCTTCCGGGTCATAGCCGTAACAACGCAAAAAGTCCGTCGCCTCTTCGCGAGACTGCACGCGCATCTCGGGCAGGTCGATCGACGACTCCCCGCCGATCAGGACGTCCATGACCGGCCAAGGAAACTTCCACATGTCGGCGAGCTGCGTCTTGTCGATCATCGGGCTATACTATCAGAATGAAGACCTTATCAGCGCTAGTGATTGCGACCTCGCTATTCGGGCTCGAGCCCTCTGCCATGGCCGAGGACAAGCCCACGGCGAAAGGGGCTCCGGCGGAGACGACCGCCCCCGCCGCCGAGAGCGTCGGACCGACGAGCCGCTACGTGCACAAATGGCTGCCGCTGCCGAAGCTCGCGGGCGCGCCGCTGCCTGCGGCCGACGGCTTGGCGACCATCGAGTCGAAGCCCGGCCGCGCGACGATCGTCATCTTCATCGCCTCGTGGTGCGAGCCGTGCCAACAGCTCGTGCCGGAGCTGCGGAAGATCGAACAACGTTACAAGCGCCTGGACGCGGACTTCCACTACGTCTTCGCGCACGACACGCTGGACGATGCGACCGGCTTCATGCGCGAGTTCGGCATCGACCGCGGCTTGCTCGCGAATCATGAGATTCTCAAGGCCTATCACAACCCCGATTTGCCGACGATTTACGTGGGCGACCGCTTCGGTTGGATGATGAGCCGCTACCTGAAAGCCACCGCGGGATCGCTGAGCGAGCTCGATGACTCGCTCAAGTACCTCACCGCTTACTGACAAGAGGCGCGATCTCGGCGTCTTTGCGCTGAGCTTCGTCTTGCCTTTGGCCTGCGTCGCAGCTTGCCTCGATCAGCTCGGCGCGTTCGTCATCGACGACGCGTACATCTCGTTCCGCTATGCGCGCAACTTGGTCGAAGGACACGGGCTCGTCTATAACGCGGGCGAGCGGGTCGAGGGATACACGAACTTCCTATGGACGATGCTCCTGGCGCTGGTGATCAAGCTCGGCGGCGACGCGGTGATCTGGTCCAAAGCACTCGGCGCGGCTTCGATCGGCGGGGTGATGGCCCTATCGCTCGTGGCGGCGCGCCGCTTCGAGAAGGGCGGCGTCTCTTTACCCGCCTTTTCACCCTGGCTCGTCGCGAGCGGGGTGAGCTTCCAGGCGCATGCAACGCTCGGCTTGGAAGGGGGACTTTTTGCATTCCTGCTTTTGGCGGGCGTCCTCTTGCTCGACCAAAGGAGCCCGTGGTTCGGCGTGGCGTTCGGACTGGCGGCGTTGTGCCGCCCGGAAGGCCCGGCTTTCGCGGCCGTCGCGATCGTCTTGAATTTGCGGCGCGGGGACGTGCGGCGCGTGGCGAGCGGTGCCGCCGTCTTCGCTCTGATTTTCGGCGCCTACCTGCTTTGGCGGCATTCGTATTATGGGCACTGGCTGCCGAACACGCTCGCTGCGAAAACCGGAGACGTGTCCACACAATTTTCCAGTGGTTTTAAGTACATAACTGACTTCGCCGCCACCAGCGGCGTAGCCTTGGGCTTGAGCGTCGCGGGCGTCGGCCTCGCGCTGTGGGACCGGGGCAAAGGCTCGCGGCTGGCTCTGACCTGCGCCGGCTTCGTTGGCTTGAACCTGGCCTACGTCCTGGTTCTCGGCGCGGACTGGATGCCAGGGTTTCGCTATCTGATGCCGCTCGAGCCGTTCGCATACCTGCTCGTCGATTTCGCGCTGCGTCGCGTGCTGGCTTGGCGCGTGCGGACGGTGGCGTACGCCTTGGCGGCGCTCCTCGCCTTCGGCTTCTGGCAGCGGGCGGTGCAGGCGAAGACGTCGATCCGTCGGATGCAGGACGAGAGCGCGAGCTGGCGCGAGCACGCCGGGACCTTCGCCAGCTGGATGGCCGTGCATGCGGCGCCTGACGGCGAGATCGCCCTGGGCGACATCGGCGAGGTGGGCTGGGTGACGCGGCAACCGATCTACGACCTGCTGGGGCTGGTGACGCCGGCCGTCGGGAAGCTGCCGGGAGGATACGGCGGAAAAGACGGGAAGCTGCTCGCCGCGGCGTTCTACGCGCGGAAGCCGGAGTATCTGGTCACCATCGGCAACTGCAAGACCTCCCACTTTCACGTGATGCGCGTGATGATGCAGGACCCGCGGTTCGCCGCCGAGTACGAGTTCCTGCACAACGTGAGGCTCGGACGGAACAATGGGTGGTGCACGTTCCAGCGCTCGCATCCGGAAAAGAAGCGCGGCGTGCGGACGGTCCTGGACTTCGAGAGCACGGCCGGCTGGACGCGGACGGGCTCAGCGTTCGCCGAGGCCTCGGGGGAGGCGGAGCGCCGGAATCAGCAGCGGGTGATCGGCAACACGGGCAAGTTCGCCAACTCGTTCGCAACGGGCGGGGGCGACCTTCCGGTCGGGACTCTGGAGTCGCCGCCGTTCACGCTCGACGCGGACGCGATGCGACTACGCGTCGGCGGCGGCATGGGGCTGGCGACGCGCGTCGAGTTGCGTGTGGACGATGAGGCGGTGTTCGTGGCGTTCGGCGACGAGACCGAGGATCTGCGGCCGGTGACGTGGGACTTGCGAGGGCTGCGTGGGAAGATGGCGGTTTTGCGGGTGGTGGACGAGGCGGCCGGGGCGTGGGGGCATGTGATGGTGGATGAGGTCGGGGTTTTTGATTGGGAATAGGGGAGAAGGCCGACTAAGCCGCCTTCTTGAAGTTCTGCGTCTCCTCGATCGACGCGAGCGCCAGACGCAGGCTTTCCGCGAGCATGACGCGCTGCGCCTCGCTCGTGACGCCGTCCTTGAAGACGATCGGCGCGAGCTCGAAGCCGCCTTCGCGGCGGAGGAAGTGCGTCTTCACCCGATGCTCGCGCAGGGCGGTGAGCCTCCAGGAGCGCACCGGGAAGGAGATGCCTTTGACGAGGAGCTCGCCGTTGTCCTCGACCTCGACCATGTCTTTTACCAGCATGTAGGTCTCGTGGCTGATGAGCACCGTGTCCGGATCGGCGGCGTTCTCGAGGCGCGAGGCGAGGTTCACGATCGAGCCGATGGCGGTGTAATCCATCTTGTACTCGGAGCCGAAGTTGCCGACCGTGCAATAGCCGGTGCTGATCCCCATGCGCACGTGCAGGGGGCGGGCCTGGCCCTGCTCCGCCCAGATGGCGCGCAAGTCGACCAGGCGCTCGCGCATGTCGATCGCCATGCGGATGCAGCGGCTCGCGTGGTCGGCGTCGTTCGTGGCTTCGGGCGCGCCGAAGAAGACCATGATGGCGTCGCCCACGTACTTGTCGATGGTGCCGCCGTACTGGATGGCGATCTTCGACATCTCGGCAAGGTAGGTGTTGAGGAGCGTGGCGAGGTCCTCGGCCTCGAGTTGGTCGGTCGTCTCGGTGAAGCCTTTGACGTCGCTGAAAAAGACGGTGAGCTTGACGCGGCGCTGCGAGCCGATGTCTTTGCGGCCGCCGACGATCTGCGAGTAGAGCTGCGGCGGCAGGTACTTTTTCGTCTGGTTGACGAGAGTCTCGATATGGCTCGTGCGCTGCCTCACGAGCGTCTCCAGCGACCGGTTGGCACTGCGTAAGGTTACGATGTAGACGGCGGCGATCATGCCCACGAGGATGACGAAGAAGAGCGCGGTGCCGAGCGCTTTGAACAAGGCGCGCCGAGTTTTCTCGAGGACGATCGTCATCGACATGTCGGCGCCGACGACGAAGACGCGGCCCGAGGGCGAGCGCATCGGCAAGAGCGCGGAGCGGAAGCTGCCCCATTTGTCGGTCGCCTCCTCGTAGAAGGGCTTCATGGTGCTGAAGCTCTTCTTCAAGGCGGGGGTGGCCTCGTCGTACGGCTTGAAGAGGCCGTCGCGCGTGACTTCGTCGACGGCGGCGTCGGCGGCGAAGGCGATGCGGCCTTCGTCCTGCACGAACGTGTAGAGGTAGGTCACGCCGAGCGCGTTGGCGACGCCGTGGAGCCGCGAGGCGACCTTCACCTGTTCGTCGCGCGGGGACTTGCGCAGAGCGTCGAGGCGGTCATGGTAGTCGCGGCCGAGGACAGCGACGGCGCCCTGGGCCGCGGCGCGCAGGCGCTCGTCGATGGCGGCGATCTGCTCCGCGCGCTCGGTCCGGTAGCAGTCATACGAATACCCCGCCACGCCGGCGAGGTAGGTGAAGAGCGTCAAGACAAGGAGGAGATTGCGGGGCATCGCCCCGTATCTCGGACGATTTCTCCGCGGCCTTAAGCGACCGTCACTCGATGGCGGAGGTCGAGGCGACCATCTCAGGGTGCCAGCGCAGACGGACCTTGATGAAGTCGTGCTCGGCCGGGTCGCGGCCGCCGGTGATCCCCGAGATCGTCGGCGCCTTCGAGCCGCCGTCGATTTGGAGCTCGCCGAAATCGAGGGTGTTCGAGCCCTTCTTCTGCGTCGCTTCGCCCGACAGATACTTCGGGCGCGCCTTCTCGGCCTTCATGGGCGAGCGCTTCATCTTCCGCACCAGCTCCGTCGAGTCCTCGGCATGGGCAAACGAAAACGCAGCGGAAAACATCGCGAAAAGGGCGATGATGGCGTGCTTTACCATGGGTGGCTCCTTGCCTCCGATCGGTGATGACGGCGCGCGAATCTGCTTACTTGGTGTCGCCGGCGTCGAGCGCCGAGGCCGATTGCACCATCTCGGGGTGCCAACGCAGCCGGATCTTCACGAAGTCGTAGTTCTTGTCGGATTTGTTGCTGGAGATCGTGTCGCCCATCGGAAGCTTGCGACGACCACCGATGTCGGCCGAGTCGAGGTCGAGCTTCGTCTGGTCCTTCTTCAAGGTCCCCTCGCCGGAGAGCACGCGCTGGTAGCCGCCGCCCTTGCCGCCAGCGGCCTTGCGCTTCTTCTTGCCATCGGCGAACGCCGGCGTGGCCATCGCGAGTACCAGGCCGATCAAAAGCGATTTGGTCAGAAACCTCATACCGTCCCCTTTCACTCAGCACTTCGGGATCTTCTATCGGCATTTGCCGCAAAACCTTGAGCCCGCGGCAAAAGGACGGGGAAATTACTGCCGATTTTGGAGAAATCCGCCGCCCGCTAGACTGGGAGCATGGGATCACGCCTCCTCACCCTTCCCGCCCTTCTCGTCGGCCTCGCCGGCCTCTTCCTTGCCCCGCGCGCGAGCGCCGTCGAGGTGAAGACCGTCGTTACGCCCTTCATCCGCGCGGGCGACGCATTGAACCACATGCGACTCGACGCAAAGGGACGCTTCGCCGCCTTCATCGACGGCTCGGGCCTAGGTCTAGGCGTGATCGACCTGAAGACGAAGTCGATCCACGAAGTCTCAAAGGGACAGATCGGCGCGTCCTTCTTCTGGTCGCCCGACGGCTTCAGGCTCTTCTACCGCGAGCTGGCGAAGGCGCCGGACGGCACCGTTTCGAGCACCTTGAAAGCCTTCGACGCTTATCTCGGGCGCAGCGTCACGCTGGAGAAGTTGGGATACGCGACGGGCTTCCTGACCTTCGATCCGCGCGACCTGCGCATGCACTTGATGAGCGCCTTCGGCATTCGCACGAAGCGCATCTACTTCCCGGACGAGCGGATGGCGCGTTGGCAAGTGGCGCAGCGCAACGAGAGCGGTAAGTGGCTCGCGACGCAGAAGAGCATGCTGTGGGTGACGCAAGGCGGCTATCAGCTGCGCAAGCTCGAAGACGACGCCACCGGAGTCGACTCGTTCGACATCTCGCCCGACGGCAATGCCGCCGCCTGGGCGACCAAATCCGGGAAGATCTACGTCAGCAAGAAGGGGAAGGAGCCGAGCTTCCTCGCCCATGGCCGTGATCCACGCTGGCACCCGAAGAAGATGCAGCTGGTGTTCGCCGGCGCGCGCATGGTGGGCAATCGCGCCGCGAGCTACGACCTCAAGATCGGAGACCTCGACGGCACCGCCCGTTTCCTGACGAAGACCCAGATGAGCGACGAGCGCTGGCCGCAGTGGCATCCCGACGGCGATCAGATCCTCTACACCCTGGCGCGCACGACGGATCTGTTCGTGCTCGATTTCCAGGGCAACTGAATGGTCCTCGCCTTGACGCTCGCGGCCTCTGCCCTCTTTCCGGGGGACTTACCCGAGGCGGAGAAGGTGCGGCGCCTCGCGCCCTACTTCTCGCCGCCGCCGGGCGGGACCTTCGCGCTCGACGCGACCGAGATCCGCGATCTGGAGCGGAAGGCAAAGCCTTTGCGCCTGCGCGGATTCATCACGGTGAAGCCGCCGAAGGGCGCCTGCTTTCTCGTCCAGAAAGGGTTGGACCAGGAGGACGTCGAAGTCTGCAAAGAGCGCCGGATCCCATTCACGCTTGAGGACTCCGACCGCGACGGGAAGCTCCGCTGGCAGGTGAAGACCGGCGACGGCGACTTCGGCACGCCCTTGGTGTGGAGCTCTCCCTATCGGCTCGCAATGGTGGTTCCCTTCGACGCCAAGCCCGACGATCCGATGGAGTACCGGTTCGTCACGGGGTGCGACGCCG
>JANOTL010000188.1:0-80106 GCA_031416315.1 Pseudomonadota bacterium
CGTAAGCTCCTGCCTCTAACGTCATGTCGCTATGGTCAGCCCTGTAAAGAAGGGGCTACCAGAGGGCAGACGGCGGAGCGAGGTGGCCTTGGCTAGGCGCTTACGGAGCAAATCCTAGGTTCGGATGCTCTGGACGGTGAAAGACCCAAGACAGGCGAACCTGACTTGGGTCTTTTTTACGTTCTGACTCGGAAAACTACATCATCCCGCCCATGCCGCCCATGGCGAGTGATGTAAGTGCTGCTTTGGTATCCAGGAGTATGGAGTAGTCTTTACAGGTAGTTAAACCAATATCTGACGGGCTGGTCCGAGTGCTCGATGGGTGTGGTTGGGTATCAAAAGGCATGGAAATCGTCATCGTGTCGTCATCGTCCTATTCGGCGTCAAGGGGCGCGCATCGCGATCCAGCTCGCGAAGTCGGGAAGCGGGAGAGAGCTCACTCGGCGCCGGAGCCCCGCCGGCAGCACCCATCCTCTACGCTCCTACGTGGTGTAGATTGACTGCGCAGCTATCGTGCTTGGCCGCCGCCACGCTTTGAGCGTCTATTCGACTTGATACCGGTATTTCCGCCAGAGATCTCGTGCAGCTCCTCCATCACTTCTTCGCACCATGCGAGCCACCCTTCTTCATAAGTGATGCCGTATCTGAGCGTGAATCGCTGAAACTTTCGATTGGTCTGAAGCTGACGGACGTCTTTGAAGTATTGAGCCTCGACCTTGCGATATTCCACCAACGTCGCTTCGTGCTCTAATCTTTGGCGTTCGAGATCCGCTATAAGTTTCCGCGGATCGCTCAAATGACCAACGAATAGCTTTACGAGTAGTGGCTCTCTCGATGGTCCAGACTCGGTCGGCGACTCGATCCACCGGCGCAGCTCATCGCGTCCGGAACTGGTGATGGAATATAGCTTCCGGTCGGGCTTTCCTTCCTGGGGTTCAACCTCCATGGAGACCCAGCCTTGTTGCCGAACCCGTTCGAGTTCGCGGTAGATCTGCTGATGAGTCGCGTTCCAAAAGAACCCGATCGAGCCTTGAAACCCTTTTGTGAGGTCGTAACCCGTCTTGGGCGAGTTCGCCAGGCCTGCGAGCACCGCATAACATAGTGACATAATGTGTCTCTCGTTCCATTTTTGACCCCGATGACGGCACCGGCATTTATGAAACTAGTTGCATATGCCGAGGAGTCTTGCTATATGCAACTTAGTGCATATGCGCGACCGAATCAACTCCAAGGTGGGACGAAGGTGACCATGACGAGAACTACATTCCAGGTGGTGTGCGCGGTCTTTCTCCTCGGCGGAAGCGCCGTTCGATTGGTCGCCATCGAAGCAAGCGCGGTTGAGGCGCAAGCAGGGGCATCGCCGTTCGAAGAATTTGAGGCCATTCAGGCCTCCTACTTCCCGATGCTCGATCTACGAGTTTCCCGAGCACAGCGAGCTGCAATTCCGCAGTTCGCGGCGCGGATCTCGCTCATCGCCGATGATGTCCGGCGTCTGCAGAGCCAAGGTGCCATCCAAGATCAAAATCACCTCGCCATTGCCGGATTGGTTTTCATCTATGACGCACTCATGACGCTCAACAATACTTATGCTGCGCTCGACGGAGTATTCGCCTTGGATGCGCTGACATCGGCCCGTCGCTTCGCAGATCAGGACGCAAGCGATCGCGACGAACTCATGGCGCGTTCCTTATATGCGCTTTCCGAGCTTGATGATGCTGCGATCTTGAGGCCGGATGACCGTCGGATCGATAGCTGGCGTGCCGCGATCAATACAAGCATCGAGAAGATCCAAACTGGAAGCGTCAGCGACGCGACGTTGGCTCAAGTTCTGGATACGATCGACGCGAGGCCGACCTTCAACCTTTGGACGGCTCTGCTTATGTTCCAGGGAAAAGATGCATCAACGGCGCTATTGGGTCGCTTGGTCGACGCGGCCAAGTCGTTCGTCGACTCAACGAACGACGGAACCGATCCTTGCTCGGTACGCCCGCAAGACTGCCAAAATGGTCCGCACGCTCCGTATAACTTCCAATCGTCGGTCGTAGTCCTTGGCGACGCGTTCCTGCGCCGTGCGAATCACCTGCTGCAGGCCGGTGATGTCGCGGGCGCGATGCCGCTGGCGTTTTACGCTCAAGGAACTTACCGCGAGCTCCAAGCCCCATCGCATTTGCCGGATACACAGAATTGGCCAGATCGTGCGGCAATTAGCGTTCGGGACGCAGCCGTTGAAGGACTACTAAATGCGCAACCGTTCGATGATGCGACCTTGATTGAAGCTGATGCCTATCTCCGCGCTTACGAATGTTCCGCGTGCCACGGCCGTGCTGCGCAATAGAGGCGAGCAGGTGAAGAAGCTTCAGTCTTTCCTGGTTTGGCTTTTCCAAAACTTCGGTCCGTTGATTGTCTTCCTGGTGACGAAGAGTGTGATGGGTCTCAAGCCGGCGATCTTGGCGACCCTCATTTGGTCCATCGCGGAGGTGATCTACCTTGTCGGTTGGAAGCGGGAGAAGCCCTCTCAGTTCTTTTGCTTTTCCGTTGGGACGACGCTTCTATTCGGCGCGATTGATCTGTATTCGGATAACCCATTTTTGTTCCGATATGAGTCAGTCTTGACCAATGTTTTGACCGGACTCTACTTTGGCGCAACGATCTTCATCGGAAAGCCTTTAATTCAAGAGTTCGCGGAGAAGGCGAAGACCGATGGAATCGAGCGACCTGGGGCAAAAACGTATCTTCGCTATCTGACCGTGGCGTGGTCCACTTACTTCTTTGTCAAGGCGGGGATCTATCTACATCTAGCGAATTCGAGCCTGAGCATCGAGGAAACTACGGCGATTCGCTCGGCCTTCGGGCCTATCAGCTTTGGCGTAATGCTTGGCGGTGAGCGCTTGCTGAGGCCGGCGATCATCAAGGCGCTGAAGGCTTTCAAGATGCTGCCGGCTCTCGATCAGTCGTGATCATAGACCGAACGAGACCAAGGCTCGATCAGATCCCGAGCCATTTTTGCAAATTCATTTTTCGTCATATTTAAACGTCTCGTCGATAAAAGCGCGCAACGTCGACGCGAGTTCACGCGACGCTTTGAGCAGATCTCGCTCCTCAAAGCGGATGTTATCCTCGAATGCCTGGACCGCAGCTTCCAGTTCTTTCCGTCCAACCACCTGCGCAGCGATCAGGGCCTCGATGTCCTGAAAGTCTTTTCCTTCCTCCGGACGGTCGAGCATCGGGTAGATCTTCGAGAGCAGCAGCGTCTTGAACGATGGCGTGTAAAGCTTGAGCGCCTTGCCCTCGAAGACGAGCGTAGCGAAGATTTCTTCTCCCTTGCCGACGAATTCTTTGAAGTTACGCGATGCATGGTCATTGAACCACGTGGGCTCAAGGCTGCGCGCCTTGGCGAAGGTTGCGATTTCGGTCCGGACGTTGTCCGGAATCCGTTGCAATGAGTCAATGTCGCCTGTAGCCCGCTGGCCGTCGGCGACCAACATGATGGCGGCGCCACCGATGATCGAGGCGCTGTAGGAGATGCCTTTCTCCTTTAGGTGCCGATCGAAATCTTCAATGAGGCCAAGGTCGATGGGTTTCAACTGGCGCCTCCCTCCGCAGACAGCGGAAATCCGAGAGAACGATATCGCGCGACTTCGGCAACCAGCCGATGAGCGGGCTCGTAGCTTAGCATCAGTGTGTCGGATAGCTCGCTAGCGGTCATCGCAGGGAAATCGCGGAGGAGCAAGACCGCATCGCTGCGCCAGCCAGACCCGTGTAGGAGGCGGTGACGGAGCTGTTCGTTGCGAGTAAGCAGCACGTCTTCGGAGAGAAGGTCGCTGGTCCGTGGCACGAATGCGGACTTCGGTACGCGGAAGCCTTCTTTGGCGGCTAGGTCGAGGTAGTAACCCTCCTTTTCAAGCTTCTGATCGACGAGTGCCGCGAGACGCGGCTCGGCGTAGAACGGAGCTGAAAGCGGCTCGGGTCGAAAGTTTTGAAACTTCTTTGGATCGGTTGCTCTAAGAGCATGCAAGGCCAGGCGAAGGGGAGGCTGCTCGCCAAGCGCTGCCTCGAGGGCGTGAGCCATCTTCAGGAGCTTCGCTGGGTGGAGTAGGTGGTGGCGAGCGCGGACCCAATGGAGGAGCACGGGAAGGAACCGTCCCAGGCGAAGTTCCCGGAGACCCACGAGGTAGGCAACGAGCACGACGGCGGCTTCGGTATCGAGTGGCGAGGCCGGCTGTGTCGACAGCGAGGAGAACCCGAGCGTCCCAGCCGCGCTGTCGAATAGCTCTAGAAGCTCTGCTCGCGTCTTTGTGTCTAGTGTTTTCAGGGCTTTGCGAAAACGCATTGAATTACCCCATTGGTGTTACCAATACACCTATCGGTATATTAGCACAAAACTTTAGCTGCGGCGATGGCTGGCACGCGCGCACTCTCATGATATTATTTACTAATATCAGACAATTATCAGAATGATAAAATTTGTCTTGCAGTCGAGAGTCTCTACAGCTTGGCCGTTCGCGTCCGAGACGCCGCCTCTGCGCGTCGCTACGCATCGAGCTCTTGCGTGCCCCGTCGTCGGTACGAGCGGCCGTTGCCAGGCGTCGCGGGGGTCCGGGGGACGCAGTCAACCGGGTTGAAAACCGGCGGGTGATATCGCCTGCCTTGCTTGCCCAGCCCCACAATCGACCTTTTCCGCTTCGCTCACTTTGCATCACATCACCTTCGTTCGTCATCAACAGCCACCACTTCGGGAGGATCAGTAGACATACAAAAAGTGTTCAACCCATCGGCAAAAGATCGAGCAAGTAGGAGGTCGTCGAATGACACAAGAGAACACCGAAACAAGCGCAATTCACCGAGCATCATGCGTCAGGTTCAGGAGCGACGAGTACAAAAGGATCGAGGAGGACTCCATCAACACCGGCCAGTCGATTCCAGCGCTCCTCAAGGAGAAGTATTTCAAAGCGCCCAGGCCGCTGCCGCTCATGTCGCAGGCGGACCTGAGTCGACATTTCGGCGAGCTGG
Organism: Pseudomonadota bacterium; assembly: GCA_031416315.1. GTDB lineage: Bacteria > Bdellovibrionota_B > Oligoflexia > Oligoflexales > CAIYRB01 > JANOTL01. The sequence continues at coordinate 5,011 of JANOTL010000188.1, forward strand.
GGCGCATCGGCAACAACCTGAACCAGCTCACGCGGCGCCTGAACAGTGGCATCCGCGAGGGCTTCGTTGAAGAGCTGCAAGAGATCCAGGTGCTTTTCGACCGGCTCTGGCGGTTCCTGTCGAGCACGTATTGCCGCTGCAACCGGAAGCAATGGAGATAGTCACTAGATCCCCGCTGGCGAGTAAAGGCTCGCGGCGCAATTTGATTAGCCAGTCCCACCACCGCAAGGCGGACTTGGCTTCCATCGAGGTCTCGAATGGAAACCAAGGGAGTCACTTTTCTCGGAGAAAGATGGTCTGCCGGCACGGTCATGGCCGGTGCTACACTCGCGGGCGGCAGCGCGCTCTTTGACAACCGAATATGCGATAGATACCTAACATCAGCGGAGCTGGCCGCGTTTCTCGGTTTGTCGGAACACACGATCCGAGCGTGGCGGAAGCTTCGCTACATCACACCCGCGACATTTGGACGGTCCGTCAGGTGGCTTCTCAAGAGTGTGCTTGGGGAGCTTGCCAAACGGAGGCAATCCAATGCGAAGTCGTGATGGAAACGCGACGCACTATCAGACCAAGTACGGATACTGGCACGTACGCTCTTTGGTGACGATGGTGTCGTTCGCAACAAGAACTGTAAAACGAGGACGGAGCGTGATGCGCTTCTCAGCGCGATCCGCCGGCGCGACGAGCTTGACTACTGGTTTCCCGCGGAAGCGGGAGCTGCATCGGGCCGCGACGCCGGGACGTTCAAGGGGCTCGCGGAACGGTGGCTAGAACACTCGGCGAAGGTGCGCGAGGTCTCGGAGTCATGCCTAGGCAACTACCGATGCCATCTCAAGCACCATATCCTGCCGGTCATCGGCGACCTCTACCTCAAAGATCTTGACCTGAAGTCCATCGAAAAGGTTGCAGCGGTCATCAAGACCAAGCAACCGCAGACTCGCTCGTATAGAGCAGTCCGCCGGAACCGGATGGAAGACGAGTTCTTCGAGGATGATGAGCTGCTCTCGGCGGCGTATCGCAGGGAGATCCTGACGGTGGCGTGTATGGTGACGAAGTTCGGCGCAGAGCGAAATCTGCTGACGGTCAACCCGTTCCGTCAGTTCGCTCTACCCGAATGCCCGGAGCAGCCATACGACTACTGGCGGCTGAATGAAGAGGACGCCTTCCTGCAGTGGCTAGAAGACGGCGGTCATGTGATCAAGTGGGTCACAAAGCCGCATAGCGTCAAGGCCGGCAAGCCGGAGAAGTTCGAGAAACGGTTTCGCACCCGCAACGTCGAAGAGCTGTACGACGTCGTGCTCTTTGCCCTGCGCTCCGGGCTCAGGAAAGGTGAGATAGGTGCCCTGACGGCCAGTGACGTGAACTTTTCCAAGAACTGCCTCGTAGTCCGACGGGCCTATAGCGAGAAGGAGAAACGCGTCAAGAAGACCACCAAGCGCGTCGCGCGGACGAAATCCGAGCAGTACCTGCTGTTCACCACGAAAACCTGGGCAATCAAGAATTTCTCGAAGTATTGCGTGAAGGCGGGTGTCCGCGAGATCCACTTCCATGCCTTGAGGCATACGTGTCTGACGAACCTTGCCAACGGCTACGGCATGGACTCGCCGCTACCGCTGCCCCAGGTGCAGAAGATCGCCGGCCACAAGGACATCGCGACGACGATGCGCTATGTCCACGTCGACGGCATCGAGAACACCGGCTCGCGTCAGTGGTCGCGGGAGAAGCGCAAAGAGCTGCGCCAGCAGCTCCAAGTGCCACCACCCCCAGCCCAATCGGCGCTAGTCCGGCGCCTACGGCTCGTCGGTTCCGAGGGCACCTAAGAGCAAGAAACCCGAACCAGCAGTGTCGCTGGTTCGGGTCCTTGTCTTCCTCTTTGATTTACGTCGATCCGGAAATCGTCATCGTAAATCGTCATTGTGGACTCTTCGGCGGCGCTAAGCCACCGAAGCCACAAGCAGAACCTTACATCATCCCGCCCATGCCGCCCATGCCGCCCATACCCATGCCGCCGCCCGGGGGCATGTTGGAGCCTTGGACCTTATCTTCCGGCCGGTCGGCGATCATCGCCTCGGTCGTGAGGAGGAGGGCCGAGACGGAGGCCGCGTTGGTCAGCGCCGTGATCGTGACTTTCGTCGGATCGATGACGCCGGCCTTGTAGAGGTCCTCGTAGACCTCCGTCAGCGCGTTGAAGCCTTCGCCGCCTTTGGAGGCGCGGACTTTTTCGACCACGACCGCAGGCTCGACGCCGGCGTTCAGCGAGATCTGGCGCAGGGGCTCTTCGATCGCGCGACGGATGATCGTGATGCCGAACTGTTGCTCCGGCGTGTCGGCCTTGAGGCCGTCGAGCACGTGCTGCGAACGGATGAAGGCCGTGCCGCCGCCCGGGACGATGCCGCCTTCGACCGCGGCGCGAGTGGAGTTCAGGGCGTCTTCGACGCGGGCCTTCTTCTCTTTCATCTCGGTCTCGGTCGCAGCGCCGACCTTGATGACCGCGACGCCGCCGACGAGCTTGGCCAAGCGCTCTTGCGCCTTCTCTTTGTCGTAATCGGAAGTGGTGTTCTCGATCTCGGCGCGGATCTGCTTCACGCGGGCTTGGATGTCGGCCGCGTTGCCCTTGCCGTCGACGATGGTCGTGTTGTCTTTGTCGATGGTGATGCGCTTGGCGAAGCCGAGGTCTTCCAGCGTCATCGTCTCGAGCTTCTGGCCGAGGTCTTCGGAGATGAGGTTGCCGCCGGTGAGGATGGCGATGTCCTGCATCATCGACTTCCTGCGGTCGCCGAAGCCCGGGGCTTTGACGGCGACGCATTTCAGCGTGCCGCGGAGGCGGTTGACGACGAGAGTGGCGAGCGCTTCGCCGTCGACGTCTTCGGCGACGATCACGAAGGGACGGCCGGTCTGCGCGATCTTCTCGAGGATCGGCAGGAGGTCCTTCATGTTCGAGATTTTTTTCTCGTGGATGAGGATGTAGGCGTCTTCCAGGACGGCGATCATACGCTCGGCGTCGGTGACGAAGTACGGGCTGAGGTAGCCGCGGTCGAACTGCATGCCTTCGACGCACTCGAGGGTGGTCTCGAGGCCCTTGGCTTCGTCGACGGTGATGACGCCGTCGCGACCGACTTTGTCCATCGCATCGGCGAGGATCTTGCCGATCTCCGGGTCGTTGTTGGCGGAGATGGCGCCGACTTGCGCGATCTCGTCACGGCTGGCGGTCGGACGGGAGATCTTGGTCAGCTCTTTCACGACGGCCTGGACGGCCTTGTCGATGCCCTTCTTGAGCTCCATCGGGTTGTGGCCGGCGGCCACGAGCTTGGAGCCTTCCCGGTAGATGGCCTGCGCGAGGACCGTGGCGGTCGGCGTGCCGTCGCCGGCGATGTCGGAGGTCTTGGAGGCGACCTCTTTGTCCATCTGCGCGCCCATGTTCTCGAACTTGTCCTCGAGCTCGATCTCTTTGGCGACGGAGACGCCGTCCTTGGTGATCGTCGGCGAGCCGTAGCTCTTCTCGATGACGACGTTACGGCCTTTGGGGCCGAGCGTGACTTTGACCGCGTCGGCGAGGACGTTGACGCCGGCAAGGATCTTGCGGCGGGATTCTTCACCGAAATTAATGACTTTACTGCTCATGGGAGCTCCTATGAAGAAGGGGATTTAACTACGAATCAGAGCATCACGCCGAGAAGATCGTCTTCACGGAGGATGAGGTGCTCGGTGCCGTCGACTTTGACTTCCGAGCCCGAGTATTTGCTGAACAGGACGCGGTCGCCGACCTTCACGTCGGGCTTCGAGACCTTGCCGTCTCCGAGGACTTTGCCGGCGCCGACGGCGACGACTTCGCCCTCTTGCGGCTTTTCTTTGGCGTTGTCAGGGATGATGATGCCACCAGCGGTTTTCTCTTCGCTGGCAACGCGTTTGATCAGGATGCGGTCCTGCAGCGGCCGGATCTTCATGCTCGAGCTCCCCGAATGAAATGGGAAAGATGAATCAATGCAGAGACATACGTCCTAGCTTTGAATACTAGTCAAAACGAAAGCTTGGCCAATCTAATCACGCCCGGGGAATTGTCAAGGCGCGTTAGGGATGGCGTCAGAAAGCAGTCGTCTTGGCTTTGTCCAATCCCAGAGCTTCTCGGGTCGCGTACTCGGGCTCGTGGAAGAGCCGGGAGACTTCGCGGATCAGGTAGGTACGGGCGCGGATCGCGGTCGAGCGCTGGTGGAAATCCACCTCGATCGGCGCGACGCTGCGGTCCTTCGGGATCAAAACCAATGACAGCGAAGGGTCGCCCTCGCCATGCGAGCGAGCAAGGCAGACCTTCTCGAGGTCATCCCATTTGAAGCCGAGCGAGCGCAGGCGCGTGCAGACCGCGATGCCACCGGCAGAGATCGACACGTGCCGAATGGCCGTGAAGTAGGTCATGACGATGCTGATCCAAGGCAGGATCACCAGGACTGCAAAGAGGCAAAGCATGACGACGGGATCGGCCAGGATCTCGAACCGGACCGAGAGGCGCGACACCAAGAGGAAGGCCACGCAGCCGGCGAGGCCCAAAGCCGAGGTATTCACGAGGCTCCGAGGATAGGCCATGAAGCGCCGACCGCCACCGGGGATGTCGTCGGTAAAGTAGAAGTGCTCGCGGTCCTCAAGCTGCTTCCTCATGAGGTAGGTCGCCGCGTCGGTATCCTCACGGTCGACCGTCGCAATCTTGTCCCAGACCTTACTCTCTTCCGTGAACCGCCCCTCGTACTCGTAGAGGCGGGCACGGAGCTTCAAGGCCTCGGTATTGTTGGGCCCGAGCGCGAGGAGCTGGTCCAGGGCGCCGTGCGCCTCGTCGCTCTTGCCGGCTTCGACGATGGTGCGGATGTCTTTGACGTGGAGCATAGTGTCGGTATCGGCGCGGCTTTCCGGAAATGTTACGGCGCGCGAGCGGAGGGGCCTTGGACGTCACGCAAATTCGGGAGCTTTGCCAGGAGGCCGAAGGCCTTTGGCGGGCGAGGGCGCTGGGCGCCGCGGTGGCGCGGGCGACCGAGGCCGTAGGGCTGGCGCGAGCGGGCGTCCATCCTCACCACGCGCTTGGTCTCGCGCTGACGACCCTGGGCTGGCTGCGTCACGAGGCGGGGGCCGAAGATGCCGCCGCGCTCTTCGCAGAAGCCGTGGGCCTCGCCCGTGCTCTGAGGGAGGACGACTCGGAGCATGCCCTGGCGATCTTCCGCCACGCGGCCGACTTCGAACGCGCCGCCTTGCGCGTCGGTGCGGCAGAGGTCCTGGAACGGGAAAGCCTCGCCTTGATGGGCGAGGCTCTCGGCACGGACCATCCGCGCTACTTCACGCAGCGGGAACGTTTGACGCGCGCTCCATCCCGCTGAGGCGGAGGACGAGCTCCTCGAGCTCCGCCGCTTTGACGGTGGGCGGCAGGACCTCGCCGACGGTCACCGAAATGAGGCGACGGGTCGGCTTCGGCACGCCGCGCATCGCGTGGCCCCGGTTGCGACGGCTGAAGAAGCTCCCCCAGAGGCCCTTGATCGCCATCGGGATCACCGGCACGGCCGTGTCGGCGAGCATGCGCTCGATCCCCGGCTTGAAGGGGTTCAACTTGCCGTCCTGCGTGATGCGCCCCTCGGGGAAGATGCAGACGACGTTGCCGTCCCGCAGCTCCCAGGCAATGCGCTCGAACGCCTTTTCCTTCGCTTTCGGGTCCTCTTTCGACGGCGCGATCGGGATCGCCTTGGCCATGCGGAAGAAAAGGCTGATGATCGGCATCTTGAAGTAGTTGTGATCCATCACGAAACGCGCCGGCCGGCGGCAGGCCGCGGTGATGATGAGCCAGTCGATGAAGCTGACGTGGTTGCAGACGATGATGCAGCCGCCGTTTTTCGGCACCTTCTCCTGGCCTTCGTACTTCAGGCGGTAAATCGTCGAAGCGAGGATCCAGATGCCGAAGCGTAGGAAGAACTCCGGGATCAGCGTGAAAACGTAGCCGCAGACCACGAGGTTCATCACCGCGAGCGTCAAGAGCACCTGGATCGTGCTCATGCCGAGCTTGAAGAGCGCCATCGTGATCAAGGCCGAAGCGACCATGAAGACGGCGTTGAACACGTTGTTGGCCGCGATGATGCGCGAGCGCGTGGCCTCGTCGCTCCGGAACTGGATCAGGGCGTAGAGCGGCACGATGAAGAGGCTCGAGAAGATTCCGATCATCGCCATGTCGAAGATCGTTCGCCAAAGGACGAAGGCGTTCGGGCCCGCGAGGTAAGCCGAGACGGAGACTCCGGCCGCGCCTTCCGCGAGCGTCGGATAGTTGATCAAGAAGAGGTCGCCGCAGAAGACGCTCATCGCCAAGGCGCCGAGCGGCACGACGCCCAGCTCGATGTCGCCGCGCGAGAGCCGCTCGCAGATAAAGGCGCCGACGCCGATCGAGACGGAGAAGACCGCGAGGAGGAGCGTCGCCACCGACTCGTCGCCCCCGAGCGCGTGCTTGGTGAAGTTCGGCATCTCGGCGAGGAGGACGGCGCCGAAGTACCAGAACCAGGAGATGCCGAGGATCGAGTTGAACACCGACTCTTTCTGCCGCGTCAGCTTGAAGAGCGCCATCGTCTCGGTGAACGGGTTCCAGTTCAGCTTCAGATCCGGCGCGGTCGCCGGCGCGAGGGGAACGAAGCGTGAGGCTAGATACCCGAGCACGGCGACGCCGATGATGCCGGTGACGATCAGCCCCGGGCTGCGCGAGCCGGCGAGGATGCCGCCGCCGAGCGTGCCGAGCAAGATCGCGAGGAAGGTGCCCATCTCGACGGCGGCGTTGCCGGCGACGAGCTCGTTTTCCTTCAAATGCTGGGGCAGGACCGAGTATTTTGCCGGGCCGAAGAAGGCCGAGTGCGTGCCCATCAAGAACAAGGTGACGAAGAGGATCGGCGTCGAATGGAGGAAGAAGCCGACGCCGCCGAGCGCCATGATGAAGATCTCGGCGAGCTTCACGGCCCGCATGATCTGGGACTTCTCGTACTTGTCGGCGATCTGCCCCGCCGCCGACGAGAAGAGGAAGAAGGGTAGGATCAACACCCCGCCCGCGAGGATGATCACCATCCCCGATTCGGCCTCGCTGGCCCCGTGCGCCGCCCCGAAAGTGAGGAGCATCACCATCGCGTTCTTGAAGAGGTTGTCGTTGAACGCCCCGAGGAACTGCGTGCAAAAGAACGGCAGGAAGCGGCGCGTGCGAAGCAGAGAAAACGTGCTCATGGCGGCAACTCCGAGAGGGCCCAAAGCGAAGTGCGTGGCAGAGCTCTCATTCTAACCTAAGAGGCTGAAATTATAGAAATTACCAATTCCCGGGCGGCAGCCTTCGCATCCGCGGGCTTGGCGTCTTAGCTTCGCATCACTTAGGATTGCGTATTCGGATAGTTAAACCAGCTCGTTAGGGGGCCCGATGTCGTCGCAGGCGTCCGAAGCCGTCGAAAGCGCCATTCGCAGTCATGCCGCCACACTCGATCGCCTCATGGGCGAGATCGGCCGCCGCATCGTCGGGCAGCGCGGTCTCGTCGAGCGGTTGACGATGGCCTTGATCGCGGAAGGCCACGTCCTGCTCGAGGGCCTTCCCGGCCTCGCCAAGACGACCTCCATCAAAGCGCTCGCGGAGTGCGCGGCTTTGCACTTCAGCCGCATTCAGTTCACGCCGGATCTCTTGCCCGCCGATCTCGTCGGCACGCAAATCTACGACCCGCGCACGGGCGAGTTCCGCGTGCGCAAGGGCCCGCTCTTCGCCAACCTCGTCCTAGCCGACGAGGTCAACCGCGCGCCGGCGAAGGTGCAGTCCGCGCTGCTCGAAGCGATGCAGGAGAAGCAGGTCACCATCGGCGAGCACACCTTCATGCTCGCTCGTCCCTTCCTCGTCCTCGCGACGCAGAACCCGATCGAGCAGGAAGGGACCTACGCCCTGCCCGAAGCGCAAGTGGACCGGTTTCTCTTCAAGGTGCGCGTCGGCTACTCGACGCTCGAGGAAGAGCTCGAGATCGTCGCGCGCAACGTCGCCCCGGAAGGAGTCTCCGACAAGAAGAGCGTCCTCGAGAAGGTGATCGACGCCGACACGATTTTCTCACTGCAGAAGCTCGTCGGCGGCATCCACGTCGCCGACAAGGTGCGCCGCTACATCGTCCAGCTCGTGTTCGCCACGAGAAAGCCGCAAGACTACAACCTGAAGGACCTCGTCGGATTAATCGAGGTCGGCGCCTCGCCGCGCGCCTCGATCAACTTGGAGCGCGCCGCGCGCGTCAACGCGCTGATGCAAGGCCGCGCCTTCGTCACGCCGCAAGACGTCAAGGACGTCGGCATGGACGTCCTGCGCCACCGTCTGATCCCGACCTACGAGGCGGAGGCGGACAACGTCACCACCGACGACCTGGTCCGGCGCATCTTCGAGCGCGTGGACGTGCCGTAAATGCTGTCGCCGGAGCTGATCAAGCAGGTCAAGAAGATCCAGTTGAAGGCGGGTCACCTCGTGACCGACGCGCTGGCCGGAAACTACCTCAGCGCGTTCAAGGGCCGCGGCATGGAGTTCGACGAGGTGCGTGACTACGTGCCAGGCGACGACGTGCGCACGATCGATTGGAACGTCACCGCGCGCATGCACACGCCCTACGTGAAGGTGTTACGCGAAGAGCGCGAGATGACCATCATGTTGATGGTCGACGTGAGTCCTTCCCAGGTCTTCGGCACCGGCGGCCGCTTGAAGCGGACGGCGGCGGCGGAGCTGGCGGCAGTTCTCGCCTTCGTCGCCATTCGCTCGAGCGATAAGGTGGGCCTCGTCGTCTTCTCGGATCACGTCGAGCACTACGTGCCGCCGAAAAAGGGCCGTGGTCATGTCTGGAGCATCATCCGCTCGGTCCTGACCCATCAGGGCAAGGGCAAGACGACCGACGTCGGCGGCGCCCTCGACTTCGTGATGAAAGTCACCTCTCGACGCGCCACCTGCTTTCTGATCTCGGATTTCTGGGCGCAGAACTACGAGCGCGCGCTCCATCTCGCCTCGGGTCGTCACGACCTCGTGTGCGTTCGCATCGAGGATCCACTGGAGAGCGAGCTCGCCTCCGCCGGCGTCGTCGCGTTCCTCGACGCGGAGAGCGGCGCGCACGTCGAGGTCGACACCGGCGATGCGGCCGTCCGCAGCGCTTATGCCGCCGCGCAGAAAGAGCGGTCGGAAGATCTAGCGCAACTTTGCCGCAAGAACGGCATAGGCCTCGTCACGATCGGTACGGATGAGCCCGTCACGGGTCCGCTCATGCGCTATCTGCGCGAGCGCGGCCGCGGGCGTAAGCGGCGGAGGGTTGGCTGATGGCGGACCCGATCGCACCGGTTGCACCAGCGACGCAGCTTGCCCCCGGCACGCCGCTCGCTCCTGGCGCGACGACTGGGGAGCAAGCTCTTCCCCACGACATTCGCGGCCTGGTTCCGTATCGCGCCTCTCTCCTCGACTACTGGCCCTACGCAGCCGGCCTCATGGCCCTACTCGTCGGGCTCGCCGGCCTCCTCTGGTGGCGTCGCCGTCGCGCTGCGCAGATGCCGCCGGCGCCACCCGCGGACCCGTGGGACGTCCTCGCAGGCAAGCTCGCGCAGCTCTCCGTGCCGCGCCCTTTCGGCTTGCAGGAGCAAGCCGAGTACTTCTTTCACCTCAGCCTTCTGCTCCGCGAGGCGATCGAGCTCAGAACCGGGCTTCGCGCCACCGACCTCACCTTGGGCGAGCTGAAGACGCCTTTACGAAACAAGCTGCCGCTGCCGACCGGTGACATCGACGGCGTGCTCGCGTTCCTGGAGCGGGCTGACTACGTAAAATTCGCGGGCCGCCCGGCTTCTACGGAAGAGGCGGTCTTTGCCCGCGAGCAGGCCACCGCCTGGACGCGGCGCTTGCGCCCCCTCGTGGAGGCGACCGCATGACCTTGCCGCATTTCGCCTTCTTCGCCGATCCGCTGTATCTGGCGCTCCTCCTGCCGCTGATTCCCTGGCTCGTTTGGCAGCGTCGGCGCCGGAAGCCGCGCCTGCCGTTTCCGAGCCTGGGCTCGCTCTTGCCGCTCTCGCGCTCGCGGTTCGCCTGGCTCAGCCGCGCCGGCATCGCCGCGCGCTTTCTCGCGCTCGCCGCTCTTGCCCTCGCCTTGGCGCGGCCGCAAGGCGAAGAGGCGCGGAAGCCGAAAAGCAGCGAAGGCCTCGACGTCGTCCTGATCCTTGACACATCACGTAGCATGGAGGCGCGCGACTTCATCCTGAACGGCAAACGGCCGTCACGTCTCACCGTCGTGAAGGAGGTCATCGCGAACTTCATCGAGGCGCGGCCGAACGACCGCATCGGCATGGTCGTCTTCGGCACCGAGGCCTTCACGCAGGCGCCGCTCACTCTGGACCACGACGTCTTGCAGCGTTTTCTCGAGCGGGTGCAGATCGGCATGGCCGGCGACGCGACGGCGATCGGCGACGGCCTCGTCACGGCGGTCAAGCGCTTGAAGGACATCGACGCGAAGTCGAAGATCGCCATCCTCCTGACCGACGGCGGCAACACCGCCGGCCGCGCCGACCCGATGGCCGCGACCGCCGCCGCGAAGGCGATGGGCGTCAAAGTCTATACCATCGGCGTCGGCGGCACGGAGGCGGCCGAAGGCTCCGGCGGCCGCGCGGCGCCGCAAAAGGCCGACTTCGACTCCGACCTCTTGAAGGCGATTGCGGACGGCACGGGCGGCAAATTCTTCAGCGCCGGCGACACGGAGTCGCTCGTGAAAGTGTACGAGACGATCGACCAACTGGAGAAAACCAAGATCGAGGTGGAATCGTTCGAGCAGCACGACGATCACTACGTCGTCTACGTCTGGGTCGCGGTCTTCGCGCTCATGGGTGAGATGGCCTTCGCATTGACGCGGTTCCGGAGCATCCCGGCATGACAATCGACTTCGCCGCGCCCGAGCAGCTCGTCTACCTTTGGCTTCTACCGGTCGCGGCTTTGATCTTCGTCCTGGCCGAGAAGCGCCGCGTCCGTCGCATCGCGCGCCTCGGCTTTCAAGGCGCTTCGGCGCCGAAGCTGCGCTCTGGCGTCCGCGTCTTGCGCGGCCTGTGTCTTCTCGGCGCCTTGGCGATGGCGACGATCGCGCTTGCTCGCCCCCGATGGGGTTTCGAGTGGCGCACAGTCCGCACGACCGGCGCCGACCTCGTCATCGCCGTCGACGTCTCGAACAGCATGCTGGCGACGGACGTCGACCCCTCGCGCCTCGAGCGCGCCAAACGCGAGCTCGTCGACCTTCTCGCCATGATGCGCGGTGACCGCGTCGGTCTCGTCGCCTTCGCCGGCGACGCGTTCGTGCAGTGCCCGCTGACCGAAGACTACGGCGCGGCGCGCATGTTCGTCGGCTTCCTGAGCCCTAGCCTCGTTCCGGTCCAAGGTACGGACTTAGGCCGTGCTTTGCGCGTTGCGACGAAAGCGCTCGACGATGGCGGCTCGGAGTCAAACACCGGACGCGCCATTGTGTTGGTCACCGATGGCGAGGACCAGGAAGGCAATGCCAAGGCCGCCGCCGACGAGGCAAAAGCGAAAGGAATCAAGGTGTTTACGATTGGCATCGGCAGCCTCGCCGGCGCGCCGATCCCGCTCGCCGAGGGCGGCTTCAAGAAGGACGCGGCCGGCAACGTCGTCGTCACGAAGCCGGACGAGCGCGTCCTGCAAGAGATCGCCGTCGCGACGGGCGGCATGTTCGTGCGCTCCGTCGCCGGGGATCTCGACCTCGTGAAGATTTACGAACAAGGCATTCTCGCCGGCGTCGAGCGCGGCGTGCGCGGCGAAACGCGCAAAAAGGAATGGTTCGAGCGCTTCCAGTGGTTTCTCGCCGCCGCCTTTCTCCTGCTTCTCGGCGAGTCCGCGCTACGCGACGTCGTCGCGAAAGCCGCCGGCTTCGCCTTCATCCTCGGTTCTTTCGGGCTGTTCGGCGGAGGCGCAGCGCGCGCGGGCACTCTGAAAGACGCGCACGACGCGTACGCCAAAGGCGAGTACGGCAAAGCCGCCGAAGGCTTTTTGGCCGAAGAGATCGAGCACCCCGAAGGCGAGCTCGGCCCCGAGATGTCCTACAACCGCGGCGTCAGCCAATACCGCGAAGGCAAGCTCGACGACGCCGCAAAAGGCTTTGCCAAGGCCGCCGAGGCGCCGAATCCCGAGCTCAAGGCTCGCTCCCTCTACAACCTCGGCAACGCCTATGCCGGCTTGAAAAAATACGACGACGCCATCGGCGCCTACACAAAAGTCCTGGAAATGCAGCCCGAGGACAAAGAAACGACCGAGAACCTGGAGTTCGTGAAAAAGCTCAAAGAGTTGCAGCAACAACAGCAGCAGCAACAAAAACAAGACCAGAACGAAAAGCCCGAAGACCAGCAGAAGCAGGACCAGCAAAAGCAGGAGTCCGGCTCCGACTCGGGCTCCGGCTCTGACGAACAACAGCAAAAGCCCGAATCTGGATCCGATCAGCAGCAACAGGCAGAGCCGCAGTCAGGCTCCGGGTCGGACGAGCAGAAGCCCGAAGCTGGGTCCGATCAGCAGCAACAAGCACAAGCGGACCCGGGCTCGGGATCGGATGAGCAAGCGAAAGAGCAACAGCCAGCGCCGCAACCCGGACCGGAAGAGCAGAAGCCGTCGCAACAACAAGCCGCGGCCCCCAAGCTCGACGCGGAGCAGCAGAGCAAAGAGCAGGCCGAGCAGGTCCTTCGCAGCGTCGACGATCAAGCCCAAAAATATCTCGGCATGCCGAGGACCAAGGCTCGCCCGAAAAATCTGACGAGGGACTGGTGATGCGTCACTCAGCGCTACGCGCGCTCCTTACGGCATTTCTCGTTGCGATCGCGGCGCCGGCGGCCGTGGCCGGCACCATCAGCGCCGAGCTCGACCGCGCCGCTGGCACGCTCGGGGAGTCCTTCCTCCTCACCGTGTCGATCGCGGGCTCGCGTGATTCCGATCTCGAGGTGCCCGACGTCGCCGGCCTCGTCTTGCGCCGCCAAGGCGTGAGTCAGCAGACGACCATCGTCAACGGACGAATTCAAATGGAAGTGCACGTCACCTTCGCCATTTACCCGCAACAAGCCGGGGAGTTCACCATCCCGAGCCTAACCATCCAGCTCGACGGCCAGAAGGAGTCCTCGCTGCCGCTCACTCTGCGCGTCGACGCGACAGGCACCGCTCAGGGCGGGGCGGCAGGGCAGGGGAGTGGGGCGGCAGGACAAGGGAGCGGCTCGGCCAGCGGCACGGCAGCTGCCGCGCAAGCCGCGGCCGACACCGGCGGCGTCTTCCTGGAGCGCGAGTGCACGACCGCGTCGCCGCTCGTCGGCCAGCAGATTCCCTGCGTCGTCCGCATCTATCACCGCGGCAACCTGAACGGCGGCCAACGCTTGAATCAGAGCTCCGCCGATTTTCGCCGCTTCAACGTCGACGGCGAGAAGCGCTACCAAAAGATCGTCAGCGGGCAACGCTACGCCGTCATCGAGCTGAAGGAGATCGTCGTCCCGACGCGCGCCGGCGCGCTCGACCTCCCCCCGTACGCTCTCGACGCGCACGTCCTCGTCGCCAATCGCCGCGGCAATCCGTTCGAGAAATTCCTCGACCGCTTCGGCGGCGGCGGTTTCAACTTCGACATGGGCTTCACGGAGGAAAAGCAGATTACCGTGCAGACGGCGCCCACGCCCTTCGAGGTCAGAGCCCTCCCGGACGCGGGCAAGCCCGCGGCGTTCAACGGGCTCGTCGGTGACTTCAAGCTTTCGGTCAGTGTCAGCAAATCGAGCATCGCGGCCGGCGAAACAGTTACCATAACCATAACAATTGTCGGTGACGGGATTCTAGACCAGGTCGACCAACTTCCCCTCTCCCTCGAGCAGATCGGCCGCGTCTATCCCGACAAGCCCGAATACACCGAGCAGGTGAGCGGCGACTCCGGCATCCATTCCAGCAAGACCTTCAAGTTCGCGCTCGTTCCCTCGAAGGCAGGCAAGTACGAGCTCGGCGATGTCAACCTCCCGATCTATAACCCGAAACTCGAGCAGTACGTCACGCTCAACGCGCCCCTCGGTCCCTTGATCGTCGACCCGGGCAAGGCCGAAGAGAAGCCGCTCGTGGTTGGAAGTCAGGGCCCCGACGTGCCCAATCGCAGCGACGTCAAAGTCCTCGCTCAAGACCTCCTCGGCCCGCACGCTCCGGCGCTTCTCGATCGCAATGACGAGCTCACTCCGGGGGCTTTGGGCGCGCTCGCCGGCAGCGGCGCGGGGTCGATGCTGCTCTCACTCGCGTTGGTCGGCGCCGGGCGCCTGCGCCGCAGACGCGGAGCCTCGCCGGAGCGCGAGCGCCGCTCGAAAGCGCTCACCACCTACCGCGAGCAGAAGGGCAAGACGCCGACCGAAGCCTATCGCGCCTTCCGCTCCTATCTCGGCGACAAGTTGGGCCTCGCCGGCGCCGCCCTGACGTCGAGGGACGTCCTCGACCAGCTCGGCAAGCTTGGACTCGCGGAGGACGGCCTCCGCCGCGCGAAGAGCCTCGTCGAGCGCTTCGATCAAGCCGAGTTCAGCGGCACGTTCGGCGGCAACGCCGACGCTCTCGGCCGAGAGCTGGACGAGCTCGTGCAGGAGATCGAAAAACGATGATCAAACGCTGCCTCTTTGTGCTGGCGATCTTGCTCGCCAACCCCAATCTCCAGGCCGGCGAGGGCCCAGCTGCCGCTGCACTGGCTTTTGACGCGGGCGACTACGATCGCGCGATCACCCTTTATGAGGCGTCCATTGGCCAGGGCGCCAAGAGCGGTCACCTCTACTACAACCTCGGTATCGCCTATTACCGCAAGGAGCGCGTTGGGGACGCCATGGCCGCCTTCCTCGGCGCGCGACGCTTGCTTCCTCGCGACCCTGACGTCAAAGCGAATCTCCGCTTCGTCACGGCAAAAATCCGCGACAAGCTCGAGATCGAGCAGCCCACCTCCGGCTTCCGCGCCCTGACCTTCTGGACGGCCGCCACGACGCCTCGCGAGCTCGGCTGGGTCTTCGCCGTGACGGGCGTGCTCGCCGGATTGGGCGTCGCCCTCACGGTCGTCGTACCCCGATTCGCGACGGCGCGCCGTTGGGCCTTGAGCGGTTTCACCGTTCCCGTCGCTGCGGCCCTGGCGCTCGCCATCTCGATCGGCGAGTCCCAGCGCTGGGGCGCCGTCACCGCCAGCCAGGCCACCGTCTACTCAGGCCCCGACAAGAAGACCGTGCTCTTCGAGCTCGGCGAAGGCGCCCCCTTCGCGGTCGAGGACCGCAGTGAGCAAGGCTTCTGGCGCATTGCCCTTTCCGATGGCAAAAAGGGATGGGTCTCCGGCTCCGACGTGAAGGTCTTCTGACATGCCTTACAAGCTTCCCTATCTCGAGGCGCTGCTCTCGAGCGGCGTCCTGCGCTTCGGCGAGTTTCAAACCAAGTCAGGCCGCCTGAGCCCCTACTTTTTCAATACCGGTCGTCTCGATACCGGCGAGAGCTTGGGCCGCGTCGCCGGCTTCTACGCCGAAGCGATCGCCGCCCACTTCGGCCCCAAAGGCGTGATGAACCTCTTCGGGCCCGCATACAAGGGTATTCCGCTCGCCGTGATGACCTCGGAGCGCTTGAGCCAAAGGCTCGGCCGCGAGGTTAGCTTCACCTTCAATAGGAAGGAGGTGAAGGACCACGGCGAGGGCGGAAGCCTCGTCGGCCGGGGCTATGCCGGGGGCGAGAAGGTCGTCATCATCGAAGACGTGATCACCGGCGGCACCAGCTTCCGCGAGACGTTCCCGATCCTCCGCGCCGCAGGCGTCGACGTCGTCGGCTTCGTCGTCGGCGTCGACCGCGAAGAGCGCGGCACCGATCCGTCGAAGTCGGCGCTACGCGAGGTCGAAGACACCTACGGCGTCCCCGGTTTGGCGCTGCTCAAGATGACCGAGATCGTGGCGATTCTCGAGGAGAAGGACGTCCTCGGCCAGCGTTGGATCGACCCGCCGACCAAAGCCCGCATCGCCGCCTATCGAGCGCAGTACGGCGCCTGAATCGACCGTACGTCGCCTTGAAAACGAGGCTATTGGCCAAGGCTTCGCGAACCGACGGTGACGCCGGCTCATGCCGTCGCGCCGCGCGCTTGACGGCGCCGCCTCTGCATTTTAAGCTCACGAATATCCAGCAATTTTGGCTCCCCTTTGAAGAGGCTGCACATGCGCGCCGCACGACTTCTCGTCTCAGCGTCGATCCTATCCGCCGGCCTGTTCGCGGCGACGGCGTGTAAAACCGCGAACAGCGCAAAGTTGAAGTCCGAAACCGGTGCCCTCGCCGGCGGCGCCGGCGCTCCGGCGACGCCCGAGGACGACGGCAAGAGTCCGGGCCTTGCGCCGGGCGTCACGAGCGCCACGAAAGGCGGCGACGCCGCCCTCTCCGTGGAAGATCTCAAGGGCCTGGTCGACGGCCTGGCGCAGACTTCGAGCGCGACGATGGTCGCGGCCAACATCTCGCCGTCCACCACGACGGGCTTGGCGCTCGAAGGCCCGAAGAGCCAGGACGTGGCGCAGCAGATTCAACAGATCCAGACCTCGCTCGCCGAATCCAAGGCGCGACTCGAGCGCCTGAAAGAGCTCGGGGACGACTCCGCCGAGCGCGTCGAGCTCGAGCGCTCGATCGGCACGATGCAGGGTCAGATGCAGCAAAAGCAGACGGACCTGGGCGAGCTCCGCGTCAAAGAGCAGAAAGCGGCCGAGGCCGCCGCCAAAAAGAAGGTCGACGACGAAAAGAAGGCGCAGCAGAAGAAGGAGCAGGACGCGATCCGCGCGCAACAACAACAGCAGCAGCAGGTGCTGGAAGCTGCCGAGCGCGAGCGCCTCGCGGAGCAAGCCCGCGTGCGCGAGCGTGAGCGTTTGCGCGAAGAGCAACGCCGAAGCATGGCGGAAATCGACGTTCTAATCGGCAGACTGCAGCAGCGCATCAGTTCGTCGCTCGGCGACAGCTGCTACGTCCGCGCCTGGACGACGACGTCGACATTCCAGCTGGAATCCGAAGGCGCGCCGCCTTGGGGCAGCTACACTGTTAACTTCTATGCCGAAAAGACGATCTGGTCCGAAGTGAACGGCAATCCGTTCCTCCTCAGCGCCGGCAGCAACTACAGCTTCAGCGGTGGCGTCGCGACGTACATTCTCTTCAAGTATCCCGATAGCTGCAAATCGAGCTTCTCGGTGTCGAGCCTCGCCGGCCAGTACATGGGCGAGAACACCTCGGGCGGCTTCACGTGGCGCATGTGGGGCGTGTTCAACACTGCCTACCGCTACAACATGCACGGTGGTGTCAACCTCGTGAATTCGATCTCGATCAACCGGGGCTCTTGATGCAAGGCCGACGGATTGCGGCGAGCGCCGGGCTGGCCTCGGTTTGCGGCGAGTCAAAGTGAGTCTCTAGCCCAGGCAGCGCGCAATCGCCGCGATGAGCACCTTGCTCGCCGCCGTTCTTTGCGCGTCGGCGCGGTAGATGAGGCAGACGCGGTCCTGGAACTTCGGCGCGCCGGCGACCGGCGTCAGCTTCCGGTGCGGGTCCCGGAGCGCGACGCGGCCCGGCAGGATGCCGATCCCGGCGCCACCTTCGACTAGGGCCGTGACGAGCTCGAGGCTTGATGTCGTCACGGTGCGCGTGAAAACCATCCCTTTTTTCGCCATCTGCTTCTGGATCGCCTGGGTTTGCAGGAGGTCAGGATCGCACACGAGGATCCCGCGGCCCGCCTGCGCCTCTTTTTCGGCCGCGCTGCCGGGTCCAGTCCAGAGCGAGACCTCGTCGCGAGCTAAGAGCTTGATCACCAAGTCCGGGTGCTCCACCGGATTTACCACGATGCCGAAGTCGACTTTAAAGCCGATGACCTCGTCGGTGATCTGCCGGGATAGACCGTGCACGAGCTTCAAATCAAGCTCGGGATGCTCGGTGAGCAGGCCGGGGACCAGGCCGGGGAGGGTGTAAAGGCCGACTGAGGGATGGCAGCCGACGACGTATCGGCCGCTGAGGGTCGTCTCTTCGCGCGTCGCTGCCTGCGCCAAGCGCTCCCACTCGTGGAGTAGGACGCGCGCTTGGACGACGAACTTTTGCCCGGCCCGCGTCAGATGCACGCCGGATTTGCCCCGGATCAAGAGGTCGGTGCCGAAGGCGTCCTCGAGCCGCTTCACGGCGAGACTGAGCGAAGGCTGGCTGATCCCGAGGCGCTCGGCCGCGCGGGAGATGTTGAGCGTGCTCGCGATCTCGACGAAATAGGCGAGCTCGGCCGGCGAAGGCAGAAGGCGGGCGGATTTCGTCACGGGAAGCTCACAAGTCGAGGAGGAGCTTCACGTCGCGGTCGATCGCATCGGCATAGGCGGACATGAGCTTGCCCAGATTCGATTTCGGGCGCGGCTTAGCGGCGTCTCCCGCGACCGGCCCGGGACTCTCCGCCGGCGGGACGACGACCGTCGGGCCGCCCGGAATGATCCGAAGCGCTGGCTTTTGCTTGTCGTTGGCTGGCTTCTGCCTTTGCATCAACGCGTCCTCCATCCCAGTCTTCGGCGACCGCCCCGCGAACTTTAGCATCAAGCCCGCGGATCAGCAGGGAAAATTCTGCACCCTGCGGCATCGCGGCGGAAACTTGCTAGAATTTTCTCATCTCACCCTTGGAGGTCCGCATGAGCATCATTCGTACGCTCGTCGTCGCCGCGTCGCTAGGCTCGGCTGCGCCGGCGCTTGCCGTCGTCGACATCGCCTTGCTCGGCGGGGTGAGCGAGTCAACCGTCGCCGGGGACGAGGTGCTAACCTCCCATACCGCGTACGTCTCGGCGCACGTTGCGCCTTTTTTCACCTTGCCCGTCGCATTCGGCGCCTACGCCGCCTACGGCCAGGACGATGACGTTACAAGCCGCAGCTTCGGCCCTGAGGTCATGGCCTGGCTGCCGTTCCCCTTGCTTCGCCCCTACGCAAAGGTCTCGACGCCGGTGCTCACTGTGTCGGAGTCGGAGGGGACGAGCACGGAAAAGCAGGGCCGCGATCCAAAAAACGTGCTCGGCAGCGCTGGCCTCCGCTGGTCCTCGACCGCGATCCTGCCGGCGCCGGCGTTGATGATCGAGTACAAGCAGGGCTTCAGCGAGGAAAATCCGGTCCGCCAGTACCTCTTCGGTCTCGGCGCCGAGCTCTAGAGAAAACGGGCCCGGCATTCCTGCCGAGCCCGTTCCAGCGTGCTGAAAAATTTTACTTCGCGCCCTTGAGCTGCGCCTCGCGATGCTTCGAGACGATCTGCTCCTGGATCGAGCTCGGTACCGGACGGTACTTCGAGAACTCCATCGAGAAGCTCGCCTTGCCTTGGGTCGCGGAGCGCAAGTCGGTCGAGTAGCCGAAGAGCTCGGCGAGCGGGATCTCGGCGATGATGACCGTGTAGTCGTCACGCATGTCGGAGCCGAGGAGGAAGCCGCGGCGGGACGAGAGGTCGCCCTGGACCGGGCCTTGGAAGTCGGTCGGGGTCTCGACTTCGACGCGCATGATCGGCTCGAGGAGGACCGGCTTCGACGCCAGGAAGGCTTCCTTGAACGCGGCGCGCGCCGCGATCTTGAACGCCATCTCCGAGGAGTCGACGGGGTGGAAGCCACCGTCGTCGAGCTCGATCTTGGTGTTGATCACCTGGAAGCCGCCGAGGGGTCCCTTGACCACGGACTCCGCGAAGCCCTTCTCGCAGCCCGGGATGAATTCCTTCGGGATCGAGCCGCCGACGCAGTTGTTCTCGAAGACGTACTTGACCTCGGAGTCTTCCGGCAGCGGGGTGAGGCGGCCGACGACGTGGGCGTACTGGCCCGAGCCGCCGGTCTGCTTCTTGTGCTTGTAGTCGAAGTTAGCCGCGATCTGCGGCGCTTCGCGGTAGTTGACCTTCGGCTGGCCGACGATGACGTTGGCCTTGTACTCGCGCTTGATCCGCTCGACGTAGATTTCGAGATGGAGCTCGCCCATGCCGCGAATGAGGGTCTCGTTCGACTCGGGGTCGACGAAGACGCGGAAGGTGGGGTCTTCCTTCATGAAGCGGTTGAGCGCCTTGGAGATCTTGACGAGGTCGTCTTGTTTCTCCGGCTTCAGGGCGAGCTCGATGACCGGCTCGGGCACGAAGATGGACTCGAGCGAGACGTTCAGGCGATCGTCGCAATACGTGTCGCCCGAGGCGCACTCGACCGCGACCATGGCGATGATGTCGCCGGCTTCCGCGGTCTCGAGCTCTTCCTTGTCGGCGGCGTGCATGCGGACGATGCGGCCGATGCGCTGCTTCTTGTTCATGCGCGGATTGAAGTGGGTCTCGCCCTTCTTCAGCGTGCCTTGATAGATGCGCGTGTAGGTCAGCTGGCCGTAGGCTTCGTCCGTGATCTTGAACGCCATGGCGACGAGCGGGAGCGTCCGGTCGGGCATGATCTCGACCTTTTCGCCGCTGTCGTTGTCGGTCGCGAAGTAGTGACGATCGAGCGGGCTCGGCAGGTAGCGCTCGACGGCGTCGAGGAGGAGCTGGACGCCCTTGTTCTTGTAGGCGGAGCCCATGTGGACCGCCGTCAACGTGCGGGCGATCGTCGCCTTACGGACGGTGGCGCGAATGAGCTCGGTGGAGATCTCTTTTTCTTCCAGCATGCGCTCCATGATCTCGTCGGAGAACATCGAGATCTTGTCGAGCATGATGCCGCGGTACTCTTTCGCCTTGTCGAGGTAGTCGGCGGGGATCTCTTCCTCGCGGACGTCGTCGCCCTTCTCGCCGTCGAAGAAGTAGGCCTTCATGACGACGAGGTCGATGATGCCGGCCAGGTCGGCTTCCGAGCCCATCGGGATCTGCATCATGACGGCGTTGTGGCCGAGCTTCTCGCGCAGCTGATCGGTGACGCGGTAGGCGTTGGAGCCGGCGCGGTCGAGCTTGTTGATGAAGGCGAGCGCCGGAACCTGGTAGCGCTTCATTTGGCGGTCGACCGTGATCGACTGGGACTGCACGCCGGAGGTGCCGCAGAGGACGAGGATGGCGCCGTCGAGCACGCGGAGCGAGCGCTCGACTTCGATCGTGAAGTCGACGTGTCCGGGCGTGTCGATGATGTTGATGTCGGTCGTGTGCCACTTCACCGAGGTCGCGGCCGACGTGATGGTGATGCCGCGCTCCTTCTCCAGCTCCATGTGGTCCATGGTGGCGCCGTCGCCGGAGCCTTTGACCTCTTGGATCTTATGGATACGACCCGTGTAATACAGGATCCGCTCGGTCAAAGTCGTCTTGCCCGAGTCAATGTGAGCGGAAATACCGATATTTCGGACGTTTTCCAATTTCGCCATGATGGAAGAACCCTAGTTAGTCAAAGTGAGGTGGAACGCGTGAAGACGGGGGTTTTAACACAAAGGCAGCGATTTTCAAGCCGAAAGGTGGCGACCGGCCCTCGCGGCCCTTTCCGAGGAATCTTCATGAAAGCCCAAGGGCTCCCCCGAATTTCTCGCTAAATCAGATTGGTCTTCTCCCGAAGGAAGCTTGGGAGGAGACGAAACCGTGGACTTAGCCGAACAAGGCGCCTCAATACCATTCGCAGGCAACGAGGCCCCGACCAGCGTCGGTGGCGTGGGCATGATCCCCGATCTCAGCGGTCCGATCAAGCTTGCCCAGGCCCCGGCCGGCGGCGGCGGGGACTTCTGGGACGTCGGCCAAGCCGCGGCGGCTCAGGGCATGAGCCTCCCCGTCGATCACGGCTTCGCGCCCCAGAACCTGAACGAGGTCGTCGCCATCGACCGAGCCGGCGCCGGCGGCGGCAAGGTCTTCGCGTACGGCCTCGCCACCGTCATGCTCGGGATCCTCGGCTACTTCGCCTTCCAAATGTTCGTCAACGAGAAGGATCCGGTCCAGCATGCCGAGGAGCTCCTCGCCGAGGCCAAAGTCCTAGTCGGCCTCGAGGAGGCACCTCTCGACGAGCCCGTGGCCCCCCTGAAGCCGCGCAAGAAGCCGAAGAAGGTCGCAGCCGTCATGGTCAAGACGGGCCGGGAGCCGGTCCCGGGCAACCCCTACTGGACCTTGCCCAACAAGCTCCTCGGCGCCGAGACGGAGCTCAATCGCACGTGGACGACCGAAGAGGAAGAGACTTGGCGCGCCGGGCTCGCTCACAAGTATTCCTATCAGCGTTGGAAGACGGTGATGGAGGTGCGCGAGCGCAAGCTGCAAGGAAGTGACGCCGTCCTCTGGGACGCGCTCCAGGACAAGAAGTTTTGGACCCGCATGTACGCCGCCGTGGGCATCGCCGAGTTCAACGTCGAGATCTCGCTCCAGTCGCTCGAGGGCGCGATGGCCAAAGCCCGCTCCGAGCTCGTCGCGGACTTTTTCGAGCGCTTCGTCCGGAAAGCTGACGCCGGCCAGCTCTTCGTCATGCGCCAGGCCATCCGCCTTCTCGACGAGAAGGGCCGCATCGTGGTCCTACAGGGCATCGCCAACTCGAAGGATCCCTTGCGCGACCTCTATCTGACGGCTGCGACGCTGGACCCGGGCAAGCGCGTGAAGCGCTGGATTCGCCAGTACCTCGCCAACCGGCCGATCAATCCGGACCGTTACAACGACCTCCTGCGCGTCGTCTCCGGCGAGGTGTCGGGCGATTATCTCCTCGACGGCGACGGGACGATCCCCGACGCCAAGGTCGCCAAGGGCAAGGGGGGCCGCAAGGCGCCGCTGAAGCTCGCGACCGAGGAGGACCTCGACAAGGAGCTTGCCGCGTTCGAGGAAGGCGGCGGCGACGTCGAGTTTTACGACGAGAACTCCGCTGAAGAAGACGAGGCCGCCGCCGACGCCAAAAGCTTCGAATACGCCGACTAATTTCGCCCTCCTCGCGGTTTCGCCAAACTCCCCTCAAGTTTTTCGCAAAAATGCCGATAACTCACTCCAGTTACGCTGGAGTGACGTCAGGAGCGATGTCACTTACGAACTAGGATGGTTCACCCGCCAAAGCCGGCGCATCTCTATCCCTCGTAAGCACTTCGCTCGAAACATCACTCCAAGCACTCAGTTAAGCCACTCACAGGATGGAGAGGCGTATGAGCTTGGAGCTACAGCTACGTCAGTTGGTCGTCGGCGGTTCGGAGGAGCCCGTCCAGGTCGTGGGTCAGACCACGATGCTGGGATCGCTCACCTCGAACCAAATCACCCTCGCCGGCGCCGGCATCGAGCCGATCCACGGCATGATCGAGCGCCTCGAGGATGGCGAGCTGCGCATCACCGACCTCGGCACGCTCGCCGGGATCAAGGTGAACGGCACCCGCATCGCGGTCGAGACGGTGCTCGCGGAAGGCGACGTCATCGAGGTCGGTCCGACTCGGTTCCGCGTCACTGCCCAAGCGCCGCTTGCGCCGTCAAAGACGGTGAAGAGCGACCCGAAGCCGAGAGCGCGGGGCAAAACGACCGTCGTCTCGCTCGACGACTTCAAGACGCAGGCGCTCTTCAACCCGAAGACGCCGGCCTCCAAAGGCCGGATGCTCGAGGTCGTCGCCTATTGGGGCGACACGGTGCTCAACGTCGACCAGTTCCATCCCGACGTGAAGGGCCACGAGACCGTCACCATCGGCGACCCGAACAAAGCGCATTTCATCTCCGGTGGCAGCGAGTGGTTTACCTCGCGCGTCCTGGCCAACGTCGAGAGCGACGGCTGCGTTCTCAAGCTGACGAAGGGCATGAGCGCCCGTGTACGGCAGCAAGGCGAAGTGAAGAAGATCGTCGGTCTGAAGCAGCTCCACCTCGGCCCCAGCGACTATGCTCACATTCAGCACGGCGCCGTACACTACTTCCTGCACTACGCGAATCAGCCGCAGGTAGAGCTCCCGCGTTCTCGCGGCATGGACAACGTCTCACTCGTCATCGCGGCGCTGGCGACGATCTCCTATCTCGTCCTCGTCATCATGGCACTTACCATAACCCCAAGTCCTGCTCCTCCAGACCGACCGACCGACGCTGACTTCAATCCTGACATCTACAAAAAAGTGCCCAAAAAACCGACCAAGCTGCAGACGCAGAAGCCCGTCGTCGAGATCGCGGTCCAGAAGCCCAAGCCGCCGGTCGCGGTGAAGCCGACCGCGCAGCCTAAAGAGCCGCCAAAGTCCAAGGACGTCGTCAAGCCCCTCACGCCGGTGAAGCCACAGGACGTTCTAAAGCCGGTCACTGCCAAGCCGGTGTCGACGCCGGTCAACATCCAGCCGACGCCGACCCCGACGCTGCAAGCGACGCCGACGGCCCAAGCGCCGCAGAATGCCTCCGGAAATCCATCTCCGACCCCCGCCGTCAATCCCGGCGGCGCCAAGTCGCCGAGCCCGAAGATCGCGCCGAACGCGGCCGACTCCTTGGTCGCCAAGGGCGGCCCCGCGGGCGCCAAGGCTCCCGGCAAAGCTGGGAACTCCGGCGGTCCTGGCTCGCCTTCGGCGAAGGCCGGCGGCGCCCTGAAAGGCGCGACGCCCTTCAACCAACCAGGCCAGGATCAAGGCAAGCTCAACCAAGCCTCGATGCCAAACCTCTCGAAGCTCGGCGCCGGCCTCGGCAAAGTCATGTCGACCAGCGGCGGCACCCCCGTCCAGTTCAAGGACTCCGCGGGCGGCATGGGCAAGAAGTTCGGCTCTTCAGGCAAGGACTACAACCTCGGCGGAGCCGGAAACGGCAGCGCTCTGGCGTTGCCCGGCTCGAGCAACCTCGCCTCTGGTTTCGGCGCCGGTCCCGGTGGCGTCCTCAGCGGCGGCAACGGACCCGGCGGCGGTTTGGCAGGCTTGAAAAAGGGCGGCAACGGCCCCGGCCTCGGCGCCGGCGGCAGCAAAGGCCACGGCCGCGCCGACGTTCAGCTTCCTCCGCAAGCGCCCGGCATCAGCGACAACGCGATCTCGGCGCAGGAGGTCTTGGCCGTCATTCGTCAGCACTTGAACGAGATTCGTCACTGTTACGAGCAGCTGCTTCAGCGCGTGCCGAACGCGAGCGGCAAGATGACGACGGAGTTCGCGATCGGCCTCGAGGGCCGCGTGGTCCGCGTCAGCGTCCCGTCAACGACGATCAACGATGCCGTCTTCCGTAGTTGCATCACGGGTAAGATCCAACGCTGGACCTTTCCGAAACCGCGCAACACGACGTCGCCGGTCACGGTCACTTACCCGTTCGTGTTCTCGCCTCTGTGAAGCAGTCATGCTCAGAGCTGGTCCGGCGTAACTAACTTGAAGACGGGGGCGGTGCAGGCCCCCGTCGCATTTTCAGCCGCAGGACAAGCGACCGCGATCTTGCCGTCCGCAATCAGCTGCATGAGCTCGGCGCGGTCGATGTTTCCGTAATGGGACTGAAGCACGGCTAACGCGCCGGCCGTGATCGCGCTCGCGGATGAGGTCCCGCGATGCGACGTTCCGCTGGAAAAGATGACCTCGGAGGCCGTCGCCAGCTCCGGCTTCCCGCGGCCGCGGCCCGATTCGGGGACGGCGTCGGCGGCGCCGATCGCGAGCACGCCGGCGTTGTCGGCCGGAATGAGCAAAGAGTCTGTGGTCTGCGCCTCGAGAACACGCGCGCCCAGCCCGTCGACCGTGAGTCGAAAGCGCGAGAGCGCATCGAAGTTTCGCGATTTGGCCCTGACTCGCATGGTGTAGGTGCCGGCTCGCAGCGTCGCCTTCACAATTTCGCGCGCATGCGCCGAGTACTTTTCGCCGCGGCCGGTCGGAGCCTTCCCGTCTTGGATCAACTCGCCCACGCCGACTTGTTTGCCGCTTGAGTCCTCGACGTGCAGATCGAGGTCCTGCGGCGTCCTATAGTCTTTGCTGTCGTCGAAGTCGTTCCACGCCAAGACGACCTTCACTGGCGTCGCATCCTGCGGCACGGTAAAGCGCACGAACGTCTCTTGGTCCATCTGCACGGGCCCGGCCCAGGTCGCGAGGCCGAGGTTCCCGGCTGCATTGATCCAGGTGATTCCCTGAGCGAGAGCGCGGTTCACCTCGCGATTGATGAAGCCGCCACCGTCGAGGTTGCCGCCGTATTCCCAGACTTGCGCATAAAGAACGATGTCGGCCTTCTCCGCGATGACCCGGTCGATCGCGGCCTTGAAGTTGGTGAAGCCGTTCGCGTTGAGAAGGAGCATCCGCGGGCCGGGGCGGTCGGCGCGGTAGCTCGGCGAGCCGGTCGCGACCGCATAGGCGATCTCCGCCATCTTCGTGCCGTGCGAGGTCTCCTGCAGCTCGTTACCGGGCGCCTGAATCAGCATCGTATCGGGCGGCAGGCGCCTGCCGAGGCTCGGGCCGAAGCCGGCAAAGCCGTTGTCCAGCACTGCGATCGTGAGGTTCTGGCCCCGGGCTTGGCGGGCGTGATAAGGCGCTAGCCCGACGCGGGCGAGGATCGCGGGAAGGTTCGTGAGCGCGCCTTCGCGCTCGGGTAGGTCCGTTAAGGGGGAAAGCGGCATCGCGCGCTCGCCAGGAGCGACTCCGGCCGAAGGCGGCGTCCCCGACGGCGGGGTGGGGGAGGGCGTCGTCGTCTCCGGCGCATCTTCCTCACCATGCTCGCGCGCGCCGCAGCCGTTTAGGGCTAAGGCGAGAGCTAAGCTCGCAATGGGAAAAAGACGCGCGTTCATGCGCGTACTCATACCACAGTTATTCTATGATTTCATTGAAATGTGACGCGATCCATAGAAATACTATGGTTTTGCCTCTGGACTCGCGGCCTTGGGCACTTCGGCCGTTTTGGCGGGCTCTGCCTTCGGCCCGTCGGTCTTGGCGGGAGCGTCGACCTTGTCGGCCTTCGCCTCTTTGCCGTCCTTCGCGTCCTTCGCGGCTTCCGCCACGACGCCGCCTTCCGGCTTTGCCGCCTCCGGCGCCTTCTTCTTGTCACGGAAGTCCGTGACGTACCAGCCTTCACCCTTCAAGATGAAGCCGGTACGGCTCATGAGCTTCACCAACGGACCTCCCCCGCACAGCGGACACTTGTCCGGCGCTGGGTCCGACATCTTCATCATAAGCTCAGCATGGCCTTTGCAGGCCTTGCACTCGTACTCGTAGATCGGCAATGGCGCGCCCTTCTGACCCTTTCGGGAGTGAGAGCGAGCTTTTATACCGTCACTTGGCGCCGAGGAAAGCCGAATCCACGCGCTGCTTCAGCTCCATGCCCGTCTTCCAGAACGGCAGGCGCTTCGGCGGGACGGTGATCTTCTCGCCCGTCTTCGGATTGCGGCCTTCGTAAGCCTTGTACTCGCGCACCGTGAACGCGCCAAAGCCGCGGATTTCCACGCGGTGGCCACCGCAGAGGGTCTCGGTCACGGCGTCGAAAAAGAGATCGACGATCTCTTCGGCCTTGGCGAGGGTGATATCCGCGCGCTCGGCGAGGTTCTCAATCAGTTCGGACTTGACCATCGCAGCGTCCTTTCGTCGAGGTACCTTCTCAGCATAACAAGACCCGAACGATCTTGGCAACTTAATCGCCTCGATTGGGAAAAACGCCCTGCGGGCGCCGAGGGCGCGGGACGACCGGCGTTTCTGCCCTTTTTTTCTCTTCTTGACAGTCCCGGCCCCCACGGCAAACCATGGCCGGACCATGGAATACATCCCTCTCGAAAAGCCCCTGGCGGACCTCGAGCACAAGATCGACGAGCTGCGGCGCCTGGCGACGGTCCAAGCGGTGAGCCTAGACGACGAGATCGGCGAGCTCGAAGGCAAAGCTCTCCGTCTGCGCAAGCAAATGTTCGCGCGTCTCAGTGCTTACGAAACCACACAGCTCGCGCGGCATCCTCGCCGGCCGAGCACGACGGAGCTCATCGCGGCCTTGTGCTCCGACTTCGTCGAGCTGCACGGCGACCGCAACTTTCTCGACGACAAAGCCATCGTGGGCGGCCCTGCCAAATTCGAGGGACGTAGCGTCGTCGTGATCGGCCATCAGAAGGGCCGCGGCACGAAAGACAACATTTTTCGCAACTTCGGAATGCCGCGCCCGGAGGGCTACCGCAAAGCTCTGCGCCTCATGAGCATGGCCGAGCGCTTCAAGCTGCCGATTATTACCTTCATCGACACGCCCGGCGCCTACCCCGGCATCGGCGCCGAGGAGCGCGGCCAGTCCGAGGCGATCGCCAAGAACATCATGGTGATGTCGCGGCTGCGGGTTCCGATCGTCACGGTCGTCGTCGGCGAAGGTGGCTCAGGCGGCGCCTTGGCCCTAGGCGTTGCGAACCGCGTGCACATGCTAGCTCATTCAATCTACTCCGTGATCTCGCCGGAAGGCTGCGCCTCGATCCTCATGAAGGACGCCGCGAACGCGCCGCAGGCGGCGGAGGCGCTGAAGCTCACCGCGCAGAATGCCCTGCGCCTCGGCGTCATCGACTCGATCATCGACGAGCCGGAGGGAGGCGCCCATCGGAGCATCGATTTGACCGCGAGCGCCATCCGCAACACCGTGAAATCCGACCTCGACGAGCTATGCAAGCTCCCCGGCGATGTCCTGGCCGAGCGCCGCATGCAGAAGTTCATGCACATGGGCCATTACGGCGACGGCCGCGAGGTGTTGGCCTCGTTCCTCGAAGGAAAATCATGACGGCCTCCGGCACGCGGCCGACGCTCACCGTTCATCCCCTCGCTGCCGGTTCCGTTTCTCGCAAGATCTCGGGCGCGGTCGTTTGTCCCCCGGACAAGTCGATCACGCACCGCTCCGTCATGTTCGCGGCGATGGCCAAGGGCGCGAGCGTGATCGAGAATCCGCTTATGGGCGCCGACTGCCGCGCAACCATGGCGGCTTTCCGTGCGCTCGGCGCGACGATCACGCACGATGCCGCCGCGGGCGTCGTGCGCGTTGAATCGCCGGGAATGGACGGCTGGAGCTCGCCGCTCCTGCCGCTCGATTTCGCCAACTCGGGGACGACCGCGCGCCTCCTCGCCGGTATTTTCGCGGCGATCCCGGGGCTCTTCGTCACCTGCTACGGCGACGCCAGCCTGTCGAAGCGGCCGATGGGCCGCGTCGTCGAGCCCTTGCGCGCCATCGGCGCGAAAATTTACGGTCGGCAGAATGGCCACCTCTTGCCGCTGGCGATCGAAGGCCAGAAGCTCGCGCCCAAGGCTCACGTCGTCGATAAAGCCTCGGCGCAGGTGAAGTCCGCCATCCTCCTCGCCGGACTCAACGTCTCCGGCGAGACGAAAGTGACGCTCCCCGTCGGTGGTCGCGACCACACCGAGAAGATGCTCGCCGCGCTCGGCGCGCAGATCACCACGAAGCGCGTCGGCGGTGGCGAGGAGATCACGGTGACCGGACCTTTCCGGCCGCAGGCCGGGCGTTTCCGCGTTCCGGGCGACCCGTCGTCCGCCGCATTCTTCTCGGTCTACGCCGCGCTCGCCGGCGGCAAGCTCGAGATCCAGAACGTCCTTGAAAACCCTACGCGCACGGGCTTCATGACCGTCCTGGAGCGCATGGGCGTCCGCCTGACGCGGAGCCAGCCCAAGCGGGAGCATGGCCTCCTCGAGCCCGTCACGACGCTCTCGATCGAAAGCGACGGCAAACCGGTGCGAGGTGTCGATACTGAGCCCGAGCTCGCGCCGACGATGATCGACGAGATCCCGATCCTGGCCGTGCTCGCCGCCTTCGCCTCGGGCCCGAGCCGGTTTCGCGGACTTTCCGAGCTGCGCGTCAAGGAATCCGACCGCCTTGCCAAGACGCTGGAGCTCCTCCTTTTGGCGGGCGCCGACGCCAAAGTCGACGGCGACGACCTCGTCGTGGCCGGCGGGCTCACTCGCGCGCGCGCTTTCCGCTATGATCCTGATGAGGATCATCGCCTCTGCATGGCCGCCGCGGTGTTGGCAAAGCTCGCCGACGGTCCCTGCGAGGTACAAGACCCCGACTGCGTCGCGGTGAGCTTTCCCGGTTTCTTTGACGTTCTGAACAGCTTGGGTTAAGACTTCCTCCTCGAAAATACCCGCTGATCGTACGTGTCGAGGAGCTCCCGTGGACATGAGTTCAAGTGTGGACCCGCACCCCGTAACGTCGATTCGAGGCCTTCCGTTGCAGCGAGAGCGTCCGTACATCGTGGCGATCGACGGTCCGGCCGGCTCGGGCAAGAGCTCGATTTGCTTTCACGTCTGCGAGCGCATCGGCTGGACCTACGTCAACACGGGCGCGCTTTACCGCGCCGTTGGCTGGGTCGCGACCCGTGACGGCGTCGACCTCGCGGACGAGCATGCCGTCGCCGGCGTCGTGGAGGCTCTGAACGCCGATCTCAAATGGGAGCCGGCGCGCCGCACCCTCTTTTACCGCGGTCGCGATTTGACCCAAGACCTCCTCAGCGAGGCGGCGGGAACGGGCGCCAGCAAAGTCGCGAAGCTGCCATTGGTCCGCGACCGCCTCCTTCCCCTGCAAAAACAGCTGGCGCTCGGCGCGCCCCGCGGAGCCCTGGTCGACGGTCGCGACATCGGCACGGTCGTCTTTCCCGACGCCGACCTGAAGATCTTCCTGACGGCGAGCCTCGAAGAGCGCGCGAAGCGGCGCCTGGCGCAGCTCGGCGAGTCGATGGAGACCGGACGTCTACAAGACGTCATGCGCGACATCGGCGGGCGCGACGAGCGCGACGCGGCGCGCGAAGTGGCGCCGCTTAAACAGGCCGGAGACGCGGTCTTGGTCGACACCAGCGCCTTGTCCCTCGATGACACGGTCGCCACGATTGTTCGACTGATCGAGGCGAAAGGCCTCCTGAGGTGAGGCTAGGTCCGGAGACCTCGGGCCTGGTGTTCTTCGACGGCTTGTGCGGGCTCTGCGACCGGACGGTGAGCTTTCTCGTGGCGAAGGACCGGCGCCGTCGCCTCCGCTTCGCGCCCTTGCAGGGAAAAGCCGCGCTAGAGCTGAGCGCTGCGCAGCGGGAAAACCTGCAGTCGATGGTGTACTGGCGGCGCGACGGCAAGGTGTTCGAGCGCTCGGCCGCCGTGGCCCGCGCGTTGATGGCGATCGGCGGCGCCTGGGCGGTCGCGGGCGCGGCGATGTGGCTCGTCCCGAGGCCGCTGCGCGATGCGGGCTACCGCGTCGTCGCGTCGAACCGTTACCAATGGTTCGGCAAGCGCGAGACGTGTCGGTTGCCGTCGGTGGAAGAGCGGGCCGTCTTTCTCGACTGACATGGCCGCGGGCCGTATCCGTTCGCCTGACCTAGGCGCTTGGGAAGTCCAAGTCCAAGGTAGCATTGGATTTCATCATATAAACGTGCGAGTAAGGGCTAAGCGCCGCCTCAAGCAGGCACACTCTTTGGCCGACGTGGAACCTGACGGTTTCGGTGCGGCATGCCAGGAGGCCACGATGCGGAGCGTAACGACGGCGACGATCAGAGCTTTGAGCTTCATCTGTGCTTTGGGGCTCGGTGTCACCGGGTGCGCGACTTTTGGCTGCGGTTGCGAGCCCGGGCCGCCCGAGCCGACGGATTTTTGCGTCGTGGGTGGCCAGCGTCGCGAGTGTGCGACGCCTTGCCCCGACCGGGACGGGCGCCTGGCGTTCGAGTACCGGCCTTATGCGGACGGTGATTCGCCCGGCGACATCGGCGCTCTGCAGGACCAGGTCGGTTCGATCACCTGCCATGATAGGCGCGTGGTGGGCCGAGCGCTCACCCGGACTAAACGGGGCAAGCTCGTCGCGACCGGCCGTTGGCTTGATGACGCGTTCGTGGTGCGGGAGTATGCCGCCGACGGCAAGCGTCTGACAAACATCGTCACTTACCTCGGCGAGAATGAGGCGAATCACATCGCGTTTCCTTTTCCAGATCGACCCGATCTCGCAAGGCGCCGGGTACGACGGTGGTTCTCGTCCGACGAGCTCGTTTTCCACTACAAGAGTGGCAAGCCGTTTTCCGGAAAGCTGAGGATCACCGACGACGGCGATACCATGGTGGTGACGTATCGGCGAGGAAAGTCGGTCGAGGGCGAGCCCGCTGACGAACGACCGTGAAACGTTCCATATCCCGTGCGGCGTGCGATCCCGACTCTCCACATTTTAGGGTACTAGCGCCGTAGACGCGCCGCCCGCCGCGCCGACCCGACGCTCGGCGGCGCCTCGGGCGCGGCCGCCTTTTTCGACTTCGCCTTCTTCGGCGCTACCTTCTTCTTCGGCACTTTCGGCGGCGGCGGCGTCAGCGCTTTCACAGCCCCGGCGATCTCGGTCCCGAAACTCGTCTTCAGCTCTCGCGCCAGCTCGTCCGAGACGCTTCGGGTGACGGCGCGCAGCTCCGCTACGTCGCGGTTCCAGCTCGTCTGCAGAAAAGCGAGCTTCTCCAGCGCCGCGCCGATGGCTTCGATCTTGCCTTCCAGGACCTTAAGCTGGCCCGTCACCTTCGCCTCGGCCCGCACCGCGCGGTCGCGCTCGGCGTCGAGATGCTGCGCCAGGACCTCGATCTGCTCGGCCAGGAGGCGACGGTCTTCGCCGTGATACCGCGCCATCTCGTCCGAGACGCGGTCGACGATGTCCTCGCCTTGGCCCGTGAGCACGCGCGCGGCATCTTCCAGGACTTGTGACGACTTCAGATGCGTCGCCGTCGGCCGTGTCCACGCAGAGTATGCCTCGACGTCCTCTTCGCGATAGACGGGCGCCACGTAGCGCCCGCGGCGGATGCGGCCGACGCGAAGCTCGCGCCCCGAGATCTGCGTCAGCCGGGTGCGCTTGATCCCGAGGCGCGCCATCACGGCCTCGGCGTCGAGCGAGAAATCGCCGCAAAAAGGCTCGTCGCCGCGCAGCCAGACCACTTGGGGAAGAGCGGGCTCCTCGTCGCCCGGCCCGGCGGCCGAGGCGCCCGGGCGCCAATCCTTCTCCACGTCGCCACTGGTCAATCGAGGCTCCGTTCTAGTTCTTCAGCTTCGTAGCGTTCACGTCCCAGTTGCCGAGAGTCTTGAAGGACACGAGGCGCTTCTCCTCGTTGACGTTCTCGAAGAACAAGCGGAAGGCCATGATGTGCTCGCCTTCGGTGAACTTGGTCATGTCGAAGTAGAGGGCCATGTTCACGGGGCTCGACCCGAGTGGCGTAGGCTCCGCCGCGCCCCGATCTTTTACCGCGGCCCCGGCAGCGTTCTCTTTATAGACCATCGGCACCGCGCCGGCGACGCGCATCTCCTTCGACGGGCTGATCTCCATGTAGAGCATGCGATCTTTGCCCGAGGCATGGATCCAATACAGATTCTCCGGCTTCGCGCCGCTCTTGAACAGGTCGAGGATGCCCGACTGCTTGTACACCGGCATGTTAGAGTCGATCTTGTAGTCGCCCGGGCTGTCTTTCATCGCCATGCCGTAATAGAAGCCGGAGCCGGTATTCAGGCTCTTTTTGCCGTCGAGCGGGTTGTAGAGGATCGCGGGGAGGTAGACGGCGTTGGAGAAGAAGGAGACCTCCGTGTACATCCCGAGCTCGAAGTTCAGCTTCAGGAAGGTGTAGTGGAAGCTAATGCGTACGATCGAGCGGACTGGGCCTAATTTGTAGGCCTCGAGCGCGCTGTTGATCGACTTGTGGTTGGCCTCGACCGTCAGAAAATACTTCAAGTCGGCCTTCATGTAGAAGGTCGTCGAATCGAGAAGTGGCACGAACTCGGGGCTCTTCTCGGTCCCCCTCTTCAGCATCTCGACGCGGCGGGCGACGAGCCAGTTCGACTGATCGAAGCCGTAACGGTACCGCGACGTAATGACCTCGGCGGTGTCGCGCTTGAAGAAGACATAGGTCTTTTCCGCGAGCTTGGGCGGATTCTGGAAGAAGACGGCGAGGTAGACGGCGCCTTCGTTGGCCCCCGCTTCGTTCTTACCCTTGTAAGCGAGCTTGATCTCGAACACGAGGGAGGGCTTGCCACCTTCGCCCCAGCTCGTCGGCTGGCGCACCGGACCGACGTCGTCGCCCATGAAGGCCAGCTCGTCCTGGAGGTCGAAGATGCCGTTGCCGGTCTTCGCCGTCACCTGCCCGCCCTCGGATAGAACGTAGTCGCCCCACTCGTTGATCTCGTCGATCTGGAACGGGATGGTCACCGCCTTGCCGGTCTCGTCCGTCCGGTAAAGGCGATACATATTAATGGGATAGTGCGTGACCGGCTTGACCTTGAGACCCTGGAGCACGATCGGCGCCGTGTGGACGATGCCGTAGGCGCTCTCCGCAAACAGCGCAAAAAGCAGGTGCGTGAGGAAGAGCAGCGAATGAGCGGTAATTCGACGCACGATCGACCTTGCGCAAGAGGAGGTCGGAAATCTGCTAGCGATGGGGCGGCTCTCTGGTCCCTCGAGCGTACTCGAAAAACACGAGATTGTTGAGGTTTGATCGTCTTTCGACGTCGCCGTTCATGCCGCGTTTCACGGTTCTATTAGAAACTTTACAACCGCTTTGAGATCTCATAATATCGCCGCACGATGCGTACCGCCTTTTTCATCTCTCTCTTCGCGCCATTGGTTTTAGGACCGGGAGCGATGGCTGTGGTGGATGAGTCGCTGGTGCCCACCGCCCCGAGGGAGCACGCTCCCACCGTATCGCCGGTAGCGCCGGAGACGGCGGTCGAAAGTCTGAAGGAGCCGACCTTCGAAGAGCCGCCTTCGGCGCCTCTCAAGGTTGAGATCCCGATCGCCTGGCAACGCACGAAAGCCCGTATCATTGGTAAAGGCGCTACGACCGTCACGGAGAGCTTCCGTGAGATCTGGACGTTGGAGCTCCGGCCCGGGGGCGCCCTGACCCTCAGCTCGCCGCGCGTGCGCGTCCCCGTCTATCCCGGACATTCAGGCGAAGCCCGCAACCAGCTGCCGCCGACCGTCGTTCTCTCGGAGGCCGACTTCGCGCGCCTCGTCGGTATCGTCCCGGGCCGCCGCGGTGCCAGCGACGACATCGACCCGGCGGACGCGCCCGGCGACTCGCTCGACGCCCTCAAGATGGTCGGCCGTCCGATCACCCTCAACTTGGCCCGTGCGACCCGCAACGGCGTCGACGTGACGCTCGCCTGGAGCGAGGACGAGCACTACGCCGTCCATCTCGACGTCACGGGCACCACGCTTTTTTAGTGGCGGAAGTGCCGCTCGCCCGTGAAGACCATCGCGATGCCCGCAGCATTCGCCGCGTCGATTGAGTCCTGATCCCGCTTCGAGCCGCCGGGCTGCACGATCGCGACGACGCCCTGCGCGGCGGCGAACTCGACGGTGTCGCGGAAGGGGAAGAAGGCGTCGCTCGCGAGCACCGACCCGACTGTGGAGAGCCCGGTCTCGCGCGCCTTCGCGACCGCGATGTTCGCGGAGTCGATACGGCTCATTTGGCC
Source organism: Pseudomonadota bacterium (assembly GCA_031416315.1). GTDB lineage: Bacteria > Bdellovibrionota_B > Oligoflexia > Oligoflexales > CAIYRB01 > JANOTL01. The sequence continues at coordinate 40,229 of JANOTL010000188.1, forward strand.
CGCGCCGATGCCGACGGTCGCGCCGTCCTTGGCGAAGACGATGGCGTTCGACTTCACGTGCTTCGCCACCGCCATCGCGAACGCGAGATCCGCTAAGACCTTGGCGCTCGGCGCGAGCTTTGTCACGACCTGCCATTCGGCGCGCGGACGTAGGCCGCGGTCTTCCTCTTGCATCAACCAAGCGCCACGGACGGAGCGGACCGACCGCTCGCGTGGCAGGTCTTTCAGCCCTGAGGCGGTCGCGAAAGGCGCCAGGATCACCCGGACGTTCGGCTTCGTCGCCAAGAGCGCGAGCGCGTCGGCGTCATAGTCCGGAGCGGCCACGCACTCGAGAAACAGCGAATTCATAGCCTCCGCAGCTTTGCGGTCGACGCGGCGATTGAGCGCGACGATGCCGCCGAACGCCGATTTTGCGTCGCAAGCGAGGGCCGATGCGAACAGCGCGTCGAGTGCCGCGCCCGCCTTGGCGGCGACGCCGCAGGGATTCGTGTGCTTGACGATGACGACCGCGGGGTCTTCGAACTCGGCTGCAAGCGCGCTCGCGGCGTCTAAGTCCAGGATGTTGTTGTAGGAGACTTCTTTACCCTGAAGGATCCTCAGCGCGCCGAATCCGTGCGGCTCGGCGCCTAAGGCGCGGAAAAGCCCCGCCGCCTGGTGCGGGTTCTCGCCGTAACGCAGGTCCTGGACCTTTGTCAGCGCCACCGTTTCCGTCGCGACGCCCGCGAGGTACGCCGCGATCATCGCGTCGTACGCCGAAACCGTCGCGAACGTCTTCGCGGCGAGCCGCTGCCGAAGCTCGCTGCCGATGCCGCCGGCTTCGAGCGCCGCGAGAATCTCCGGATAGTCGCTCGGATCACAGACCGCGGCGACGTGGGCCCAGTTTTTTGCGGCCGCGCGCAGCATCGCCGGCCCGCCGATGTCGATGTGGTGAATCGCGTCCGTCGCCGAGAGTCCGCGCGCCACGGCCTCGTCCGCGAAGCGGTAGAGGTTGACGACGACGGCGTCGATCGGCTGGATGCCGTGCATCGCGGCCTCGCTGCGATGTTTTTCGTCGGCGCGGTCGAAGAGGATGCCGCCGTGCGTCTTCGGATGCAAGGTCTTGACGCGCCCGTCGAGGATCTCCGGGCTTCCCGTGTGCTCGGCGACGTCTTTGACGGCGAGGCCCGCTTCGCGCAGCGTTTTTGCCGTGCCGCCGGTCGACAAGAGACCGTACCCAGCTTGTGCCAGTCCGCGCGCGAGCTGCACGACGCCGGTCTTGTCGGTGACCGAGATCAAGGCCCATCTGCTCATGCTCGCGCTCATGAAGTCTCCTCGGCGTAGGGTGCGCCGGACTTTTAAATCGACTGGCTGGCCAAGGCAAACGCTTAACGCGATCCCGCTGTTAGGGTGGAGTCAGAGATCACCACGGAACAGGAGACTCTGCCATGTTGCGCACCACCCAAATCCTCGCGACCCTCGGTCTCACTCTCGGCCTCGGCGCCTGTGGTGATGGGACTCATTTGGACACCTCGCACACCGCCGAGGGCCACGTTCTGCGTGCCTCGGAGACCATCGTCCTCGACGTGGCGGCCTCGCCCGCCAACGGTGGCATCAATCCGGACTTCCTCGCCGTTGATGTCACGGGCAGCGCCTACATCGCCGGCAACGCTTGCGCTGCGTCAGGGCTCGATGTCCGCCTGGTGGAAGAACGCGAAGGCGACACGTTGACGGTCGTCGCGGTCCTTGAGCGCGCTGGCGATGAGCCGATCTGCAACGAGAAATTCGCCCCTGTGTACAAGGATCTGAAGGCGACGATCCGCTTCCATCGCGACGAAGTCGCCAAGATCGTCGTGAAAAACGTCGACCTCATGGGCCAAAGCGTGAACGTGAGCGACTTTCTCGCCCGGCCCGAGCTGATCTTGAAGGATGTCGCGGTCACGGTCGTCGACGGCGGCATCAATCCCGACTCCTTCGCCTACCTCATCAAAGCCTCCGTCATGGCGGGCGCCAATCCCTGTATGGCCGCCAACGCGAAGATCGACTTCGTCCAGACGCGCATCGGCGAGCGCATCGTCGTCAAAGCCGTCCGAACCGTCCTCGATCCGGGCGCGATCTGCACGTTGGAGTACAACCCCACCTACCTCGACATCGCTGCCCAGGTCCGGGACCTGCGTTCGGATGTCGAGACGGTCGTGATCAAGAACGTGGGCGAGCTGGGTCGGAACCTGGCGGCGAGCGACCTGATCGTGGGGCGCTAAGGCTTGCGAGGTGCTTTTTCAGCACCTGCTCGGTTCCCGCTTCGCTCGGCTCGTAGTAGACGGCATTTTTAAGCTCCGGCGGCAGGTAGATGAGCTTCGCCGCTGCCGCCGGATCGTCGTGGGCATAGACGTAGCCCTCGCCAAAGCCGACCTCTTTCATCAATTGCGTCGGCGCATTGCGCAGAAACATCGGCACCTCGAGGGAGCCGGTGGCGCGCACGTCCTCGAGCGCCTTGTCGATCGCAAGGTAGGCGCGATTGCTCTTCGGTGAGGCGGCCAGGTAAGTCGTCGCCTGCGCGAGCGGAATGCGTGCCTCCGGCATTCCGACCAGGTGCGCCGCCTGCATCGCCGCTTGCGCCACCAAAAGCGCCGTCGGATTCGCGTTGCCGATGTCCTCGCTCGCCGCGATCACGAGGCGGCGCGCGACGAAGATCGGGTCCTCGCCGCTCTCCAGCATGCGTGCGAGGTAGTAGATCGCGGCGTCCGGCTGACTGGCACGAATTGATTTGATGAACGCCGAGATCACGTCGTAGTGCAGGTCGCCCTGCTTGTCGTACTGCAGGTTCAACGAGCCAGCCACCGACGCGAGCGCCGCACGGGTCAAAGGCTTCCCCGGAGCCGTCACGGCAAGGGCGGCGTCGAGCAAATTGAGCGAGCGCCTGGCATCGCCGTCGGCGCTGCGCGCGAGCGCTGCCAGGACCTCGTCGTCGACGACCGGCTCAGTCGGGTCGGCGGCGATCGCGCGCCGCAGGATCTCGATCAAAGCCTCGTCGGTGAGCCGCTCGAAGCGAAACACCAGGGTTCGCGAGAGGATCGCCCGGTTGACCTCGAAGGAGGGGTTCTCGGTCGTCGCCCCGATGAATTTTACCGATCCTGACTCCAGCGCCGGCAGGAGCACGTCCTGCTGGCTCTTGCTCAGCCGATGGATCTCGTCCATGAACATCAAGCTCGCCTTGGCCCCTTGAGCCTGGCGGTCCTGCGATTCCTCGATGACCCGGCGGATGTCCTTCACGCCGTGGAGGACCGCCGACAGCGCCTCGACCTTGCGCCCCGAGCTCTTGCCGATGACCTGAGCCAGGCTCGTCTTTCCGGTCCCGGGCGGCCCCCAGAAGAGGAGGGCGTGAAACCGGTCGGCCGCCACCAATTCCCGAAGCGGGGCGCCGACTTCCCAGATCTTCTGCCCGGTCAGGTCCTCCGGCCGAACCGGCCGCATCCGCTCGGCGAGCGGGGCGTCGGGGCGCGCATCTTGCGGCGATCCACTCGTTTCCATTGGCTTCCCTCCCGGTCCTGGCGATCGGTCCTAGGCCACGATTCACCGGGAAATTAAGGACCAGGAACATAACGCCGATAAGCAAAACATGCCTAGACGAAAAAGGGCCGGATCATGAAGCTCCAGATGACGCTCGGCGAGTACATCAAGCTGCTGCGGCCGTACTCCAATTCCCCGGTGTCGCTGAACCGGCTGACCCTGCCGTTCGGGATCATCTCCAACTCCCTGGAATCCAACGCGCTCCTGATGGGGCACGTGCTGGACGACTTGGCCTCGCGCTTTCCGCACGAGCAGACGGTCGACTGCATCGACGTCGTCGCCACGGCCTATGAGCTCGGTCACGAGCCGGCCGGCGACTTCCTCGACGAAGCACCGTACATCATGTCCCGCATGGCCGGCGGCGTCGCTGGCAGCCGGGCTCATTGAAGATAAGGATCGGGGCTCGCGTCGGACGTGCCGAGCTTTGTCTCCTCGACCACGTAGAGTCCGTCGCCGTCCGCATCGGTCAGACCGGCAAGGACTCGCGCCTGATCGGCCGGCAGGCTTGCCGTGCCGAAGACGTAGCTCGCGAAGAGCTCAGTCAACAACTGAGCCTCAGCCGGCGCATATCCCTTTAAGACGCTCAGCAATCTTTCCGCGCTCGGCACCTCGTTCGCATAGAGCGACATGGCCCGCGCCATCGCCTCCGTGCCAACGAGCGCGTCCAGCTCGAGCGCGAAGAGGAGCGAGCGCACCGAGCCGGTCGAATCGAGCGTCGAGAAATCCCAGCGCGACAGCACCGTATCTTGCCCGTAAAAATCAGCGCATACGGGATCCTCACCCAGGTAGCACTTGAGGTCCTCGAGCCGGCCTGCGTGGAATGCGTGGACCTCGCGACTCGGGTACATGCGGTACAATGCCGCCGACGTCAGCCATTGGATGAACATTTCCTGCACCCAGTAAGGCGCGCTCCCCTGATTTTCCAGCAGGTCGGCGACGACGAGGCGAGCGAGCTGCTCGACCACGAGGTAGTCGATCGTCGCGTCGCTGACCGCGCGGTCGATCGTCAGGTAAGCGCCGGCAAAGGCGTTCGCAGCGGCATCGGTGGCACCTCCGTCCCGGAGCTTCACCCGGAGCGGCCAATGGTGCCGCTCGAACAAGGGCCGAGCCAAAACCGTCTCGAACTGAACGATCGCGGTCGCGGCCAGCTTCAGAATCGCCTCGCGACGCGGCGCGCTCACGCCTTCGCTCGTCAGATCGACCGCATGCGGTCCGAGCCCGAACGCATCAGGCACCATCGCACGTCGCACCGTGTTCGTCAGGTCGACGCACGGTCCGCGATCTGTGACCTGCACGTTCGCCTCGAGAGTCAGCTCCGACGAGAGGCAAGCCTGGTGAACGCCGCTGGTCGCGAGCCAGTCCTCGAGGAGGGCGCGATCGAGTCGGACGACGATCTGATCTTTGGAGTAGGTGACCGTGACGCCTTTGTCGAGCCGCGTCGCGGTCTCGGTTTCACCCACCAGCGTCGAGAAATAGGGCTCGCCGCTCGCGAGCACGAAGGCGTGATGACGCTTTAGGATCGGAGACGAAGTCACCCAGTCGATCGACTGAAAGATCGCCTGATAGGTGCCGTCGCTTCCATAAAGGTCGGGTGCGGCGCGCGTCTCGAAGACGATGGTCACGGCGCTCGCCTCGACGGTCGCGCGAGCCGACGTGAGGTCGTAGGGTGAAAGCTCGCGCGGCAAGTCGTCGGCAACGTCGGGCGCGGAGGAGTAGGGGAGGGCCGGCAGAGTGATGGCCGGGCTGAAGGTGATGGTCTGGCGCGGCGCTGGTGGCAAGATGGCGACCGTCGGCGCAGGCGTCGGCACGAGAGCGCCCCCGACGTAAAGGCCTCTCGTGGCAGACGTCACCGCCGACGACGAGTCCCGAAGCTTCCCCTGCAATCTTACCGTGAAGGGTGGGCGCAGCGCTTTTGGTAAGGCGTATGGCTGCTCCGGCGTCGCGGCGAACGGATCGAGCGACCAAGTCCAGCTCGCCTCGGGATCGCCGGCCAGCCGGAAGAACGCGGACGTATCCGTCGAGGCGCCGAAATTCGACGCCAACTCCGGCTCGGCTCGGCCGCGCAATGCACCCTCGGGATCGAGGCGGGAGGCGAGCGGATCCTGGCCGCGGAAAAACTCCTCCGAGTCCAGATCCCCGTCACCGTCCGTGTCGCGCTTTGCCGGATCGGTGCCGATAGCGCGCTCGTCGAGGAGCGAAAGATCGTCGGCGTCAGAGTCTCCGAACAGCGCGCGCGGGTCGTAGGCCGGCTCCGGCGTGCCCGGAAAAACCCAGTGCTTGAAGACCGGTCCTAGGTCCTTGCCGGACTCGCGCTCCAGGAACCTTTGGAAGACGAGGCTCCCCATCTCGACGTTCACGCCGAGCTGAAACGCTTTGACGAGCGCGCCCTGTCCGACGATCGTCTCTAGCATGTCGAAGAACATCAGGCTTTTCTCGTAGCCGGCGCGCGCCACCTCGCCGCCCCAGGTATCGAGCGCGAAATCGTCGAGCTCGCCGCCGAGGGTGTCGAAGTAGCGGTCGAAGCGGATCTTCCGGAGATACTTGTGCACGGCGCGACGCGGGAAGTGCCGGTAGAGCACGCGCTCTGAAGACCACTCCGACATGCCCTCCTGCAGCCACCGCGCCGTGATCTTCGAGGCGCGGGCATTCTGAAAATGCGCCAGCTCGTGGGCCAAGAGCTGGACGCGGCTCATCAAGCTCGTGTTTTGACCGATCGTCGTCAGCATGCCGCGATCGGTCGTGTTGAGGCCGGCATAGCCATTCTCTTCCTTGTCGACGAAGTAGAGGGGGAACGTGCCGCGCTCGTAGAAGGGGATTTGGTTCACCGCCTCGAGCTCTCGGACCAAAGGCTCGGCCAGAGCCAGATAGCTCGAAGCGAGGCTCGCGTCGCCGAGGTCGCCGGCGACGGGCTGCAGGAAGGTCAGATCGATCGCGGCATTCGGCGCCGCCGCCTTCTGCCGGACGAGGGTAAAGCGCGAGCGCAAGAAGACGGGTTGCATGCGGTCCGAGAGGGTGTAGCTCGGCCCGCGCTCCGACGTGTAGGTTCGGGCCGTGAGCTCGACGGCGTCGGCTTCGAGTAGGGGGAGATCGGACCTCAGGAGCTTCAGCTCGACCCCGGAGACGCCGAAAGCGGCGACGCTACCGGCCGAGAGCGCCACCTCCTCGCCGCTCTTTGGCGCATAGAGCCGCAACTTCCCGCCATCGATCTCCGCGCGGTAGCGGAACTCGGCGCCCGTCCCGAACGAGCTCAGCCCGATGTTGGAGGGGCCGACCTCGAACCCGTAGACCACGCCATCGGCGACCTTCGGCGTCTCACGAAGCGCCCACGCTACGAAAAGCGCCTCTTCGGTCTCACCCACTTCGCTCCAGGCGATGTCGAGGTAGCCTTTGCCCGCCGTAACGTCGTAGATGCCGTCGCGCGTCCGCAGGCGTCCGGCCCCGGTCCACTCGTCGAGCTCTCCGTCGACGACCGGCGACCCGTTCGAGCGCTCGGCGGCGCCGAGCGAGGGCAACGACTCCGCCTCGACGAGGACCCTGTAAGGCACGAAGGGGGAGCCGTCCCCGAACAAGCGCTCCGCCACGACCGCGGCGGCGGGCGCATACGCCGAAGGATCGAGGCTATAAGCGAAGCTCCGCACGGGTCCGCGCGCACCGTCCTTGTCCACGATCGCGGTCAGCACGAACGGCGGCCGCAGATCCAGCGGACTCTGGTAGAGCGTCAGCTCCGCTTCCGCGGTGTCCGCCGCGAACGCGTGCAGCGCGTAGAGAATTTTGGCCCCGGGCTCGGCCAGGAGCTCGAGGAGCACGTGACCGCGCATCGGCCCCGGCGCGACCGTCGCCAGCACGTCGCGTGAGCCGAGCCCGACGGCGGAGAGAAGGGGAGGGTGCGCAAGCTCCTCAGGTAAGCTCGCACGACTCGGCGGTAGGCCCGTGCGGACGTCCGTCGGTCCGCAGGCGGCGGCCAGCGTAAGTCCGAGGATGACCAGAGGCTTTTCGAGGCGTAGAAATAGCATGAGCTAGCCTGCATTTTCTGTTACAAACGTCCGATCTCTTTGCCTATTTCCGCAAACCCAGCCTGAGGTGCTCCCATGTCCGCTGCGAAAGAAGTCACCGTTAGCCTTCCTGATGGCTCGAAGCGTCAGTATCCGGCAGGGACAAGCTTCGGCGACGTGGCCCTGAGCATCGGCCCCGGCTTGGCCCGTGCAGCCTTGGGCGCCATTGTCGACGGCGACGATGGCAAAGAAGATCTGAAAGATATGATGCAGCCTCTCGAGCGCGATACGAAGCTGAAATTCGTGACCGCGAAGGACCCGAAGTCGGTCGAGATCGTGCGCCACACCGCGGCCCACGTTCTGGCGATGGCCGTGCAGAAGCTTTGGCCCGGAACTCAGGTCACGATCGGCCCCGTGATCGAGGCCGGCTTCTTCTACGACTTCGCCTTTCCGGAAGGCGTGAAGATCAATGAAGGCGACTTCGAGAAGATCGAGGCCGAGATGGCCGCGATCATCAAGGCCGACGTGCCGCTCAAGCGCGACCTTGTATCGCGCGCCGATGCGATCTCCACCTTCAAGGGCCTCAAAGAGGCGTTCAAGGTCGAGATCATCCAGGACCTGCCGGAGTCCGCGCCGATCTCCCTCTACAAGATGGGCGACTGGTTCGATCTCTGCCGTGGCCCGCACGTCCCGTCGACCGGGAAAATTGGCGCCATCAAACTGACCTCAGTCGCCGGCGCCTATTGGCGCGGAGACGAGAAAAACCCAATGTTGACGCGAATTTATGGCGTCGCCTTCAACAACAAGAAGGAGCTCGAGGAGCACATGACCAAGCTGGAGGAAGCGCGCAAGCGCGACCACCGGGTCTTGGGCAAGCAGCTCGGCCTCTTCAGCTTCCACAAGGAAGCGCCGGCAAACGCCTTCTTCCATCCGAACGGCGCCTTCCTCTATCAGTCGCTGATGTCTTTCATGCGCAAATCGAACCGCGAATTCAACTACGAGGAAGTGAACACGCCCCTGATGATGAACGTGGAGCTCTGGCACAAGTCGGGCCACTACGAGAACTACCGCGAGAACATGTACTTCACGAAGGTCGACGACACCGACGCTGCGATCAAGCCGATGAACTGCCCCGGGCATTGCCTCGTGTACGCGACCACGCGCCACAGCTACCGCGAACTCCCGTTGCGCCTGAGCGAGTTCGGCCGCGTGCATCGCCACGAGCGGAGCGGCGTGACGCACGGTCTCTTCCGCGTCCGCACCTTCGTTCAGGACGACGCGCACATCTTCTGCACGCCTGAGCAGATCGGGGACGAGATCGCGCAAGTCCTGAAGCAGATCGACGGCGTCTACTCCGCGCTCGGCTTCGGCCGCTACCGCATGGAGCTCTCGACGCGCCCGGCGAAATCCATCGGCAGCGACGAGATGTGGGCCGCTGCGGAGGAGGCGCTGAAGAAGGCGCTCGACGCCAGCGGCAAGGAATACCGGCTCAACCCGGGCGACGGCGCCTTCTACGGCCCGAAGATCGACTTCCACCTGATCGACGCCATCGACCGCAGCTGGCAGTGCGGCACCGTGCAGCTCGACTTCTCGATGCCCGGCCGCTTCGATCTCGAGTACCAGGGCGGCGACGACAAGGCGCACACGCCGGTGATGATCCACCGCGCCGTACTCGGCAGCCTCGAGCGTTTCCTCGGCATCTTCATCGAGCACTACGCCGGCCACTTCCCGCTGTGGATCGCGCCGACGCAGGTGCGCGTGATCAACGTCGCGAAGGACCAAGAGGAATACGCCAAAGGCGTCGTCAAAGCCATGAAGGACGCGGGGATGCGCGCCGAGGGCGATCACCGCAACGAGACGCTCAACTACAGGATCCGCGACGCGCAGCTCGCCAAGATTCCGTACATGATCGTCATCGGCGACAAAGAGAAGCAGGCCGGCACGGTCAGCGCTCGTCACCACGACGGCCAGCAGCTCCCGGCCCAGGCGACCGCCGACTTCATTAACTTCGTCCGCAACGACTGCGGCGCGCAGTGGGGCCTGAATTGAGCCGTAAGATCCTCGTTGCCGTGGCATGGCCCTATGCCAACGGCCTTCAGCACATCGGTCACATCGCCGGCGCCTATCTGCCGCCGGACGTGTTCGCGCGGTATCAGCGCATGGTCGGCAATGAAGTGTTGATGGTCTCCGGCTCGGACACGCACGGGACCCCGGTGGCGCTCAAGGCCGAGGAAGAAAAGACGACGCCGGCGAAAATCGTCGAGCGCTTCCACGGCAAGTTCATCGAGACCTATCTGAAGATGGGCCTCACCTTCGACCTGTTCACGCACACCCACACCGACATCCACGAGAAACTGGTCCACGAGTTCTTCACCGACCTGCTCGAGAAGAAGTACCTCTACTCGTCGGCCTCGAAGCAGCTTTTCGACAAGAAAGCCGGCCGCTTCCTGCCCGACCGCTACATCGAGGGCGAATGCCCGCACTGCGGCTTCAAAGACGCCCGGGGCGACCAGTGCGACAATTGCGGCAAGACCTACGAGGCCATCGAGCTGAAAAGTCCGCGCTCGAAGATGACCGGCTCGACGGACCTCGAGATCCGCGACACCGAGCATTTCTTCGTCGACTTGGGCAAGCTCAACGACTCTTTGCTCACGTGGATCTCGGCCCCCGACAAGGCGCATTGGCGCAAGCACGTCCTGAACTTCACCCGCGGCACCCTGGAGAAAAAGGAGCTGCGCGGCACTGCGATCACGCGCGACCTCGAGTGGGGGGTGACGATCCCCCTCCCCGACCCGGCCTATGCCAGTAAACGAATTTACGTTTGGTTCGAAGCCGTCATGGGCTACTTGTCCGCGGCGCAAGAATGGGCCCAAAGAGTCGGCAGGCCGGACGCCTGGAAGGGCTGGTGGGACGAGAAGGAGGGCGCGGACTCGCGCTCCTACTACTTCATCGGCAAGGATAACATCACCTTCCACACCATCCATTGGCCCGGCTACCTGACGGCGAAGGGCGGCCTCAAGCTCCCCTATGACGTGCCCGCGAACGAATACCTGAACAGCTACGGCCGCAAGTTCTCGAAGAGCCGCGGGACCTCGATCACGGTGCTCGACGTGCTCGAGCGCTACCAGGCCGATGCCTGGCGCTACGCCCTAACGGCGCTCGCGCCCGAGACCTCTGACGTCGACTTCACTTGGGACGATTTCCTCGAGAAAGTGAACAACGAGCTCGTAGCGAACTGGGGCAACCTAGCAAACCGCATGCTCGGCTTCGGCTTCAAGCGCTACGACGGCAAGATCCCCGCGATCTCTGCCCCGCTCGACGCGGCCGACTCCGCGCTCCTTGCGGAGGTCGAGACCGGCTTCAAGACCGTGGGCGAGCTCTACGACACGGTCAAGCTCCGCTCGGCGCTGGAGGAGATCCGCCGCCTGAGCCAGCGCGTGAACCAGTACTTGAACGACAAGGCCCCCTGGACGACGATCAAGACCAATCCAGAGGCCGCTCAGACCTCGGTGTTCGTCGCCTTGCAATGCATCGAATGGCTGAAGACGATGTGGTCGCCGATTCTCCCGGAGTCGAGCCAGAAGATCCACGCGGCCTTAGGCGGCGAGGGTGAGCTCTTCGGCCGGCAGTTCACCGAGACGGTCAGCGACTCGAAGGGCGAGCGCCAGATCCTGCGCTACGACCATTCGCAAGCGGTCGGCAAATGGGTCGCCACGAAACTCGTTCCAGGGACGGCGATGCGTCAGCCCGAGGCTCCGTTCAGAAAGCTGGACGAGCTCGCGGTTCAGGCGGAAGCAGGTCCGGTCGCGGCTCCGTGAGCCGGGCGGCGCGGGGGTTTTGGAAAACCCCCAGGGGATGCGATTGAGATGGGACTAGGGCGCCACCGAGCAAAGTGGCAGACAGGCTTCTTACAAGCCAGCGGCAAGGTAGGTTCGCACTGACGGCTGGGCTCTTTTGAGGAGCCAGACTAGTGGCAAGTGGATTCGCATCCCCCGGTGATTTCCAGATCCAAGAGTAAAGGGCTAGGCCCAAGGCAATAAATCCATTCTCGCGCTTCCGATAAGTCTATGAATTTATTGACTTTGCAGGGCGCGCTGAACTGGCCTGGCGTGCCGCCGGCCAAGATCCGAATAAAATTTCAGTAACATTAGATGGTTGCGGATCATGCCGGGAACGACATGCAGTCGATGCGGCTCAATGCCGCTCACGCAGCCTGCGCGCTCACCGGCGCCTCGTAGACGCGCTCGACCAGATTCGTGACTGAGCACTCGTAGATCCCGGGTCCCGTGACCTCGAGGACTTCGGCGAAAATCGGGCAATGGCACTCGAGCTTGAGGAGGCTTTCGCCACCCGCTTCGTACATGCCGATCAGTTTATAAACCGGAAGCGATTTAGCCTTGCCTTTCAGCTTGAAGTCGCCGGCCGGCGCGACGACCGCGTACTGCTTGATGCGCTCGACGGTGGGCGCCGAGATCAGGATGTCGGTCTTCAGCTCTTTCGACAAGGACTCGATCCGCGCCGCGATGTTCACCGTGTCGCCGATGACCGTGTAGTCGATCCGGGTCGAGCTGCCGACGCCGCCGGCGATGACCCGACCGGCATGGATCCCGATGCCGATCGAGATCGCGAACTTTCCGGCTTCCTTCCTGCGCTGGTTGAAGAGGTGGAGCTCCTTACGCATCTGGACCGCGCAGCGCGCCGCCATCTCGGCGTCACGCTCCGTGCTCATGGGCGCGCCCCAGACCGCCATGATCGCGTCGCCGATGAACTTGTCGACGACGCCGCCGTGGGCGCTGATCACGTCGACCATGATGGTGAAATACTCGTTCAAAAGGCCGACGACCTCTTCAGCCGGGAAGATCTCGGAAATCGTCGTGAAGCTGCGCACGTCGGTGAAGAGAATGGTGACGTCGCGCGATTGACCTTTGATCGTCTCCGGGCGCTCGAGCAGGCGGTCGACGACCTTGGGGTCGACGTGCTGGCGAAACTTCGTCTTGATCTGGTCCCTTTGCACGACGGTCGAGCCGAACTCGAACGCGGCGAGGCCCGCGAGGACGACGCAGAGCGCCAGGTCGTGGGAGAAGAGAACGATGCTCGACAGCGAGCCGCGCAGGAGGTTCAGCTCGATCGCGGAGAATAAGCCGAGCGAGAACAACATGAAGATGGATAGGAAGATCGAGGACAAGAGCCGCATGCGGCTTTTGCGGGTGTGCGCCAGAAAGAGCGTCGTGATCAGCGCGAGGCCGAGCGCGTAGGTCGCCGCGGCGATGCGCGTCCAAACGATGACGTGGCGCTTCAAAGCGAACAGTACGTCGGTGAAATACGGAAGGCCGAGGACCGTCACGACCAGCATGAAGAAGGCGAAACCCAGCGCCGCGTAGATCACGCGGTTGAAGATGGCGTTGTTTCGTCGGAAAAACCGCTCGACAAAAAGGACGAATAAGAGCGATTCGGTGAAATCGATCACCGAGGCGACGTTGAACGCGTTGAACGTCAAGGGCGCCGCCATCTCGAAGTAGTCCGAATACAAGATGAGCTTGGCCGAGCTCGTGAACACGAACAGGCAGAAGACCATGTTTTCGAAGTTCTTCGACATGGCCAAGAATATGAAGCAGAAGATGAGACACACGGTAAGGCGGGGCAGGATGAACCAGAGGTAAAACGTCGTCTTCATCTCGCGGGCGGTGAACGCCAATGGCTCCAGGATCGAGCGTGGCCCGATCACGATCTCGCCGTAGTGCGAGAGACCCTGATAGGCGAGCTCGCCGGGCATGATCTTGAACGCCAGCGTGATCTGCCCCCGCTCGATGAAGCGGCGCGGGATCGTGATGTTGAGGAGGCTCTTGGAGCCGACGTCGACGAGCTCGCCGTCAATGTAGAACTCGTAACGATCGGCCCAGATGTAGACCGAGTGAAAGAGCGCCATTTCCTTCGCGATCACCAGGTTCGCGGGCAGGGTGACCGTCGTCCGGTAGTAAACCGTCTGCCCTTTGACATAGTTTTGCAGCGGGAACTCGCGCTGCGGCAGGACGACCTGCTTCTGGAAGTTATCGGCCGGCCAGGCCGAGGTCACCTGGCAATCGAGCCAACCGCAGACCTGGCGGTCTTGGACCGGATCACCGAAGTAGGTGTCCCACTTGACGCTCGACTTGGTCAGGTTGAAAACGGAAGGCGCCGAGTAGGCTGCCGGCGGCCAGTCGTCGTAGCGCGAGATGTAGCGTGTGAAGAAGAAGAGGATCGCGCACAGCACGAGCCAAGTGACGCCAACCGCGATCGCCGGGATGCGGGTCTCTTGACGGCGCGACGAGCGCACCTGACCGGAGCGCTCCAAATTGCTGAACAGTTTCTGAACAAGACCGAAGCGCAGGAGGCCTTGGGCCGCACCCGCGCAGACGTCTTCGAGTTTTTGCGCGACCCATCCCAATGCAGCGTCCGTTCAGGAGACTTACGGCCGCGCCGAACGCGCCTTCGCGTCGAGGTAGCCTCTGAGCGCGTCCGAGAAGTCATTGGCGTCGTTGCCGATGGCGTCGAAGATTTCCTTGAAGTCGATGGTCTGGTAGCCCAGGCCCTTTTTGTCGGACGTGTAGAGGAGGCCGATGTTCTGCACGTTGAGCCCGACGTACTTCTCGGTCGGCGAGTCGATCTTGATGCGGCTCAGGATCGTCGGATCGTTGGTGATGTACTCGAGGCCCGATTTGCAGGCTTCCATGAAGACGATCGGGAAGTACATGCCGAGCTTCGGATCGCGCCCGCCGACGCGCTGGATCATCTGAAGGTATTCCTTCTTGCTGATGCCGACCGGCTCGAGGGGGACCGGTGACTTGGCGACCTGATCTTTCATGAGAACCGTGTCGATCTCGTCGAGGATGGGGTTGTCCATCTTGTCGGCGTCGAGGATGGGATTGTCCATCTTGTCGGCGTCGAGGATGGGATTGTCCATCTTGTCGGCGTCGAGGCCGACGACGTTCTGCCCGTCAGCCGCGGCGACCTGGGTGCCGGCGGGCGGCGCCTTGCCGACGACCGAGCGCCACACTTCCTCGTCGGGCATGTTGCGGACGTCGACCGAAAGGTGCGGGGCGACGGCCATGTCGCGTGAGCCGTGCGACTTCGTGATCATGACGTAGCGATAGCCGCCGCTCGGGAAGAACTCCATCACCTTGTCGATAGCCTTCTTGAACACGAGGCTCGAGCTCAGCGGCTGCGCGAGGAGGCGGAAATCCGGGAACGCGTAGTAAGACAGCGTGCCCTGCTCTTTGCGCTGACCCGGGAGGCAGTAGTCGAAATTGAGCGTGCGCTCCGGATCCTGCGTCCTGCCGGCGCGAGGGATGCTCGGCGCATCGCTACCGAAGTTACGGAAGATGATGAGGCCCATGTCATAGCGGCTGTTCTGCAGGCACACGGAGCGAGTCAGATAGCGAACGTCCTCGTCGACCGTGCGGCGGAAGCCGCTCCAGTCATCGGACACGCGCGTGACGATCTTGCCAAGCTTGGTCTTTTCGTTGGCGTTGGTCTTGTCGCTCGCGATCCCGGATCTCAGCTTCGCAAGCAGCGCGTCCTTGTTCACGCTGGCGAAGTCGTCGTCCGTCGGCGCATACGTGTCGTTCACGTAGTAGACGAGAACGACCTTCTTCGCGCGGATGGCGGGATCGTCGATCAGCTGTGGCGAGCTCATTGCTTGGCCGGCCTGCAGATCCTTGAGCTCGGCGCTCTGCGGCGGCGGCGTGCTTTGACGCGCTTTGCACGCAGAAACCAAGCCGACGACGACAGCGACTCGTACGAAATTTTTGAACACGACGGACATCCACATACCCCGCGCTGCCAGGAACGATTTCTAGGGTCTCTGGGGGGCCTATCGTCGCGGCTCGCGCAGACCTTAGCCGAAGGGCGCGACGGATGGTGCAAGCTTCTGGAATTACAGGTGGATACGAAGATTAGTCAGGCGCAGCCCGACGCTCAAGGGCCAAGCCTTCGGCGCGCGTCGACCAGGCACCATTGCGAAATGATTTCAATAAGCGCTCGAGGGTCTCGCCGAGTGCCGGTCCTGGCGTCAATCCGAGCTCTCTCTTCAGGTCCTCGCCCGTGATCGGGAGCTTCGTGCGCCGAAGGAGCCCGTGCTCGGCTTCGAGGCGCGCGAGCGCGGCGATTCCAGCCGCGACTTTCGCTGCCGATGGCCCACCCTTCCATGGCGGCGACGCCGCCGCGGCCTTCCACGTCGGCAGGAAGAACGCGAGAAAGCTCCCCTCCCCGCCTGCGCTCTCCACCGCGTCGATGATCTCCATCGCCAGCGCACGCTCGGCAGGCACGCCTTCCAAGCATGCAAATCCGCAAAGCGCCTCGGTCAAGATCCGCGTCTCCAGGCGTGCCAGCTTCAGGCGGTCTCCCAGTCGCTGGGCGTCGAAGGTCCTGGCGGTGGACGCGAGCGCCAGGGTCGCCAGCATCGCAAGCCAGCGCTGGGGCCCTACGACCTCGGGGGATACGACCGGCGAGAACTCGAGCTCTGGCGCCACGGCGGTCGCGACGCCGGTGTCTACCATGGCTTTGAGGACCGGCTGCGGCTCTTTCACCGCGAGAATCTGCTTCAACTCGGCGGTCATGCGCTCCTGGCTGACCCGGCTCAAACCTTGCGAAGTCTTTTTGATCGCTTCGAGAGCAGCCGGAT
Source organism: Pseudomonadota bacterium (assembly GCA_031416315.1). Lineage (GTDB taxonomy): Bacteria > Bdellovibrionota_B > Oligoflexia > Oligoflexales > CAIYRB01 > JANOTL01. Next base: position 56,426 of record JANOTL010000188.1, read on the forward strand.
CGGGCGTGAAGCCGAGCCGCGCCCAAAATCGAAAGAAGCGCATGCTTCTGAGGTAGTCCTCGGCGATGCGCTGCTCAGCGTCGCCGACGAAGCGTAGGACGCGCGCGGCGATGTCGGCTTGACCGCCGAAGAAGTCGAGGACCTTGCCGTCCTTGTCCTCGAACATGGCGTTGATCGTGAAGTCTCGCCGACCAGCGTCCTCGGCGAAGCCCGCGTCGAAGCTCACCGACGCGTGGCGACCGTCTGTGGCGACATCGCGACGCAGCGTGGTCACCTCGACCGGCCCTGCCGGAAAAACCGCGGTGATCGTCCCGTGGTCGAGCCCCGTCGGCACGCACTTCACGCCGGCGGCGCGAAACGCCTCCATCGCTTTTTGCGGCGGCGCGGACGTGGCCACGTCGAAGTCTTTCGGCGCAACGCCCAAGAGACGATCGCGTACGCAGCCTCCGGCAAGGCGCGCCGCGTTGCCAGCCTCCTCGAGGATCGCGAGGGCCCGTAAGGCGTCCTTGTAGCGACGCTCGGCGGCGATATCGTCCTCTTTCAGCGCAGCTCCTGCAGGTCGATGAGCTTGACCTTGACGCTCTCGGGCCTCTTCGCGCCGCGAACGTACGTCAGCTCGACAGCGTCGCCGGGCTTGTACTGGTCGAGTGCGCCATACAGATCATCGTAGTTCTTGATCTTCACGCCGTCGATGGACACGATGCGGTCGCCAAGCTCGATCTCGCCGTCCTTGAGCCGCGAGGTGCCGCGCAGACCCGCGAGACCGGCCGGCCCGTCGGGGGAGACCTGCATGAGGATAACGCCGGTGAGGCCGAGACGCGCCGTGACGCCGTCGTCGAACGTCGTGATGCCGAGCCCGGGCTGCTTCACCCGCCCGTACTTGATCAGCTGCGTGACGATCCGATGGATCGTATTGGCGGGCACGGCGAAGCCGATGCCGGCCGAGGAGCCGCTTTTCGAGAAGATCATCGTGTTCATGCCGATCAGATAGCCGCGGGAGTCCAAGAGCGGTCCCCCCGAGTTCCCCGGGTTGATCGACGCGTCCGTCTGCACCATGTCGCGGATGGTCACCCCGCCGATTCCTTGGATCGAGCGTCCTAGGGCCGAAATCGTGCCGCTCGTCAGAGTTTGGTCAAGTCCGAAGGGGCTCCCGATCGCGACCGCCTTTTGCCCGACGAGGAGCTCGGTCGAATTGGCGATGCTGACCGGCTCAAATGTGTAATCCGCAGGCACGTCGATCTTGAGAACGGCGATGTCCTTGCGCGGCTCCGCGCCGACGAGGCGCGCGGGGACGCTCTTGCCGCTTTTGAACGAGACCATGATCTTGTTCGCGTCCTGAATCACGTGGAAGTTCGTCACCACGTGGCCCTCCGCGCTCCAAAGGAACCCGGTGCCGGTGCCCGCCGGCACCTCGGTCACGTCCATCGAGAACAGGTACCGCTCCAAGCGCATGTTGGACACGTTGACCACGATCTGCGACGTCCGCTGGAATATCTGGATCGTATTCACTTCGTCCGGCAGCAGATGGCTCGGGATCGGAGGGGCCGCTGCCAGTTGAAATGCCGCGAGAATGATCAGGACGAAACGCACACGCCACCACATCTGCTGTTGTTGTTTAAAACGACGCCAACACCTTACATTAATGTTGCTGTTGTGACAGTCAAAACCCCTGAAATTGCTGGATACGCCTGGTGTGCCGTTTTTCGTTCAAAATACAGATGATTGCTGAACGTCGGGCGAGGGTCTGATTTGTCTTGTGATATTAGGTAGATAGACTATCATTTGGGGGATTGCTGAACGGCGGGATCGTGTACCATGGAGGAATACGATCCACTGCTCAGGTAATGCACAGAAAAGCGAAGAGGCGAGCAAATGGAGCGCGTCGGAGTCTACTACCGGGTCTCGACGGAAAAGCAGGATCTCGAGAGCCAGAAGAATACCGTCGAAAAATGGCTGGAAGAGCTCGCCGAGAGCAAGAAGCCGAAGCACGTCCACGTCTATAAAGACGAAGGCATCTCGGGAAAGACGACCAACCGGCCGGGCTTTCAACAGATGCTGCACGAAGCGTACGCAGGAAAGCTGGACACCATCATCGTGTATCGACTGGACCGGTTCTCCAGGAACGCCACGACGGCGATCAAGCTGATCCTGAACCTCGACGAGGCCGGGGTGGCTTTCATCTCCGTCACGCAGCCGGTGCTGAATCTCGGTCACGAGAACCCGTTCCGGCGCACAATGCTGGCCGCCTTCGCCGAAATTGCCGAGATCGAGCGCGAGACGATCGTGGCGCGCGTGCGAGCGGGGTTAGACGCCGCGAAAAAGCGGGGAGTGAAGCTGGGCGCCCCGGTGAAGGTCACCGGCGAGCAGCAGGACCGGGCCCGCAGCCTCAAGGAGCAAGGGTGGTCCTATAAAGCGATCGCGCTCGAGTTGAATCTCAGCGTCGGCAGCGTCCATAAACTCGTCAAAGGCGACGCTCTGCCGCAGAAGTGAACATGAAGGCGCTCAGGGGTGCTGCCAGGAGCTACCGATCGTCAAATTGGTGACGACGACTTCGGGACGCTGCGTCTTGAGAGTGTCGAAGAACTCCTCGACGTCGGTGCCGGTACCGTAGGCCATGGGCTCGGACAACGGCTGGAAGAAGTCGTCGTGATGGAACGGGACGAGGCGCTTCGCCCCCGCCTCCTTCAGAATCGGGTCGACCAGCTCGAGCGTGCTTACGCGGGCCGCGATCCCCAGAAAGACGGTATCGACCGCGGTGCCGGCATACATGTTCGGAAGAGCGCAAGCGCTCGACTGGTGCATGAAACGCGCGCTCGGATGCTCGACGACGAGCGTGAAGTGGTCGCCGCCCTTATACTTGTGCGCGGCGGTCGGCTGCTCCAAGGGCGCTTCGATGTTGCCTGACCAGAGCTCAATGCCGGCGAACTGCGGCCCGTGGCAGCTGCCGATCCAGCGCAGCGAAAAGGCGCCGAGCACGAGCTTCTCGCCGGCTTTGACCTGCTGCATCTGGTCGGCCTTCAGTCCGGCGCCGAGGCCTACGAAGACCGTGCTGCCCGAGCCGATCAGCTTGCCGCCCAGCTGAGCGGCGAAGGCGGGGGCGTCGAGCGCATGGTCGAAGTGCGAGTGCGTCACGATCACCGAGGTGCCGCGCGGAGCGCCCGTTTTGGCCGCCCATTCCTGGACGAGCTCCGGATTTGATTCGAGAGGAAGGCGCGCGAGCACGCGCGGCAGACCGTAGCGGCTTACGAACGGGTCGACGAAGAAGGAGGTCGCACCGTCGGTCACGTAAAGGCCGGCCGTACCGAGCCAAGTGATCTTGACGGCGCCGGCGCCGGCGCCAGGCGGTGGCGGAGGCGGAGGCGGTGGCGACGCAAGCTCGGAGCCGATACCAGGCGGGGCGGCGCCGGTCGTCGCCGTGCTGCCTTCGGCGATGGCCGGCTCAGGGTCGGTCGCGGAGCCGACCTCACTGCCGCCGCTCGGTCTTTCGCCGCTTCCGGCAGCCGCCGGCTTTTTCGGCGCGGCCGCTTTTTCCGCAGGTTTCGACTGACAGCCGATGCTGATCACGAACGCGCAACACGTTTTTAAAAGCTTCATCATTTTCGCAGTCTATTGCTTGCCGGCAATCGATGGCTAGGCGAAGATGGCCTCATTCCCCACCCTGGAGGCTCGCAGGATGCGCACTTGGCTCGCTGGCATCGCCGTTGCCGCATGGGCAAGCTCGTGCTCCAAGGAAGAGACGACGCCCTCTGTCCAGACGCCGGCGCCGCTTCCGTCTTTCAACTTGAGCGCAGTGCTCCAAGGGACCTGCGTCGAAACCGTCGAGGTGTTTCACTTGCCGGCGCGGCGGGCGCTGACGTCATGCACGGAATACCGCGATCTGGAAGACGACGCACTCGCGGCCGTCACGGTCGGTTGCAAGGGCGGCTGGAGCGAAAGCGCTTGTGCCGCTGCCGAGGCCGCGTATCCCGATCAGCGCGCCTACCTCGACGGCGTATGCGCCCGCTCCATCGGCGATATCGGGGTCAGTTACCAATTCGGCTATGTTCCACCGGACGGCGATTGCTTCGCCGGATCGGTCGTCTGTGACTTAGGCCGCTTCGAGCGGACCTGCCGTGAGACGCAGGGCGTCTTCGCAACCCCCGGGCCTACGGCGGGCGCTCCAGCACGGTACTCGGGCAGCTACACGAGCGGCGACCTCGCGCTTGCGATCCGCAGTTGCAGCCAAATCGAAGGCGCGAGCTTTGCCGAGTGGCAGACCTTCCGCCGCCAGAAGCCCGGCTCCATCTGGATTCAATCGAAGGCGATATGGACGCCGGAGGCGTCGTGCGGGGAGGGCATCGGCTGCCGACTGCCCTTGGCCTCGGGCGGCGTGCAAACCGACTACGTTTACGATACGGGCGTGATGACACAGACGCCGTACCCGCCAGATCCGGAAGAGATGCGACCGGGCTGCAAGGCTCGCGGCGGCTCCCTGGTCGGCGTGCCCACGCCGGAATGAAAAGAACGACGCGGGCCGGAATCCGGGCCGCGTCGCCAAAAGAGTTGTCGCACCTGGAAGAGGCACGAAGTGCGGAATTATCTCAGAACCCGTTCGGGGTCGAGGCCGGGATGACTTTGTCCGCGGTCGGGATGGTCTCCGTGTCGGACTCGATGACGAACAGCGCAGCACGTAAGGCCCCGTAATGAGCGGCTTCGTCACCTGCATGGAGGCCCGAGTACTCGGCCAAGGCCTTGCTCGTAAACTGCTTGATGACGCTGATGTACGCTTTGGCGGCAGCCGCTTCCTTCTGGGACGCGAGGCGGAGGACGCCCTTGACTGAGTCGAGCTTGGCGCCAGCTTTGACGGCGGCGTCGACGTAGGTGTCGTCGGAGCTGGCGGCGGCGGCCGCGGCGACCTTCGCATCCTTGGCCCGCAGATCGGTGAGGGCGCCGACGAGCGTGTCGCGGTGCGCCTTGTGATGGTCGAGAAAGCTTCCGGCGATCGCGAGGACCGCTTCTTTTGTCGTCCAGATCGTGAGCTTGGAGGCCGCCGTATAAAGAGCGATCGCCTCGTGCTCCAGACCTAAAGCGATGTTGATGAGATCGCCGTCGGCGACAGGGTTCTCGGCGGCCGTCGTCGGCTTCTCGTCGGCGCCGGCCTTATCGTCATCGCTCCCGCAGGCCCAGACCACGGAACTCGCCGCGGTGATCAAGCCGGCATTCTGGAGCCAGACCCGTCGGCTCAGGCGCTCGAACTCGGTCTCACGATGTTTCTCGATCATGTTGGCGAGTTTGGTGAGGAACTTGGTCAAGTGAACCTCCGAGGGTGTTCAGCCCCGAAAGGATAGCATGGGGCTCCTTTCGAGGTTGTTCCCGGCCGGTCGCCGCAGCTATAAGCGAAACTCACTCGGAGCCGGAGAGCAGGTGATTTCCTTACCTTTCGTGTCCAATCCCAAGGCCGTCATGGCGACCTTGTACCTGCGCTACTTCGGCTTCCGGAAGATCCCGTTGCTCTTCTTCGTCCGGCCTTCCGTGGTCAGCATGGAGCCGGACAAGATCGTGCTGAAGATTCCGCTGACGCGCCGCACGAAAAACCACCTCGGCAGCATGTACTTTGCGGTCCTCGCGGCCGGTGCGGATCTGGCCTGCGGCTTTCTGGCGATGCAGGCGATCCGCGAGCGCGGCGAGCCCGTGTCTCTGATCTTCAAGAGTCTCAATGCCGACTTCTTGAAGCGTGCCGAGGGTCCCGTCTATTTTACGTGCAGCGAAGGGGTTCTGATCAGAGACCTCGTCGAGAAAGCGATCGAGACGGGCGACCGCTGCGAGCTGCCTATCGAGGTCATCGCAACCGTGCCCTCCAAGCTCGGCGACGAGCCCGTCGCGCGCTTCACGTTGACCCTTTCCCTAAAGAAGAAATCGAAAAAAGATCAAACGGCTGCTGCCGAAGAGAACGAAGAGGTGCGCGTTTCATGAGTGGCGATGCGAACAAGATCATTTATTCGATGCACAAGGTGGCGAAGCTCCAACGCTCGACCGGCAAGACGGTCATCCGGGACATCTCGCTTTCGTACTTCTACGGCGCCAAGATCGGCGTGCTCGGCCTCAACGGCTCCGGTAAGTCCACGCTTCTGCGCATCATGGCGGGCGTCGACAAGGAATTCCAGGGCGAGGCCCACCTTTCGGAAGGTTACTCGGTCGGCTTCCTCCAACAGGAGCCGCAGCTCGACGACACGAAGACGGTCAAGGAGATCGTCCAAGAGGGCTGCCAAGAGATCGTCGACCTGATGAAAGAGTTCGAGGCGATCAACCTGAAATTCGGCGAAGACCTCGATCCCGGCGAGATGGACAAGCTGATCACCCGCCAAGCCGAAGTCCAAGACCTCCTGGACCGGATGAACGCCTGGACCCTCGACGACCGCCTCAACTTCGCCATGGAGGCCCTCCGTTGCCCCCCGGCGGATCAGAACGTCAAAAATCTGTCCGGCGGCGAGCGCCGCCGCGTCGCGTTGTGCCGCCTGCTCCTGAAAGAGCCGGACATCCTCCTCCTGGACGAGCCGACGAACCACTTGGACGCCGAGTCCGTGCAATGGCTCGAGAAGCACCTCCAGAACTACAAAGGCACCGTCATCGCGGTGACTCACGACCGGTACTTTCTCGACAACGTCGCGGGCTGGATCCTCGAGCTCGACCGTGGCCACGGGATTCCGTGGAAGGGGAACTACTCCTCCTGGCTCGACCAGAAGTCGAAGCGCCTCGCGGCCGAAGAAAAGACCGAGGACAAGCGCCGCAAGACGCTCGAGCGCGAGCTCGAGTGGGTCCGCATGTCCCCGAAAGCGCGGCAGGCCAAAAGTAAGGCCCGCGTCTCTGCTTACGAGAAGCTCCTCAACGAGGAGACCGACGGGCGTGACGACGACCTTCGCCTGACGATTCCGGCGGGCCCGCGCTTAGGCGACGTCGTCGTGCGCATGGAAGGCGTCTCGAAAGCCTACGGCGACAAGCTCCTCTACGCCGACCTCAACTTCGACCTCCCGCCCGGCGGCATCGTCGGCGTCGTCGGGCCAAACGGCGCCGGCAAGACCACGCTGTTCAAGCTGATTACCGGTGAGGACCAGCCGAACGCCGGCAAGGTCACCATCGGCTCGACCGTGAAGCTCGGCTACATGGAGCAGTCCCGCCTGGCGCTCGACCCGAACAAATCGATCTACGAGACCGTCTCCGGCGGCAACGAGGTCATCAAGCTCGGCAATCGCGAGGTCAACGCCCGCGCCTACGTCGGCCAGTTCAATTTCTCTGGCCAAGACCAGCAGAAGAAGGTGAGTGAGATGTCGGGAGGCGAGCGCAACCGCTTGCAGATGGCGCTCCTCGTCAAGGAGGGGGCGAACCTCATCCTCCTCGACGAGCCGACCAACGACCTCGACGTGAACACGCTCCGCTCGCTGGAAGAAGCCTTGATCAATTTCGGCGGCTGCGCCGTCGTCGTGAGCCACGACCGGTGGTTCCTGGACCGCATCGCCACCCACATCTTGGCGTTCGAGGGCGAGTCCAAGGTCGTGCTCTTCGAGGGCAACTACTCGGACTATGAGAAGAACCGCAGAGAGCGCCTCGGCAAAGACGCCGAGACGCCGAAGCGCATCCGCTACGCGAAGATCTCGCGCTGAAAGTCCGTAGGTCGTCTAGCGCTCCGCGAAGGTGGCCTTCAGGCCATTCCATTGGTGGCGGCGGTAGACGACCTTCGACCCTCTCGGCACGGCGATGGCGACGGTCGCGGCGTCGGCCCAGCTGGTCTGCACTTCTTGCGTCGGCCCTTCGATCAAGAGCAGATTGTCCGACACCGAGGACTTGCCGCCTTCCTGTTCCAGGACGCGGACGAGCGTCGCGACGGGCTGCGAGGCGCCGCAGTTCTTCTGCGCGGTCTGCGCCGTGAACCGGGCGTCTGGCGAGGCACGCTCCTCGAGAATCGTCTCCTCGCAGCGGCCGCGCCATAGAAGCATGATCGCGAGCGCCGGAACCACGAGGAAGAGTAGGGAGCCGGTGGCCAGCGCCTTAACTGCGCGCGTTAGGCGAGAACTCAAATCGAAAACCCCCTTCGGGTGTGAGGTGGAGAGAGGCGACGAAGGCGCGACCGGAGCGCCCGGTGAATCCGGCCAGGCTCGGCGTGGCGCCGCGCTCCAGGAGCTTCTTCAGCTCTGGCTCGGTGAGGTCTCGGCCGCAGATCACGCGCGGGATCCAGAAGCCCGTAAGCTTCGCCTGCGCATCGCCGGCGGCCTGGCGAAATTGCTCGAGGCGCTGCTCGCATATGTAGGCGCCCCGCGTCGCGATGATGGCGCAGGCGGGCCCGTGGACCGGGCAGGGTGCGATGGGGGGAGTTGCCGTCGCGCCGGAGCGGCGCGGCGCCGTGGCTCCTGACCCCGACTCTTTGCCGCGCCTCGAGGTCTCGGCGCTGCGCCCAGGTCCGCGCGGCGCTTCCGCCTCACCGTCCAGCCGAAGCTCCCCGTCGCGGGCGACGCGCAACAAGGATCGGAAAGGCTTCCCGGCGCCGTCCCGCAGCCCGTCGAGCTCCGCCGACGCCCCGCCGACGACCAGCTCCGACGCCGTCACCCGGTCGACGTACCGTCCCGCGAACTCCTTCGCGATCCGGAATTCGCAGCCCGGCCCGCTCTTGCGGTAACTCGCGCAGGCGTAGACCCACGGGCGTTCATAAACTAAAAATTGTTTGCAAAGAGGGCAGGGGCCCAGAGGCTCCCGATCCGGATACAGGGCCGCCGGGTCCATGGACCGCGCCGCGTCGACGATCTCTTCCGTGTAGGCGGCCGTGTCGGCCATGAAGCGCTCGCGCCGCCTTTTCCCGCGCTCGACCTCGGTAAGCTCCAGCTCGAGCTTCGCCGTCAGCTCGGCCGAGGTCAGGCGCGCCACCGGCAGCTTCCGGAGAACCGTGACGAGCTGGATGCCCTTGGCCGTCGGCCTGAGCCCTTCGTCGATGTACTGCTTCGCCTTGAGATTCTGGATGATGTCCGCTCGGGTCGCCGCCGTGCCGAGCCCTTCGGCCGACATCAGCGCCTTCGCCAGCTCCTCGTCCTCGACCGATCGCCCTGCGTTTTCCATCAGGCTCAAGAGCTGCGCCTCGGCGATGCGCGGCGGCGCCTTCGTCTGCTCGGCGGAGATTTTCGCCTCGCGCACCTTCACCGCGGGAGACTTCAGCGGCGGCAGCTTCTCGAGCTTCTCGCCGTCATCGACCTCTTTTCCGTGCACCGCCATCCAACCTGGATCGACCAAAGTGTCGACCGGACCGGTGCGGAAGTGATGCTCTTTTAGCACCACGGTCTCGCGTTTTACGCGGTCGTACACGGCAGGCGGGTAGAACGTCGCCAAGAAGCGGCGCACGACCACGTCGAAGAGCTTCGCATCGTCGCCGTCCAAGTCTTTGATCTTGCCCGTGGGAATGATGGCGAAGTGATCGGAGACGCCGGCGTCGTCGAAGACGCGCTTCTCGTTGCGGCGGCCGTTTTTCAGCAGAAACGCGGCGTGCGGCGCGTACGGCTCGACGCCGGCCAATAGGTCCACCAGCTTGTCGACCTCGGCTGGGTAGTCCGTCGGCAGGCAGCTCGAGCTGGTCCTTGGATACGTCAGGACCTTGTGCTGCTCGTAACAGCGCTGGGCCGCTTCCAGCGTCCGCTTCGACGACCACTTGTAGCGCGTCGCCATGTTTTTTTGCAGCGCCGTGAGGTTGAAGAGCCACGGCGCCTGGCGTTGGCTCTCCTCGCGCGTCTCGGTCGCGATGCCGGCCTGACCGGTCACGGCGCGGACGATCGCCTCGGCGCGCGCGACGTCGAAGATGCGGTCGTCCTTGCCTTCGTCGAGGTCGTCCTGCTTCTTCCACTTCGGATCGTGCCAGACGCCGTCGTATTCGTGGCCAACCGCGGCAAAGCGCGCCTTGATCCGCTGAAAAGCGCGAGGCCGGTGCGAAAGTACCGCCAGCTCCCGCTCGACGAGGAGCGCCAAAGTCGGCGTTTGCACGCGACCGACGGACCACGGCTTCGATTCCCGCTCGGGGCCGCGCAGCTTCACGCTGAAGGCTCGCGTCGCGTTCATGCCGATCAGCCAGTCGCTCTCAGCGCGGCAGGCGGCGGCGTCGCTCAAGCCTTTGAGATCCGTGCCCGAGCGCAGGATGTCGAAGCCTTTGCGGATCGCCTCCGGGGTCATCGACTGGAGCCAAAGGCGTCGAACCGGTTGCGCCGCGCCGAAGAACTCGACGATCTCACGGAAGATCAGCTCCCCCTCGCGCGCGGCGTCGCAGGCATTGATGAGGCGGTCGACGTCGGGTCGCTTCAGCAGACGGCCAATGACGTCGAGGCGCTTTTCATGCCCCGACACGGGCTTGTACTGAAACCGTCGCGGGACGATCGGCAAGGTCTCGAGACGCCAGCTCTTGTAGGCTGGGTCGAGATCCTCCGGCTCCAGGAGCGTGAGGATGTGGCCGACCGCGAACGTGCAGACGTAGGCGTCGCTCTCCCAGTAGGCGCCGCCCTCCTGCGGACGAAAGCCACCCAAGGCTGCGACTAAATCGCGGGCCACGCTCGGCTTCTCGGTGATGATCAGCGCTCGGCTCATGCCGGCACCTTAACCTCGGACCGAGCGCCGAGCCACGGACATCACGTCGCTGCCGGCGCTTCTGCTTCGGGCTTCGCTTTTGCCTTGAGCTTCTTTACGACGCCCTTTTCTTCCAGCACTTTCACCTTGTCGGCACCATGGAGCAGACCGCCGCCGCGTTTGCGGACCATGAAGCGACCATTGCGTTTCTTCGTGACTTTGACCTGAGCAGCCTTCTTCACCGAGCTTCTCCTTTAGACGTGCGAACTTGCATGAATACCTGGCGCCAAGGTCCGCCGTCAATCTTTCTATCCACCCGAATTTCTTGACAAACAAATGGTCCGGGAGGGATGCTCTCTCCATGTCGACGAAAGCCCAGCCGAGCCGTGGCGAAAGCCAGCTCACCAGTCTCATTTTCAACATCGCCGCCCCGGCGCTCATCCTCTACAAGCTGAGCAGCGAGGATCGCCTGGGCCCGGTCAACGGCCTACTCCTAGGCCTGAGCCTGCCGCTCGGCTATGGGATCTACGATTTCGTTCGCTCTCGGAAGACCAACTTCATCTCGATCCTCGGCTTCGTCAGCATCCTCCTGACCGGCAGCTTCGGCCTCATGAAGCTCGACGGCATTTGGTTCGCCGTCAAAGAGGCGGCGATTCCTTTGCTGATGGGCGTCGCGGTCGTCGTGTCGATGTGGACCCGCTATCCCCTCGTCAAGGCGATCCTTTACAACGACAAGGTCATCGACGTCGCGCGCGTCGACGCCGAGCTCAACAGCCGCGGCAACGCCGGCGCCTTCCAGAAGCTCCTGACTTTGACGACCTGGCTCCTCGCCGGCTCGTTCCTCTTGAGCGCCTTCTTGAATTTCTCGCTCGCCATCGCGATCCTGAAGAGCCCCGCGGGCTCCGTCGAGTTCAACCAGGAGCTCGCGAAGATGACCGCCTTGAGCTATCCGGTGATCGTGCTCCCGTGCATGGCCGTGACCGGCTTCGCGCTGTGGCGGCTCCTCGCTGGAATCAAGAAGCTCACGGGCTTGGATCTGGACACGATCTTCAGAGGGCAACAGCAACAGCCGCCGAAGACGAGCACCTGACGTGGACTCGCGGCTGATCTTCGCCACCGAGCGCTACGGCTACATGCAGGCGGCGATGTGCCGCGAGAAGGGCTTCATTCCCGGAGTCCTGGAGCGCACCCGCTTTCCGGACGGCGAGCGCTATCTGCGCATCGAGAGCGACGTCAAAGGCAAAGACGTCATCGTCGTCGGCGCCACCAACGACGACGCCGCGACGCTCGAGCTCTTCGACCTCGCGACCGGACTCACGGCTTGCGGCGCGGCTCGCCTCAGCATGGTGATCCCCTATTTCGGCTATTCGACGCAGGAGCGCGCCGTCAGGAAAGGCGAAGTCGTCACCGCCAAAGCGCGCGCCGTCCTGCTTTCCTCGGTGCCACGCGCGTACCTATCCAACGAGGTCGTGCTCCTCGACCTGCACACCGCGGGCATCTCGCACTATTTCGAGGGTCATCTCCACAGCGTCCATCTTTCGGCGCATTCCTTCGTCCTCGACGTCGTGCGCAAGATGGCGAAGAGCTTTCAAGGTGAAACCGTCGTCGCCTGCACCGACGCCGGGCGCGCCAAGTGGGTGCAGCAATTGGCCAACGACGCCGGTCTCACCGCCGCCTTCGCTTACAAGGCGCGCCGCGCCGGCAACGTTACGACGACCGGCATCAACGCCGACGTCCGCGACAAGCAAGTCATCATCTACGACGACATGATCCGGACCGGCGGCTCCTTGCTCCAGGCTGCGGCGGCCTACAAGCAGGAAGGCGCCAAGACCCTGACCGCGATCACGACGCACGCCGTGCTTCCTGGCGAGAGCTTGGCGAAGATCAAGGCCTCCGGCCTCTTCTCCTGCCTTTACGCGACCGACTCGCTGCCGCAGGCGATCGAGCTCGCGGCGAAGGACCCGAGCTTCGTCAAGGTCCTGCCCGTCGCGAGCGTCTTCACGTCGTTCTTCAAAGAGGCTTGATCGCCAGATACGCCGGCCAAAGCGCCAGAGCGCGCTCATTCGTCGACGTGTCGATCCAACCGCGAACCACTTTCGCGACTTTTTGCACGCGCGCGTCGTCCAGCGGCCCGAGGCCGGCGTCCGCCGCGCCGAAGCAGCGCTTCAGGCGCGCCGGTCCGCCGAAGCATCGTGACAGATCCATCACGTCTTCCTCGTAACGGTGCACCGGATAGAGCTTCTCGGGATCGAGGCCGCCGAGCTTCTTCGCTTCGGTAAAGGCCGCCGTGAGGCCGCCGAGCTCGTCGACCAGGCCGAGAGTCTTCGCCTGCATGCCCGTATAAACGCGTCCCTGTGCGAGCTCCGCGACCTTCTCGATGGCGATGCCGCGCCCTTCGGCCACGCGTTGCAGGAACTGCTGATAAACCTGGTCGATCGCCTTCTCGATCATCGCCTTGTCGGTCGCCGTCGGCTTTTGCGCCAAGCTGAGCATCGCGGCGCGATCGCTTTCGGTGATGACGTACATGCTGATGCCATATTTTTCCTTGAACGGGCCGAAATTCGGCAGCATGCCGATGACCCCGATCGAGCCGGTGATCGTCGTCGGCTCGGCGAAGATGCGTTTCGCCGGCGCGGCGATGTAGTAGCCGCCGGAAGCCGCGAGGCCGCCCATCGAGACCACGAGCGGCTTCACCTTCGCGAGCTCGGCGAGCTCTTTCCAGATCATCTCGGACGCCGTCGCGGAGCCGCCCGGGCTATTGATGCGCAGGACCACCGCTTTGACGTTCGACTCCTCCATCGCCCAGTGGATGCGCTTCGTGATTGGCGCCGGGGCAATCGAATCACCGTCGCCGCCGAGCAGGCCGATCTCGCCCGAGGCCTCGATCAAGGCGATGCCGTCGTCGCCGATCGCGCTCGGAAGGATCTGATCGCTCTCGCCCGCCTCGATCAAATAGTCGGTGAGCTTGACCCGGCCTTTGCTATCCGGTTTGACGACCGGCAAATAGCCGACTTCGTCGACCAGGCCCTCCTGCGCGGCCTCCGGCGCCGTGAACAAAGAGCGCTTGAACCAGCCGCGCACCTTCTCCGCCGGCTGTTTCCGCGAGGCGGCGATCACCTCGATCTTGTGGTCGAGGAGGCTCGCGGCGATAGCGCGATATTCCTCGAGCGTCGGCTCGCTGGGCTCGTCCTTGACGAAGGGCTCGAAGGCCGATTTGTACTTGCCGGCGCGCACGACCTCGATATCGACGCCGATCTTGCGCAGCGCCTCGCCGAAATACGTGAGATTCAAGGTCGGCCCGAAGATCTCGACGCCGCTCGCTGGGTTCAGCACGATGCGCGTCGCGGCGGAGGCGAGGTAATAATTGTTCTCGTCGCCGGAATGCAGCATCGCGGTGACCGTCTTGCCACTCGCGGCAAAGTCGACCAGCGTCCGCCGCAGCTCGGTCAAGCTCGTCATCGAGCCACCTGCGCGCGTCAGGTCAAGCGTCAGGCCCTTGATGCGCTCGTCTTTCGTTGCGCGCCGCATCGCCGCGCGGAGCTGCGACATGAAAAGGCTGCGGTCGCCGCCGAAGAGGCGGGCGATGATGGTGTCGGAGTAGCCCGGCTCGCCCTCCTCGATCGGCCCGGCGAGATCCAGCGTCAGCTCGGTGCCGGCGTCGACGGTGATGTCGGCGGCAGCCCTGGCTTTCGAGGATTTTGCCAGCCGCGCCACCGAGAAAACCAAAAGCAGCGGGAGCACGGTCACGATGATGCCGACGACCATGAAGTAGTTGCGGATCCAGCGCCCCGCGCGACGGAAGAAGCCGCCTCGATTCGTCGCCGGCGTCGGCCTGTTCTGTGCTTGCGTTCCACCGTCGACCACGGACACCCCCAACCTTGAGAAGATCGGGGGATGATAGGAGCTAACCCTTGCCGAGGTCGAGCGCGAAGCTCGGCGCCGTCATCGTCTCGGTCTTTGGATCAGAGTCCTCGTCGCGCGTGACGGTGTTCTTCCACTGGACCTCGATGTTGAGCCGGTAGGTCGTCGTCGCCTCGACGGTGAACGGGCTCGGAATCTCGAGCTCCGGATCAACGAGGGTGACGGCCATAGCGTCTTCGATCTTGCCGCCACCGGTGATCCCCGGCTGAAAGCTGACGCGCGCCGACGTGAAGGTCTTGTCGACCAGCTCCGCTAAGTCCGCCTCATAGATGATCTGCGAGCGGTTGACGATCTTCAGCGCCGTCGCCTCGGTCGCCTTGTAGACGCTCGTCTCGACGCCGCCAGCCTCGATGAGGACGACGTCGGTGAGTACGTAGTTCTGGAAACGGGGCTCGGCGTTGCCGTCGGCGTCGACCGGCGCGACGAAAGTCCCTTGCATCGCCACCGTGAGCCTCTCGGTCAGCTCCAAAGCGTCGTCGGAGCAGGCACAAACGCCTGTACTCACGAACAAAATCGCCAAAATGCCGAGCAAACGCCGCATGCGAGCCTCCAAAACCCCTATCGGCAAAGTCGCGAAATACGTGACGCCGGGCCCGGTCGAGGTACAATAAGGGACGAAAGATTCACGACTTTTCGCCGAGGTCTCGCGATGCTTCGCTGGCGCTCCTACCCGGTGCTCCTCGCCGGAGTTCTGGTGCTCGTCCTTGCTTTGAGCCGCTGCGGTAAAGAAGAGAACGATCAAGAAGGTGATCCAAAACCCGCGGGCTCGACGAGCGGCACGGGCTCGCAGACCGGCGGATCGACCCCTGGCGGCGGCGCGCCGACCGATTGGGACGGCAAGACCGACTGGACCGGCTCGGCTTGGGAGGTCATCGAGGAATGAAGCTCTCTTACCGCCTCGCCTTACTCGGCGGCGCTGCGGCGCTCGCCAGCTACGCGCTCTCCTCTTGCCGCGGAAACGATCAAGGACTCGGTTTCGTCGACCCGCGCCTCGCGTTACACCTCAGCCTCGGGCCGGTCGCCCCTGTCTCCGCATTACACGGAGCCGGCTCCGGCGCCCTCCCTCTCTGGCGTTCTGGAGAGCTCCAGCTCGGAGCGTATGGAGTCGATGGCGTGGCGGCGTTACGCAAGACGCTCAATGGGCGCGCTCCGGTTATGGTGAGTTTCGCGCGCGGCTCGCTGCTCGGCGAGCAGCTGCGCTCCGATCCGCTCACCCTCGCTTATTACCCGGCAACCTCCGAGGAGGCTCCGGGCCACGCGCTCGTCGCCGTGACGGACGAGACCGTGTTGATCGGGCTCGCCTCAGCAGCCCACACTGCCAACAACCACGCCTGCGGCAACCTCGAGCTCCTGCCTCTGACGACGCTCAAAGAAGTCGGGTCGATCACGCCTCCGGTCTTCGACGAGGCCGTGAAGCTCGACTCCGTCGCGGCGCTGGTCGCCCTGCCGGACCCGGCTAAGATCGGTGCGAACGTGGCGGCGCTAGAGGCCCTCGGCACCCGCTATCACACCAGCGACAACGCCATGGCCGCCTCGACCAAGGTCTTTGACATCTTCACCGCCGCCGCCGCCGGCAAGATCCCTGGCATGACGATCGACTACGTCGACCATGCCGGCGCCAGCATCGTGACCAAACAAAAATCCGTGGTCGTCACGATCCCAGGTTCCGAGGATCACGAGACGACCGTCATCGTCGGCGCGCACTTGGACAGCATCAACCGCGACGGCGAGGGCGCGCAGGCGCCCGGGGCCGACGACGACGCGAGCGGTATCGCCACGGTCGCCGAGATCCTGCGCTCGATCGCCGAGTCCGGGGCGACATTCAAGCGCAAGATCGAGCTGCACGCCTACGCCGCCGAGGAAGTCGGCCTCGTCGGCAGCGGCGACATCGCCGAGAAGTACGTCCTCGCCGGTCGCAAGATCGCCGCCATGTTCCAGCTCGACATGAACTCGTGGTCGGCGACCGGCACCGAGCGGACGATCTACCTGGTCGAGAACGACACGAGCCGCGCGCTCCGCCGCGGCCTGAAGGACATCCTCTTCAACTATCTCGGCGGCGACTTCGTCGAGACCAGTCTCGGCGGCGGCACGTCCGACCACAAGTCATGGCAAAATCAGGGCTATCCTGCGGTCTTCCCGTTCGAGAATCCGAAAAGCTACAACCGCGCGCTCCACACGCTATCTGACACCTCGGCCACGATCAATAACCTCCCCTTGTCGGCGCGCTTCGCTCAGCTTGGGTTGGCCTTCCTCGCCCACCACGCGGGCATCGTGACGGGTTCCGCCAACTACGAGGCCGCTCGCGCCGCGCTGAAGACGACCCTATCGACCGATCTCAAGCTCGCGTTCAAGAAGAGCGCCGACGCCAGCGCGACGACCTCCTTCAGCGTCACCGCCTCGGGCCCGCAGACGATGGCGTTCATCCACCTCTGCAAGATTGCGGCGGCGGGGAGCATGGGCTGCGTTCAGGAGCGCGTGCCGACCGCCGACGACAAGGTCGACGGAGGCCGAACCTTCCGCGCCGGCGCCGCCGAGCTCGAGCTCGCCGACGGCGATCGCCTCGCCGTGTTCGGCTACGACGCCGAGCAGAAGCTCATTGCTTACCGTTCCGTGCGTCTGAAAAAGAAGTGAGCAGGGCGCGCGAGCCGTCGGGCTCCGTCGCCGGGATTAGCTCGATTTCCTGCACGTAGAGGCGCGCGTCGCGTTGTGACGCGAGCTTCTTCGCGACCTCGGTCTCGGCGAAGGCGCCCGTCTCGAGCACCACGACCGCTTCGCCCGTGGCATCAACGAGCGGGGCGCCGGAGCGGCCCAGGAAGTCGCGCAAGGCGGCGCCGGTGATGTGCGGCTTGGCGGCGACGGCAAGCTTGCCCGCGCGCCGCGCCGTCGCGGACGGGAACGCGTCCGTTCCGAGGAGGGCGAGCGACTCGCCGTCGATCTGCCAGGCAGCGGCATCCAGAGGCAGGCGGGCGCGGAAGTTACCGCCCTTGCTCAGCACGACGGCAACGAAATGCGCACTTTCTGGGGTGAACACCGGGGCGTCGAGCCAGAGCTCGACGACCGCGTTCTTTAGGGTCGCGACGGGATAAGGCGTCGTGCGCACGAATTGGAAGATGCGCTCGCGCAAGAGGCTTTTTAGCTCGCTCTTCTTGTAGGCGTGGGTCCTACCGGAGACCGTGACCTCGAGCTTGTCCCCGGACTGGCACGCGCGCACGCGCGGCTCGAGGTCGAGGCAGGCGCCGTTCGCGGTCTGCACGACCTGGCCGTCGCCCTGCCATTTCAGGAACGGCAGCGAAGCGCAGCTCGCAGCCGCGACCCCCGCGACGAGACCCACGAAAAGACTCGCGATTCGCATCAACATGGACGAGATTCCAAATCGGAGCTGGCATCAGCGCCAAGTCCTGTTTGGGTATCGGCAGACTCGGCGCGAAGTTAAGCGCCGAAACGCGCGCGGAATTCCTGCAGGATCGCGATGCTGGCGCTCGCGCCGATCCGGGTCGCGCCCGCCTCGATGAAGCTCAGCGCTTGGTCCAAGGTCTTCACGCCGCCCGAGGCTTTGACGCCGATCTTCGGCACGGCGAGGCCACGGTTCGGCTCGGCCATGATCTCGAGATCGCGGACCGAGGCGCCGCGCGGGCCGAAGCCGGTGCTCGTTTTCACGAACGCGGCGCCGAGGTCGACGCACCAGCCGGTGAGCTCGCGGATGTGCGCCTCGTCGAGGTAGGCCGTCTCGAAGATGACCTTGACCGGCGTCTTGCCGGCCGCGCGCACCACGGCCGCGATGTCGTGCTTCGCCGCCGCCTTCTCGCCGCCTAAGTAGCAACCGACGTTGATCACCATGTCGAGCTCGCGCGCGCCGTCGCCGACCGCGCGCAGGGTCTCGTCGATCTTCACGTCCGTACGGTTGGCGCCGAGCGGGAAACCAACGACAGCCATGGCTGCGAGGTCGGTCTCCGCCAGCTCCTTTGCGGCGAGGGCGATGTGACAAGGGTTGACGCACACGCCGGCGAACTGGAATTCGCGCGCCTCGGCGCAAAGCTTCCGCACGGCGGCCGGCGTCGCGTCCGCCTTCAGCAACGTGTGGTCGAAGAGCCGCGCGAAAGCGGCGGGCGTCATGTCGTTCATCGGGTCACCTCGAAAATCAGCGGGTGGGCGTCAGCGGCACGAGCGCGCTCTGCAGCAACGCTCCGGTGCGCGTCGCGAACTCCTGGCCCGAGAAGATCCCGAGCTCGGCGCTCGCTGCGTAGCGGCCACGCAAGCGGACCGCGTCCGGACCGACGCCCTCGTGGACGAAGGCCCCGATCCACCACCACCTTCCCATGCGGTCCGCGGCCTGGCACCAGGAAAGCGTGCCTTGCGGCTGGGTCTCGCCATAGAAATCCTTGACGATGCGGATCGGGCTCGTGCCCGAAGAGGCCGCGCCGGCGCAGGTCGCGGCCTCGCCCATCGCGGCTTCGGCCGGGTCTTCGTCCTCGGCCGCGTCGAACGCCGCGACGATCAGCCGTTCGCCGGCTCCGCGCACGATCTCGACGTGATTGCGCGGCTGGGGCGTCGCGTAACTCTCCACGACCTCGACCCGGTTCGGCGTCGCTTCGCAGTATGTCCGCGCCGGCACGGGTCCCGAGGCGGCGACGTCGACCTGGCGCTCGAACGAGCGCTTGCAGGTCTCGCCTGCGAACGCCGAGCCGAGGCCGTCGAGGCGCCAAAGGATCTGGAGGCGCCCGTTGTAGGTTCGATCACTCGAATAGCTCGCGACCGAAGCGTCGGTCGGCACGACGAGGCCGTAGAAGCCGCCCAATTGCATCGACCGCTGAAAGGCGTCGCCGCCGCCAGCGACCGGCAGCTCCCCCGCCGTCACCGGCAGGGCGCCGCCCGGCTCGGCGCCGGCGTTCAAGTCGACGACGAAGGCGATCGTCAGCGGCGAGGCGTCGCGCTCGCCGAGCGCGCTCCTGGCGCGCACGGTCAGCTGGTGCGTCGAGCCGTGCGCCATGCCCGAGAACGCGTGATGATCGCCCTCGGGACAGTCGCGAAACTCCCGGGCGCCTTCGATGCGGCATTCGAAACGGGCGTTCGCGACGTTGGCGCGAAACCGTAGCGTCAGGTCGCGCGCCTTCAAGCGATCGGGAGGTGTGCTGCCGCTCACCAGAAAGGTCTCTAGGGGCACGCTGCGCGCCGGCGGCAGCTCGACAGACGGCAGTGGCGCCGGAGCCGGAGCGGGAGCCGGAGCGAGGGGTGGCGCCGGCGGCTCAGGGCGCGCTTGCGCCAGCCTCGACATCCGGTCGTCGCCGACCCTTTTTGCGACCTGACGACGCTGCGTCTCCACCGCGCCACAGCTGGCGACGGCCATCGACACGATCAGGGCGCTGAGGATTCTAAGCTTCATGTCTCGGATTCTATAGAATTATAGAGATTCTATCAATGTTAATGATAGTTCCCCCCACCTACCCTACTTCAGCAAAGCCAATTGAGTCTCTTTGCTAAATAAATACAAGTGCTTGGAGCGAAACTCCAGTCGAATGGCCTCGCCGCGCTTCGGACGATGCGGCGCTGGCAGGCTGACGTGGACCTCGTGCCCCTTCATATCGCAGAGGACCGAGGTCGAGGGGCCTAGGAGCTCGGTGACGACGACCTTAGCTTCCCATGCCGCACCCGCGGCACCGCCGCCTTCGTCGGCCACGCGTAGGTTCTCGGCGCGCAGGCCCCAAAGGACCTTGCCTTTGGGCTCCCCGGCGCGCACCTGCGCCTGAAACTCTTCCGGGATGCGGAACTCGAGCCCCCCGTCGGAGCGAAAGATGAGCTTGTTGTTTTGCTCGAGAATCGTCCCCTCGATCAGGTTCATCGGCGGCGAGCCGATGAAGGTCGCCACGAAGACGTTGCTCGGGTGGTAGTAGAGCTGCAGCGGCGTGCCCATCTGCTGGATACGCCCGCCCTCGAGCACGATGATCCGGTCGGCCAGGGTCATCGCCTCGATCTGATCGTGCGTGACGTAGACGACGGTCGCGTTCAGCTCGCGGTGAAGCTTCGCGATGGTGATCCGCATACTGCCGCGGAGCTTGGCATCGAGGTTCGACAAGGGCTCGTCGAACAGGAACACCTTCGGATCGCGCACGATGGCGCGGCCGATGGCGACCCGCTGTCTTTGGCCGCCGGAAAGGGCTCCCGGTTTCCGCTGGAGGTACGGCACGAGGTCGAGCTTCGCCGCGGCATCCTTCACGAGCCGATCGATCTTTTCCTCCGGGAAGCGCCGGATGCGCAGGCCGAAGGCGATGTTCTCGTAAACGGACTTGTGCGGATAGAGGGCGTAGTCCTGGAACACCATGGCGATGTCTCGATCTTTCGGCGGGACGTGCGTGACGTCGCGCGTGCCGATCTTGATCGTGCCGCCGCTCACCGTCTCCAGACCGGCCACCGAGCGCAGCATCGTCGACTTGCCGCAGCCCGATGGCCCGACGAGCACGATGAACTCCCCGGGTGTTACCTCGAAGGAGATGTTGTTCAGGACGGCCTTGTCGCCGTAAGACTTGAGCACGTTGGTTATGGTAAGTGACTCGGCCATTAGCCCTTCACGCCCCCCAAAGTGAGCCCGCTCAGGAGCCACTTCGATGAATAGAGGAAAACGACCATCACCGGGACGGTGACGGCGATGGACGCGGCCGCGAAAACGCCCCAGCGAGCGCTGAAGTCGCCTTGCAGCTCGAAGATCCCGAGCGGCCACGTGTAGAGCTCGGTCGTCTGGATGATGACGCGCGCGACGATGTACTCGTTCCAGGCCTGGGTGATGCTGTAGAGCATCGCGATCGCCAGAGAAGGCGTCGACAGCGGCAGGACGATCTTCCAGAAGCTGCCGACCTCGGTGAGGCCGTCGACCTGTGCCGCCTCCTCGAGGGAGCGCGGGATCGTGTCGAAATAGCCCTTGAGGAGCCACACGCAAAACGGCAGCGTCGTCACGCTGTACGCGACGACGACCCCGGCATAGGTGTCGATGAGGTTCAGCCGCTTCAGCATGAAGTAGAGGGGCAAGAGCAGCATGACGACCGGGATCATCTGCGTCGCCATCAGGAAAACGAGGACGGACGAGCGCCCCGGAAAGCGGTAGCGACTGAGCGCGTAAGCAGCCGTCGCTGCCAGGCTGACGCCGATCGCCGCCGTCAGGATCGTGATGATCAGCGAGTTCAGAAGCCAACTGAAGAAGCCGGTCTGCGTGAACACCTCGACGTAGTTGGCGAAGGTCGCGTCGGCCGGCCAGAGCTCGAAGCTCGTTGAGAAGAGGCGGTCTCCTGGGCGCGCCGAGACCGCGAGGATGCGTAGCAACGGGAAGCCGCTGATGAGGCAGGCGCCCCAGAGGAGCAGATGCACCCACCAGGACTTCTTGAGGGCCGACCCCTCGCTTTCCGCCATTTCGCTCATGCGGTGGCGCTCTCCGTGCCGCGCGTCACTTTCATCCACACCAACGTGATGCCGATGAGGATCGCGAAGATCACCAGGGCGAACGCGGCCGAGAAGCTGTAGCGCGAGTAAGTGAACGCGCTCTTGTAGAGCGCGGAGACCAGGATGTCGGCGTGCTCGTTGCCGCCGTCTTGGCCCGTCATTAAGTAAATGACGTTGATGTTGTTGAAAGTCCAAATCGTGCCGAGAGTGATGCTCGGCACGACCGTGGGCTTCAGCATTGGCAGCGTGATCTGGAAGAACTGCGTCAGCTTCGACGCGCCGTCGATCGAGGCGGCCTCATAATACGAGCGCGGGATCGACTGCAGCCCGCCCAGGAAGACGATCATCATAAAGGGGATGCCGAGCCAGATGTTGACGATGCAGCACGACAGGAAGACCGCGATCGGATCGGACCACCAGTTGACGGGTCCGAAGCCCACGAGCGAGATGATTTGGTTCACGAAGCCGAACTGCGGGTGGAACTCGCCGCGCCAGGCTAAGACGGCGACGACTTGGGGCACGGCCCACGGCAGGATCAGGAGCGTCCGGTAGATGCCCTTCGCCGCGAGCTTGCGGTTTAAAAGCATGGCAAGCGCCAGACCGAAGCCGACGTGAAAGACGAGGTTGATCGCGGTCCAGATGAAGGTCCGGCCGAGAAGCTCCCAGAACGTCGCCGTCTGGAGCGGCGAGGTGGTGAAGACGTTCTTGAAGTTGTCGAGGCCGACGAAGTTGAGATCGCCGCCGTCGAGCCATTTCGCGATCGAGTAGAGGTTCAGGTTCGCGAACGCGAGCCGGAACTCGAAGAAGAACGGGTAGACGATGAGGAGCGAGACGCCGATCAGGGCCGGCGCCATCATCATGATCGGGATCCGGTGGCGGCCCTTCACGAGGTACTTGAAGATGGCGGCGACCAAGAACACGAGGGCGGCGGCGATCACGCCTGGAGGGCCCGGGTGACCGCTCGCGGCGATCGCGCCCCATGCCGCGGCGGCGAGGACGAAGGTGGCGGGCCAGAAGAGACGATGCGCAAAGCGGTAGAGCGCGAGATACAGCAGGCCTTCGCACGCGGCGAGGATCCCGACCGTGATGCCCAGCCAATGACCGACTTGAATCAGAGCCCCAGTAACCGAACCCACCGCTTGACCGCCGTCTCAGGTACCGCAAAGAGCTACGCGGAAGCCCGAGGGCTCCCGCATTGGTTATGGTAAGTTACTGCTTCATCTCTTTGATCTTGGTTTCGGCGTCCTTCTGCATCACGCCGGCGGCGGCGAGCGGCTCGGCGCGGCCGGCCATGACCGCCTGCAGCTGGGGGCGGATCGCGTCCCAGACGACGCGCATCTCGACTTCCATCGGCATCGGCTGGCCGTTGGCCATGGCGAGGTCAGTGGCTTTCAGGGTCGGGTTCGCGGCGATGATCGGGCTGCCGTCGAGCTCCTTGATCGAGGGAAGACGCTGGGTCTCCTTGACCATCTGCTCCTGGACCGGCTTGGTGACGAGGTACTCGGCGAACTTCTTGGCCGCGTCGAGCTTCTCGCCTTTGACCTTCGCGTTGAAGAACAGGTACTTGCCCGAGATCATCGGGGCCATGAACTTGCCCGAGGCGCCGCTCTTCGGCAGGGGGGCGATGACGAGCTTGTCCTTGAGCGCGTCGCTGTACTTCTTCACTTCCCAGTCGCCGTTGATGATCATACCGACCTTGCCATCGACGAAGAGCGTGTCGGCGCAGGTGTAGTCGCAGTCCGGCGGGACGATCTTGTCTTTGAACTTGA
>JANOTL010000189.1:0-1790 GCA_031416315.1 Pseudomonadota bacterium
GATCGTGACGTCGAGCGTGCCGCCGCCGAGGTCGAAGACCATGATCTTCTCGTCCTTGCCCTTCTTGTCGATGCCGTAGGCGAGGCAGGCGGCCGTGGGCTCGTTGACGATGCGCACGACCTCGAGGCCCGCGATGGTGCCGGCGTCCTTGGTCGCCTGGCGCTGGTTGTCGTTGAAGAAGGCGGGGACGGTGATGACCGCCTTGTCGACGGTCGTGCCGAGGAAGGCCTCCGCGTCGCGCTTCACTTTTTGGAGCAGGAAGGCGGAGAGCTGCTGCGGCGTGTATTCCTTGCCGTCGGGAGCCTTGTACTTGTGATCGGTGCCCATCTTGCGCTTGAAGGCCATGAACGTGCCTTCGGGGTTCGCGACGGCCTGGCGGCGCGCCGGCTCGCCGACGAGCAGCTGGCCGTCTTTGGCGAACGCGACATACGACGGGAACGCCTTGCCGCCGAGGCTCGTGCCTTCGGCCGACGGGATGATGGTGGCCTTGCCGCCTTCGAGCGCCGACGCGGCGGTGTTCGAGGTACCAAGGTCGATTCCGATGATTTTGCTCATATGTTTAAGCCTCCGTAGAATTTTCGTCCTTCTTGGGCTCGCCCTTCTGAAGGCGAACCTTGGCGGTGCGAAGCACCTTGTCTCCCAGCATGAAGCCGGCCTGCAGAACGTCGGCCACGGCCCCTTCCTCGCAACCCGGCTTGTTCACGAAGCCGAAGGCCTCGTGGTAGTGCGGGTCGAACGGCTTGCCCAGCGGGTCCATCTGCGTCACGCCTTCTTCCTTGAAAAGCTTCTCGTACTCACGAAAGATCGCGTCCATGCCGATCGCCAGCGGAGTGTCCGCGTGCCCGGCCTTGACGTCCTGATGAGCGTGGCGCAGCAGGTCGTACAGCGGCAGCAGCTTGCCGAGCACGCCGGCCGCGCCCAGCTTGTACCAGTCGGGCTTCTCGCGGTCCACGCGCTTGCGGTAGTTCTCGAACTCGGCCTTCAGGCGGATGAGCTGGGCGTAATAATCGGGTTCGGCCGGCTTCTCGACGGGAGCCGGCTGCTCCGGGACTTGCTGCTGGTCCGTTTCCTCGCTCATTTGCTCCCCTCGAGCGAATGGGTTTGGTTGTCCCACTCGTTGAGCCGCGCCTCGACGAGACGGCCGACGAAATCCACGAGGCCGATCATGCGCGAGTACTCCATGCGCTTGGAGCCGATGACGCCCAGCACGCCGAGCACGCGGTCGCCGTGGCGATAGACGTGCGTGATGACGCTCGCGTTCCTGAGCTCGGGCAGGCCGCTCTCCGCCCCGATGCGCACGCGGACGCGCGCGGGGACGGCGGCGTCGTCCTCCTCCAGCTCCTTCTCGAGCATGACCGCGAGGCGATCCTTCTCGCCGATGACGCGCATGAGGGACTGCACGGTCTTCAGGTCGCCGAACTGGTCGGCGCGGCTCAGGATGTTGTCGGCGCCCTCGACGTAGATCGACTCGGGCGAGGCGACGCGGCCGACCTCGGTCAAAAGGTCGCCGGCGAGGCTCGTGAGCTCGGAGAACTCCCGTTCCATCTGGGACAGCTTGGACATGACCATGGTCTGAGCCTTGTCGACGCCGACGCCGCGGATGTTCTCATTGAGGAAGCGGTTGAGCAAGTTGACCTGGCGCGCGCTCGGCGCGAACGCGAGCTGAATCGGCCAATGCCGGACCATGCCCGAGTCGGTGATGAGCACGCCGAGAACGTTGCGGCCGCCCAAGGGCAGCAATTCAAGCCGTTTAATCGACTGGCGGCCCATGTGGGGCGACAGCACGATGC
>JANOTL010000190.1:0-2018 GCA_031416315.1 Pseudomonadota bacterium
GATGCGGCGCGTACCGCGCGGAGAGGCCTTCGTGCGTTCGGGTGAGCTGACGAACGAGCTCGGCTACGTCGAGGACGGGCTGTTCAAGCTGCACGGCAAGGACTCGCACGGCAAACCCTTCGTCGTCGAGTTCACGACGCCTGGCGAGTTCGTCTCCGACTACGCGGCGTTGGTGCAGGGAATCCCAGCACGCTTGACCATCGAGGCGCTGGAGGATTCCCTCATCTCCTCCCTGTCGTTCACCGACTACCAAGCGCTGATCAAGACCCATCCCGGCTTGCATGAAGTCGCGCGCAACCTGCTCGAGGCGCTCGTCGTCAAGCTGTCGGAGCGCGAATTCCACTTCCTGACGATGGGTGCGAAAGAGCGCTACCTCGAGTTCGCCGCGCGCCGCCAGGACATCCTCGGACGCATCACGCGCAACGACGTGGCCGCGTACCTCGGGATCTCGCCGGAGTCGCTCAGCCGGCTCAAGGCGCAAATCCTGCGCGAAAGACGGCCTCAGAGGTTGTAATGCACGACGAAGGTCGCTCGATACCCCGGCTCCCTCGACCACGTTTCGTCCGTCCGCCGCTGAAGCTGCGTCATTAGCTCCAAGTGCGGCCGCGGAAACCACTGCGCGCCGCCGCCAGCCGCGAACAAGCGCGGATCGTGGCTGCCTAGGGCGGTCACGCTCCCCTCGTACATCGTGTAGACGTGCGCGCCGCGGAGAAACTCCCAGCCAAGCTTCGCGGTCGAGACGACGCGGGTGCTCGCCTTCACCGAAGGGTCGTTGAACGTCGCCGGCGTCTTCCGCTCCTGATCGAGCTCCGCGAGGAGGTACGTCGACTGCGTGAGGCCGGTCGTGACGAAGCCGCCGACGGCGGCGCGCTTCCAAACGCTGCCCTTCAGCGACAAGACGCTGACGCCGACCTGGCTCTGGCCGCCGATGTAGAGCGCCGTACGGGCCGTGACACCCTTTTCTTCGCTCGAGAGCTCGGGCCAACCCTGCATCAGGACGGCGGTGGCGATCACCTCGCCCTCCTCGCCGACGAGACCGAGCTCGGCGTTCAGCGTCTGCTGGCCTTGGTTGAAGCCGAGACCCTTGCGGGTGATCAGCGCGTGCTCTGGGGTATTGATGCCGAACGCCGGGAAAAACCGGCCGACCCGCACGAAGGCGTGCTCGCCGGCGTTGGCCAGAAGATAAAAAGTCTGCAACTGAAGGCTGCGGTCGTATGTGCCGATGGTCGCGACGCCGCTGACGACGCCGGCGGCCGTCGCGCCGACCTGCACTTCCGCTTGCATCGGGATCACGCCGCGCTCTTTGAAGACCTTGGTGTCGCGGACGTAAGCCAGGTTGCGAAACTCGCCGCCGAGGATCAGCCATTCCGGGAGCGCGAGGTCGCGATGGCCGAAGCCGCCTTCGCCCTGCGTCGCCCACGTGCTCATGAATTGCTCCGAGCTGGCGCGGCCGTATTGCGTCAGCGCGCCGCCGCCGGTCGGGCTGACGTGGCACGCGGCGCAACTCGCGTAGCCGTAGCGTACGCTTTCCGGGTAGCCGAAGGCGGCCGTCGAGCCGGCGACAAGACCGAGAAGGACGAAGAGACGAAAGAGGCGCTTCATTGTTTCACCGCGCGAAACGTGCATTGCACCTGGACGGTCTCCGCCACGGTCACCCCCATGTATTTCGGGATGGCGACGCCGAAGTCGTCGAGGTCGATCGTAAAGCGGCCGTCGCCCGTCAGCGCCGAGCCCTGAGTTTTCAGGCTGAAATCGACGCTCACCGGCTTGGTCACGCCGTGCAGGGTCAGCTTGCCGGAGATCGTCAGGTCCTCGGGAAGCTTGCCGCTGGGCAGCGCGGAGGGGTCCAAGACGAGGACGGCCTCCGGATACTTGCCGATCTCGAGGTATTTCGTCTTCATGTGCTCGTCGCGCAGGGCGATGCCCGTCGTCAGATCGTCGAGCTTCACCTTCACGGTGGCGCCGACGAGGCGCGCGGTGCCGTCGAGGACGACGGTGCCCGTCGGACGGCCGCCCTC
>JANOTL010000191.1:0-22843 GCA_031416315.1 Pseudomonadota bacterium
CGGATCGCGGGTCGCCGCTATCGGTTTCGGATGGCGGCCGCCTGAGTCCGCGCCGCGCCCGCGCCCCGCAGCGGGAAGATGACGGCGGTCGCGAGCAGCGCGGCGGCCGCGCCGCACCAGTACGGCCAGGAGATGTGCTGGTCGTAGAGCGCGCCCGCGACGAGCGGACCCACGGCGCGGGCCAAGGCCGACATGCCCTGGCCGAGGCCGATGACGCTGCCTTGCTCGTGCGCGTCGGCATTCAAGGACAAGAGGCTCGTCAAGGCCGGCGAAGCCATCGCCTGGCCGAACGCCATGACGCAGAGCGCAAGGACCGCGCCCGTCAAAGTCGGGGCGATGCCGATCGCCGCGAGGCCAATGGCCATCACGACCGGCCCCGTGACGGCGAGCTTGCCCTCGCCGAACTGCTTTGACAGCCGTCCGATGAGGCCGCCCTGCACGATCGCGACGACGACGCCCGAGAGGGTAAACAAGAGACCTAGAGTGCGGGCGTCGACGGCGAACCGGTCGGCCGCAAGCAGCGCGAAGGTCGCCTCCATCGCGACCATGCCGAAGGTCACGAGAAAGCCGGCGATCAGGATGGGGCGGATGGACCCGCGTCCCAGCGCCTCGAAGAGCGCGCCCACCGAAGCTTTGCGCGCCGCGCCGCTCGCGTCCGGCGCGCGCACGGGCTCTTTCAGCTTCACGTAGGCGAAGACCCAGTTGGCGGCCGCGAGGCCGGCCGCGACGAAGGCGGCGCCGCTGAAGCCATAGTTCGCCAAGGCCGCGCCTAAGGCTGGCCCGAAAACGAAGCCCATGCCGATCGAGGCGCCGAGGAGGCCCATGAACTTGGCGCGTTCGGCCGGCGCCGTGACGTCGGCGACATAGGCCTGCGCGGCGGAGATGCTGCCGCCGCAGAGTCCAGCGCCGAGCCGAGCCACAAAGATGAGGCCCAAGCCGTCGGCGACGCCCATCAGCGTCATCGCCGCGACCGATCCCGCCAGCGTCGTGAGAATCACCGGCCGGCGGCCGTAGCGATCCGAGAGACGGCCCATGATGGGCGCGCCGACGAACTGCGCCGCCGAGTACGCGGTCATCAGCGCGCCGAGCATGAGGCCCGATGCGCCAAACGTACGCGCCGCATACGGCATTAAGGGAATGATGATCCCGAAGCCCAAGAGATCGAGGAACACGGTGGCGTAGACCGCGAAGAGTCCGGCTTTGCGCGACGGCGCGAGAGGGGAAACGCTGGAGCTCAAGAGCCTCTCCCGACTGGGCAAATACGCGTAGGGGCTTTCATAGTCGGCGATGCTTGCCGGTTTGTCCATGGGGCCCTTGGGGTAGCCAGCCCGAGGGGTATTGCTTTCGCTTTCCAATGACTTAGATTGAGTGTACACCTTGGATCGCTGACCAAATCAGTCACCTGGTCATTTCGACGATGTCGCGAGCGCAGGAAAAAGAATCGAAAGAAGCGCATATCCTCGAGTGCGCCGCGCGCCTCTTCGCGCGTTTCGGCCTCAGGAAAACCACGATAGACGACATCGCGCGCGACGCCGGCCTGGGTAAAGGGACGATCTACCTCTACTTCGAGAGCAAAGAGGCCATTTTCACTGCGTTCATCAAGAACGAGATGGCGCAGACGGTGAAGAAGCTCAAGCGCGAGGTTGAGCGCGCGGTCTCCGTCGAGGACAAGCTGAAGCGCTACCTCCATTCGAACGTGCGCTACGTCGCCGAGCGCATGAAGCAGCTCGGCGTGACGCGCGACTCCATCCTCGAGTCGCATCTGCTCATGCCGGAGATGGACAAGCTCAGAGACGACTGCCGCGCCGAGGTCCGCGAGGTCCTGCGCGGCATCGTCGAAGAAGGGATGCGGCTCGGCATTTTCCGCGTACGCGACCTCGACATCGCGCTGCTCGCCATCTCCTCGACCGTCGAAGGGCTCCTCTCCCCGTGGTGCGGCTTGGGCCGCAACCTCCCGGTCGAGGCGACCGTCGACGCGCTCTCCCAATTTCTGATCGAAGGACTGAGAGGCTCCGAGCATGCGCAAGCTTGAATTCCTGGTGATTCCTTTGGCCCTGAGCGCCCTGTCGTGGTCGTCTGGTGCTCGAGCGGTGGCCTTGACCTTCGACGCCACGGTCGCCAGAGCTCTCGAGAGCTCGACGCGCGTCAAGGCGACCGCGCACGAGCTGGAAGCCGCCGTCGAACGGCGCCGCGCCTCGTGGGCCGACGCGGGTCCCCGCGTCAGCGCCGACTTCAGCGAGGTGCACTTCGAGGACGAGCAGACGGCGCAGCTCGGCGCGCAGGAGGTCTTGCTCCGTCCGAAGGTGACGCGCTCGGCGAGCATCACCGCCTCGCAGCCCTTGACCGGTGCGGTCGCCCTCATCGCCAAGGCCGGGTTGGACGGCACGACCGAGGACGTGAAGGCGCTCGCGCTCGCGCAGGCGAAGATCGAGACGGCGTTCGCCGCCGCCGAGGCTTGGCTGCGCGCCGCCGAGAAAGAGAAGCTCGTCAAGGTCGCGACCGAGTCGGTCGCGGCCGCCGAGAAACAGTCGCAAGACGGCGCCGCGCTCGAGCGCGCCGGCCGCATCAACCGCGGCGACTTGCTGCGTTTACAGCTGGCGACCTCGGAGGCGAAAGCGCGCCTCGCCGGCGCGCGCGCGGCGGCGGAGATCGCCTTCGCCGTCCTGCGCGAGACCGTCGGCATGCCGGCCGGCACCACGATCGAGGTCCAAGGCGCGCCCGAAGCTCAGGTCGTGGCGGAAAAAGAGACCCCGGCGCCCGCCGGCGACGTCCAAGGCGCGCTGAAGAGCCGCCTCGAGCCGCAGCAAGCCGCCCTCGGCGTCGAGATCGCAGGTTTCTACAAGAAGCTCGCCTATTCGCAATTCTCGCCGAACGTGAACGTCTTCGTGAAATGGGAGCGGAACCTAGGCGAGCTCGCCGGCGGCCTCGGCGGCACGCCGAAGCGCGACGCGAAGACGTACGGCATCACCGCCAACTGGCTCCTGTGGGACAACATGAGCCGCGTGTTCCAGGTGCGTCAGGCGTCCGAGGAAGTCGCGCGCACGGAGGCGCTGAAGAGCGGTGCCGAAGCGGCGATCCGGCTCGACGTCGCCTCGGCCGAGGCGATGCTGAAAGCCTCGCGCGAGAGCCTGGCGCTCGCCGTCAGCGCCGTCACGCAGGCCGACGAGTCCTACCGCATCGAGGAGGCGCGCTTCAAGACCGGCTCCCGCTCGGCCACCGATCTCATCCTCTCGGAGGCCTCGCGGACGGGCGCCCGCGGTCGCCTCGTCACGGCGCGCACCGACTTCGAGGCTTCGCGCCTGAAGCTCGCGAAGGCCCTGGGCCAGGACCGTCCGAAACTCTGAAGCTGAGCTGACGCCTTAACGCGCTGAATTCTGGAGAAGGAGCCCCCATGCGGACGTGGAAGATCGCGACTCTCGTGGTGACCGCGGCAGCCCTCGCCGGCTGTCCCGAGACGACAGACGACAAGGTGAGCCTGCCGGCAAGGCCTGCAGCGCCGGTCGTCGCGGACGGCGGCGGCGAGGTCGCCACGCCCGCGCCTGGCGGCGGTGTCGTCACTTCGCCGGCCGAAGCCGAGACGGCCGCGGCGACTCCGGTGCCCGTCGCGCCGCAAGCGCCCGCAGCCGTCGTGATGCGCCTCAATGGGCAGGTAACGGCGATCCGGACCTCAAAGCTCGCCTTCGAGGCGGTTGGCTTCGTCAAGGAGGTCATAGCGAAGCCCGGCCACGTCGCGAAAAAAGGCGAGGTCCTCGCGACGCTCGACGACGACGACTTCAAGCTGCGCCTTGATCTCGCCACGGCGCGACGCGAGCTGGCGAAAGTCGGCGTCGCCGCGGCGAAGAAGGAGCTCGAGCGCGAGCGCCAATTGAAGGCCGAGAACGCCTCGACCGCAAGCGTGTGGGACAAGGTCGAGAACGGCTACGAGCAGGCCCGCCTCCAGCTGCGGCTCGCGGAGCTCGACGTGACGCAGGCCGAGCGCTCGCTCGCCGACACCAAGCTCAAGGCCCCGTACGATTGCGTCGTGTCGGCGCAGCTGAAGTTCGAGGGCGAGAACGTCGCCGCCGGCAGCGTCGCGATCGAGGTCGTCGACGTCACCGCGCCGGAGGTCACCTTCGACGCGCCGGAGGCGCTCCTCGGCAAGCTCGAGATCGGCGCGAAGCTCGACGTCGACGTGCCTGCCGGCGGCTTCAAGGGCCAGGCCGAGATCGTCCGCTTGATCCCCGTCATCGCCGAAAAGACGCGGACCTTCCGCGTCATCGCCAAGCTCCCAGAAGGCGCGGTCAAGGTCGCGCCGGGCTCCTACGCCGAAGCCAAGATCGACTGAAACACCCTGTGAGGTGAGCTGCCATGTTTCTTTCTGATGTCTCGATCCGTCGCCCCGTCACCGCGACGATCATGAACGTCGTGCTCATCGTCTTCGGGCTCTTCTCGTTGCCGCGTCTGGCGATCGACCAGATGCCCGACGTCGATTTCCCCGTCGTCACGATCAGCGTCCTCTATCCCGGCGCCGACCCGGAGACGGTCGAGCAAAGAATCCTGGAGCCCCTCGAGCAGGCGGTGAACTCGATCGGGGGCCTCGACAAGATCTCGTCGACCGCCTACCCAAGCCTCGGACAGATCGTCCTCCAGTTCAAGCTGGAGAAGAACGGCGACCAGGCCGCGCAGGCCGTGCGCGACAAGGTCTCTGCCGCCGTCGGTCTCCTTCCCGACGAGGCCGAGGCGCCGATCGTGCAGAAGTTCGACATCGGCGGCGCGCCGATCCTGAACATCGCCGTCTCCGGCGATGGCATCGGCTACGACAAGCTCTCCGCCTTCGCCAAGGACGACGTCGAGAAGATGCTGCAGCGGATCGACGGCGTCGCGACGGTCAACTCCGCCGGCATCCGCGAGCGCGAGGTCCAGATCAAGGTCGACCGCGACCGGCTGGCCGGCTTCGGCCTGACGCCGCAGGACGTGATGCAGGCCGTCCAGCAGCAAAACCTCGACATGCCGGCCGGCCGGGTGAAGCAGGAGGCGACCTACCAGACGCTCCGCGTCAAAGGGCGCCTCTCGAACGCGGCGCAGATCGCGGCGCTCCCGATCACGAAAGCGGGCGGCGGCACGATGCGTGTCGGCGACGTCGCGACCGTCGAGGACACGATCGCCGAGGAGACTACGGCGGCTTTCATCGGCAAGACGCCGACCATCTTGATGTCCTTGCAGAAGCAGGCGGGCTCCAACACCCCGGCCGTCGCCGCGGCGGCGATCAAGGCGCTCGAGAAGCTGAAGGAGCGGACGCCGCAAGGCGTGAAGATCGAGGTCGTCACCGACAACTCGAAGTATATCAAGGGCTCGATCGACTCGGTGAAGCTCGACTTGGTGCTGGGCGCCGCGCTCGCGACCTTCATCGTCCTCGTCTTCCTGCGTCATTTTTGGATTACGGTGATCTCCGCCGTCGCCCTGCCGACGGCCGTCATCGCGACCTTCGCCTTCCTGCAGTCGATGGGCTTCACGCTCAACATGATGACGACGCTCGGCCTGTCGTTGTCGATCGGCATTCTCATCGACGACGCCATTATCGTGGTCGAAAACATCGCGCGCCATTTGGCGATGGGGAAGGACGGCCCCCGCGCCGCCAAAGACGCCGTCGACGAGATCGGCCTCGCCGTCGTCGCCACGACCGCCACGATTTGCGCCGTGTTCGTCCCGGTCGCCTTCATGGAAGGCATCATCGGCCGCTTCTTCTACCAGTTCGGCCTGACGGTCGCCTTCGCCGTCGCGGTCTCCCTCTTCGTCGCGTTCACGCTGACGCCGATGCTGTCGGCGCGTCTTCTAAAGGCGGACGCGGGCGGCCACCACGTCCCACTCCTCGCCGTCCCCTCGGCGATGATCGAACGCTTCTTGGTCGGCATCGAGTCGGCCTACAAGCGCATCCTGATCTGGTGCCTAGGTCATCGCGCCATCACGCTCGCGCTCGGCGTCGCGACCTTCGTCCTGTCGATCGTGCTCCTGCGCTTCGTGCCGGTCTCCTTCTTCCCGAAGGAGGACCGCTCGCAGTTCAACATCGCGTATACGCTCCCCGAGGGGACGACGCTCGAGGAGTCGAAGAAGCGCGCGTTCCAGCTCGTCGAGGCGCTCCAGGAGTATCCGGGGGTCGACAAAGTCGTCACGGCGATCGCGGCGACCCGCGAAGCGAAGCCGAACAAGCTCCGGCTCGACGTCCTCCTCGTGCCGAAGGACAAGCGCTCGTTCTCGCAGGCCGACTTCATGGTCCGGGTGCGCGACGACCTCGCCAAGCGCTTCAGCGACGGCGGCAAAGCGGAATTCTTGGTCCAGGACAACGATGGCGGCGGCGGCGGCGGTCGCTCGCAGCCGATACAGCTGATTCTGACCTCCGACGACTGGGAAGCGCTGTCGAAGTACGCCGACGAAGTGAAGACCTTCGTCGCCAACGAGGTCCCGGGCGCGGTCGACGTGGCGACGACCAAACCGAAGTCGCAGCGTGAGTTCCGCATCGAGGTCGACGCGTCCCGAGCGGCGGACCTCGCGGTCAGCTCGGCCCAGGTCGGCGGCGTGCTCCGTGCCCTTTTCGAGGGCGACAAGATCAGCGAGGTGCAGGAAGCCGGCAAGACTTACGACGTCCGTATGCGCATCGCCGACAAGGACCGCGTGCGCCCCGAGGACATCGCCGCCGTCACGATCACCAACCGCCGCGGCGAGCAGATCTCGCTCGGCTCACTAGCGCAGATCCGCGAGTCGGAGGCGCCGTCGGCGATCGAGCGCTACGACGGCCAACGCCAGATCGTCGTGCTCGCCAACTTCACCGGCAAGGACTTGCGCGGCGCCACGGAAGCGATCAAGAAGAAGGTCGCCGCGACCATCCCGCCCCAAATCGGCTCGAACCTCTCGGGTCAGGCCGAGATCATGGAGAAATCGATCAACGCGATGCTCCGCGCCCTGGCGACAGCCGTCCTCCTCGTCTTCATGGTGATGTGCGCCCAATACGAGCGCTATCTCGCGCCGCTCGTCATTATGGCGGCCCTGCCCCTTTCCCTCGCCGGCGCCTTCGGCTCCCTGCTCATCACCGGACAGGTGATGTCGATCTACTCGATGATCGGAATCATCCTTCTGATGGGCATCGTGACGAAGAACGGCATTCTGCTCATCGACTTCGCCCTGCAGCGCATCAACCAAGGCGCGAGCGTCATGGCCGCGCTCCTCGAGGCCGGGCCGATCCGTCTGCGCCCGATCTTGATGACGACCTTCGCCGCGGGCGGCGGCATGCTGCCGATCGCGATCGGTCACGGCGAAGGCGGCGAAGCGCGGTCGCCGATGGGCGTCGCGGTCATCGGCGGTCTCTTGATGTCGACCTTCCTGACCCTCGTCGTCGTCCCCTGCCTCTTCTCGGCGGTGGAGGGCGGACGCGAGCGCTTCAAGAACCGCCGGTGGCTGCGTTTCGGTGGGGCGCCAGAGCATGAGTTGCCGCCGCGAGCGGCCAGCTAAGACGCCGTCCCGAACCCGCCAAGGCCGCGCTAAATGGACACCCGAAGGCTCGCCAGAGTCAGCAAGATCCGGAAAGAAGAAGTCTTCAACTTCGACTCGGCGTCCGCGCTCGAGTCGTAACCGATGCCGACGCCGCCGGCATAGCTCACGTTCTTCGCGAGCGGCACGACGACGAGGCCCTCCGCTTCGAAGCCGAAACCCGAACTCTCGGTCTTGGTCTCGGTCTCAACCTCGGGATCACCGGATTTGGTGGTCGTCGTGGATGAGCTCGAGGCGTAACGCACGCCGCCGCGGGCCTCGACCGCGAACTTCCCGAGCTTCTGCGAACCCACGCCGTAGGCGCCGAGGAGCATCCTCGAACTCTCGGTCTCAGGCTCCTTCGTCGAAGTCGAGTTGTAACCGAAGTCGGCGCCGACCTCGAGCTTCGGCATCACCATGAACCCGAGCGATAGCACCTTCGCGTCGGCGAAAGGATTGAGGGCGACCACGAACTTCGCCCAAAAGACCGAAATCTCGGCTTCCTCGAGGAGCGCCGTCGCAACGCCGCCCGAGTCGTTCTTGGTCTCTTCGCCTTCGTCCGGCGTCAGGGTCTGCGAATCGCTGACGTAGTGCAGCATCGGGAGCGAGAGCCTGACCTGCGTCTCAGCGCGCGCCGCGGTCGACATCGTGGATGCGGCGGTCAACGCCAGGGCAATCGAGGCCGAGACGAAAACTGGAGTTGTGCGGCGGATAGGCGGCGTTTTACTCATGACCGTGCATCGGCTTTTCCCGAGCGAGCATAAGCTCAACCCTGCCGGTTTACGGCCGAAAAGCCGCATTGGGTAGCCAGCGTAAGCTCCCAAAACTCTCCAAGCTTCCCAAGTGTATTAGGGTCGTTCCGCCAAGTTTCAGAGTCGCGATCTTGACGGTGTTTAAGGGAAGGACCGTCTGAAGCCCTCACTGCGTTCCGGGGTCGTGCGTCAGACGCGCATCGCCCTCGATCGGAATCGCGGGACCGAAGAACTTCGGCCCCGTTCCCAGGATCTCGATGTCGAGCGCCGCCTTGGCGCGGGCGAGAAATTCCCGGCGCGCATAGTGGCCCGCGTAGGCGTAACGCCGGCGGTCCGCGACGAGCCCGACTGCGTCGATGCCGGCCGCGCGAGCAAGATAGATGCTGCGCGCGAGGTGAAATTCTTGCGTGACGACGATCGCGGAGCGCACGCCGAAGACGGCGGCGGCGCGCCGCATCGAGTCGAGCGTGCGAAAGCCGGCGTGGTCGAGGAAGATCGCGTCGTTGGGGACACCTTCGGCCAGAAGGCGAAGACGCATCGCGCGCACCTCGTCGTATTCGGCGGTGCCGTGATCGCCAGAGACGAGGATGCGCGCGGCGCGGCCTCCGCGATAGGCAGCCGCCGCCGTCATGATGCGATCCTCGAGGACGTTGGAGAGGCGGTCGCCGTGGACGGCCGCACCCGGAACGATGAGCGCGTAGCGCGCCGGAACGTCGGCTGCGGCGCGGAAAATCAGCCCGTCGGTCGACTCCGCCACCCAAAGATTGGCGAGCCCGCAAACGCCGACACCGGCGCCAGTGACGCCGAACAGCGCAAGGAGAACGCGCCCCCAGCGGATCTTCGGCCAGGCTCGGTCACGCATCCTCGACCTCGACCTCGCAGTCGCCTAAGATCCGCGTCTGGCAGGCGAGCCGCTCGTTCGGCTCGGCGCGCATCGCCTTCAGAAAGTCGGCCTCGGATTTCGTGTGCGGGCCTAGGCTCTCTAGGCCTTCGCGCACGCGGATGAGGCAGATGCCGCAGTCGGCCTCGCGGCAGTCGAACTCGAGCGGCGCTTCCTTGTGCCGCGCGCACACAGCCTGAAACCCTAGGCCTTTGCGGACGAGGTAAGTCGTCTGCTGACCGCGGGCCCAGATTTTGACGGTGACGTCCTCGCTCATGCCCGTGACACTATCATGGAGCGTGAGCGCGTGCCTCCACGCCGGGGTCGGTGAGGGCATGGAGGAAGGCCAAGATCGCGTCGATTTCGTGACCGGAGAGGTTGGTGATTGGCGCATCGTTGGCGGCCGCGATGGCCGCGCGGACGTTGCCGTCCTCCCAGGCGGTCCAAAGGGCCGGATCCTTGATCGCGAAGGGGAAGACGGCCTCGTGGGGCTTCCAGTCGCCGAGCGAGGCGACGGGATTCGAGTAGTGCGCGACGAAGCGCTTCAGCGAGTTGTAGGCGCCGTTGTGGCCCCAGGGGCCGCTCAGAGTGACGTTGCGCAGGGATGGGGTGCGGAAGGTGTAGCGATCCTCGTCGCGCTTGGAGAAGCGGGCGTAGCCGTAATCTTCTTTGCCCGAGGGGCCGTCGCCCATGCCGGGGCCGAACTGCGGCATCGCGATGCCGTGATGCTCGTTGTCGGTCTGGAAGACGCCCGTATGGCAGGAGGCGCACTGGGCCTTGCCGTAGAAATAGAGGGCGCCCTGCTTTTGGATCGGGGTCATCGCGTTCTTGTCGCCGCCGAGCCAGCGGTCGAACGGCGCGGCGTCGGCACGCCAAGCCCAAGTTTCATACGCGGCGATCGCGTTGCCGATCTGTGCGATCGTGAACTGGTTCAGCGCTTGCGCCGGGTAGGCGTGGCCGATCAAGGCCTGGTAGCGCGGCTCGGCGACCACGCGTTGCACGACCGAGTCCCAGACCTGCGTGAAGTCGACCGAGCTTTGCTCGTCGCCGCTGAGACAGCCGAGCATTTCATCGCGGCTGGCAAGCGGGAAAAGCGCCTGCGCGGCGAGCGCGCTGCGCAGCCCGTAGGGGGTTTTATCGCCCGCGGGGGTGATGATGCCGGTCGGATAGTAGGAGACGCGGCTGTCCCAGAACATCTTGGTAAAGGACTTCGCGCCGCGGTTGTAGAGCGAAGGGGAATGGCGCGGCAAGACGTCGGTCGCCAAGAATTGGCTCGTTTTCGAGCGCGCGGCGAGCGTCGGGCCCAGGGCGACGCGGTTCGAGGTGCCGAACTCGGGGACGTGGCAGGTGGCGCAGGACGTGTCGTTTTTGGTCGAGAGCAGCTTGTCGTAAAAGAGCTCACGGCCGAGACGGATCTCGCCTGCGCTCCCCATCTCGTAGTCGGCGTCCTGCGTGGCGACGACGCCGTAGTTGCCGATGGCGGCGCGGAGGTTTTGATCGAGCAGGTACGGGTTCGGATGGCCGCCCCCTGGATACGGAGTCGGCTGCGGCGTCGGCGTCGGGTAAGGTCCCGGGGTCGGTTGCGGTGCCGGCGTCGGGTAGGGCCCGGGCGTCGGCTGCGGCGCGGGCGTCGGATAGGGGCCCGGCGTCGGATAGGGGCCCGGCGTCGGTTGCGGCGCCGGATAGGGCGACGGGGTCGGCTGGGGACCCGGCGTCGGATAAGGCTTCGGACCCGGCGCGGGATATTGCGGCGCCGGCATAGGTTTGCGGTAGTAGTAATAACGGTACGCGCCGCGCTTGCAGGAGTGCAGCCGCGTGTACGTATACGTCTTGCCGGTGGCGGTATATGCCTTGGGCTGGTAGTTGGCGTAGCTCGTCTCTTGTGTATAAGGCTGCCACGACGAAGTCGACGTATCCCGGTCGAGCTCCTCGCCCTGGGCGAGCGCGTCCTTCACCGGAGCCTTCCGGCCGACGAGGTAGGCGGCTTCGACTTCCGCGTCGAGCTGGGCCGTCTCGTGCATCGCGATGACCGCGAGATCAGCTTCCGTGGTGCGCATCTTGGCGGTGGCGGGCAGGTCTTGACCCTCGCCGTCGACCTCGACGCGGATGATCGTGCCGGCCTCGAGAGACTCGGTCTCCGCTTCGGGCGCGGGCTGCGCGACGTTGGGCGCGTCAGGCGCGGGCTTGGAGTCTTTACCGTTGCCCGCGTCGCAGGCGGCGATCGCCGCCGTGAGCGCGAGACAGACGAGACGACTTTGGGCTTTGCTCAGAAGCATGGGGCCACCCTGTCAGTGATAATAGAATCAATAAACGATAAGAGGTTTCTAAATGATTTTAAGACATTCATCAATAGTCTTCTATAAAATGTCGTGATTTCAAGGCACTTGCCGCGAGCGGTGCCCGGCGACGATCCAGTGGCCGAGCCAGTCGAGCCCGAGGCTTAAGGCGAGCGACTCGATCTCACGCGTAAGGCTTCGGTCCGCGGCCGAGGCCCTCAAGGCGCCCGAGGGGTGGTTGTGGGCCAGGAGAATCGCCGACGGCCGTGTCGCGAGGATGCGAGCGGCGAGGGTTTGGCGATCGCAGCTCACGCCGTAGCGATGGCCGTGGCCGACGACGACGAGCGCGCCGACCGCGCCGTGGCGAGAGACCGGGACGAAGCCAAGCCACTCCTTGGCAGCGGCGCGATGCTTCGGCGAGATCTGGGCGAGGGCTGCCGCGGCGACCTCGTCAGCAGCGCACGGCGGACCCGCGTGCATGGCGACGAGCTCCTCGCGGAAGGCTGCGTACCTTCGGGCCAGCTCGAACGCGGCCGCGAGCCGGGCCAGGGCTCCGGCGTCGAGCAGAGGCAGCCCGGCGCGCGTCGGTCGCAGCGCCGTGTCGCGAGCCTTACGGGACGGCCGCCGAGGGGCGCCTAAGGGCGGTCCCAAATCGAGAACGCCGTCGGCGTCCTCGAGCGCATGGAAAAGCGCGGCCTCGAAGCTCTCGGTCCGCCGCGACGGCCCGGCGCCCAATCTTTTCCCCAGCCGGCGCGCCGCGGCCATCGCCGCGGCGGGAGAGTCCTGCGCGAGGAGCGCCGCAACCAGCTCGGTCGCGCCAAGTCCGCGCCCGCCGGTGGCGAGGATGCGGGCGCGCGGGTTGTCGGAGGCGAGCGTCATGCCGGCGACAGTGCGCCGGCGCTGCGCTCAAGGCGAGCGACATGCGAGGTCCGCGAAGGACCTCAGCTCAGTGCGCGGTCACCGCGAAGACTTCCGCGCCAGAGGCCTCGTTGAAGCAAGTGAGGAACTTGTCGGTGTTGACGAGGCCGGAGGTCGAGCGCCCGCCCATGCTGTAGCCCTTCTCGAAGCAGCCGTCGAAATGCTTGTCGACCGCTGCCGTGCAGGTCGCGTCGGCGCGGCACTTTGCGCGCAGCTCGCTGCGCAGCTCATCCTGCGTCTTTGCCTTGTTGTAGAACTTCAGCGCGAGCACCGCGGCGATGCCGAGGACGATGCCGGTGAACTGTTTGGCCTTCTGCATGGCGGTTCCCCCTAAGTGCCCGACCGATGCGAGCGCTTCGTCGCGTTTTGCCGAAAACTTGAGATTTTTTGACGCAAGGCCTCAATACGACTGAAGATGACCGTTCTTACGTCAAGTTGCCGACGGTTTGGTCCGAGGTTTTCCCCAGTGACCAACGGAGGCTCCCCATGAAAATGATCGCGCTCGTGTCCCTGATCCTTGCGGCCAGCAGCTGCGGCAAAGCCGAAGACGACGAGGTCGACGAGGCGGAGGAGTCTTCGAGCACGGTCACCGGCGTGGGCGGCGCCGCGGGAACCGAGGGCGTCGGCACGCTGACGATCGGCTCGGGCCTGGCCTCGATTCCAGATCCGGCCTCGGTGTTCAAGGCTTCGCTCGCGAGCCTAAGTCTGGCCGCCGTCGGTCAGCCCCCGCTCTTCGCCACGCTCGGCGAGGACGTCGCGGGCAATCTCTCCGGCGACGTCACCGAGCTGATCGCAGCCATCGTCTCCGCGCAAGCCGCGCACGACTGGACAGGCGTCCGCGCCTTGACCGAGGACTTCCGGAACGCCCAGGCGAAATGTCGGGTGATGGAAGATACCGCGCGCCAGGTCCAGGACCTGGCCGACATGACCAACTCGACGTGCAAGATGAAGAA
This sequence comes from Pseudomonadota bacterium, assembly GCA_031416315.1. Taxonomy (GTDB): domain Bacteria; phylum Bdellovibrionota_B; class Oligoflexia; order Oligoflexales; family CAIYRB01; genus JANOTL01. Next base: position 13,280 of record JANOTL010000191.1, read on the forward strand.
AGTCGGCGCCAAGGGCGCGGACGCGCTGCGTGCCGTCACCGGCACCTTGCCCGCCGACGGCGACTTCTTCGTCAACACGGGTGACGCCGACGTGCGCCGCGTGATCAAGGTCGGCGCGCCGGATCTCGACAAGATCGCCTTCACGATCTCGGGCAAGACGGCGGTCCCGTCCGGCTACCGTATCAAAATGACCTTCTGTACCGCGGCCGGCAAGGCCAAAGGCGCCGAGCTGGTGGCAGTCGACGGCGCTCTCGGTACCGTGACCCACGAGACCGTGCACCACGACGAGCGCGTCGAGGTCCGTCAGGGCGTGAACGTCAACGCCGAATTCCGGCGCCATGCGTTGATCAAGGGCGTCCTAAAGACCGAGGCCTTAGGCCTTGCCTTCGACGGCGCCAAAGCCCGCAGCGTTGCGATCGAGAATCTGGCCGCCTTCGCGAGCGACGTGCAATCCTCCGGCAACTCCTTCAACGCGCAGATCGAGATCGCCGGCGGCGAGCTCGTCACCAAGTTCGTCGGCGTCGACTCCTTCGTCGGCCCCGACGGCGTGAAGCAGGGCGGCAAGCGCCGCGGCATCGCGTCCACCGCGTTCACCGGCACGAGCGCGGCGACGGTCGCGATCGCGGAAGGCGCCGGCAAGCAGATCGGCGAGTTCTACCGCGGCGAGCAACCGGCCATCCCGGCGACGAAGATCGTCGCTTTCAGCTACGACGAGACGAAGACGCCGAAATACACCACCGTCACGTCGGGCAAGTACTTCGACACCGTCACGGCGATGGATTTCGCCTTAGACCCTCTGCTCAAGCTGGAAGCGCCGGCCGAGCCGGTTTTGACGCTGGCTGCCGACGCCGACTGCGACACGACGACGGCCGAGGTCGTCGCCCGCATGAACGGGAGTCCGGCCCTGCAGGCGTCGATGGCGGAATGCGACTCGGTGAAAGATCGCTTCAAAGGCGGCGACACGCTCTGCCAGGCCCTGGGGCAGCAAGAGCGTTACGTCTTCGAGGCGCTGCGCGCCGACAAGGTCGCGAACCCGGGCACTGCGCCGCAGTAACGGCTTACAGCAACTCGAAGATTCCCGCAGCCCCCATCCCGGTGCCGATGCACATCGAGACGAGGCCCCACTTCTGCTTGTCGCGCTTCATGCCGTGCAAGAGGGTGGCGGTCAGCTTCGCGCCGGTCGCCCCGAGCGGGTGACCGAGGGCGATGGCGCCGCCGGTGACGTTGACCCGCTTCGGATCGAGCTTCAGGGTCTCGAGGACGGCTAGGGCCTGCGCAGCGAAGGCCTCGTTGAGCTCGATACGCTCGATCTGGTCGGCCTTGATTCCGGCCTGCGCGCAGGCTTTCGGGATCGCGGCGATCGGGCCGATGCCCATGACGCGCGGCGGCACGCCGGCAACCGAGTAGCCGGCGAAGCGGGCCATCGGCTTCAGGTTGTGCTTTTTTACGAACTCTTCCGAGCAGACGAGCGCCATGGCGGCGCCATCCGACATCTGCGAGCTGTTGCCGGCGGTGACCGAGCCGCCGGTCTTGAACGCGGCGCGAAGCTTCGCGAGCGCCTCGACGGTCGTGTCGGTACGCGGGCCTTCGTCGACGGCAAATTGCTGCGTGTCGACTTTCGCGGCACCGCCGGCCGCGGGGCTGCGGAAGCTGACGGGAACCGGCGCGATCTCGTCTTTGAAAAAGCCGGCCTCGATCGCCTTCGCCGCTTTCACGTGCGACTCGTAGGAGAAGCGGTCCTGCGCCTCGCGCGTGATCTTGTAGTCGGCCGCGACGTTTTCCGCCGTGAGGCCCATGCCGAGGTAATACTCGGGGTGGCCACCGTCCATGACCGTGCGCGAGCCCACGACCTTGTGGCCCATCATCGGGATCATGGTCATCGACTCAGTGCCGCCGGCCAAGATGCAGTGGGCTTCGCCGGCCTTAATCTGCGACGCCGCCTGCGCGATCGTCTGGATGCCGGAGGAGCAGAAGCGGTTCACGGTCACCCCCGGCACGCTCTCCGGCAGGCCGGCGAGGAGGAGCGCGAAGCGCGCGATGTTCATGCCTTGCTCGGCTTCCGGCATGGCGCAGCCGACGATCACGTCTTCGATCAGGGCCGGGTCGATGCCCGAGGCCTTGACGACGGCGCGGATGACGTCGGCGCAGAGGTCGTCGGGACGTTTGGCGCGCAGGCTCCCGCGGAAGGCCTTGCCGACGGCGGAGCGCAGCGGAGATACGATGTATGCAGCTTTCATGCGTAGGCTCCTCGAGGATTAGTTGCGCAAAGGCTTCCCGGTTTTCAGCATGGCTTCGATGCGCTCTTGCGTCTTCTTTTCGTGGCAGAGCTCGAGGAAGACGCGGCGCTCCAGGTCCAGGAACCAGGCTTCGTCCACGGCCGTGCCGGGGTCGACTTCGCCGCCACAGAGGACGGTGGCGACTTTTTCGCCGATGAGCGCGTCGTGCTGCGAGATCTGGCGACCCTCCACCATGTTGTAGAGCATCATCTTGAAGGTCTGGATGCCCGGGTCGCCCGGCACCTTGACGCCGACGGCCGGCAGTTTCGGCACGTAGCCTTGCTCCGCCATCGCGAGGCCGAGCTTCTTGGCCTTGTCGATCTGATGCTCGCGCGAGAGCGTGACCGTCGTGGAGCCCGCGGGGAAGAGTCCCATCTCGACCGCCTCGGCGCCGCTGGAGGACGTGCGCCCCATGCCGATGAGGAGGAAGGCGCGCTGCAGGAACATCATGGGATCCGGACGCTCGGCTAGGCTCATCATCTCGTAGCAACGCAGCGCTAGCTCTTTCGTGCCGCCGCCCGCCGGGATCAGCCCGACGCCCGCTTCGACTAGACCCGCGTACGTCTCACCCGCGGCGAGGCGATGCGAGGTGTGGAGCGCGACCTCACAGCCGCCGCCGAGGACCAGCGACTGCGGGCAGGAGACGCTCGGGAAGGAGGCGAACTTCACCATCGACAGCGCGGCTTGGAATTCCTTCAAGAGGCGCTCGACCTCGCCGTATTTGCCGGCCGTGATCGACTCGATCATGAGCTTCAGGTTGGCGCCGGCCGAGAAGTTCGGGCCTTCGTTGCCGATCACGAGCGCGCGGAAGTCCGCATTCACCTTGCCCACGGACTTGGCGATCATGTCGATGATCTCGAAGTCGATCGCGTTCATCTTCGAATGGAAGGTGAGGCAGGCGACGCCGTCGCCTAGGTCGACGAGGCTCGCCGACTTGTTCGAGAGGACGACGCCTTTCGCGTCTTTGGCCTCGCGTTGGGGCAGTCCGTGCACGTACTTCGGCACGGGGATCGCGACCATCTGCCCCGTCGTCGCGTTGAGCTGCTTGCCCGGCGCGTAGAACTGGATCCCCTTTTTCACCCACTTCGGCAACGGCACGTCTTCGCGCTGCATGCGCTCGAGCGTCTCGTCGACGCCGAGAGCCTGCCAAAGGGCGAAGGGACCCATCTCCCAGTTGAAACCCCACATGAGCGCGTCGTCGACCGGTTTCGGCACGCCGCCGGCGATCTCCTCGAGGAGATAGGAAGAGTAGCTCAGGACGTCGCGCACGGCGCGCCATGCCATCTGCGCGCCTTCGTCCTTTTGCGCGAAGATGAGCTTCAGGCGCTTGACGGTGTCGCGCTCCTTTTCCGCGTCGGCCATCCAGGGAAAGGTCTTCACGTCCTGCGCGACGTAAGATTTCGACTCCGGCCGGTAAGCGAGGATCGTCGTCTGACCCTTGGCGTCCTTATCTTTCTTGTACGTCCCGATCGAGTTCGACTTCTGCCCGAGGGCGCCCGCCTTGATCAGCTCCTGGATCCATGCCGGACCGCTGAAAAGGTCGCGGTACGGATCGGTCGGCGCGCGGTCAAAGGTGTTCTTGGCGACGGCGGCGAACGTGTCCAAGCCGACGACGTCCATCGTGCGCAGGGTCGCGGACTTGGCGCGGCCGATCAAGGGACCGGTCAGCGCGTCGACCGTCTCGACGTTGAGCTTGAGCTCCGCCATGTGCTTCAAGGTCGCCTGCGTGGCGAAGACTCCAAGGCGGTTGGCGATGAAGTTCACGGTGTCGCGCGCGAAGACGATGCCCTTGCCGAGGCGCTCCTCGATCCAGTTGCAGGTGTCAGCCAGGAGCTTGGGGTCGGTGCGCTCGTGCGGGATGATCTCGAGCAGCTTCATGTAGCGCGGCGGGTTGAAGAAATGCGTGCCGAAGAAGCGCGCCTGGTACTCCTCCGGCAGGTCCTGGACGATGCTCTCGAGGCTGATTCCCGAGGTGTTGGTCGTCACCGGCACGTGTGGCCGCGCGTACTCGGCGATGCGCTTGTGCAAGCTCTGTTTGATGTCCAAGCGCTCGATGACGGCTTCGATGATCCAGTCGCAATCGGCGATCACCGACAAGTCGTCGTCGAAGTTGCCCGGGATGACGCTTTGCAGCACGGAGGCCGACATGAGCGGCGACGGCTTCAGCTGCTTCAGGTTCTCGATCGCGAGGACGGCCCGCGCCGAGCGAAAGTTCTTGCCCACGGCTTTCGCCTGATTTTTGTCGGCCGGTGGCTCGTTCGAGGCCAGGTCGAGCAGATAGGTCTTCACGCCGGCCGCGGCGAGATGCGCCGCGATCTGGGCACCCATGACGCCGGCTCCGAGGACGGCGGCGCGTCGGATCTTCAAAGTCATTGCAGCAACTCCCTGTAGTTCGTGTGCCGGCCAGCCGTCCGTTAGTTGAACGCGTGCTTTTGGATCTTCTCGACGATTTGATCCGCGCTGAATCCGTATTCTTTCGCCAGAACTTCCGCCGGCGCCGAGGCGCCGTAGTGGTCCAGGCCGATCTTCAGGCCGAAGGTGCCGGAGTAACGATCCCAGCCGAGCGTCGTGCCGGCTTCCATCGTCACCCGCTTCACCACCTTCCGCGGCAAGAGGGCTTCCTTGTAGGCCGCCGGCTGCTCCTCGTAGAGCTCCCAGCAAGGCATCGAGACGACACGGATCTTTTGGCCCTTGAGCTGAGCCGCGACTTCCAGCGCCAGCGAGACCTCGCTTCCAGTCGCGATCAGGAGCAGGTCCGGCGTGCCGTCGCAGTCTTGAACCGCGTAGGCGCCTTTCGCCGCGAGCACCTTGTCGCGGGGAAGGCCGAGGACCGGCACCTTTTGGCGCGTGAGGCAGATGGCGCTCGGCAGATCGAGCTCGATCGCCTTGCGCATCAAGACCTCCGTCTCCTGCGCGTCGGCGGGGCGCATGACGTAGAAGTCGGGGATGACGCGCAGCGCCATGACCTGCTCGACCGGCTGGTGGGTCGGTCCGTCCTCGCCGAGATGGAAGGAGTCGTGGGTGAACTCGTGGATCACCCGCACCCTTTGGATCGCGCCAAGGCGCAGAGCCGGGCGCGAGTAGTCGGCGAACGACAGGAAGGTCGCGTCGAACGGCACGAAGCCGCCGTGCAGAGCGATGCCGTTGCACAAGGCCGACATCGGGAACTCGCGCACGCCGAAGTTCAAGTTCCGGCCCTTGCGGTTCTCCGCGTCGAAGTCGCCGACCGCCTTGGCGAAGGCGCCGGTCATGTTGGAGGGCTCGAGGTCGGCCGAGCCGCCGAAGAGGCGCGGGAGCTCGGGAGCCCACTGCTTGATGATGTCGCCGAAGGCGTTGCGCGTGGCCACGGCCTTGTCGGTCCATTTCACTTCGGAGAGCTTCGACACGTCGAGATCCGCGAAGTGGCCGTCGTAGGCCTTCTTGAAGTTGGCGTCTGCGAGCTTCGTCTCGAGCTTGGTGCGCCAAGCCTTCGAGGCGGTCGCGAGCGCCGGGAAGTTCCTGCGGAAGTGCGTCAGGACGTCGGCAGGGCAGTGGAAGTCCTCGTTCTCGGGGAGCCCCATCTTCGCCTTGGTCTTGGTGCGCTCGTCGGCCGGAAGCGGCGAGCCGTGCGTCTTCGAGCTGTCTTCGAGCGTCGCGCAACCCTTGCCGATGACGGTGCGCGCGATGACGATCGTCGGCTTGCCGACGTCCTTCGCCGCTTCCGTGTACGCCTTGCGTAGCTCGGCGTGATCGTGACCGTCGACCTTGATCACCCGCCAGCCGAAACCTTGGAAAACCAGGGCGTCGTCGTCGGAGACCACCTTCTTCGTCGGGCCTGAGAGCTGCACGAAATTCTTGTCGTAGATCCAGACCAAGTTGCCCAGGCCGAGGTGGCCGGCCAGGGAGGCGGAGCCGAGCGCCACGCCTTCCTGGAGGTCGCCGTCGGAGACGATGACCCAGGTTTTATAGCCGAAGAGGTCGGGATCGAGCGTCGCCGTGAGGTGCTTCGCCGCCGTCGCAAAGCCGACCGACATCGCCGCGCCCTGGCCGAGCGGACCGGTGGTGCACTCGACGCCCGGCGTCATGAAGTTCTCGGGATGACCCGGCGTGCGCGAGTGCAGCTGACGGAACGCCTTGAGATCGTCCATCGTCAGCCAGCCGATGCCGTAGAGCATCGCGTACTGCAGCATCGACATGTGGCCGGCGCTGAGGATGAAGCGGTCTCTGCCTTGCCACTCCGGATCCTCGGGATCGAAGCGGAGGAACTCGCTGAAGAGCACGTACGTCAAGTCCATGCTCGACATCGGGCCGCCCGGGTGGCCGCTGTTGGCCTTGTGGACAGAGTCGATGACGAGGCCTTTGAAGACGTTGACGAGACGTTGATCGGCGGAAGGATGCATGGACGACAAACCTCTCGGGTATCAAGGGGTTGCGCGCGCGAAAGGGGTCTTGGCACGGGTGCGGTCGGCGGGATTCTAGGGGCAAAGCTCCGCCACCGGCCAGTGAAATCGGCCGGTGATGTGCAGAAGTTCCGCGCGCCTAGAGACCCGGGGGGCCAAAGCCTAGAAGAGGTCGCGCTCCACCGGTAGATCGGCCGCCTGCGGCAGCTCACTCAGCGCGACGCTCACGTACGAGACGCCTTTGCCGCGGCGATAGATCTTGAGCCGGACGCGATCGGTCGGCTCCTTCGAGTTCATGAGGCGCTGCAGGTGATTGAGGTCCGTCACCTTCTCGACGTCGAGGCCCATGATCAGATCGCCGATCTTCAGGCCGGATTTGTGGCCTGGGCCCTCGACGATCAGGTTCGACACGATGACGCCGTAGACGCCGCCGCCGGCGTCGGCCGACTCGACCTCGTCGCTGGAGAGAATGTTTTTGCCGACGATGCCGAGATAGGGGCGCTTCACTTTGCCGAACTTCGCCAGGTCGCGGACGATGGTCTTCACCATGTTCACTGGGATGGCGAAGCCGATGCCTGAGCCCTCGGCCGCGACCGCGGTGTTGATGCCGATGAGGCGTCCGCGCGTGTCGAGGAGCGGTCCGCCCGAGTTTCCAGGGTGGATCGAGGCGTCGGTTTGCAGGAAATCGTCGTAGGGACCGGTGCCGATCACGCGGCCTTTCGCCGAGATGATTCCCGTCGTGACGGTGTGCGCGTAGCCGAAGGGGTTGCCGATGGCGATGACGACGTCGCCGACGCGCAGGCTGTCGGAGTCGCCCAGATCGAGCGGCGTGATCGGCCCAGCGTCCTTCACGGAAAGGAGCGCGATGTCGGTCTTCAGGTCGGTGCCGACGATCTTCGCGCGCACCTTCTTCTTGCTCTTGGCGAAGAGCACCTCGATCACGCTCGCGCCGGAGATCACGTGGTAGTTCGTGACGATGGTGCCGTTCTTGTCGATGATGACGCCGGAGCCGACGGCGTGCGTCGAGCTCGACTTCGGCACGACCATGCCCTTCAGGAAGAACTGGTACAGGTCGAGCGCGGGGTTCTTGCCTGCGCCTAACTCCGAGCTGTAGCTCGTCGTGCGGATGTTGACGACGCCCGGGATCGCGCGCTCGGCGACGTCGGCGAACGAGACGAGGACGCGCGCTCCGGCGGGCGGAGCGAAGAGCGCGGTGATCGCGGCCGCGAAGGCGGCGCACACAGTCGATTGACGCATGAGGAGGTGGATCCCGGGAGGGGAGGGACGGCAGTGGGGAAATTCTCTTACGATTCTACTCCATATGCGGGCTTTGCGGCGCTCCTCGGGCCTCGACAAGGTCCACGATTTTGGCCATAATTTCCGGATCGTGCTGCGTTTTTCCGGCCCCTTGGCGATTTGGGGGCGGGACCTGGAAAGGGACGGAATGGGTCTCAGCGTCAAAGGTTTTGCCAAAACGGCCGGCTGGTCGGCCGCGATCGGGCTCGTCGCCGCGCTCTCCGGCGTCCTCGGCGTCCTCGCCGTGATCTATGGCCTTGTCTACTTCGGCGACGACTCGGGACTGCGCAAGTCGGCGATCGTGGCGCGGATCAACGAAGAGACGAACATCTACATGCTCGACGAGCAGACGCAGATCGGCTCGATCTTCGCGAACGCGCACCGTCGCTACGTGCCGATCGACGAGGTGCCCGCGCACATGATCAACGCGCTCGTCGCCGCCGAAGACAAGAACTTCTACGACCACGTCGGCGTCGACCCCGTCGCCATGTTCAAAGCCGGCGTCCAGTACTTGAAGGGCGGCCGCATGCGGGGCGCGTCGACCCTGACGCAGCAGACCGTCCGCAACATCCTCGGCTGGTGGGAGCCGACTGTGTCGCGGAAGTTCCGCGAATGGATCGCGGCGATGCAGCTCGAGCGCCTCTACTCCAAGCGCGAGATCCTCGAGTTCTACCTGAACCAGTTCTACGTCTCGGGCAACGGCAACGGGATCGGCATCGCCGCGAAGTACTACTTCAACAAAGAGGTGAAGGACCTAGACCTCGTCGAGTCGGCTTTCATCGCCGGCTCGGTGAAAGGTCCCTCGGCTTACGACCCGTTCATCAAGTTCACCAAGGAGCGCCGCGAGAAGGCGATCAAGAACGCCTACCACCGCAAGAACTACGTCATCAAGCGCATGTACGAGCAGGGCTGGGTCTCCGAGACGCAGTTCAAAGAAGCTTGGGACGCGCCGGTGAAGTTCAACCGCGGCCGTTTCCGCTCGGAGGAGGTCGCCCTCGTCCAGCTCGTCCAGGACCAGCTGGCGCAAAAGGAAGTCCTGAAAGCGCTGAACATCGAGGACCCGCGAGAGCTCGCGGCCGCGGGCCTCAAGATCTATACGACCCTCGACAAGGACATGCAGACCTCGGCCCAGCTCGCCGTGCGCAGGAACCTCGCGCGCCTCGAGACCATCCTGAAAGGCTACAAATCCGAGCCTCAGGAGATGTTCACCAAGCTCCGGAGCCTCACGGTCAACGACTTCTACTTTGGTCAAGTCACCGGCTTCGGCGGTACCGAGAAAGAGCCGACCGTGAAGCTCTCGTTCGGCTTGCCGCAGGGCGAGATCCCGTACGAATCGCTCATGCGCTATGCCAAGATCATGGACTTACCTTGGTACAAGGGCTGGCAGAAGCAGCTCGACACCATGATGAAGGACGTCAAGGTCGGCGACGTGCTCTACGTCGAAGTGAAGGAATACGACGTCGAGACGCACGAGGCCGTAGCCGAGATGATGAAGAGGCCCCGCGTCAACGGCGGACTCATCGCCATCGACAAGGGCGAGGTGCGCGCCGTGGTCTCGGGCTTCGACACCCACGGCTTCAACCGCTCGGTCTCGGCCAAGCGCCAGCCGGGCT
>JANOTL010000192.1:0-64748 GCA_031416315.1 Pseudomonadota bacterium
GACACCGCGCCCCTGAAATTCGGCGCGGCCGCCCTTCTGGCGGCCGCAGGCTTTTTCGCCATCGGCTGCGAGAAGAAGCCGGAGCCCGGCTTTCTCTTCGTCGAGGCGCCCGGACCAGGCACGTACGAGATCTATCGCACGGCGAACGAGGCGCCTTTGCAGTTCGTCTCCGAGCAGTCGGGAACGTTCGGCGAGAACGTCGCCCTGGTGCCGGGGAGCTATCTCGTCCTCGCCGATTGCTCCAGCGAGTCGGTGATCATTCGCCCGGGAGAGCGGGAGCGCCTCGTCGTCCACCGGCTGGAATTCGTGCCGCCGCATCCGGCGACGGCGAACGACAGCTTCTCGATCCAATGCAGTCGGTCCGACAAGACGCGCTCGCGCCAGCATCTCTCCGGGCGATATGCGCTCAACGTCTTCCACGGCAAACGCGATCTGCTCGTCGGCATGGTGCCGATGCACGTCGACTTCGAGGCACGGACCGACACGGAGACGCCGCTCGTCGTGCAGCACAAGCTCGCGGCCGTGCAGGTCGCGGACTACGCAGACGGGCGCGACGACGTCTCGTATTTCGTGTCGCCGGTCGCGGAGCTGGTGTCCGTCACGAAGTATCAGCGCTTCGGCTCGTGGGAGTTCCTGCTTCCGGGGAAATATGCGCTCGAGGTCAACGGCACGCGCATGGAGGTCGAGCTTGAAGAAGGCATGCAGCGCGTCGTGAAACCTGCCCTTCTGCGCGTCACGACCTCGCCCTCTGTCGATCTCGAGCAGCCGGCGCGAATCATGGGGAGTCCTTGGCTCGTCGAGATCAACGCGGGGCATTGGCTCAACTTCAACGAGACGTATCCTTTGCTTCCTGGTCCGGCGACGGTGGGAATCAGCGACAGCTCGCAGCTGATCTCGATCGCGCCGGAGGAAGGGCAAATCGTTGAGCTGGTCGCGCGCAGCGTGACGGTGACGCTCGGCTGCGCGGCGGCGGATTTGAGCTGCCTCGGCGAAAAAGACGTGACCATCTCACGCGCCGGCGAGACCTTCCCGTTCGTCGAGAGCATCAGCGACATCCCGATCCTCTTCATCGACGAGGGGGCGCCGGTCTTCGTCGGCGTCGGCGGCTCGCGAGACGTCGCGTTCGAAGTTCCCGCGAGCGTGCGCGACAAGACGCTCAACGTCGGATACGCGCACATCGTGCCTCAGCCGCAGCACCGTCCAGGCCAGGTGACGGAGTTCATTCGAGTCGATGCCGCGGGAGCGCCGTTGATTGGGCACACGCTCGACGTGAATCTGGAGAAGGCGACGCTGATGCCTCTGATCGTCGGAAGCTACAACTTCACGCACTTCGTCAGTGGCGCTTCCGACAGCAGCGACCGCAGGAACCTCGGTCAGAGCTTCCGGATCGACGCGGGAAAGACGGTCGAGCTCGAATTTCCCGTGTATTTCACGGAAAAACGCTACGCGGCGTTCAAGAAGCGGCCGGACCAGAAGGGCGGCTGAGCGGCGCGTCTCGAGGCGGTTATGCACATCCCTTTTTGGGGGATGTGGATAAGCCTTTGCGCGCGGGGTCGAGCAGACGGCAAAAAATTCACAAAGGCTAAATGTTTTCCTGTTGATAGCTTCCACAGCGAAAAACCGACACACAACATGTAGCGTTGTGGATAAGTTGTGGACGCCATATTTTGTGTGCCGAGTGTTGACTTCGCTTTTCGACGCTGCGTACCATCTTCTCTGGCAGGCAATCACACCACATCGCGATTCCCGGGCAATAACAGCGTCTTTGGCGCCGTGGTGGTCTTTTTTGTCAAAAATGGGAGGTCGGAGATGAAGTTCGGTCGACGGTTCACCAAGACCAAGGGTCATCCCTACGAGGGCCTGAAGTTCGTGGAGAGGACGTCGGAGCTGAAGCACTCCGACGGACGCGCGGCAAGCCAGTCCCTGGCGGTCACGGTGCCCGAGAGCTGGAGCCAGGTCGCGACCGACATCATGGCTCAGAAGTACCTGCGTCGCGCCGGCATCCCCGGCGTGGAGCGGGAGACCGACTCGCGTCAGGTCTTCCACCGACTCGCAGGCTGCTGGACCGACTGGGCGCGCCGCCACGGCTACTTCGACGGCGAAGAGGACGCGGCCGCGTTCTATGACGAGACCTGCTACATGCTTGCCCGCCAGATGTCGGCGCCCAACAGCCCGCAGTGGTTCAACACCGGCCTCTACTACGCGTACGGGATCAAGGGAAAGGGGCAGGGGCACTTCTACGTCGATCCGGAGACGGGAGAGATGCGGCGGTCGACCAGTGCCTACGAGCGGCCACAGCCGTCGGCGTGCTTCATTCAATCCGTTCAAGATGATCTCGTCGGCGACGGCGGCATCATGGACCTCTGGGTCCGTGAAGCACGCTTGTTCAAATACGGGAGCGGCACGGGCACGAACTTCTCGTCGATCCGCGGATCCGGAGAAAAGCTCGAAGGCGGCGGGTACTCGTCGGGGCTGATGTCCTTCCTGAAGATCGGCGACCGCGCAGCGGGGGCGATCAAGAGCGGCGGGACGACGCGACGCGCGGCGAAGATGGTTTGCCTGGATCTAGATCATCCCGACATCTTCGAGTTCGTGAATTGGAAGTCGCAGGAAGAGCAGAAAGTCGTCGCGCTCGTCGCTGGGTCGAAGGCGATGGACGAGCACTGCAAGGCGATCGTCGCGGCGTGTGCGGCCGGCACCGACCCGCGGCAGAACGCGGTCTTGAAGGAAGCGATCCGGCTGGCGCGCAAGGCGCATCTGCCGCTCAATTTCGTCCAAAGGATCATCGATTTGGCCAAGCAGGGCCACACCGACATCAAGGTCGACGTCTTCGATACGGACTGGAACTCGGCTGCATACCTGACGGTCTCTGGACAGAACTCGAACAACTCGATCCGCGTCACGAACGAGTTCATGGACGCCGTCGCCGCGGACGGCCCATGGGAGCTGAAGAATCGCACGAACGGGGCGGTCGCGAGGACGGTCAAAGCGCGGGAGCTTTGGGACGACGTCGTCACCGCCGCGTGGCAATGTGCCGATCCGGGCGTGCAATTTGATTCGACCATCAATGAATGGCATACGTGTCCGGCGGATGGGCGGATCAATGCGTCGAACCCTTGCGTCACGGGCGATACCTTGGTCGCGACATCACGGGGAGCCGTCAGGATCGACGCGCTTCTCGAGGAGCCGTTCGAGGTCCTGGGATCCGACGGAGCCTTGCATTCGGTCAAGCCGGCGTTTCAGACCGGGATCAAACCCGTATATCGGCTCACGACGAAAGCCGGCTACGAGTTGAAACTGACCGCAGACCATCTCGTTTGGACGGCGAATCGGGGCGACGTTCCGGCGCATCAGCTGACGCAGGACGATCGAATCGTACTATCGAAGCCGCCGTTTGGACCGACCGAGCTCGACGAAGGCATTGCCGAGTTCCTCGGCCTGATGCTCGGTGACGGCTGCTTGATGGGCGACCAGCAGAACGCGATGTTGACGCTGGCGCCCTCTGAGAGGGCCGTGGCCGACCGGGTCGCAGCAAGTCTGCAAGCTTTCAAGGCAGACCATGCCGCGGATGGGCGTGGGGCACGGCAATCGACCGTCAACCAGCCCCAGCAGACTCTTCGGATCGGAACCTCTTCCCGCTGTGTCGTCGATCTGATTTCGCTGTACGCGGTTCTTGACTCCGGAAGCGAGAACAAAGCTTTCAACGAGGCCGCGTTCCGGCTGAATCGCGAAGCGACCACGGCGGTGCTTCGGGGTTTGTTCACAGCTGACGGTACGATCGCGAACTATGGGGAAAAGTCGCAGTACGTCGCGCTCGACAGCTGTTCGATCCGCCTTCTGCAGCAGACTCAGCTTCTCCTCCTCTCTTACGGAATCAAGAGCAAGATCTATCGGAATCGACGGGCCGCGCACCAGACCGTGGCGATGCTCCCCGACGGCAAGGGCGGCGTCAAAGAATACCCAGTTCAGCAAATGCATTCGCTAAGAATCAGCCGGAGCTCACGTGTCATTTTCGAGCAGGAGATCGGCTTCATCGCTGGGAGCGACAAGAATCGCCAACTGCAAGAACTCAATCTAGCCGTCACCGCATACCTCGACCGCCTCGATGATTCCGTGCAATCGCTGGAATACATCGGCGACCGTCCCGTCTTCGACTTGACCGAGCCACAGACGCACCACTTCGTCGCCAACGGCATGGTCATCCACAACTGCAGTGAATATCTCTTCCTCGACGACACCGCCTGCAACCTCGCATCGCTCAATTTGCTGCAATTCTTCGAAGACGGCGAGTTCAAGGTCGAGGCCTTCCGGCACGCATGCCGCATATGGACGGTGATCCTCGACATCTCGATCCAGATGGCCCAGTTTCCGAGCGCCGCGATCGCACAGGGAAGCTGGGATTTTCGGACGATCGGGCTCGGCTACGCGAACGTCGGCGCCTTGTTGATGCGCATGGGGATGCCTTACGGCTCGCCGGAGGCATTGGCCTTCACCGGCGCCGTGACCTCGATCATGTGCGGCGAGGCCTACCGCACGAGCGCGGAGATGGCGCATGAGCTAGGCACCTTCCCGGGTTACGCGAAGAACCGGGAGTCGATGCTCCGGGTGCTGCGGAACCACCGCCGTGCAGCGTTTGCCGCACCGGATGCCGAATACGAAGGTCTGACGGTAAAGCCGATGCCTCTCGACCACAAGCGCTGCGAGCCCGGACTGGCGGCGGTGTCGGAGGCGGTGTGGGACGAGGCGCTCGCGCTCGGCCAGAAGTACGGCTACCGGAACGCGCAAGTGACCGTGATCGCGCCGACTGGGACGATCGGCCTCTTGATGGACTGCGATACGACGGGGATCGAGCCGGACTTCGCGCTCGTGAAGTTCAAGAAGCTCGCCGGCGGCGGCTACTTCAAGATCATAAACCAGTCGGTGCCTCCTGCACTGGAGAAGCTGGGCTACGCGCAAGATCAGATCGAGGCGATCGTTCGCTTCTGCACGGGCAATGGGACACTGAAGAATGCGCCGCACGTAAACCACGAGACTTTGCGCGCGAAAGGCTTCCCGGACCGCCTGCTGGAGACGATCGAAAAGGAGCTGAAGCAGGCCTTCGACATCTCGTTCGTGTTCACGAAGTGGGTCCTGGGCGAGGACTTCTGCGTCGAGACCCTTGGGATCGCGCGCGGTGAGCTCGACCAGGTGGAATGTAATATTTTGAAATTACTTGGTTTTTCGGCGGATCAGATCGAAGCCGCGAACGAGTTCGTCTGCGGCACCATGACGGTCGAGGGGGCTCCCTTCCTCAAGGCCGAGCATCTGCCGGTCTTCGACTGCGCAAACAAGTGCGGACGCAAGGGCACGCGCTACATCGGCGTCGACAAGCACATTCGGATGATGGCAGCGGCGCAGCCGTTCATCTCGGGCGCGATCAGCAAGACGATCAACATGCCTTACGAAGCCTCGGTCGAAGACATCGCCGCGTGCTACCGCGATTCCTGGCGGGCGATGATCAAGGCGAACGCGCTTTACCGGGACGGGTCGAAGCTCAGCCAGCCCTTGAACGCCGTGGCGCACGAGTGGGAACAGATCCTCGAGCACGAGCCTGACCGCGTCGAGCAGGTGAAGAAGATCGCAGCGATCGCGGCGCGCGAGTACGTACGGGCACGCAAACCGCTTCCGAGCAGGCGCAGCGGCTACACGCAGAAGGCGAAGATCAGCGGGCACACGATCTATGTACGTACCGGGAACTACGAAGATGGCTCGCTCGGCGAGATCTTCCTCGACATCAATAAAGAAGGGACCCTGCTCCGGAGCATGATGAACTGCTTCGCGATCTCGGTGAGCCTGGGACTGCAGTACGGCGTGCCGCTCGACGAATTCGTCGACGTGTTCACGTTCGCGCGCTTCGAGCCGAACGGCCTGGTGACCGGCCACGACAATATCAAGCGCGCGACCTCGATCATCGACCTCGTGTTCCGGGACCTGGCGCTGAACTACTTGGGGCGTCACGATTTGGTGCACGTGGCGCCGGAAGAGGTGAACGAGGGCGGCGGCGGAAAGGGGCGGTCGGGAGCGATGGCCTCGACGCCGGTCTTCGAGGAGCCCGATCACGAGGAACGACTCTTGGCGCGCGACCGCGAGGAGAGCACCACCTTCATCACGCCGCGACCTTTGACGGGTGAAGCCTTTTTCTCGGCCGACGGGCTCGCGAGTCCTGGAAACGGACACGGGCAGGGGCCGAAACAGGCGCCGGCTTACGCGTTCACGGAGAAAGCTTTCGACCGGTTCGCCGTGAAGTATGCCGAGGCTAAAATGAAGGGGTACGAGGGCGATCCGTGTCCCGACTGCGGGGCGATGACGCTCGTGCGCAACGGCTCATGCCTTAAATGCAATACCTGTGGGAACACCACCGGCTGTAGCTGAGTTCAGATCGGTTTCTGCGCCCATCTCGAGACGGTCCGGCCGGACATTCCCGCGCTGGCTGGGCCGCGCTCTGCCCATTTCCTACCACTTCCATTTCCGCGTGCGCACGGCCCTTCACCCCGCGTCCCGCCTCGGCAGCAATGCCGGGGCGGGCGCCCGCCTTTTTGCGGTCAGATGCGGGCGGAGGTCGAGCGGCCGGGCGCTTTCTTCGGCGGGACGACCGCGGGTTTCACCGTCGGCTTCGCCGAGACCGTCGCCTCTTGCCGAGCGACGGAGGCTTTTTGGATGAGTTGTCTCGCGTTCGCCAGCCCGGAAGCCGTCACCTCGGAGCCGGACAGAAGGCGCGCGACCTCTTCCTCGCGCTCTTTCGGCGAGAGCTTGGTGATCGTCGACTCGGTGCGCTCGCCCTTGCCGTGCTTGGCGACGACGAAGTGCGTCTCGGCGAAAGCCGCGACCTGGGCCAGGTGCGAGATGCAGATCACCTGGAAATCGGTCGAGAGCTCCTGCATCTTGCGGCCGACGACGTCGGCAACGCGACCGGATATGCCCGTGTCGATCTCGTCGAAAACGAGGATGCAGGTGTCCGCGCCGGCTGCGAGGCCCTTTTTCAGGGCGAGCATGATGCGCGAGACTTCGCCGCCGGAGGCAATCTTGTGCAAGGGGAGCATGGCTTCACCCGGGTTTGCCTGGAGCAGGAACTGTCCGCGCTCGGCGCCGGACTCGGTGAGGCCCGAGAGCTTATCCGCGAGCTCTCCCCACGAGGCGGCGATGGCGGGACCAAAGAGCGCAACGTCGATCGCAGGAACGGCGCGCGAGGCCGGAATCAGCTCGAGGTCCATCGCAGCGCCCACCATGGCTAGCTCGTGCAGCTCGCCCTCGATGCGCTTTTTTACGATCTTCCAGGCGTCGCGGCGCGCGGTCGAAAGCGAGGTGCCCAGCGCTTCGAGCGTCTCGACTTTCGAGGAGATCGAGATGATGCGGTCTTGGACCTCGACGGCGGCCGAGTGGACGAACTGGAGCTCGCGGCGAAGGCGCTCGTGCTCCGCGACGAGCTGGTCGATGTCGGAAGCGGCGAGCTTCCGGAAGAGCTCCTGATAACCGGCGAGGCGTTCCTGCGCACCTTCGAGGTCGCCTTCGTCGATCTCCATGCCGGACATCGCGCGGCCGACGCCGAAGCTGAGGTCGTCGATGCGGCTGGCGAGCTCGTGAGCTTGATCGGCGAGGAGCTTGAAGTCAGGGGCGACGCTTTCGAGCTTCGACAAGATTTTGCCGGCCTCCCAAAGTGGAGTGCTGACTGGCTCGCCGCCCGCGCCCTGGTCGACGAGCTTCTGCGCGTTCTCGAGGGCGGAGACGACCGCCATCACGTTGCCGGCTTTGCGGCAGAGTGCCTGGATTTCTTCGTAGTTTTCGCGGGTGGGAGAGAATTTCTCCAACTCGTCGCAGCGGAAGGCGAGGTAGTCGGCGTCGCGGCGCTTGGTGCGGACGTCGTCAATCATCGCGGCGAGCTCGCTCGTCGAGGCGAGGACCTCGCGGTACTTCTCCGCATAAACGCGCGGGAGCGAGCGGTCGCGGAGGAACTGATCGAGGTAGTGCACGTGCATCGCGGGATCGAGGATCTTCAGGTTGTCGTGCTGGCCGAAGACGTCGATCAGGGTGGAGGCCAAGTCCTTCAAGGCTTGCACTGTGACCGGGATGTCGTTGATCCAGGCGAGGGAGCGGCCCTTGGCGTTGACGGTGCGACGGATGATCACGGGGAAGGAGTCACCGTCGACTTCCATCGGGACACCGAGCTCCGTCAGGACCGCGGTCGAGCGATGACTCGCCGGGACCTCGAAAAGGCCGCTGACGGTGGCTGCCTCGCGGCCGCGGCGCACGGTCTCGGCTGCGGCTTTGGCGCCGAGGAGCAGGCCTAGGGCCTTGATCAGGATCGACTTGCCGGCCCCCGTCTCGCCGGTGATGACGTTGAAGCCCTCGGAGAACGAGATCTCCAAAGAATCAATAATGGCCAGACCCTGGATGCCGATTTGCGTGAGCATGTGGGGGTGTCTCCTGCCTCGAAAGTAACCTGGGCTTCGAGGCACGAGCCAGGGACATTTACGGGGCTCAGCCGCGGCGCGGAGTCGTAGGACGCGCTTTGGACTGCGAGCGCGCGGCGGCCCGGGATTGCGGCTTCTTCGCAGGGGCTCCCTCGGGCGCTTCGGCTTCGGTCGCGGCAGGACGAGGGGCCGGAGTGCGGCCTTCGCCCTTGAGATTCTTCTCGAGACGAAGGAGGCGGATGATCAGCTCGCTCTCACGGCGCTTGTCGTCGACGTCGGGCACGAGGCCTTCAGTCGCGATCACCTTCTTGTATTCTTTGATCTCCTGCAGACGCCGGCGCACCGACGCGATCTGCGAGGTCAGGGCATTGGTGACGGGATCGACGCGCGGGCCGGTTTTGCGTTTGAACGGTTTCATGGGTACATCGCCTCGTAGAGCTTCTTCGCTGCTTTCAAGAAGGCGGCGCGACCCATCTTCTTCGCCCCGAAAGGGACCTCGATCTTCTGCCAGCTCGTGCCCACTTTGCAATCTGCCCAGCGCTGGCCGTCTTTCTCATGGAAGTGCAGGAAAGGCTTCGACTTTACGTAGAAGACGCCCTGGCTCATCTCGACGATGTTCGGCCATGCGCGGATCCCGTCGAGCTCGAGCTCGAGGTCGGTCAGCTTGTCGTACGGGCAGTGCGCCATGGTCCGCGGGTTGTCGCATACCCGCAGCCGCAAAAGCAAGCTGGGAGCGGGTTTCAAAGCCTCAGTCGGCGCACGGCCAGGGCCCGCAGCTCATGATCTGGCGCGGCAGCGAGGCTGGCGAGCGTCGGCAGATCGAAGAAGGCGGCGACATCGCCGATGATTTCGCCCTCTGCCCAGGCCCCGACGTAGGCCCGAAGCTTGGCTTCGACGGAGACGGCGCCTGCGGCGCGCTCGGTCTGGATCACGTCGAGAAGCGAGGTCGGATGGAACTTCGCGGCGATGGGGCCGAAGGAGAGCTCGATCTCGGGGTTGGCCGCTTTGGCCATGCCGGTCGTATCGAAGGCCATGAACTTCGCCATGTTCTCGGTGCCGACGGCAAACTCGGCGTGCTCGAGGCCGGCTGCGGTGGGTTTCGAGGGCTTCGGTGCGGGGAGCTCGACGAGGCGGATCTCGCGGTTCTCGTAGCGTAGAGGCTCGCGCAGATAGTAGGTCGCAATGGGGCGGCCGTTGACGTCGGCCTCCGTCAAAAGGCGCCCCAGGGTCTCGAGCTCGCGTTTCTTCGCGGCGTAGGTGTCCAGGGTATCGGCGCGATAGCAAACGTGGTCGAGCTCGTACGGGGCGACGTCGACCCGCGCCTCGGCGAGGAGGGCGAACAGCCGGGAGAGAAAGCCCCGCCAGTCGCCGAGAGCGAACGTTGCGTCACTCACTCTCCAAGGCCTCGTGCGGCAGCCAGCCGGTTTCGCCGGTTCCCGTGCGGCACCAGGACCAACCCGAGACGTCCTCGAGAACTTCGACCGCCTCGCCCTGGGCGACGGAGAGCTCGATTGCAGCATAGCTGCGCAGAAGGACGCCCTGGTCGCCCGAGACGGCGAGAAAGGCCTCCGGAACCCAGCCGATGCGGCCATCGGGATGGGTGCACGAGATCCACCCCGGCCATTCGTCGTCCCGCGCTCCGAGCGCGACGCGATCCCCCGCGACGGCGCGAATCGGATCGTCATAATAGCGTTTGTACGCTTTACTCGTGCGGCGTTTGGTCATGCGAAATTTATATCTCAACTCGCCGAGGTCCGGAATGCCGGAGCTTCCGGATGTCACAGTTTACGTCGAGTGCCTCGAAAGAAGAGTCCTCCGGGCCACCCTGAGGACCGTGCGGCTTTCGAGCCCGTTTCTGTTGAGGACGGCGGAGCCGCCGCTGAGCTCAACATTCGGGCGGAAGGTGTGAAGCCGCGCTCGCCGCATTCGATCGCGGCGGCGTCGAACCGCTGGCATGCGACCTTGCGCAGTTCACGGCGACGATGCGCTGCGAGAGTCACACGCTGAAGCGTACGTTGACGGATCCAACTTTGTTCAGCGGCATCGGGAACGCGTACTCCGACGAGATCCTTCATCGCGCGAAGTTGTCTCCGGTCCTGCTCACCGGGAAACTCTCCGACGAAAGTCTGGCGCGGCTCTTCGCCGCGACGCATAGCGTCCTTCTGGAGTGGACGAAGATCTTGCGCGACGAGACGGGCGACGGCTGGCCGACCAAGGTCACGGCCTTCCGCGAAGGCATGGCCGTCCACGGGAAGTTTGGCCAGCCTTGCCCCGATTGCGGCGCCCCGGTTCAGCGCATCGCCTACGCCGACAGCGAGACCAATTACTGCGCAACCTGCCAGACTGACGGGAAATTGTTTTCCGACCGCTCCCTGTCGAAGTTGATGCGGGGCGACTGGCCGAAGACGCTCGCCGAGCTCGAGGACCGCAAGAAAAGATTGACGAATCTTTAGAATCAATTAGAACTTTAAAATTAAATTGACGTTTTAATAGAAAAGTATATATTCCGCCCATTCCCCTAGCGGAAAACCCTCCCAGTGCTTCTCCCGTCGATCAGATTCTTGCCTTCCCCCACCTTCTGGAGCCTTCATGAAAAGAGCGATCCTCGCGTCTTCCCTCGTCCTCGCGCTCGGCGGCGTCGTCGCCTGCGGCACGAAACAAGCCGACGAAAAAGACGCCGTTGCCAAGAAAGACGACAAGCAAGTCGTCGCCGTCGAGACCGACACGCACTCCGACGAGATGGCGCAAGAGTTCGAAGCGCTGCCGACGACCGTCGTCGTGCGCGTGCCGGTCGACGAGAACGGCAACGAAGATACGACCAAGTCCGAGACGCGGACCTACAAAGGCGACCTCAACGACACGACCGCCCTCGAAGGTCGCTTCGCGTCCGACGAAGCGAGCGAGTTCGAGATGACCATGGAAGCGTCGAAAGAGCTGAACGGCTCCGCTCTCCAAGGCTATGACAATAACGGTTACGGCGGCGGCTACTATCAGAGCTACCGTCCCCGCCTCGTCTCGCGCATCCTGCGCGGCGCCGCCTGGGTTCTCTCCCGCCCCGTCGTCTGGGGCGTCCGAGGCTTCCGCTACTACCGCTACGACCGTCCGGACTGCGGCTGCTATCAGTACAACTACGACAACGGCGGCTACCAGCAAAGCACCTACGTCGACGTCAAAAATGGCGACAAAGGCTACGAGACTCCCGCGCAACAGCCGTACGAGCCCTCGAAGCCGATCGAAGCGCCGAAGCCGATCGAGCAGCCGAAGTACGAGACGCCGGCGCAAGGTCCCTACCAGACTCCCTATCAGAAGAAGTAAGGCTCGGCCTTACTCAGACGGCGGCGCACTGAGCCCGGGCTTCGTGCGCCGCATCTCCTTTTCCCAAAATGCATCCTAAAGTGAATCGAATTGGAGACAGTTTTCCGCCCACGAACGTGTTTCCACGGAGAAAACCATGGCACAAGGCTTGCTATGGTAAGGATAGACCTGATGAATTCGGAGGAGCTCGCGTCATGATTTCTCACACTGCCCGCATCTTGCGTCGTCTGCGCCGCACGCCTGCAGCCTCCGAATTGACCGCGAGCCTCGGCCGCCTCGAGGAATACGACGCGCGCCGCCAGCAGCTCATGTCTCTGTACGGCGATCTTCACGGCGCGAGCGACCGGTCCGAGAACGAGCTTCGCGGCGCCATCGATTACGGCTTGCGGATCATGGACATGGACATAAGGCGCCACCAAACGACGCTGGTCGAGGCCGAGCGCCTCTGCAAGATCGGGCGCGGTGACTCAGCAGCACGGCTCCTCGGCGCGCTCTGAGCCACATGTCCAACGCCTTCGACCGGAGCCTGATGACCCACGATCAGCTCACGGCCTACGCGCGCGAAATTGCGATGACCGACGTCATCGAGCGCCGCGCCGGGCCGGAGGTGATGGTCGATCGGCTCGAGCGCAACGAAAAGATCCTGATCAGCTCGTTCCGTCTCGTCGAATCGGCGGCAAAAGCCCGAAAGCGGGTCGTGCCGGCGGCGATCTGGCTGCTCGACAACTTCTACCTCATCGAAGAGAACATCCGGACCGCGCGGCGGCATCTTCCCAAGAGCTACAGCAGGGAGCTGCCGCGGCTCGAGAGCGGCCGTTGGGCCGGCTTTCCCCGGGTCTACGGGATGGCGCTCGAGCTGGTCTCGCACGTCGACGGCCGCGTCGACGAGCAAGCGCTCGCCGCCTTCATCGCCGGCTATCAGGAGAACGCCTCGCTCAAGATCGGGGAGCTGTGGGCCATCCCGATCATGCTGCGTTTCGCGCTGATCGAGAATTTGCGCAACATCGCGTCGCACGTCGCCGCGGCGTGCATCGACCGAAACACGGCGGCCTATTGGGCGGACCGGATCGCACAAGCCTCCGGCGAGGCCTCGCGCGAGCTCCTGCCGGTGATGGCGGAGCTGGCGCGCTCGAATCCTCGCATGTCGATCGTCTTCGTCACGGAGCTGGCGCGTTGTCTCCAGGCGCAATTTCCCGTGCAAACTCTGCCGATCACGTGGCTGGAGCAGCAGCTCTCGGAGCAAGGTCACACGCTCGAGCTGCAATTTCAGGCGGAAAGTCACCTCGAGGCCGCGGACCAGCTCAGCATCAGCAACCACATCGCGAGCCTCCGCTTCCTAGACGCCAACGACTGGCGGAACTTCGTCGAGGGTTCGAGCGTCGTCGAGGCGGTGCTCCGCGAGGATCCGGCGGGCGCTTACAGCTCGATGGATTTCGCGACGCGCGACAGCTATCGGCACGTCGTCGAGCGGCTGGCGAAAAAGACGGAGAAGAGCGAGCTCAACGTCGCGAAAGCGGCCCTGGCGCGTGCCAGCTCGGTCGCGGCCGCCGCCGGCGATGGCGCCGGCGCGCACGTCGGCCAATACCTCGTCGCCAGCGGCGTCCAAGACCTCGAGGACGATCTGTTCGAGAAGAAGCCGCCGCTGAGCGTGCGGCTTTCACGGCGCGTGAAGGACAACCGGGTCGCGTTCTACGTCGGCTCGAGCCTCGTCCTCGCGGCGCTGATTACGGCCGTGATCACCTGGAGCAGCTCCGCGGCCTTGGCCGTGCCGGCATTCCTGGTCGCGAGCCAGATCGGCGTCTCGATCGTCAACTGGATCGTGACGATGTTCGCGCGGCCGCAGCGCTTGCCGCGGCTCGAACTCAAGAATGGGCTGCCGGCGGAGTCGCGGACGATGGTCGTCGTGCCGACGATGATCGGCTCGGCCGCCGGGATCGAGCATCTGCTGAGCTCGCTCGAGGTGCGCTACGTCGCGAACCGGGATCCCCACCTTTACTTCGCTCTGCTCACGGATTTTCCCGACGCGGCCGAGGAGAGCCTGCCGCAGGACGCTGCGCTGATCGAGCAGGCCGCGACTGGCGTCCGCGCGCTGAACGAGCGCTACGGCAAGGACGGCAGCACGGTGTTCTTCCTCTTTCACCGGCCGCGGCTCTGGAATGCCGAAGAGCGGCTGTGGATGGGCTGGGAGAGGAAGCGCGGGAAGCTGATCGAGCTGACACGGGCGCTGCGTAGCGGCGCGGCGCATCCATTCGCGCGCTTCCAACGGGTCGAGGGCGACACGAGCGCCTTGATCGACGTGCGCTACGTCATCACCCTGGACACGGATACCCAGCTGCCGCGCGATGCGGCGCGGATCCTGATCGGGACGATGGCGCATCCCTTGAACAAGCCGCGGCTCGACGCGCGGCAAAAACGCGTCACCGAAGGCTACGCGATCCTGCAGCCGAGGGTGGCGACGACGCTCGGGAGCCTCGGAAGCTCGATGTTCGCGAAGGTCTTCGCGGGCGACGCGGGCGTCGATCCGTATACGCGCGAAGTCTCCGACGTCTATCAGGATCTCTTTCAGGAAGGCTCGTTCATCGGCAAGGGCATTTACGAGGTCGACGCATTTCTTGCGACTCTCGACGGGCGTTTCCCCGAGAACTGGGTGCTCAGCCACGATTTGATCGAGAGCTGCTACGCGCGCTCGGGGCTCGTGAGCGACGTCATCCTGTACGAGGACTTCCCGGCGCGTTACCGCTCGGATGCCTCGCGGCGGCATCGTTGGATCCGCGGCGACTGGCAGATCGCGCCGTGGCTCCTGCCCTGGGTCAAGGGCGAGAACGGGAAAAAGCAGGCCAACGAGCTATCGGGCTTATCGCGGTGGAAGATCGCGGACAACCTTCGGCGCAGCCTCGTCGCGCCTGCCGCGATTATCTTCGCCTTGCTGGGTTGGCTCATCGTGCCGGCTCCGGTCGTCGTCGCCTTGACGCTTTTGGCGTTGGTCGCTTTGCCAGCGCTGTTTTCGACGGTTCAGCAGGCGCTGCAGAAACCGGACGACTGCGACTGGCCGCTGCACGCGCGGCTCGTCAGCGCCGCCGCCGTGAGGCAACTGACTCAGTCTTTTTTGTCTTTGGTTCTCTTGCCTTACGACGCAGCGATCGGCCTCGATGCCGTGTTGCGGGCGACGACCCGGATGGTCTTCACGCGGCGCAAGCTCTTGGAATGGAACACCGCGCACGACGTCGAGCGCCAAGTCAAAAGCGATCTAGCGACGCATATGCGGGCCATGGGCGGCGTCACGATCGCTGCCTTGATCGCAGCACCGTTCGTGGGGCCGGCGGCGGCGCCCTTCATCGCGCTCTGGGCGCTGTCGCCCTTGATCGCTTGGTGGGTGAGCCGGCCGATCGCGGCGCGCGAGCCGAACTTGACGGACCACGACCGGCGCTTCCTGATGAAGCTCGCGCGCAAGACGTGGCGTTACTTCGAGACTTTCGTCACGGACCACGATTCGCGTCTGGTTCCGGACAACTATCAGGAGTATCCGGCGGAGCAGATCGCGCATCGGACGTCACCGACCAACGTCGGCTTGGCGCTGCTGTCGGATCTCGGCGCGCACGATTTCGGCTTCCAGACGACGGAAGACATGATGGCGCGGATCGAAGCGACGCTCGTCTCGATGGAGAAGCTCGAGCGCCATCGCGGCCACTTCTACAACTGGTACGACACGAAGACGTTGAAGCCTCTGTGGCCGCTTTACGTCTCGACGGTGGACAGCGGCAACTTTTGCGGCTGCATGCTCGTCCTCGCGTTGGGCCTGGAAAAACTCGCCGAGGATCCGTTCCCGTCCGACGCCCAGGCGAAGCTCTCGCGCGGGATCCAGGCAACGGAAGACGTGCGCGAGGAGGTGTCCCAGGACGTGGAAGAGCACGCCTGGTGGACGAACGCGGTGGAGATGCTTCGGGAAGCAGCCAAACGAGAGCGCGAAAACGGGGAGAACGCCGACGACGTGGCACGGCGCGCGGAGCGGCTACGGGGCCTCGCGGCGCGCGCCCGATCCCTGGCTGCCTGCGATTTCGGCTTCCTCTACGACGAGGGACGCCGGCTCTTCGCGATCGGCTACAACGTCGAGAATCATCGGCGGGATCCGAGCTATTACGATTTGCTCGCCTCGGAGGCGCGGCTCGCGAGTTTCCTTGCCGTGGCGCACGGGCAGGTTCCCGAGGAGCACTGGTTTGCGCTGGGCCGCTTGCTGACGCGGCTCGGCGGCGAGCCGCTCTTGCTCTCGTGGAGCGGCTCGATGTTCGAGTATTTGATGCCGATGCTCGTCCTGCCGGATCACGAGGACACTTTGCTCGGGCAAACGTGTAGGGCCGCGGTGCGCGAGCAGATCGCCTACGGACGCAAGCGTGGCGTGCCTTGGGGCATCTCGGAATCCGGTTATCACGTCACCGACGCGCATTTGACCTACCAGTATCGCGCGTTCGGCGTGCCGGGACTCGGCTTCAAGCGCGGCTTAGGCGACGACCTCGTCATCGCGCCTTACGCGTCGATGATGGCTTTGATGGTGGCGCCCGAGGAAGCGACGGCGAACTTGAAGCGCATGGCCAGCGACGACCTGACAGGCCGCTTCGGCTTCTTCGAGGCGATCGACTACACGCCTTCGCGCCTGCCGCCGAACCAGGATCGCGTGGTGATCCGCTCGTTCATGGCGCACCACCAAGGCATGGGCTTCCTCTCGCTCGTGCATCTGTTGTTGGATCAGCCGATGCAGCGACGTCTGCAGCTCGATCCGACGTTTCAGGCGACGTCCTTGCTGCTCCAGGAGAACGTGCCGCGCACGGCGCCGTTCCCGTATCACGGCACGGAGACGGGGGACGTCGGCGACTTGGCGACGGACGACTCGCCGCAGCTGCGTATCGTCAAGGAAGCAAGCCCGCCGCATCCGGAGACGCATTTGCTTTCAAACGGGCGTTATCACGTGGTCGTCACGAGCGACGGCTGCGGGTACAGCGCGCACGAAGGCATGATGCTCACAAGGTGGCGTGGCGACGCGACCACGGCCTCCAACGGCCTCTTCTGCTACATTCGCGACGTCGACGGCGATGCGACCTGGTCGATGGGGCATCGGCCGACGTTCGCGAAGGCGGACCGGTACGAGGCGATCTTCTCCGAAGGGCGCGCCGAATTCAGGCGGCTTGAGCGGGGGCTTGAGACGCACACACAGATCGCCGTATCACCCGAAGAAGACTTCGAAATTCGGCGCATCACCTTGCACAACCGCAGCTCGCAGGCGAAGACGCTTGAGCTGACGAGCTTCGCCGAGATCGCCTTGGCGCCGCAGGGCGCGGACGAGGCGCATCCGGCTTTCAGCAAGCTCTTCGTGCAAACGGAGATCCTGGCCGGAGACGACGCGATCCTCGCGGCGCGGCGGCCGCGGGTCGAGGGCGAGAAATTCCCGTGGCTCTGGCACGCCTTGCGGGTGCGCGAAGGCGCGACCGGGACCTCTTCCTTCGAGACCGATCGCGCGGCGTTCCTCGGACGAACGCGAGACGCGCGGCGACCGATCGCCGGCAAGGGCTTGCTGACGGGGAGCGCGGGCTCGGTCCTCGACCCGGCGCTCGCGATCCGTCGCGGCGTGCGGATCCCGCCCCAGGGGACGGTGATCGTCGATTTGATGATGGGCGTCGGCAGCGACCGCAACAGCTGCACCGAGATCGTGCGGCGTTATGGCGACAAATCGCACGCGGATCGCGTCTTCGACCTGGCGTGGACGCAGGGCCAGATCGTGCTGCAGCAGCTCAACATTCGCGCGGCGGCGGCGCAAGGCTTCAACCGGCTGGCCGGATTCATGCTGTTTCCGCACCCGGCGATGCGACCTCCGGCGGCGACCCTAACGAAGAACCGGCGGCCGCAGTCGGCGCTCTGGGCTTACGGGATCTCCGGCGACCTGCCGATCCTGCTCGTGCGCGTGTCCGACGTCGCGAAGATCGATTTCCTACGCCAAGCGTTGACGGCGCACCTCTATTGGCGGCGGCGGGGATTCATCGCGGATCTCGTGATCTGGAACGAGGACGATTCTTCGTATCGCCAGCAGCTGCACGATCAGATTCTGAACGCGGTCGGCGTCCTCGGCGAGACGCCGCGGCTCGATCTTCCGGGTGGGATTTTCGTGCGGCGCACGCACCAGCTCACCGACGAGGACCGCACGCTCTTTCTTGCCGTGGCGCGCGTCGTCCTGAGCGATCGCGCCGGCAGCTTCGAGGATCAGATCGGTCGAGTGCTGCGCCTTGAGCAGAAGATGCCGAAGCTCGCGCCGTCGACGACGGAGACGGCGGAGCCGGCCGATCCGAAGGCGCTGAAGCCCGAGCCGGATCGCGTGTATTTCAACGGCCACGGCGGCTTTCGCTCGGACGGCAAAGAGTACGTGATCGACGTCAGCGGCGAGAATCCGACGCCGATGCCCTGGTCGAACGTCATCGCGAACGCGGTTTGCGGCACGGTCGTGACGGAGGCGGG
Source organism: Pseudomonadota bacterium (assembly GCA_031416315.1). Classification (GTDB taxonomy): domain Bacteria; phylum Bdellovibrionota_B; class Oligoflexia; order Oligoflexales; family CAIYRB01; genus JANOTL01. The sequence continues at coordinate 18,261 of JANOTL010000192.1, forward strand.
CGGCGGCTACACTTGGTGCGAGAATGCGCACGAGCTCCGACTGACGCCATGGTCGAACGACCCGATATCGGACCCGGTCGGCGAGGCGATCTATCTCCGCGACGAGAGCACCGGAAAGATCTGGAGTCCGACCCTGTTGCCCGCGGGCACCGGCAAGCCTTACACGGTTCGTCACGGCTTCGGTTACTCGAGCTTTCACCACGAGCGCTATGGGATCGCGACGGACCTCACGATCCTCGTCGCCGCCGAGGCGCCGGTGAAATACTCGCTCCTGCGGGTGAAGAACCGCTCCGCAAAGGCGCGGCGGATCACGGTGACCGCGGCGGTCGCCTGGGTGATGGGTGAGCACCGCGTGCGGACGGCGCCGAGCGTGGTGTCGGAGTTCGACGGCACGCTGGGCGCCCTCTTCGCGCAGAACTCCTTCTCGAACGATTTCCGTGACCGCGTCGCCTTCTTCCACATGACGCCGACGGCGAAAAGCTGCACGGCGGATCGCGCTGAGTTCCTGGGGCGCGACGGCTCCTGGGCGCAGCCTGAAGCGCTGGAGCGCGAGCGGCTCTCGGGGCGCGTCGCCGCCGGGATCGACCCGTGCGCCGCGCTTCAGGTCGAGATCACACTGAAGCCGGGCGAGGAGCGCGAAGTCGTAGTGGCGCTCGGCTGCGGGAAGGATCGGGCCGAGGCTCGCGATCTGATCCGCATCTTCGGCGTACCGGGCGCAGCGCAGCGCGAGTTGAAGGCCGTACGCAAGAAGTGGGAGGAGCTCTGCGGCGCGGTCCAGGTGGAGACGTCGGATCCGTCATTCGACTTCCTGTGCAACGGATGGCTCGTCTACCAGACGATCTCGAGTCGACTCTGGGCGCGCAGCGGGTTCTATCAGTCTGGCGGCGCGTTCGGGTTCCGAGATCAGCTCCAGGACTCGATGGCGCTCCTGCACGCGGCGCCGGATCTGACACGGGCGCAGATCCTCCGCAATGCCGCGCGCCAATTTCGCGAAGGCGACGTGCAGCACTGGTGGCATCCGCCGGGCGGCCGTGGCGTGCGGACGAAATTCTCTGATGATTACCTTTGGTTACCCTTGGTGACGGCGCTCTACGTGAAAACGACCGGTGATGCCGCGATCCTCGACGAGATGGTGCCGTTCCTGGAAGGGCGCGAGCTTCGCCACGACGAGGAGGCGTACTACGATCAGCCGGGGACCTCGGGCGACGTCGGGACGCTTTACGAGCACTGCGTGCGCTCGATTCGCTACGGGTTGAAGTTCGGCACGCACGGTCTGCCGTTGATGGGCTGCGGCGACTGGAACGACGGGATGAACCTCGTCGGCATCGAAGGCAAAGGCGAAAGCGTCTGGCTCGCGTTCTTCCTGATCGACGTCTTGCGGAAGTTCGTGCCGCTCGCGGAGGCGCGGGGAGATGACGCCTTCGCACGGGTCTGCGAGTTCGAGGGCAAGCGGCTCGGCGAGAACGTCGAGGTGAACGCTTGGGACGGCGCTTGGTATTTGCGCGCGTTCTACGACAACGGCGCGCCGATGGGCTCGGCGCGAAGCGCGGAGTGTCAGATCGATATCCTGCCGCAGGCCTGGTCGGTGCTTTCCGGCACGAATAATCTCGGGCGTGCGACGCAGGCGATGAATGCGGCGTTCGACCGCCTGGTGCGGCCAAAAGAGGCGATCGTCCAGCTCTTCGACCCGCCCTTCGATCAAACGCCCGACAATCCCGGGTACATCAAAGGTTACGTCCCGGGTGTGCGGGAAAACGGCGGTCAGTACACTCACGCGGCCGTGTGGGCGACCTGGGCGTATGCAACGCTGGGCGACGCAAAGAAGGCATGGGGGCTGCTCGACATCGTGAATCCCCTTCATCACGGCACCACGGCGGAGCAATGCAAGGTCTACAAGGTCGAGCCGTACGTGGTCGCTGCGGACGTCTATGCGCGGCCACCGCACGCGGGGCGGGGCGGATGGACCTGGTACACCGGCTCGTCGTCATGGATGTATCGACTGCTCGTCGAAGGTCTTCTCGGGATTCAGCGAGAGGCGGAGCAGATGCGCGTCGCGCCTTGCTTGAATCCGCGCTGGGAGAGCTGCAAGGTCAACTACAAGTACAAGACCAGTAACTATGCGCTCACACTGAAGCGCGGCGACAGCGGCGTCGGCGTGAAGCGCTTGATCGTCGACGGGGAAGATGTGGCGGGGGCCGTGTTTCCGCTGCTGGATGACGGACGGAGGCATGAGGTTACGGTCGAGACGCACTAGGGAGCGGCGTTTGGCAGCCGCCACCGAATGAAGAGCGGGTCCCGCTCCGCTTGCGGAACGGGATATGCGCCTTCATACCGCGTGTCCCGTATTGCCCGTTGCAAAGGCACGGCTTCGAGCTCCCAGAAGCGCTGGAGCGTCTCCAGGGACTCCTGGATCTCTCCCGCGCGCGCCCGAGCGCCTGCGCTCTCCAGGAGGCGTAGGCTCAGCGACTCGAGCGCCACGCGCGACTTGCCCGCGAAGAAGAGGATCCAATCCTCCCTCCACCCTTGAGGGATCTGACGGAAGCCGTGGGCCCCGGCGCGGCTCTTCTCTTTGTGGCCGACGAAGTTCAGAAGCTTGAGGAGCGCATAGAAGGCTTCGCCGGTAACCTCGCGCGAGCGGAACGCCCCGAAGGCCTCGTAGCCCTCCAGCTTCTCTGGCCGCGCGCTCATGCGGAAGTAGAGGCGGCCTTGGATGAGACGCATCCCAATGTAGGGATAGTAGTCATTGAAGCGCCCGCTGACGTTCAGGCTCGGCTTCAAGCTCTGGATCAGGCGCATCTCGAGGACGCAGGCCTCCAGGTCCGAAAGCGTCGTCTCCCAGCTGACGGACCGGGCCAGGCGCATGATCTTCAGAATCTTGCGGTGCTTCTTGCGCCGAGATTTCTCCGGGACCCCCCGATAGACCGCCAGGCGGCGCTTGAGGCGCTTGGCCTTGCCGACGTACAAGAGGACCCCAGCCTCGTCGAAGAAGCGGTAAACGCCAGGTAAGTCCGGAGCTTCGGCTAGCCGAGTCTTCATCATACAAAGCTAGCACGGCGGCGGCGCGTGGCGTAAGCTGTGTCCCTCCTATGATCCATCTGACCAACGTCACAAAACGCAGCGGGCAGCGCGTTCTCTACGAGAATGCGAGCTTCCAAGTGCGTCCGGGCGACCGAATCGGCCTCGTCGGTCCCAACGGGGCCGGGAAGACGACGATCTTTCGGATCATCACGAACGAAGACACGAGCGACGGCGGCCACGTCGCCATCGATTCGAACTGCGTCATCGGCTACTTCTCCCAGGACGTCGGCGACATGAGAGGCCGCAGCGCCCTCGAGGAAGTGAAGGCCGGCGCCGGCCGCACGTCCGAGCTCGCCGTCGTCATCCAAGAAGCGGAGGCGCGCCTCGAGCGCTGCGCCGAAGATCCGCTGACGGACAACGAGATGGAAAAGCTGATGGAGCGCTACGGCGAAGCGCAGATGGAGTACCAGCAGCGCGGCGGCTACGACCTCGAGGCGCGCTCCCGCGAAGTGCTCACGGGCTTGGGCATCGAGCCGCGCGACCACGACTCGCCGGTCGAGCGCTTCAGCGGCGGCTGGAAGATGCGAATTGCACTGGCAAAAATTCTAGTGCTGAACCCCGACGTGCTGCTCCTGGACGAGCCGACCAACCACTTGGACATCGAGTCGATCCTTTGGCTCGAGGCGTTCCTCGCTGGCTTCAAGGGCGCCTACGTGATGACCAGCCACGACCGCGAGTTCATGAACCGCCTCGTGACCCGGATCGTCGAGGTCGCCGATCGCAAGCTGACGACCTACTCGGGCAACTACGAATTCTATCTGCGCGAGCGGGACATCCGTCGCACGCAAGCGGTCGCCGCCTTCGAGCGTCAGCGCGAGATGCTCTCCAAAGAAGAAGACTTCATCGCCCGCTTCGCCGCACGTGCCTCGCATGCGGCGCAGGTGCAGTCGCGCGTCAAGAAGATCGACAAGATCGAGCGCCTCGAGATGCCGACCGAGACGAAGACGATCAACTTCGCCTTCGCCTCGCCGCCGCGCTCCGGCAACGACGTCATCCGCCTGGACAACGTCAGCAAGACCTACGAGCGCGACGACGGCAGCCTGAAAGAGGTGTTTCACGGCGTCTCCGGGGTCGTGAAGCGGCTCGACAAGATCGCGCTCACTGGCGTCAACGGCGCTGGCAAGAGCACGTTGCTAAAGGCGATCGTCGGCCTGACCGAGTCGACCACGGGCACGATCACGGTCGGCGCCTCGGTGAAGATCGGCTACTTCGGCCAGAACGCGCTCGATCAGCTCGACCTCAAGCGCACGGTCTTCGACGAAGTCTCGCTTCGGATTCCCGACGCCTCGGTCGGCTACGTGCGCAACTTGCTCGGCGCCTTCCTCTTCAGCGGCGAGGATGTGGAGAAGCAGATCCGCGTGCTCTCCGGCGGCGAGCGCGCGCGCGTCGTGCTGGCGATCATGCTCGCGAGCCCCTTGAACCTCCTGGTGCTCGACGAGCCGACGAACCACTTGGACATCGAATCCAGGATGGTTCTGCTCAACGCCGTGAAGGACTACGACGGCACCGTGCTCGTCGTTAGCCACGACCGGCACTTTCTGAAGCAGATCGTCACGCGCGTCTTCGAGATTCGGGCTGGAGAGCTCAGGACTTACGAAGGCGACTACGAGTACTACGTCGAGAAGACGGCCCCCGCCCCTTGACACCCCGCAAGGGGAACACAAGTTGTGGGTGGAGGCGCCCAAACATGGCGTGGATTCGTGCATTCCTTCTTCTTTACGTCGCGCTGAGCGTTCAGCGCGCGTTGGAGGAAGAGCACGGGTCCAGGACAGCGCGGACGCTTGCCGAGAGTTGCGCGGATTCCGTGTTGACCGCGAGCTCTAACGGCAGCCACCAGGCGCTCGTTCGCCCGGCGACTCCAGATGTATTCCACGGCAAGGACACTTGCCAATCCCTCCAGATCTCCTCATTTGTGCCTACCATGCGCGCGCCCGGTCCCACGGACGACAGGGTGCGCGCCTTCCTTTTCTTTAAGCCCGGAAAGAAGACATACATCACGCAGCTCGGCTCCGGCCGCGGCCCGCCGAGGCTCTTGGTCTAGGTTTCCAACCTAAGAAAAAACCAAGGAGTCCGAAGATGATGTCCATGTTGATCGTGGCGGCGAGCCTGCTCGTCGCGTCCGGTGACGTTTTGACCTTGAACCAGTACGATCTGACCACGGACGAGGAACGGCGCGAGATCGCGCTCACCCTCACGGAGAGCGACGCGGCGCAGCTCTCGAAACTGTCGATGCGAGCGCCGGATCATAAGCTCGCCATCATCGTGGATGGCGTGGTGGTGCAGATGCCGACCCTGAAGGGGGGCCCCTTGACGGGACGCGGCGTGTCGCTGACATTCTCAGACGTGACGGCGTTCCGCGCCGCGAAGGCGGCCTTCCAAAAATAGACCGCACCATAGACTAGGATCCGGGATGAAACGCGCGAAAGCCCTGAGCGCCATCGAGGACTCCGGCATCCTGCTCGTGTACCCGATCAAGAACGAGCGGGATCCGGCGTCCCTTTGGTACAAGCTCTACCCGAAGAGTGCGATGAAGTGGGACTGGTCCGCGGACGCCGATCCGCGGGTCGTCGACCTCTGGCACATGCGGACCGAGCTGTCGGCGAGTCGAGAGGTCGTCTACGCCAAGTGGTACCAGGGGCGCGCGACCTTCTTCTCGCGGCAGGTCTATACGGCCATGCTCAAAATGGCGCAAACGACCTCACGGGAGATGATCCTGGGGCCGGAGGCGCGGGAGCTCTATGAGCTGCTGCTGGAGGACTCGCCCCAGACGTCGAAACCGCTCCGGGCCGCTTTGAGCCTCGAGGGAAAGGCTTCTGAGGCCGACTTCAACCGGCGGCTGAAAGCATTGTGGAACGGGCTCTTCACGGTCGGCTTCGGCGAGATCGAGGACGGCGCCTTTCCGTCCCTGGCGATCGGCGCCACCAAGCTGATCTTCGAAGACCTGTGGCAGGACGCCATGTCGCTCGACGAAGCGGAGGCGCGCGAGGTATTCGAGACTGTCGCGCCCGCTGGATCGGCGTTCGCAAAGTTCTTTCACAGGACGTTGAAGAAGGCTGGGGTGACGGGTGAAGGCTCCGGGCTCGAAAGTGAGACTTTGGTTGTGCCTAAGCGCGCTGCTCGCGGCGCGCGTCGAGGCAGCGTCGTTCCCAGCGGCTGAGTGGGAGGACGCACCGGAGGCCTACGCGGCGGCGGAGGCGTACGCCTTCGGCCCCGGCATGAAAACTGACGGTGTCGTGATCATCCGCGCCGGCAAGCTGGCCTACGAAAAGTATCGCGCACCTTATACGGCCGATGGGCGGCACGTCGCTTGGTCGATCAGCAAGAGCTTCTTGAACGCGCTCGTCGGCGTCATGGTCGGCGAAGGCAAGATGGCGCTCACCGATCCGGTCGCGAAGCTCGTGCCGGCGCTCGGTCGCGACGAGGCGCACAAGGCGCTCACCATCGGTCACTTGATGCACATGAGCTCGGGGCTCGCGTGGCAGGAATCGTACGAGGAATCTCCGCTCAACTCCTCCGTGCTCCGCATGCTTTATGGGGAGGGACAGGCCGACATGGCGGCTTTCGTCGCCGCCTTCGCGCTGGGCTCGACGCCGGGGACGAAGTGGTCGTATTCGAGCGGCGACAGCAATCTCTTGATGGGCGCGGTGCGCCAGGCAGCGGGCGAGGCCCGCTACAGGACGCTGCCTTGGACGGCCCTCTTTGATCGGCTCGGGATGCGCAGCGCGGTTTGGGAACGCGACGGGCACGGCGGCTTCGTCGCCTCGTCGTATGTTCATGCGACGCCGCGGGACTTGGCGCGATTCGGCTACCTATTTCTGCGCGACGGCCTGTGGAACGGGGAGCGGATCCTGCCTGAGGGTTGGGTCGCCTATTCGCGGACCTTGGCACCCGCGATCAAGGCGACGCCGGCGGAAAAGCAGCGCTACGGCGCGCAGTGGTGGCTGAATTCGGGGGAAGGGGACACCGTGCTCTACTGGCCCGAGGCTCCGGCGGATACGTACGCCGCGATGGGCCACTGGGGGCAGGCGATCTACGTGATCCCATCACTCGACATCGTCGTCGTGCGCACGGCGGACGATCGCGACGAGTCGTTCTCGACCAGCACTTTCCTTAAACACGTCGCAGCCGCGGTGGTGGGCCGATGAAGCGCTTTGCCCTCGGCATCCTGATCATCCTTGGGCTCGTGACGCTCGGCATCGCGGCGAACGCGCGCATGCGGGCGATGGTCGCGATCTTTCCGACTTACTACGCCAAAGAGGTCTGCACTTGCCTCTTCGTGCTGAAGCAGGACGAGGCGTTTTGCAGGGCGTACCACGCGCAGTTCTTGCCGCTCATCGCGCTCGGCGTGGACCGGGAGGCGATGCAGGTGCGAGCCTGGGCGCCGATCGCTACGGTTTCGGCGCGCTTGATAGACGAGCGGTTCGGATGCGCGGTCCAATGACCGCGTCACCTCATGGCCGCATTCACTTGGCGAGCGAGGCGAGGTCGGTCAGCAGCGCCTGCTCGTGACCGGTCGGATTCACTTTTTCGTAGACCTTGCGCACCGTGCCCTCGGGATCGACGAGCACGGTCGTGCGATCCCAGTACTGCGTGCCCTTCCATTCGCTCTGGCCAATGCCGAGGGAGCCAAGAAGCACCTTGTCCGGATCCGCCAAAAGGTCGATCGAAAACGAGAACTTATTGCAGAAGCTCTTGTGCGAGGCGACGTCGTCTTCACTCAGGCCTAGGACGACGGCGTTCTTTTTGACGAAGTCGGCCTTGGTCGCCGTGAAGGACTTGCCTTGGACCGTGCATCCTGGCGTGTCGTCTTTCGGATACACGTAAAGAACGACCCATTTCCCGCGCAGATCGTCGCGGGCAATCCACTTGCCGTCTTGGTTTTGGAGGCGAAAATCAGGAAGCTTCGTGCCGCTGGCAATCATGAGTCTGCTCCTCGTGCTCGAATCTGGGTCGGAACGCAGTCGTATCACGTTGGTCTGAAACTTGCTTCCTCGCCGTCGATCTACCCGCAGTCGAGGAGACGAGCATGGAATGGCGCGGACGCAGACAGAGTGGCAACTTGGTCGACCGGCGCGGCGCGAAGACCGCCGGCGTCTTGGGCGGCGGCGGCATCATCATGGCGATCATTTACGCTCTTTTCACGGGCGATCCGTCGGCCATCCTGAACTCGGGTAGCCGGACGCAGTCCGGACCGGAGACGGCGGAGCAAGCTGCACAACGGGAATATATCGCGGTCGTGCTCGCTGACACTGAAGACGTCTGGAACGAGCTCTTCAACCGGATGGGCCGCACCTACCAGGAGCCGAAGCTCGTGCTCTTCTCGGGTCGCGTCGACTCCGCATGCGGCATGGCCTCCAGCGCCGTCGGCCCCTTCTATTGTCCCCGAGACAAGCAGGTCTACATCGACCTCGACTTCTTCGGCGAGCTGCAGGAACGGCTCGGGGCAGAGGGCGACTTCGCGACCGCTTACGTCGTCGCGCACGAGATCGGACACCACGTACAAAATCAGTTGGGGCTCTTGCGTAGCGGTGAAGGTAACGCCGCCTCCGTGCGCACCGAGCTGATGGCGGACTGCTTCGCCGGCGTCTGGGCGCGCCATACGGATCGCACCAAGGGGGTCCTCGAGAAGGGTGACATCGAGGAAGCGCTCGGCGCAGCCTCGGCCGTCGGTGACGACCGTCTGCAGCGCGAGTCTCAAGGGCATGTTGTCCCGGACTCCTTCACGCACGGCAGCTCGGCCGATCGCATGGCATGGTTCAACAAGGGGTTCACCGAGGGTGTGCCTTCGGATTGCGATACCTCCGCCATCGCGCACTGAGCCGATCGCCGTTACAATCGGCGCATGCAGACCCGCTGGCGCCTCGATGGTCGGAATGCGCTCGTCACGGGCGCCAGTCGCGGCATTGGGCGCGCCGTCGCGCTCGAGCTGACGAGCCTCGGCGCTACGGTCCTCGCCGTCGCGCGCGGCGCCACTGAGCTCGAAGCTCTCCGCGAAGCCGGGGGCGCCGCGCACACCGTTGTCGCGGACGTCGCTCAGCCAGAGGGGCGCGCGGCCGTCGCCGCGTCAATCTCCAAGAATTTCAAATGTTTAGACATCTTAGTGAACAACGTCGGCACCAACGTCCGCCGCCGTGCCGTCGACTATTCGGATGCGGAGATCGCTTCGATCTTTGCGACCAATCTCGAGAGCTCGTTCGCACTTTGCCGCGCTCTTCACCCGCTGCTGCGAGCCAGAAAGAGTGCCGCGGTCGTCAACGTCTCGTCCGTTGCCGGCCTCACGGCGCTGCGCTCTGGCGTCCCCTACGCGATGACGAAGGCTGCGATGATCCAGATGACGAAGAATCTCGCCGTCGAATGGGCGGAGGACGGGATCCGCGTCAACGCGATCGCGCCCTGGTACATCGATACGCCGCTGGCGGCGCCGGTGCTGGGCGACCCCAAGGTCAAGGCCGAGATCCTCGCGCGCACGCCAATGCGTCGCGTCGGGACACCGGAAGAAGCGGCGGGAGCCGTCGCCTTTTTTTGTTTGGACGCCGCCTCCTACGTCACCGGGCAGTGCCTCGCCGTCGACGGCGGCTTCACCGTCTACGGCTTCTGAGCGCCCGTTGCGAGCTCGGCGTCGAGCCGGTCGATCGCCGCTTTCATGCGCGCATGCAGCTCGACGGAGCTCTCCATCGTCACCGGGAAGATCGGCTCCAAGGCCTCGGCGACGACGCACCGCGGGCTCTTGTGAATACTCGAAATCGCAATCGGAAGAATCGGCAGGTTCGTGCCCATCGCGAGATGAAACGGTCCTTTCTTGAACGGCAGGAGCCCCCGCTTGCCTGAGCGCGTTCCTTCGGGCGAGACGATGACGGAAAGGCCCTCCTCCGTGATGCGCCGGTGCGCCTCGCGCATGGTGGCCACCGCCTTCTCAGGGTTGGCTCGGTCGATGTAGAGATTGCCGGCGCGGGGGAAGACCCAGCCGAAGATGGGGATCTTGCGCAGGCCCTTTTTGCCGATGACGATCGTCCGGTGCCGCATGACGCAGCCGAGCAAGAAGATGTCCCAGATGTGCTGGTGATTGAAGGCATAAATGCACGGCTGGTGCGCGGACAGGCGCTCGACGTTGCGGATCTGGTAGTCGATCCCGAGGATCCGTAAGGCCGTGGGGCAAACGCGGCGCGCGTAAAACGGCATGAGCTCATAGCGATTGCGCGAAAAGAGCGCGAGGGCCGCCATGGCGAGCATACCGCCGGAAAACCAGAAGAATAGGACGAACAGTCTTAGGATGATCACGAAGTCGAGCTTACCAGACGCTCCACACCGGTCCTCCTAACTCGCCTTGCGCAAAGTACCCCCACCTCAGCAAGCCTCGGTGCAGCGGCTCGTCGGCTTGATGGCGAGCGCATGGCGGTGACCGTCGACCACGTCCGTGAAGATCTCAATCGCCTGGCCTTCCTGCAGCTTCAGGAAGCTCTCGCCCGTAATCGTGAACTTGTGCTGGCGGCTGTGGCCGTGCCAGAAGTCGTACGTCTTTTCGGCGCCTGCCAAGATGTCGCCTGCCGTGATGCACGGCATCGAGGAGTCGGTGCCGTCGGAGCGGCTAGGGCTTCGCGTCTCCGCCGGTCCGAGTCCTTGGTAGTACGCGAACGACTGAATGCTCTGCGGATCCTCCTTGCCGCGAATCTGCGAGCGCCCGCTCGCGTCGCGCTCGTCAGAGCATCCTGCCAAGCTCACGACCGCGAATCCGACGAACGGTGTCGCGCACAAACGCGCCACGAAGCGACGACGATGCATGTTACCCCCCCAAGCCTGCTTTCCTGCTGTTATCCCGATTGTACCAAGCCCCAAGCCCCCGACACCACTCAAGTCCCACCGAGTGGCTCCGAAGAGGGGGCATGCACTGGAAATCACAAAGCTCTGCTGACGGTACCGTGGTCCTGAGTGGCGCGCTCGACGAGCATGCCGAACCCGCCTTCTTCGACATGGAGCAAGCTCTGCCTGCGGGGAAAGCCTTGGTGCTCGACCTAGCGCGCATCTCGCAAGTGAACGCGAGCGGGCACGCGATCTGGGTGAAGGCCTTCCAGCGCCTTGCCGGAAAGCGGGAGGTCGAGCTGCATCGCTGCTCCACCGCTTTCATCCGCTTCGCCAACCTCCTCGGCGCCAGTAACGGATACCTCGACGTGATCACGTCGTTGAGCGTGGCATTTGAGTGCAAGGACTGTCACCACGAGTTCGAGCAGACGGAACGCCGTATGCACCTCGTACAGACGACAAAAGCCGTGGATGCGAGCTGTCCGCAGTGCGGCGCCGATGCGACGGCCGGCGACGCGATGCAAGACGTGCTGACCTTTTGCGAGACGATCCGCAAGCAGGGTGCGCGCAGGGGAGCTTGAATGCCTTTCTTCGAGCACGGCGGGGCCGACGCGGCTCATGGCGTCACTTTACAGTTGCCCGAGCGCATAAATGACTTGATCGCCGGCCATGTTCGAGCGATTGAAGGGGCATGAGCGAGATCAAGCTGGAAGAGAGTTGGAAGGCCGTCCTGGGCGGCGAGTTCACGAAGCCGCACATGCAGGAGCTGAAGCAGTTTCTGCGCCAGGAATATGGCGCGGGGCGCGTCATCTACCCAAAGGGCAACGAATACTTCGCCGCGATGGATCTGACGCCGTTCGACGAAGCGGCATGGGAGAAGGTCTTGGCCGAGGTGAACTTCTTCGGCGACGAGGGCGGGCTCTCGGGCGTCGACATGACGGGCTACGAAACGTACGCCTACGTCCACAGCGTCGAGAGCTACTCGGGAGCCAAGGCGTACTACCTCGACGCCTCGAAACGCTACGTCCTGGTTGCGTCGTTCTCGATTTCCGCCGCGGAGTAAGCCTCAGGCGCTCGTCGGCATCGTCATGATCAGCGGCTTTCCGCGCGTGATCACCATCGTGTGCTCGAACTGCGCGGAGACGTACTTGGGGCGGGTGTAGAGCGTCCAGCCGTCGTCGCCTTCGCTGACGCGCGTCGCGCCGGTCGACAGGAACGGCTCGATGGTGATGACCATCCCGGCCTTCAGAACGCGCTTGTCGCGCGGGTCGAAGTACGAGGCGATGAACTCCGGCTCTTCGTGCAGGGCCCGGCCGACGCCGTGACTGCCGATGTTCCGGATGATGCTCATCTTGTGCTTGGCGGCGACGAGCTCGATGGCCTTGCCGATGGCGTTGATCGGCCGGTCCGCGCGGGCTTCGGCCATGGCGGCCTTTAGCGCGGCGCGCGTCGCGTCGCAGACTCGCTTCTTATCGGCGCTCACGGGCGGCACGATGAAGGAGCCGCCGGTGTCGCCGAAGTAGCCCTTGAGCTCGGCGGAGACGTCGATGTTGACGATGTCGCCGGCCTTGATCTTCTTCTCGCTCGGAATGCCGTGTGCGACCTCGTGATTGACGCTGATGCAGGTCGTGCCGGGAAATCCGTAGGTAAGGATGGGCGCCGAACGGGCGCCGCGTTCTTCCAGGAATTCGGCGGCGAGCTCGTCGAGGTCCAAGGTCGTCATGCCGACCTCGAGATTTTTTCCCATGAACTGCAGGCAATCGGCGACGATGCCGCCGATCTTGCGCAAGGCTACCAGGTCTTCTTCGGTCTCGACGGTCATGGGCGGCTCCAAATGGCCATGAGCTCGCACTTCGCGCGCGGGAGGTCCGGGTGTTTCGCCACGAGGTTGCGGCGGACGGAGGTCGCCAGGTCAAAGCTCGCCAAGAGTCCGGAGGCGTTCAGCTCCGACGCATTGACGACGTCTTCGAAGCCAGTGCCCTTGGAAAGCGCGCTGACGCCGGTCTTCCGCTCGATCAGGTCGTAGCCGGCGAAGGTGAAGCCGGGAACGATCGGAACGCGCAGGGCGACGTCCTCCTTCGGATTGCGCAGCACCGCGTGAACGCAAGCGCTGGAGGCCGATGGCCCGAGGCGACGCATCAGATAGTCATAGTTGACGAAGTAAACGAGGGGAAAGTCCTCCTGGACCATGTAAGCCCAGTCGGCGCCGACGCGATCTTGGATCAGCGGCTTGCGCAGCCGGGAGTCCAGGGTCTGGGAAGGGCCGCTACGCTCGAGGGCGATGTACCAAAATTCTTCGATCAATGCGTCAACTCAAGGTGCAGAGCCGACGCCGTTGTCGAACCAGATGCGGTCTTCGCGCGCCGAGTAACCCAGTTTGGCGTAAAGCGCCTTCGCCGGCTCGTTGTTTTTCAGGACGGTCAAGCTTACAAGGACCGACTCTTCGAGTGCGACCTTCGTGAGTGTCGAGGTTACCTCAGTCGCGAAACCTTTGCCGCGATCCTGTGGTCGCGTCTCGACGCTCACAAGCTCGGCGACGGCCGGCACACGGACGAAGGTGGACGCGATCGCGACCAGCTCCGAACCTTCCCAGGTGCCGAACAGCCAAGCGCCGCGGATCCATTGGACGAAACCAGGCGCGGCACGCTCCGGCGCGCCCTTGAACTTGGCCAACGCCAGGGCATCGCCTTCTACGAGGCGGCGCGTCGCCGAGCCCTTATGGGCCGGAATGAACGTCGCGCGCGTCACTTCCATGCGTTGCTCCAGGTACGCTTTCGCGTCCGGTGCCAGGGCCTGAAGGGTCGGAAGGAGGTCGGCTGGCGTCTCGCGCGCCAGCCAAGAGCCGGTAGGAACGTGTTGCAGCAAGGGCTTGACGCCTTCGGGCGATCCGTCGAGGACGATCGTCACTGCCGTCTGCGCGCCAGGATGTCCCGTCAGGAGCAGATAATCGAGGCGCGCGCCTTCGTGATCGGGCTGACGGAAGTAGAGCTTCGTCCGCTCGGGCCACTGTTGAAGATCTTGGATCGCCCAGGCGTTGCGGCCCGGCTCGCGCAGGAGACGCTCGAGGAGCCACGGGCGATTGATGGCGTCGGCGATTTTGGTCGAGCTCATGGTCCCAGGGTTCTAGCACAGACGAAGAAAGGGCTCGCCCGATCCCTAATTTTCTTATGAAATCAGGGAATTACAACGCAATTTCGGCGCGGGCTAAGGACGTCCGCACGGTCACCCGAAAGGCCGCTATGGCTAGCCGCGTCTTGATCGCTGAAGACAACCTCGTGAACCAGATGGTCGCGCGCGGGCTCGTTCTGCGCCTAGGCTACGAGGTTGGCGTCGCCGGCAACGGGCGTGAGGTGCTCGCGGCGCTCGGCTCGGAAAGTTACGCCCTCGTGCTGATGGACTGTCAGATGCCGGAGATGGACGGCTATCAAGCGACCGCCGCAATCCGCGCGTCCGAAGCGGCGTGGCGCAAGATTCCCATCCTCGCGATGACGACGAGCACGGAGAGCGGCGACCGGGCCCGCTGCCTCGAGGCCGGAATGAACGGCTTCGTCGCCAAGCCACTGAAGGCGGAGAACCTGGCCGACGCGTTGCAGAAGTGGCTCTTGGTCGATCATCAGGCGCTCGACGAGATTCGCGAGCTCGGCCCGAGCTTGCTGGCGGAGCTCCTCGAGACGTTCGCGAAGTTGGTGCCAGCGCGCGTCCTCGTGATGCGGCAAGCCATAGCCGAGTTGCGAGTCGAGTCGGTTCGTTTCGAGGCGCACGCGTTGAAATCCGCGTCGGGAAACCTCGGCGCCACGGGGATGGCTGCGGTATGCGCCGCGCTCGAAGCGACGATCTCTCTCGGCGACGGCAGCGCCACCTCGGCGACGATCGATCAACTAGAGCGCGAGTTCACTGCGTACATGCGCGCGGTACGCAGCGTGGAGGCGGCATGAGCGACGCACGCAAAAAACTCGCTGTCATCGCGGAAGACGATCCGATCAATCAGCGTCTCGCGACGATGGTCCTCCAGAAGGCCGGCTTCCACACCGAAGTCTGCGATCACGGCGGCGAATGCATCGACCTCCTGGCCGGGGACGTCGACGCGGACTTGCTGGTCCTCGACCTACAGATGCCGCGGTACGACGGCTTTCACGTCCTGCAGCGGCTGAACGATCTGAAGCTCATCGAGCAGTTTCCGATCTGCGTGCTCACGGGCGACAGCCGGCCGGAGACGGTAAAACGCGCGCTGCTGGCCGGAGCGCACGACTACGTCGTCAAACCTTACAAGGCGCCGGAACTGGATCAGCGGGTGCGCGAGCTCGTGTTCGACGCGAGCGAGGCGGAGATCCGCAAGCTTATCGAAAATCTGCGGGTGCACGATCCGTCGATGTTTCACGCGCATGGATTGCAAGCGTGGGCGCAGCGCGGGTTCAACGCGTATCAGACGGCATACGAGAAAAACAGCATCTGCGTCCTGATTCCGCGAAGCACCACGCCGGCGGCCTATACCAAAATGCCGTACGCCGAGATCACGGCGAAGACGCACATCTTCCGGAAGCGCTCGTTCGGCTGGCGCAAGGTGTGGCCGACCTATGCCGTCTCCGGTAAAAAGGCCGACAAAGCTTCATGAGCGGTCGACGTCGCAGGCGATCTGGCCGCGGTCCACACGGAAGGCCATGAGGATCGGGCGACAGCAAATCTGGCAATCCTCGACGTACGTTTGTCCGCCCGCGCTCGGGTCGAAGAACGTGGTGAAGGGCTCGCCGCACCAGGGACATTGAATTTCGATCGGCTCTTCCATACCCTCAGATGTATAGTGCCAGGATGGAAACGTACACCTTGCATTCGGTCAAAGCATGGGGCGGCGCGATCCCACAGATCGTGCTGGCGATGTCGGGTCTCGAGCACGAGACGCGGTTCCACGACCCGAAGGAGCTCCGCGAGAGCCCCGAATACGGGCGACTCAATCCGCTCCGGCAGGTGCCGACGCTCGAGCTGCCGAACGGTCAGATCATGACCGAAAGCCTCGCGATCTGCACTTATCTCTGCGAGAAGGCCGGCGTGGCTTTGGTGCCGGAGGCCGACGCGCCCGAACGTGCTCACTATCTGCGGTGGTCGACGTTCCTCGTCGCCTCCATCTACCCGACGTTCACCGTGGCCGACGATCCGAAGCGCTGGGTGACGACGACGGCGAGCCAGGAAGAGTTGCGCAAGTCGATCGCGGCCTTTCGCGAAGGCATGTGGCGCAACGTCGAGGGGGCCGCCGCGCCGAAGGGGGATTGGTTCCTCGGCGAGCGGCAGTCTTTGATCGACGTGTATCTGTCGGTGATGACGTTGTGGACGCCGCGCTGGGAATGGTTCGAAGCGCAAACGCCGCGCATCGCGCAGATCGCGCGCCGGTTTCGGGATACCGAGGTGTTCCGGAAGGTGTTTGCGGCGAACAGCTGATCGTCCTACAGCAAGTCGCCCAAACTCGCGAGGAAGAGACCGAGCGCCTTCCGGTCCGCAATCATCAAGGCCTTGGCTGGCTTACCTTTCGCCGTCAGCGCTTCGCCGAGCGCCTCGGCGTTCACGTCCAGCAGACAGCCCTGAGCGCGATCGGCGTGATGCATGAGCATCGACTCCGCGTTGCGCACGAAGCGCTCGGCGCCGTCGTTTGCCAGAAACACCAGCCGAGACATACGCTGCGACGGCGGCTTCCCGGTTTTCTCGAGCACGAGCTGAATGCCCTTCTTCTCACGGTCCAAGAGTTGTTCGATCGCCTCCAGACCCTGCACGAGATGGCCGGTGCCGAAAACCGCCCGGAGTGCTACGAGGAGCTTGGCCTCGAAGGCCAGGGTCGAGACCTTGATCTGGCCGCCCTCGCGCAGAGGCCGCTCGCTGCGGGAGAAGTAGGCTTCGAGCGCGGCGCGCTTCGGGTGCTTCTCGACGTCTTTCGGTAATCTCAGCATGGCTTCCTATCGTGCACTTTGGTCGGGTCAAAAACGTATCGGGAATCGACTTCGCGCTGCCGGCGGATGCGCCGCGCACGCGGGCCTTCCTGGCGCTCGACTGGGGCGGTGCCGGGAGAATGCACGTCGGCGGGGCGATTTGGAAGTTCAAGCCGAGCGACCGCCTCGCGGGGTACGCGAGCCGCTACGGCACGGTCGAGGTGAACAGCACCTTCTATCACTTGCTCGACGCGCCTCGGATCGACGCTTGGCGGCGGCAAGTGCCCGCGAGCTTTCGCTTCTGTCCGAAGCTTTATCGCGGGATCACGGAGCGGCCGGCGGCTCCGGAGCTGGCCGAGCTCGTGACGCAGTGCGCTACGGGGATGGCTGCTTTCGGCGAGACCTTCGGTCTGGCCTTCGCGCAGTTTCCCGAGACCTTGGGCCCGGCCCAGCTCCCGCTCGTCAAGCGGGTGCTCGACTTCTGGCCGCGGGAGCTGCCGCTCGCCGTCGAGCTCCGGCATCCGGGATGGTTTCGCAATCATGCTCTGATCGATGAAGCGGTGAACCTCCTGTATCGCCATGGGACGGCGACGGTGATCACCGATACACCTGGACGCCGCGACGCTGTGCACACGTCCTTTGCGCAACCGCGAGTCATGATCCGCTACTTAGGGCTCGAGCTCGACCCGCTGGATGAAAGGCGGCTCACCGATTGGGCCGGTCGGATGCGAGAATGGGCGGCGCAGGGGATGGACGATCTCTACTTCTTGGTACATCAGCCGGTCGAGGCCATGATCCCCGAGACCGCGAACCTCATGGCGAAGGTGCTGCATGGAAGCTTGCCAGCTGGTGACGATTCCGTTCTCTCACTTCTGTGAGAAGGCGCGTTGGGCGCTGGACCTTGCGCGGATTCCTTACCGTGAGAAGCCCTACGTGCCGGGGCTCCACATGCTGGGGACGAAGGTCCGCGGGAGAGGACGGAGCGTGCCCGTGCTGATCACGCCCGAGGGGTGCTTCACGGATTCGACGGACATCTTGCGGTTCGTGGACCGCGAAAGACGGTCGGGGCCGCAGCTCTACCCGACCGCGATGGCGGGAAGTCAGAGCGCGGCGGAGATCGAGGATTGGCTCGACGAGGAGCTGGGTCCTGCCGTGCGCCTCTTCGCCTATCGCCACCTCCTTCCCGAGCCGAAGGCGCTCTTCGCGCTGACAGGGCCGACGTTCTCGCAGCCCCAGCGCCTCCTCTTCCGCTCGCTCCTGCCGGTGGTCGGCAAGCTGATCGCGCGGTCCTATCGCATCAACGACGAGCGAGCCCTGAGAGCGCGGGCCCGCGTCGTCGGCACCTTCACGCGTGTCGACGCGCTTTTGGCCGACGGGCGGAAGTACCTGGCCGGCGCCGCGTTCTCCGCAGCGGACTTGACCTTCGCCGCGCTGGCCGGGCCGGTGCTCTGCTATCCGGAGATGCAGTACCGGCGCGGCAAGCGCGCCACGAAGGCGGTCGAGGATGCGTTCGATCAGCTACCAGCGGAGTTTGTGAGCCTGGTGCGAGAACTGCGGGGAACGGCAGCGGCAGATCACGGATTAAGAATGTACCGAGAGTTCAGGCGCTTCTGATCCGGGCGACCCAGGCATAAGGCAGAATGCGGGGCGCGCTCGCACCGTCGGTCATCAGATGGAAGTTCTCGGTGTCCAACGCCGTGATCTTGCCGATCAGAAGCTCCTGGTCCTGCTTCATGCGAACTTGGATCTTCAACGCGTACGGTTGGACCGATTTACAGAAGTCTCGAATTTCGTTCGGGGACATCGCGCGTCTCCATGCTTTATATTAGATCGCGCAGGTTATACCATTGAATGGGGTCTTGTCCTTAGAATTTCTTACAAAATGCGAGAATGACCCGGCTTTCAGGAGACCGCGCAAGCAACTACGTTTCGGCCAGTCTCTTGAGGCGCTCGCCGTCGACGCGGAACACGGTCCACTCGTTCATGGCGCGCGCGCCGAGCGCCTCGTAGAACCGGATGGCGTCCTCGTTCCAGTCGAGAACCCACCATTCCAAGCGGCCGCAGTCCCGCTCGACGGCGAGCTTTGCCAAGTGGGCGAGGAGAGCTTTGCCCACGCCGTGCCCGCGCGCCTCGGGTTCGACGAAGAGGTCCTCGAGGTAGAGCCCCGGCTTGGCGAGAAAGGTGGAGAAGTTGTGGAAGAAGAGGGCGAAGCCGACGGGAACGCCGCTCAACTCTGCCATGATCACTTCGGCATAGGGTCGGGGGCCAAATAGGGACTCGTTCAATTTCGCTTCGGTGGCGAGCACCTCGTGGGACAGCTTCTCGTAGGCCGCGAGACTCCGAATGAAGGCCAGGATCCGAGGTCCGTCGGAGGGCACGGCGGAGCGCAAGTGAAGCGTCTTATTCATGGGCATTATTCCCAGGGATCTTCGAGGATTCGGGCGCAGACTCAGGGGATTCGCTGATCCGGGCGATGGGATACCTGTGGGCACGAGATGCCCCTAAGGAGGATCGCATGGGCGACAGCTCGCCGAAGGATAAGCAGAAAAAGAAGAAGCAGCACGAAAAAGAGGTCGCGGACCTCAACCGCGCGCGCAACGAAAAAGCGCAGCGGGACAAGCAGCAAGCCGGCGGACAGCCAGCCGGCGGCGACAAGAAAGCCAGCTGACGGCCGTCAGGAAACGAGCTTCACCGAAAACTTGCGGCCTTTGATCCGGCCGCTCTGGAGTCTTTCGATCGCCGCCGACGCAATGTCGGCGGCGATTGCCACGTACGCGAAGCGGTCGTGGATCTCGATCTTGCCGATCTCCGCGCCTGCGAGACCGCCGGCCTCTCCCGTGAGGGCACCGAGGATGTCGCCAGGGCGGAGCTTGTCTTTGCGGCCGCCGCCGATCATCAGGGTGACCATCGCGGCATCGCCCTTGGGGCGCGGGGCCGCCGGCGAAGCCATCGGCTCTGGACCACCGCGGTTTAGCGAATCAACCGACTTCCGCTGGATACTGTTGCCGGTCAAGGTCTCGATCGCCGCGACCTTGTTGACTTCGCGCGGGGTCGCGAAGGAGACGGCGACGCCCGATTTGCCCGCGCGGCCGGAGCGGCCGATGCGGTGGACGTAGATCTCGGGCTTACTGGGCAGGTCGAGGTTGACGACGAGGTCTAAGTCCTCGACATCGAGCCCGCGCGCGGCCACGTCGGTCGCGACGAGGATGCGGACGCTGCGATTGCGGAACTTCGCCATCATTTGATCGCGCTCGAACTGCTCGAGGTCGCCGTGAAGCGATCCGGTGCTGATGCCTCGGTTTTTAAGGGCCGCGGCGACGTCGGCAACCCCTGCTTTGAAGTTGCAGAAGACGATCGCGGACTGCGGCTTTTGATCTTTCAGGAGGCGGAGCAGGACGTCGAGCTTGTCCGCTTGCGCCACCTCGTAGACGAGCTGACGGATCGACGGGGTGCTCTTCTCGGTGCTTTCGATGGAGATGCGGACCGGCTCGCGCTGGTGGCCCGTACTCATCGCCATGATCGACTGGGGAAACGTCGCCGAGAACAGGACGGTTTGGCGGTTCTCCGGGGTCGCCTTGAGGATCTTCTGCATGTCCTCTTCAAAACCCATGTCGAGCATGCGGTCGGCTTCGTCGAGGACGACGGTGGCGACCTTTTGCAGGTCGAGGCGATTGCGGCTGACGCAGTCGAGGACGCGACCCGGGGTACCGACGACGATGTGCACGCCCTTTTCGAGGGCGTCGAGCTGGGGGCCGATGGGAGAGCCCCCGGCGAGAATCAAGACTTGAAGTCCCGGGTGCTTGCGGCCGAGCTTCCGGACTTCCCTCGCGACCTGGGCGCAAAGCTCGCGGGTCGGGCTCAGGATCAACGCCTGGAGGCGACGGCCCGGGAGGCGGATCTTCGCCAGGATGGGCAGCGCGAACGCAGCGGTCTTGCCGCTGCCGGTATGCGATTGGCCCACGACGTCCCGGCCCTTCAGGAGGGGGGGGATGCTCTGGGCTTGGATCGGGGTGGGTTGGTCGTAACCGAGCTCGCGGACGACTTCGAGGAGCATCGGAGGGAGCCCGAGGGCTCCGAAGGCTTTGTCTGACATGCGGGGGCTTCTAGCAGACGGCGGGGCCCACGGCTACTCGATTGGGGATAAGAGGCGGGCGTCGCGTCGGAAACACGTGACAGCTTTACAGTTTCCGGCCGGAGTCGAGCGGTAGCCGGCGCTCAAGGCTTGCTCGGACCGAAGGGGCCGGAGCCCACGTCGGCGATGACGGAACGGACGTGCTCGGCTTCACCGTGCAACGCCTGCGCGATCGGTTCGCGGAAGCGCGCGTCGCGCAGCCAATGCGCGCTGTACACGATAGACGGCAGAAATCCGCGCTGAATCTTGTGGGCGCCCTGGGCGCCGGCCTCGAAGCGGCGCATCTTGCGGGCGATCGCCCATTCGATCGTTTGGTAGTAGCAAAGCTCGAAGTGCAGGCCGGGGTAATCGTGCGTCGTACCCCAGTAGCGCCCGAAGAGCTGCGATCCCTTGAAGAAGTTCAGGGCAGCGGCGATCGGGGTTCCGGCGTCTTTCGCGACGACGAGGAGCGTTTCGTCGGGCATCGCGGCGAAGACGGCGGCGAAGAAGGCCGGCGGCAGATAAGCGTTCGACTCCTTCTTCTCGATCGTCGTCTCGTAGAAGCGAAACATCATGGCGCCGAGCTCTTCGGCGCGGGTCGCGAGCTCGGGGCCGGTGAGGCATTCGATGGCGAGCCCGTGCGCAGCGACTTGGCGGCGCTCGCGCTCGACGTCGCGGCGGCGCTTGCTGACGAAGTGGGAGAGATAGTCGGCGAAATCTCGATAGCCGCGGTTCTCCCAGTGGAACTGCAACGTGTTGCGGACCAAGAAGCCGTGCTCCGCAAAAGCGGCGGTCTCCGCTTTCGGCAGGAAAAGCGCGTGCGCCGAGCTACAGTCGTTGGCGACCGCGAGCTCGATCAAGGCGCGCGGCATCGCGGCAGCGGAAGCCGTGTCGGCCGCGAGGATCCGCGCGCCGGTGGCCGGCGTGAACGGCACCATGCTGACGATCTTCGGGTAGTAAGCGACGCCGTTTCTCTTGTAGAACTGCGCCCATTCCCAGTCGAAGATGAACTCACCGTAGCTGTGCGTCTTGAGATACGCCGGCAAGAAGGCGTTTTCAGCGACGAGGTGGCAAGGCGCCCAGCCGGTGCTCGGCGAGGCGGCGCCGGAGCTCTCGAGCGCCCCGAGGAAGGCTCGCGTGGCGAAGGGGTCGTCCGGCGACTCTAGCCGGCGGAAGAGCTCCGACGGAACGCTTGCGATCCTGGTTTCGACTCGAACGTCCATCCAACGGGGCTCCGGGCTGACGTAGCGGCATGATGCCGGTGAAAGGGTACTCCAAGTTCACCCATCGGATTCACATGGAACTACGGGCATGATGATCCAATGAGTGATTCCGTTAAGCACGTCTTCACCGTCGGCGCCTTGGGCGACTCGATTACCACTGCGTTTAATGCGGATCGGCCGGGCGACAACGCGCTGCACAGTTGGGCCACCGGATCCGACGAAGGGGCACCGGAGAAGAGCCATTTCAGGCGGCTGGCGCAGCTTTATCCGACCCTGAGCGTTCGCTCCGTGAACGTGGCGGTCGCGGGCTCGAGGGCCGCAGACTTACACGGGCAGGTGGATCGACTCGTGCGCGAGACGCCCGACTACGTCACGCTCTTGATCGGCGCGAACGATTTGCCGCAGTGGCTACTCGGAGAAGCGGGCACGCTGCTCGACTTATTCGTGCGAAACGTTCGGGAGGCGGCCAAGCGCCTGATCGCGGCGAACCCGCGGGTGATGATCTTGCTGGTGGCCGTTCCGGATCAGTCGCTCGTTCTGCAGCACGTGATTCCGAATATCGCGCAGCTGCAACGCACGTATCGTACGCATTGGCGCCGGTTGAACCAGGCGTTGGCAGAGATCGCGGCGGTAGCGGCAGCCAACGTTCGCTACTGCTCCTCGCCGGCGGCGACGCCGATTCCGATGACGCATCTGTCGGCTCTCGATCGCTATCACCCGAGCGTGGCCGGACAGCGCGCCTTAGCGGCAATGACCTGGAAGGACGGGTTTTTTCCGGCAGGCTAGGGGGCCTCGAGGGAGCGCTTGCGGGCCGCACGGCAACGGCGGGCGCTCGTGTCGACGCCGATCGTCTCGAAGCCTAAAGCGTTGGCGACGGCGAGGACGGAGCCTTGGCCGCAGAACGGGTCGACGACGAGATCAGTCGCGGTCTCCTCTTGGAGGAAGCGGCAAGCGACACGGCAGGCGCCTTCGCCCATCGCCTTCGGCCACGGCATGAAGCCGGCATCTGCGAGCACGTCGGGCCCGGGGCGCGTGGGCGTTGGTCTCGGCAAGCGCGAGACACAGATCATGTGAGAGTAGCTGGAGCGTCCTTGCGCGATCGTTCCCGGCGGACGACGGCAGACGATCTTGTGCCAAACAACGGAGGCGTCGGCAGCCTCGGCGGCTCGCATGACGAGGTAGCCTTTGTCGACCCAAGCCCCAGCGTGGCGGATATCGCTCTGGTAAAAGATGGCGACGCCGCCATCCGGGACCCACAGGATGACGCGCCGCGCCGCTTCGAGGAACCATGTGCGCCACTGCGCGAAGCTCATCGTAATGATCTCGGAGACGTCGGGGAGCGAGGTGATGACGCTCGTGCCGATGCGCGCGGGATGGGCCTCGAGCCAGGCAAGGGCCTCGGTGTGGTGGATCGTGCGGCGCGCCGGAAATACTAGCATTTATAGATATTTGCCAGACACGAGGCGCCGCGTCAGAATCACGTGGCCCGCGAGCGCGCCCCCGACGCAGACGGGCACGAACGGTACGGGCGACGACATGATCGCGACGCGGCTGACGTTGAGCAAGAGGCAGATGCCGAGGAGGCTCATGGCCCAAGCCTAGGCGCGATCACCGCCGTACGTGTCGAAGTTGCCACACGTACGCCTTGGAACGCCGCGAACAGGACGAGCGCCAGCAGCAGGACGAAAAGCACGAGGTTTGCGCTGTCGGATGGCTGGAACGGCAAGTATTCCTCAGGGACAGCGTGGGACAGATTCGATACCCTGGAATCATGACCTTGCAACGTACCATTTTCGTGGTCGACGACCACGAGTCCATTCTAACGTCCGTCAGCTCGGTGCTCGCCGACGAATCTTACCGCATCGCCATCTTCGGCAGCGCGGAGGCCCTGCAGGAAGGGCTCGAGGTCGAGCGCCCCGACCTGATTCTGCTCGACATCTGGCTGCCCGGCATCGACGGCATCGAAGCGCTGAAAGGCTTGAAGCAGAATTATCCCGAGATCCCCGTGATCATCATGAGCGGGCATGCGGGCATCGACATCGCCGTCAGCGCGATGAAGACGGGCGCGGCGGATTTCCTCGAGAAGCCGCTGAACCTCGACATTTTGCTCGAGAAGATCGCGCGTCACTTGCCGGTGACGAGCGCGATCGGCGCATTGCCGGCCGGGGCGCATCCGGCGCAACCTCTGGTGAAGAGCTCGGGCGCGGCGTACCTGGCGCCTTCCAGCTTGATGCAGCGCACGGTGAAGAAGACGGCCGTCTTGAACGGCGTCGGTCTCCTGAGCGGGAAGCCGACGGGAATCATCGTCAGCCCGATGCCGGTCGACTCCGGCATCACCTTCCGCACCATGGACGGCGTCGACATCCCGGCGCGGATCACGGCGCTCGAGGGCTTCGGCGGCGCGACGTTGAAGGGCCGCGCATTCTCGGCGAATTCGACGGTGCTCGCGAAGGATCACCGGCGCATCCGCACAGTCGAGCACCTGCTCGCGGCCTTGAACATGATGGGCATCTCGAACGCCATGATCAAGGTGAACGAGGAGATCCCGAACGTCGACGGCTCGGCGGCGGATTTTTGCCGCATCATCCGCGAGGCGGGGATCGAGGAGCAGGAGAAGCCGCGGCTCGAGGTCGTGATCCACGAGCGGATCGGCTTGGGCTCCGAGGCGAACCTGCGCGAGAAATTCCTGTTCGCGGAGCCTTTCGACGGCTTCGAGGTGGAGATGCGCGTCGACTACCCGGCGCCGATCCACGAGCAGCGCTTCCGCTTCAACCCGAGCGACCGCTCCTTCGAGACGGAGATCGCCCCGGCGCGCTCCTTCAACACCTTCGAGAACATCGACCTGGCGCAGAAGCAGGGCATGGTCGGCTCCGGATACTTGAACTCGCACATCATCATTCACGACGGCAAGGTCATCAACACGCAGCTCAATTTTCCGGACGAGTTCGTGCGCCACAAAATCCTCGATCTGCTCGGTGACCTCTGCCTCCTGGGCTACGGGATCCGCGGGCGCGTCGTCGGGAACATGACCTCGCACGGCTTGAATCAGGCGCTGGCGGCGAAGATCCACGAGGCGCTCGGCGACTCTTGAAGTGGCGCGGCTCATCTGACGAATTCGAACCGATTGTGGCGCGCACGTTGCATGCCGCCTGCAGGTTCGGTTTCCGATTGGAGTTTGCCCCATGTCCTGGCAGTTGGAGCAGGTTCTCCTCGCGCTCGCGTACTACTTCACCCTCGTCACGTTGATGCGCCTCGCCGGGAAGCGCTTGGCGGGGCAAACGACGACGTTCGACTTATTGATTCTGATCTCGCTCGGCGTCGTGCTGCAGAACGTGACTTTGAAGCAGGGGAGCGGCAACGCCCTGATTTTCATCGTGACCGTGTTCGCGACCCATCGGGGCCTCTCGGCGGCGTGCGCGCGGTCGGCGCTCTTGCGACGGATCGTTCGCGGCAAGCCGCGGGCGCTCGTCCGCGACGGCAAAATCCTGCCGCAGGCGCTGGCGGCAGAAGGGCTGACGGAAGAGGATCTGCTCGCCGGGCTACGGAAGCTCGGGTTCGACGCTCCGGAGAAGGTGAAGCTCGCTTCAATCGAGGAGACGGGTCACATCGCGGCGGTTGGACCCTAGTACCGCAATCGCTCAAGCCCTGATACCATATATATGTATGGAACTTCTCGACAAGCTCAAAATCCTAGCAGATGCGGCCAAGTACGACGCCTCGTGCGCAAGCTCCGGGTCGAAGCGCAAGGCGGACGCTCGCGGCGGTCTCGGCAACACCGAGGGCATGGGGATCTGTCACAGCTACACGCCCG
This sequence comes from Pseudomonadota bacterium, assembly GCA_031416315.1. Taxonomy (GTDB): domain Bacteria; phylum Bdellovibrionota_B; class Oligoflexia; order Oligoflexales; family CAIYRB01; genus JANOTL01. The sequence continues at coordinate 44,193 of JANOTL010000192.1, forward strand.
ACGGTCGCTGCGTCTCGCTGCTCAAGATCTTGATGACCAACGTGTGTCTCTTCGACTGCACGTATTGCATCAATCGCGTCTCGAGCGCGACCAAGCGCGCGCGCTTCACCGTGAGCGAGGTCGTCTGGCTCACGATGGAGTTTTACCGGCGCAATTACATCGAAGGCTTGTTCCTCAGCTCCGGCGTTGCGCGAAGTCCCGACGCGACGATGGAGGAGCTCGTCGAGGTCGCTCGGCGCCTGCGCGAGGACGAGCGCTTCTGCGGCTATATCCATCTGAAGGCCGTCGCGGGCGCGAGCCCGGCGCTTTTGGCGAAGGCGGGGAAGTACGCCGATCGCTTGAGCGCGAATATTGAGCTGCCGACTCAGGACGACCTCGACAAGCTGGCACCGGCGAAGACGCACGTCGAGATCGAGACATCGATGGCGAGCATCGGCGACGGCATCGCCGAGGCGATCGAGGAGCGCAAAAAGAGCAAAGCCGCGCCGCAGTTCGCGCCGGCGGGCCAAAGCACGCAGATGATCGTCGGCGCCACGCCGGCAGCCGATCGGGCGATCTTGGGCACGGCCTCGCACCTTTATCAGAGCTTCGGCCTGCGCCGCGTCTATTACTCGGCATTCAGCCCGATTCCCGACGGCGACGCGCGCTTGCCGCTTAAGGCGCCGCCCCTGGTCCGCGAGCATCGGCTCTATCAAGCTGATTGGCTGATGCGCTTTTACGGATTCAGCGCCGACGAGATTCTACCAGCGGAGGCTCCCGATCTCGATCTTTCGCGGGATCCGAAGACCGCGTGGGCGCTGCGGAATCGAGAGGTCTTTCCCGTCGACGTGAACCGCGCGAGCCGGGAGCAGCTCTTGCGCGTGCCCGGTCTCGGCGTGAAGAACGTTGAGCGCATCTTGAGACTGCGCCGGCACCGCGGCGTCACGCTCGCTGATCTAGCGAAGCTGCGAGTCCCGCTCGATCGCACGCGTTACTTCATCGTCACAGCGGACCGCAACGTCGGCGTGAAGTTGCTCGACTCGGTCGCCCTAGCGGCGCTCACGGCGCCGAAAGCGCGGCAGCTGAGCATTTTCGACGCCGGCGCGACGGCCTCATGATGGATTTCGAGGCGTGGCGGGCGCAGGCGCGGGAATTCTTGCGGCAAGGACGCTCGCCGGAGGATGCGACTTGGGAGGAGGCGGGACTCTTCGGCAGCGTCGCGCCGCCGCCCGAGCCCGCGATGGATTCGACGCTTCGCGACACAGGGTCCCGCCCCCGACCGGCAAGAGTTTCGCCCGAATTCATAGCGCTCGCGCGCGCCGTCTCCGTCCATCGGGACGGGGGCCGTTGGCGCCTGCTGTACCGGCTTCTTTGGCGCCTGACGCACGAGAATCGCGAGCTGCTCTCGATCGACGTCGACGACGACGTGCACCGCGCGAGAGCAATGGCGAAGCAGGTCAGCCGCGACATCCACAAAATGCACGCGTTCGTGCGTTTTCGCAAAATCGACGGCGACGAGTACGTCGCATGGCATGCGCCGGATCACCTGATCGTGCGGCAGGCGACGCCCTTCTTCGCGCGGCGCTTCGCGTCGATGCGTTGGACGATCTTGACGCCGGACGAGTCGGCGTCCTGGGACGGCGTCGAGCTCTGCTTCGGGCCGGGCTGTCCCGAGCGGCCCGTTGGCTCGGACGACCTCGAGACGCTCTGGCGCGGCTACTACGGCGCCATTTTCAATCCGGCGCGCATCAAGCTGAAGACGATGAAGCGCGAGATGCCGGTGCGGCATTGGCGGACTTTGCCGGAGACGGAGATCATCGCCGACCTGCTCGCGGAAGCGCCGCAGCGCGTCGAAGCGATGCTGGCGCTGCAGCCGACGTCGGCGACGCCGTTCGTGCCGCCCGAAGCTACCCTCGCAGGCTTGCGCGAAGCCGCTCGCGGCTGCCGCGGATGCGGGCTGTGCGGCCCGGCGACCCAAACAGTGTTCGGCACGGGACCGACAGGGGCGCGAATCGTGCTCGTCGGCGAGCAGCCGGGGGACGAGGAGGATCGCGTCGGGCTGCCGTTCGTCGGGCCCGCCGGGCAAGTGCTCGATCGCGCGCTCGCGGAAGTCGGCATGGATCGCGGCGAGCTCTACCTGACAAATGCCGTCAAGCACTTCAAGTTCGAGCCGCAGGGCGAGCATCGCCTGCACAAAAAGCCTGGATCCCGCGAGGTCGCGGCCTGTCGTCCTTGGCTCGAAGCCGAGCTCGCGCAGCTCTGCCCGGACATCATCGTTTGCCTCGGCGTCACCGCGGGACAGGCGATCCTCGGTCGCGCGATTCGCCTGGGGGAGGAGCGCGGCCGGTTTCAGCGCAACGGCTACGCGCCGCACATCCTGGTGACGGTGCACCCCTCCGCGATCCTACGAACGCCGGAAGGCCCGGAGCGCGAGGCCCTCTTCGCCTCGCTCTGCGCCGACCTGGCGCTCGTTCAGTCCAAGAGGCTCGCCAAGGAAGCCTCGGTCAACTTCACCGCATCGTCGAAGAGCGCCAGCGGGTCGCCCGTCTCGGGGCCTTGATCGACGAGGCGCGCCCAGATCTGCTCGAGGCCGAGCGCGTATTTGCGCGTCAGGTCCTTCTTTCGCTCGATTTCGGCGCGCCCAGGGGCGTCCGGGGAGTCAGGCATCGAAGGTGCCCCCCGAGGTGCCATCGCCTTCGGGACCGAAGTTCTTGATCTCGCGGATGACGGCGCGCGCGACCGCGTGGATCGTCTGGCCGGGGCCGCCCTTGTCCTTGCCGCGCTCGACGAGGTCCAAGGCCACCGTCAGGACCTGGTCCATGAAGTTCTCGATGAAGATCTTCTGTTGTGCGCGCGGGATCTCGATCGCCATGAGCGCCATATTAACGCTTTGAAAGCGTGGAGCCAAGTGTATCGTCACGGCTCACTCATTGGGGGGACGCAGGCGATGGCGAAGAAGACGAAGAAGAAATGAGCGACTCGATCATCTCGGTCGCGAAGCTGAGCAAGGTCTATGCTTCAGGGCACCAAGCGCTGAAAAGCGTCGACCTCGAGATCCGACGCGGCGAGATCTTCGCGCTCCTCGGGCCGAACGGCGCCGGCAAGACGACCTTGATCAACATCATTTGCGGCATCGTCAATCCCAGCTCCGGCGTGCTGAAAGCCGACGGGCACGACGTGGTGCGGGACTACCGCGCCGCGCGCTCGAAGATCGGCCTGGTGCCGCAGGAGCTCACGAACGACATGTTCGAGAGCGTCTGGAACACCGTCAAATTCAGCCGCGGCCTCTTCGGCAAGCCGCCGAACGCCATCTACCTCGAGAAGGTGCTCCGGGACCTCTCGCTTTGGGACAAGAAGGACAGCCGGATCATGGCGCTGTCCGGCGGCATGAAGCGGCGGGTGATGATCGCCAAGGCGCTTTCGCACGAGCCGCGCATCCTCTTCCTCGACGAGCCGACCGCCGGCGTCGACGTCGAGCTCAGGCGCGACATGTGGCAAATGGTGCGGAAGCTGCGCGCGAGCGGGGTCACCATCATCTTGACCACACATTACATCGAGGAGGCCGAGGAGATGGCGGATCGCGTCGGCGTCATCAACAAGGGTGAGCTCATCCTCGTGGAGGAGAAAGCCGCGCTGATGCAGAAGCTCGGGAAGAAACGGTTGACGCTTACGCTGCAGAGTCCGATGCAGGTTTTGCCGCCCGGATTGCCGCAGGAATTGTCGCTCGCGGCCGACGGCGCGCAGCTCGTGTACGCCTTCGACTCGCGCGGCGAGCAGACCGGAATCTCGCAGCTCTTGCGACGACTGGCCGAGCTCGGGATCGAATTCAAGGACCTGCAAACGCAGGAAAGCTCGTTGGAGGAGATCTTCGTCGGACTCGTCGGGGGCAAGGCATGAATCTCTATTCGGTGAAGGCGATCTACGCCCACGAGATGGCTCGCTTCCTGCGCACCATCTTCCAGAGCATCGCGACACCGGTGATCTCCACCTCGCTTTACTTCATCGTTTTCGGCTCGGCGATCGGCTCGCGGATGACGGCGATCGACGGCATCAGCTATGGCGCGTTCATCGTTCCCGGCTTGATCATGTTGTCGATCCTCACGGAGAGCATCTCGAACGCCTCGTTCGGCATCTACATGCCGAAGTTCACGGGGACGATCTACGAGGTGCTGTCGGCGCCGATCTCGCCGTTCGAGATCGTCGTCGGCTACGTCGGCGCGGCTGCGACGAAATCCATGATTTTGGGGACGATCATCCTGGCGACGGCGCGGCTCTTCGTGCCGTTTTCGATCCTACATCCGTTGTGGATGGCGGCATTCCTGGCGCTGACGGCGGTGACTTTCTGCCTCTTCGGCTTCATCATCGGCGTCTGGGCGGACGGCTTCGAAAAGCTGCAGGTGGTCCCGACCTTGATCATCACGCCTTTGACGTTCCTCGGCGGCAGCTTCTACTCGATCAACATGCTGCCGGAGGTCTGGCAAAAGATCACTTTGTTCAACCCGGTCGTTTATCTCGTCAGCGGCTTCCGCTGGAGCTTTTACGGGGTCTCCGACGTGCGGGTCGACGTGAGCCTCGCTGCGACCGCAGCCTTCATGGCGCTCTGTTTGGTCGCAATCTACTTCATCTTCCGGACCGGCTACCGGATCAAGACCTAAGGAGCCGAAGTCGTGACGACCCGCTCGAAGCGCTCGCTCATTATCATTTACGTCGTGCTGGCGCTGTGCTTGATCGGCGGCCTCATCCGCGGTGTGCCGCGCTCGAGCGACTACGAGATCTTCCTCCTGTCGGGCGTGCGCCTACGCGCGGGCGAGGCTCTCTACCAGGCAGCCGACGGCATCTTTCCGTTCAAATACCACCCGGTCATCGCGCTGTTCTGGGGGGTCTGGTCCTGGATTCCCAAAGTGGCCGGCAAAATCCTCTTCGACCTGGCGCAGCTTGCGATGATCGCCTGGACCCTCCGGTACTGGATCGCGCGCATCCTCGGGCGCGAGAACTTGGCCTGGCTTCTCGCCGTGACGATGCTGGTCTCGATCAAGATGATCTGGCGCGAGCTCGAGTTCAGCCAGACGAACGGCCTCCTCTATTACGGCGCGACGATGGCGATCATTTTGCGCGAGCGAACGTCGGCGCGGGATCATCTCTTCGCGGGCATGATCGTCGCGGCGCTGACTCTTGTGAAGCTCAACTACGCGCTGCTCTTCGTGCTTGGAATCATCGGGGGGCTCTCCGGTCTCTTGCCGTTCTGTGCCGGCGCGGCGCTGACGGCGGTGATCGCGACGGCGATGACGTTCGGTTGGTTCGGGGTCACCGACGGACTCGCCGTGCATCGCTCTTGGCTAGACCTTCTATTTGGCGTGTCCAAGACGCAGTACACAGACCAGGAGAATCAGGGCGTCTTGCACTTTTTCAGCAAGTACTTCCCGCTGCACGCGCAGCACATCTGGCTCGCAGTCACGGGCGCTTTTTCCGCCGTCGGCATCTTCGCGCTCCGGCGGCGGCCGATCGAGTACGTCTACGCGTTCTGGTTGTTCGGTGTGAATTTCCTCTCGCCCCTGGCGTGGTGGAATCAGTACGTCTTGGCGTTGCCGATGCTCTTGCTCGTGTGGCGCGATCGAAAAAGCCGAGTCCATCTGGCGCTTCTCGCTGCGCCGGTCGCGACTTGGACGATCTTTCAGTATGAGACGTTTGGCCGTGAGCTCTACACCGCCGCCGTGAAAGGACTCGTGCCGTTTTACGGGATGGTGCTGCTCCTCATTGCTTTCGCAGACCTCGCGCGATACACGAAAGGCGAGTCGAAGGTTTCCGAAGAGGCGGGTTGATGAGCATCACGATTGCAGTAGCAGGGGCGACGGGGAGTCTCGGTGGGCGCATCGTGAGCGAGCTCCGCGCGCGGGGCGCGGCCGTCACGGCGCTAGTTCGCAGCGGCACGCCTCCCGACAAGTTGGCGGGGCTCGAGGGCGCCGGCGCCAAAGTCGCCCAGGTCGACATGGGGAGCGTCGCTGAGATCGCGAAAGCTTGCAGCGGAGCTGCTTGCCTCGTTTCCGCCGTCCAAGGGCTGCGCGACGTGATCGTCGACCTGCAGACGAAGTTGCTCGAAGGGGCGGTGGCGGCGCGCGTCGGTCGTTTCATTCCGTCTGATTTTTCCATAGATTTCAATAAATTACAGCCTGGCTCGAATCGTAATCTCGACCTGCGCCGGGAGTTTCACCAAAAGCTCGACCGTGCCCCCGTCGCGGCGACCTCGATCTTCAACGGCGCGTTCGGCGAGCTCCTGACCTCTCGCATGCCTTTGCTCGACCTCGCCGGGCGCCGCGTCACCTACTGGGGGAGCGCGGATCAAAAGCTCGACTTCACCACGATGGACGACACGGCCGCGTTCACTGCAGCGGTGGCAACCGACGAGACCGCGCCACGAATCCTGCGCATCGCCGGCGACCAGATAAGCGCACGTGAGCTCGCGGCGCTCGCGGGAGAGCTCCGCAAGGAAACGTTCGCCCTTGTCCGCCTCGGTAACGTCGAAAATCTCGCGGAGATCATCAAACGCGAGCGCGCGGCGGATCCGACGAGCGAGGCGAAGCCGTTTCCGCGATGGCAAGCGAACCAATACATGCACAACATGTTCAGCGGGCTCGCGAAGCTCGATCCCGTCGACAATGCGCGCTACGGGAAGTCGAGTTGGACGACCGCACGGGATTTGATCTTGAAAGCCAGCTCGTAAGGAGAATGATCCGTGGCGAGCTATCTTCTCAACGTGGCGAGCAACGGCTCCTTGACGAGCGTCGCCGAGGTCTCTGTGCCGCAAGGCGCCGTCGTCGAATGGCTGGAGACCGAAGACGAGGTCGACGGCCTCGAGCGGTGGACGATCGAGGTCGTCGTCGCGGGGTCGATCTTCGACTTCGCCAGGGGCGAAGCTTGGCAGGGTCTCTGGGACTTCTTGGAGCGCGCTGCGAAGCCTCTCGAGGCGCGGCCGCAGGCGCGTCTTGCGCTAAAGAGCCGCACCGATGCACATCGGGTGTTCGCGACGTTCAACTACTTTGGCACACGCGAAATCAAGAGCACCGGCGCGACGCTGAAGACGCAGATCGCGGCGCATGCGGATCCCAAATCGCGCCGTCTGTTGCGCGACCTCGAGCTCGACGCCCACCAATCGCCGTCGTAGATCTTAAATTGTTGTTTTTGCTGGTAATTTGAGGTAGTCTAAGCGGTAGGAGGTGCATCATGGCTTACGGTGACTTTGTGGAACGCATCACCGAGCGCGGCGCCACCGCAATCACGCGCGATCGCGAAGCCAAGACGACCTCGTTCGTTTACAAGGATCGCACCTGGGTGTGCACCGACAAGGCGCGGGCCGCGATGACGGCCGGCCTCGCGGAAGGCTTCGAGATGGAATACTGTCTCGCCGAAAACTGCACTCCCAAGGAGTGACTCAGGTCGGGTCGTGGCTGACGGCTTCGACGTTGTGGCCGTCGGGATCCAGCGATTCGCGGGAAGCACTCACGAAGCCGTCAAGGAAATCCCATGCGTCCGATCCTTCTCGCCGCCGCCTTCATTGCAAGTTTCACCGCCACGTCGCGATCCCAGGCGAACGTCGTGGGCGGAGACCTGCAAAACTTCAACGCCGTGCCGGGCGGTGTCGATTTCGTCACCGTGCATTCGTCCGAGACCCTCGAGCCGGGCTACTTGAACCTGGGCTTGATGATCAACTACGCCGTCAACAGCTTGCCCTATTTCGAGGCCGACACGCAGTCGCGCCTCGAGTCCAAAGACTCTTTGACGATGGCCGACGTCGGCGTCGGCGTCGGCATTTATCCGAACGTCGAGATTGGCTTTGCCGCCCAGGACTTGTTGAACCAGTCGAACGAGAACGCGAACGGCGGCTACGGGGAATTCACGTCGCGCGGCATCATTAATTACCGCGCCTACGGCAAAGTCCACGTCTTCGGCGACGACCGCGGCGGCGTTGCGCTCGTCGGTAGCGGCGTGTTCAACCGCGTGCGCAACAATCCCTACACTGGCGTCGACGGCTCGCCCGTCGGCATTTTCGAGATCGCCGCGGACACGAGCCTCGACGAGATCGCGCTCGCCTTGAACCTCGGCTACCGCTTCCGGGAAAAGGGGGGACCGATCCCCGGGATGAACTTGAAGCCGATCGGCAATCAAATCATCGCCTCCGCGGCCCTGAGCTATCTCCTTCCCGCCGTCGACACCAAGCTCATCGTCGAGATGTTCGGCTCGCGCCCGGCGAATCGCGAGAATACAGGGCTGGAGAAGCGACAAGCGTCCTCGGCAGAGGTCTTAGTCGGCGTTAAGTACGACGTCACGAGCAACGCGGCGCTCCACGCCGGCGCGGGCACGGAGCTCATCAACGGCGCCTCGTCGCCCGACTGGCGCGTCTACGCCGGGGTCAATTGGGCGATCGGCCCAGCCTTCGATCCCTCACCCGCGCCGCCAGCCCCGAAGACGGACTCGCCGGCCGCGCCGATGCAAAAGGCGGAGGAGCGCTCCGTCTTTAACGTGAATTTCGACACCGGCTCGGATCGGGTGCCGCCCGACGCGGTGGCTGAGCTGGAGAAGATTGCCCGCGAGGTCAAGTCGGGCGCCTACACGAAGATTGTGATCGAGGGGCATACCGACTCGGTCGGCAGCGAGGAATCGAACCAGAAGCTCAGTCAACGCCGGGCCGAGACCGTCCGGAAATGGCTCATCGACAACGCCGGGATCGACTCCGGCAAGATCGAGGCCGTCGGATACGGCGAAGCGCAGCCCGTAGCCGACAACGGCAATTTCCAGGGTCGGGCGCGCAACCGCCGTGTCGAGGTCGTGGTGACCCGCTGATCGGCGCGACGGGCATGAGATTTCGACTTTTTCCATGCGCTTGGTGCCCGCGTCTTCGCGGGGCGAGAGGCGAAAAATGTGAGTCGAATTGCGGCAAACCGCCGCTAAGCGCCCGCTTCTACGTCTTAAAATGCCAGGCTCGGTACAGAAAAGCTGGCGTCCTGGGCGCTGATGGCGTAGAACCCTCTCCACGTATCGGTTTGCGGGAGCCGGAATAGTGGCCGGCCCCAGTTTTTTTCTGGAGATTCTGTACATGGGTAAGAAGATTTTCGTCGGCGGCTTGAGCTGGGGAACCAATGACGACACGCTGCGTCATGCTTTCGAGTCGTTCGGCAACGTCGACGAGGCCAAAGTCATCCAAGATCGTGAAACCGGCCGCTCGCGCGGATTCGGCTTCGTGACCTTCAGCGATGGCGAAGGCGCGATGAAGGCCATCTCGGCGATGGACGGCAAAGAGCTCGACGGCCGCACCATCAAGGTCAACGAAGCAGAAGACAAACCCCGCGGCGGTGGCGGCGGCGGTGGTGGCGGTGGTGGTTACGGCGGCGGCGGTGGTGGCGGCGGCGGCGGCGGTCGCTGGTAAGCTAGCTCCTGATGACGGGGGAGCCAGCGAGACGATCCGAAAGGATTCGGCCTCGCAGGCTCCCCCGCTCAGTTTGGGGCGCATGAAGCCTTTCCACATCTTCCTCGTTCTCGCGGGCCTAAGCGCCGCCGTTTTCGGCAAGATCTGGCTGGGCATTTACGTCGAGCGTGAGTTCGGCACGCACCATCTCTTTCTCAAGCATCGATCGACGTCGTCATTCTTCTTCCGCGCGCCGAGCGGCGAATCCGATCGCGTGGACCTCTCGATGGAAGAAGAGCTTGAGGAGAGTCTCTACGCGGAGTTCGTCGAGAGCGGCGGCGGCTTTCGCCGGAGCGTCTACCTCTTTTTCTGACGTGCGCGACTAGCCGGCTCGAAGCCGACGGTATCTGGCCTGTACCATGCAGTGGACACCGTATGCGACAAGACCGGTCGACACGACGCCGAGGAGCGCGGTCCCGTACGAGTGTCGCGCGAGCTCGAGAAGGATATCGCGCAGCCCATGCGCCACGCTTGGATCAAAATCGAGACCTGCCTGGATCAAGAACCAGGGCTGCAATCTAAACGGAGCCTCGATATGAATCCGAACAAGGCACTCTGGGAAAAGGGCGACTTCACCCGCATTGCGCAGTGCATGCGCAAGAGCGGCGAAGAGCTAGCGCGGAGTCTCGACGTTTCGAAGGGCATGCTCGTCTTGGATTTGGGCTGCGGCGACGGCACGACGGCGCTGCCCCAAGCCCGACTCGGCGCCGACGTCCTCGGCGTCGACATTGCCCCCAACCTCGTCCATGCAGGGAACGAGCGTGCGGAGAAAGAGGGCCTGACGAACTGCAAGTTCCAGGAGGGCGACGCTACCGACCTGCATCAGCTCGCGAATGATTCCTTCGATCTGGTCGTCAGCATTTTCGGCGCGATGTTCGCCCCGAAGCCGCTCGACGTCGCCAAAGAAATGGTCCGCGTCACGAAACCCGGTGGCCGCATCGTCATGGGCAACTGGATCCCGAACGACCCGACCCTGGTTGCGCAGATCCTGAGAATCAGCGCCGGCTTTTCGCCGCCGCCGCCCGAAGGCTTCGTGAGCCCGATGCTCTGGGGCGTCGAAAGCACCGTGATCGAGCGCTTCAACGCGGCGGGAATCCCGAAAGACGCCATTTCTTTCGCGAAAGAAACCTTCACCTTCGAGTTTCCCGACACGCCGACCAAGCTCGCGAACGTCTTCCGGCAGTTTTACGGGCCGACGATGAACGCCTTCGAGGCGGCGGAGAAGAGCGGCCGAGGCGGCGAGCTCCAGGGCGCCCTCGAGGACCTCTTCGAGAGCCAGAACCAGAGCCCGAGCCAGAATGCGACGTCGATTCCGGCGACTTTCTTGCGCGTGTCCGTGGTGGTCGGGTAACGCTCATGCCCCAAAGCTTTTCGAGCGCAGACGCTGCTCGCGGACCGGCGCTCCACGAATCCTTACAGGAATACGGCCGCGGCATTGCCGGAGGGATGCTTTTTAGTCTGCCGATGCTCTACACGATGGAAGTCTGGTGGACGGGCTTTCTCGCAAGGCCATTGCAGCTCTTGGCCTATGTCGGCGTCAGCTTCCTCCTGTTGCTCGGCTACAATCGGTACGCCGGGATGCGGGCTGACTCCTCGTTCCTCGAGGTCGCGATCGACTCCATAGAGGAAATGGGCCTCGGATTTCTCATCGCTGCGTTGGTCTTGTGGCTCCTGGGCCGGATCGAAGCCGCGATGCCGGCCGCCGAAATCATGGGCAAGATCGTGGTCGAGGCCATGCCGGTCGCGATCGGCGTGTCGGTCGGGACGGCGCAGCTTGGAGGCGGCGGCGACGATGCCGAGAGAGGCAAGGTCGGGGACGACGGGTCGCCAAGCACGCAAGGTCAGCTCGTCTTGGCATTCTGCGGCGCGGTCTTGTTCGCGGCGAACGTCGCACCCACCGAGGAGATCTTGGTCCTCGGTGTCGAGGCCTCGAGCGCGAAGCTCCTCGGGCTCATCGCTCTTTCGCTCGCGGTCGGAGCGTTGATCCTCTACCACTCGGATTTCGTCGGCACGAAACGGCACGTCCGACGCGACGGCGCCTTTTGGATGCTGTTCGGGCTCATCACGAGTTACGCCGCTGCTTTGGCCGCGTCGGCGATGATGCTTTGGTTCTTTCGCCGCCTCGAAGAGGGCTCGATGTGGACCAACGTCGCGCAAATCGTCGTCCTAGCATTTCCCGCTATGATGGGCGCGTCGGCAGGAAGGCTCCTGATCCAATGACGAAGAGACCACAAAAAAACCGGCTCGAATGGCTGGTGTTCGCCGTCGGCAGCGTCCTCGTGCTCGGCACGATCGCGTTCCTGGCTCAGAGCGCGATCACGGCCGACCCGTCCCCGGCTCAGCTAGAGATTACCTTGGGCCAGAGCGAGCCTCGGCGCGGCCATTTCGCGGTGCCCGTGACGGTGTACAACCGCGGCAACGACGCGGCGGAGCAGGTCTCGATCGAGGTCCTCCTCAAGAGCAAGGAGCACGGGGATGAGCGGGCGCAGCTGCAGATCGCGTTTTTGCCGCGCCAAGCATCACGATTGGGGTGGGTGGCTTTCATCAACGATCCGTCGTCAGCTGACGAGCTGAAATCGCGGCCGCTCGGCTATGAGCGTCCTTGAGCCGACAACGGCTAGATCGCTCGTCAGGGCGCCTCGAAGCCAAGAAAAAGGCCCCATCCCGATTGGGACGGAGCCTACCAAAACTAGAGAGTATCTTAGTTGACTTCGGTCGTCGCCGTCGCCATCGCGGTCGCCGTCGTCTTGGCCTCTGGTTTCACGCAATCAAGCCCAGCGCTGTTGCCGCCGATACTCGCCGTCGGACACGTGAACTCGCCGGCGCCGCTGATCTTGAGGCTGCATCTTATAACATATTATAATATTAAGGCTTTATCGGCATGATTTCTGAAAAGTGGCGCGCGATTTTGTGTACCGAAGAGTGACCGGGAGGAAAGGGGCGTGAGAAGGGCTCGTTCCAAGATTTTGATCATCGACGGCCACCCCGATTCGGAAAGCTTCGGCTCGGCTCTTCGCGCGGCCTACGAACGCGGCGCCGCCGCCTCTGGCGCAGACGTCCGCTCGCTTGTGATCCGCGACCTCACCTTCAACCCCAACCTCGCGTTCGGCTACCGCCAGAGAACCGAGCTGGAGCCTGATCTCCTGAACGCTCAGGAGCTGATCCGCTGGGCGGACCATCTGGTCGTCATTCATCCGGTTTGGTGGGGGTCGTTACCCGCGCTGATGAAGGGCTTCTTTGACCGCGTCTTTCTTCCCGGCTTCTTCTTCGAGAAGCTGCCGAATTCGCGGTTCCGGTGGCGGAAGCTTCTCAGCGGTCGCTCGGGCAGGATCATCTATACGCTCAACACGCCGCGACTATTCTGGTGGCTAGCAGGAAGACCGTCGTACAACGCCCTAAAGTGGACCACGCTTGGGTACTGCGGCATTCGTCCCATTCGTGGCACGACGATCGGCATGATGCGGATGTCGACTCCCGAGTGGCGCGCTCGGTGGCTAGCGAAGATCGAATCGATGGGACGAGTGCGGGGATAAGCGGCGATCACCAAGGGTGCGCTCGCGCAAGAAGCGGGCTTCGTCGAACGGCTGAAGGACCGGGCGCCCGCACGCCCGGTCAGGGTGGCGCGAAGCGGCGTCCTTCGACAGTCGCCGTCCCGACCACTTGTTGGCATTCATGCCGTCCGGTATTCTCGACACCTAAGAGGTGATGCATGCAAAGGTGGATTCAGATCGTTGTCCGCGTTCTGTTAGGCGCGCTCTTTTTGTTTGGAGGAATCGCGTTCTTCTTCACGACGCCGCCTCCCCTCGAAGGCGACATGGCCACCTTTTTCGCGGGACTCAAAGCCTCTAAGTATTTTTTCTACCTGTTAAAGGCCACGGAGATCGCCTGTGGACTGTGCTTGGTATCGGGGCTTTTCGTGCCTGCAGCGCTCGTCGTTCTAGCGCCAATCGCGCTCAACATCTTCTTCGTGCATACCTTTCTCGACCCGAGCGGACTACCGGTCGCCCTAGCAATCAGTGGGGCGATGATTTACCTCTCATTCTTCTCGCCAAGATATAGTCCTCCGATCAAAAAATTGTTCGTGATGCGGTGAAGGCGAAGAAGGCCGTTTCGGGAGCCGAGGCCGTGGACGCATTCATCGCGGACCACCCCCTCGAAAAGGAGATGCTGCTCGTCCGGGTGATTCTTCTCGCCGCCGCGAAAGGCGTTAGCGAGCATATTAAGTGGAAGGCGCCGAGCTTCTGTCTCGATGGCGAAGACCGCATCACGTTCGATCTCCGCAAAGGGACCGTGAACCTTATTTTCCACCGCGGCGTGAAGGTCAAAGACACGAAGTCGTTCTCGTTCAAAGACAAGAGCGGCCTCGTGAAGTGGCTCGCGCCGGACCGCGGCGTGGTCGTCCTCGGCGACGCAAAGGACATCAAGGTCAAGAAGGCCGCGCTTGCGCTGCTCGCCAAGGACTGGTTGAAGGTTATCTAGTTGACAAACTTGGCATGCAATCAGATCTCCGATCTCAGCCCTCTCAGTGAGGATCGATGGGACCGCGGGGTGATCACGGATTAGGCCGAGGATAGTCCGCAGGGATCGGTGGCGCCGTGATCTCCCCGAATTCGCCGACGCGCAGACGGCACGTATAGACCCACTCTTCGATCGTAGCGGTCGGAGGCCCATAGGCATAGCAAGTGACATCGCGCCCACGAGCGCGGCGAACGTCGACCGCTAGGTCTTCGAGACGCATCCGATATGCGGTCACCCAGAAGATGGCGTAGGCAGCCTTGCCGGTGATGACGACATCGGCTTGTTCCTGGTCGATCTGGGCGTCGACCGTGGTCGACCCGTCGAAGCTGTCAGCCGACGCGGCTTGGGCCGCAGCAAAAAGACCTAGGGGCAGAGTCCACAGAAAAATGGCGCGAAGCGTGATCATGGGCGTCCTCCTCTTTGAAGGAACGCGTTGTCACGATGAATGCTGCTTACACAATGAAGATGAGCTCCAGCGCTACCTGCGGTGCAAAAAAGCAAAGACTTTAGATAGATAGCGGCGCGACCTTGATCCTTATTTAACCTTTGGGTTAATTAACCGATAGGTGAATTATGGCGCAAGACACGCTCTCCCAAATTTTCGGGGCCCTAGCAGACCCAACAAGACGGGCGATTCTCGCGCGCCTGACGCGCGGCGAAGCGAGCGTGTCCGACCTTGCAGAGCCGTTCCTGGGCGACATGAGCCCGCCCGCGATCACTAAGCACCTCAAGGTTCTTGAAAAGGCCGGCCTGATCACCAAGGGCCGCGACGCGCAGTGGCGACCGTGCAAGCTCAACGGCGAGCCCTTCAAAGACGTCGTCGGCTGGCTCGAGCAGTACCGCTCGTTCTGGGAAGAAAGCTTCGACCGCCTCGAAGAGTACCTGAAAACCGTCGCGCCGAAACCCACCAGGAAAGGCAAGAAACATGGTCGCAAGAAACAAACCGAATGAGATTTACATCACCCGCGTCTACGATGCGCCGGTCAAAGCGGTTTGGGACGCGTGGACCGATCCGAAGCAAGCCGCGAAGTGGTGGGGACCGCGGGGCTTCACCATCACAACGCATTCGAAGGATCTACGAACAGGCGGAAGCTGGGCCTATACGATGCACGGGCCGGACGGCACCGACTACCCGAATAAGACGGTCTACCTCGAGGTCGACGAATACAAGCGTCTCGTCTACGACCACGGCGCAAATGACGACAAGCCGCCTTTGTTTCGCGTCACCGTGGTGTTCTCCGAGGTCAAGGGCAACAAGACCAAAATGGAGATGAGCATGGCGCTGGCGACCGCGGAAGCCGCGGCAGAGACGAAGAAGTTCATCAAGAGTGCCGGCGGCAACGCGACCTGGGACCGCCTCGCCGAGTTTCTCGCTCATGCGGCGAGCGGTAAAGAGCAGTTCGTCATCAACCGAAGTTTCGACGCGCCGATCGACGTCATGTTCGCCATGTGGACGCAGCCTGAGCACTTCGCGAAATGGCTGCCGCCGACGGGCGCAACGATGGAGTTCTCGAAGGTGGACATCCGCCAGGGCGGGTCTTCGACTTACAGCATGCTGGCACCCGGTGGCGTTCAGATGTACGGAAGAATCGAGTACCTCGAAATCACAAAACCCGACCGCCTCGTCTACACGCAGCAATTCACCGACGCCCAGGGCAACATATCGCGCCACCCGCTTGCACCCACTTGGCCCGAGACAATGCTCACGACCGTGATCCTTTCCGACGAAGGCGACAATCAAACCCGCGTGACCGTGACCTGGGAAGTGCACGGCGAGGTTACTCCGGAGGAGCTCTCAACGTTTGTCGCGGCCAAGACGGGCATGGCAGGGGGTTGGACGGGATCGTTTGACAAGCTCGATGAGTACTTGCTTAATCATCGCCCCTGAATCACGGCTGAGGGGTCGATTCCCCTTGGACGAAACGGCGCGTGATCGGTGCAAGCGATTAAGCTCTCGAGCTCGTCCGCTTCATGCGTCGGAGAGAGCGTCGTAGACGGTGCTCAGGTATTCAACGCCGTAGTAGCCGTAGTAGCACTTGCCGTTCTGCACCGGACCGATCAGCTTGCCGCCGATGAAGTCGTTGCCGCGACGCACGCGGCAGATCTGCGTCAGGACACCGTTCTCGTAGCCGCCGTCGATGACGTACTCGTCGCTCAGCGCCGAGCCGCCGAAGAAGCGGTAGCGGCCGCTAGGGTCCTGGAGAACTTCATAGCTCGTATACGCATACTCTTTGCCGTAGTAGCCGATGTAGCACTTGCCGTCAGACGCGATGAGTTTGCCCGGCGTGCCGCCAATGCGGCAGACGTAGACGGTCTTGCCGCCTTCCGTCCCGACCCAGACTGGACTGGTGCCGACCCCGCCGTTTGCGGTGACGAACCAGCTCTCGGCGAAGGCGTTGGACGAGAATCCGACGACGAGCGCGACGGCAACGATGAGACGATTGAGCCAGCTGAACATGAGTACCTCCTGACGTTGGAGAAGAATGTCTTCACCCAATAACGCGGAGACGGCCGCTGAAACGGCTCATGCCACTTCGCAAAAAAAGTGGCGGCCGCGACGCTGAACACTTTGGCAGATTAACCTCGCATTGGCGCCCACAGCTCTACGACTCAGCGCGCACGCCGGTAGTGCATGGCGACCGCGCCGCTTCGGAGCGGCTTCGCCGAGACTAGCTCGAGCCTTCGCGTACTGGGCAGCCCGCTCTGGTGCAGGGTCGGGCCGTGGCCGGCAATCCTGGGGTGGATGAGGAACTTGTACTCGTCGATCAGATCCATCCGGTCCAGCTCGGTCGCGAGCTTGCCGCTGCCGAGGAGCACGCCGGCCGGGGTCGCGTCCTTGAGCTTCTGCACGCCCGTGCGCAGGTCGCCGGCGATGTGGTAGCTGTTGGCCCACGTGAAGTCCTTGCGCGTCGATGACACCACGTACTTCGGCTTGGCCTCCAGCTTGACCGCCCACTCGCGCATCGCCGCCGGCGCCTCCTCGTCGCCACGGGCGACCGCCGGCCAGTAGTTCTCCATCATCTCGTAGGTGACGCGGCCCCACAGCATCGCCCCGCCCTCGTCCATCAAGCGGGTGAAGAAGGCGTGGGTCTCGTCGTCGGCGATTCCCTCCTGGTGGTCGACGCAGCCGTCCAGGGTGACATTGATGCTGAAGGTCAAGAGTCCCATGCGGCGAGTCTAAGCCATACAATCCAGAGGAACAACAAGGTCGGTTTTTCCACCCTCCAGTGAGTGTGCTTGCAAGCGCGACGAGGCTCGAATGGCAGCATTTGACAGATGCACACCAAAGCGTAAAAGCAATACAACAATTACCTAAAGGAGAACGTCATGGCTAAGTACGTCGACGGCTTCGTCATTCCGATTAAGAAGGTCAACCTCAAAACGTACAAAAAGTTCGCCACGCTCGGCCGGAAGGTCTGGCTCGAGTACGGCGCACTGGACTACTACGAGTGCGTCGGCGACGACTTGCAGGAGAAGTGGGGCCTGCCCTTCAAGAAACTCTGCAAGCTCAAGGCCGGCGAGACCGTGGTCTTTGCCTTCATCGTCTACAAGTCAAAGGTCGACCGTAACCGCATCAACAAGCTCGTGATGGCCGATCCACGCATGCATCCGGCGGATCCCAAGAAGGTGAAGATGCCGTTCGACATGAAGCGGTTCTCGATGGGCGGGTTCAAAGTCTTGATCTCGACCTGACTGCGAGGGGGCTTAGTGTTAGTCACTGCGTTGAGCTTCCGTTGCGTTGGAGGACGGGCTCCCTCCTTGAGCACCCAAAAGCATCGGTCGACGAATGGGAAGCAAAGGGCTGAGAATGCGGAAGGTACGCGGCACCGTTCAAACTCGGTCCGACCTCGTGGAGATCCCAGGGATCGGACGAACCTTCGCTCGCGATTTCGCACGCATCGGCATTCGCGAGACGCGCCAGCTGATGGGCAAGAATCCGACAAAGCTTTTCACGAAGCTCGTGAAAGTGAATGAGGCCGTTGGCCACGCGACGAGCAAGAACTACCTCTACGTCCTGCGGATGGCCGTTTATTATGCGGACGGCGGACGCGAGCCATCTAAGCTCAAATGGGCGGCGTGGAAAGACGGGCCCGCTAACCTGCAGCGCTTCGAGCCGAAGACGCGCTCATCGCTGCGTTCCTGGCTCCAGAAGAATCACACGAATGTCCCTGGAGTCTGGTTGGTCCTCCGCAAAAAGGGCGTAATCCCGCCCCCGATCCCGCTCGAGGACGTGTTGGAGGAGATGGTTGCGCACGGCTGGGTCGACAGCCGACCGGCGAAGCTTGATGCGACGCGCTCCCTGCTGCTCTGCACGCCGCGGAAGCCGACGAGCGCATGGTCGGCGCTGAACAAGCGCCGCGCAGGACGCATGACGAATGCTGGACTCATGTCCGAAGCCGGGCGTCGCGCTATATCGGTCGCCAAGAAGAACGGGCGTTGGAATGCTCTCGATGCGGTACAGCGCCTCGAGGTTCCGGATGATCTCGCGCGTGCCCTTCACGCTCAGAATGGGGCTACCGCCGAGTTCGAGGCGTTTCCGCCCTCCGTGAAACGCGGGATCCTGGAGTGGATAAGCCAGGCAAGGACGGCCTCAACTCGGGCGAAGCGCATTGCCGAGACCGCCACAAAGGCCGCGCGCGGCGAACGCGCGAACCAGTGGCCTCGGCAAAAGTTGAGAAGCGAAGTTTTCGATTGTGACGTTCACGACAAGGCGATTGTCGTCACCTTGTTCTAGCTCTCGCCTCTTCACGAGAAAAACGAGACTTCAAGCATGATCCACAAAATGGCATTTCTCCTCCTTCTCGCAACCTCGTCGGCGCTGGCGACGGCTGATGGCCCCGACTGTTGGCGCGTTCGGGACGTTCCCTCCAATGACACGTTGCGCCTGCGCGCTGAGCCGTCCGCAAAAGCGACGGAGATGGCCAAGATCCCTCACGACAGCCGCTGCTTGAAATCGACCGCGGAGCATCGCGACGCGAAAGGAGTCGTCACGTGGCGCAAGATCAACTTTGAAGGCCAGGTCGGCTGGGTAGCCCAACGCTACCTATCCGAAGACGCTACGCCCTCCGCTCTTGCGCGTCATCCCAACGCAAAGGACATTCTCGCCGGCTTCGCGAAAGGACGACTGAACGTCTTCGACAAGAAGATCGACGCAAAGCCGTGGTGCAACGACGATACGATCGCGAATCCAGACATGGCGGAAGTCTATATTCTCGGCGACGCCGTGATCTTGCTCTGCCCCGGCGCCCTCGACGGCGAGGTGAACATCGTCACGAAATTCGCGAAAGGCGCCCAGCCCAAGACGAAGAGGGTGACCCCGCTTCCCAGCTCGCACAGGATTACCGACGAGGCCTTGAGCCGTGTCGCCGCCTCGCTGGGCTCGTAAGGTCGAGGCATGGCCCCAGCTGATCCGCAAATGTTTACTTTGAGCTGGTGGCACAGGATTCGACCCCGAAGAGACTGTCGCTGAAAGTTTTGACTGCTGCGTAATGAGGGCAGGATACTGGCGTTCGCCGGCGAGGCTCCAAGAATGACGAGAGGCGAGGATGATGTTCGACACGTCTTCAGATAGAACCCTGCTCGGCCTCAAAGCCACCTTGGACCGATGCTCGTCTTTTTCGGACGACACCGCCCCGTTCCACACCGCGGCGATGGAGATTGCCCGCGTCGACCATGCTCTCGAGTATGAGCCGCAGAAACTCATCGAGCTCTACCTCCGATCCCTCGGCGATCCATATGCGTCTTGCTTGAATGCGAATGCTCTCGACCACCATTGGCCTTCAAGCGGCGAGCCGGTCTTCGTATCCCTAGAAAGACGCCTTTCGACAGGACTTGCCCGCGAACCTCCCATTTTCGACGATCCCGCGGATGCCCGAGACTTCGTCGACACCTTGCGCCGCTGGGCCGGCTCGACGGCCGCCGTGTTCGGCAGCCTGGCGGACCAGGATCAATCCACGTCGGGGCATTCGTATTTTCGCGCCGGGTTCATCGATTTCGGCATCGCGTTCCTCGCGAAGCACCAGATTGGGATGATCTGGCTCTTCGGGTATGACTAAACGTTCGCTACAGAACCCTTCCGGATCTGCCTCTCAGGCCGCCGGCCGCTTTGCTCGCTTCGTCGATCGCTTCACGTCCTTCGCATCCGCGAAAATCGGGTCAGCGCAGATGTCGAAGCCGTTCGGCCACGTCGGTACACCCATCTCGAGGAACACCCGCTTAGAATAGGCGATCCTGCGAAGCGGCTCCAGCATTGGTCCGGTCTTCTCGAAAAACGGTTTCACGTCGTACTGCTTCACCGCATCGTTGTCGAACTTACAGATCAATTCAAAGTTCGACGTCGGCTCGACCTTCTTGATCTTATGCAGTTCCCATCTCGGTTTGCTCATCGTGCTCACTCCATCCCCGGAATTCGATCAAGGGGTTGCATGGAAACCGCGTGCTTCCAGTTGGCGAGAAGGGCGCCCCGGTTCGCCTTCGCCCAGGATTCCACGAGTCGCCTCGCATTCGCCGGGAACTCGCCGGCAGCCAGCTTCCCGGTCGAAATCTCAAAGGCCGCCTGGAAGCCTTGACGCCTCGTTCCTCAGTCCACCGGACTTCCCGCG
>JANOTL010000193.1:0-7021 GCA_031416315.1 Pseudomonadota bacterium
CGAAAGCGCCAGGGTCTAGCTAGCGCAAGCCGTTTCATCAACGAGTTATTAGTGGTTTGGGATACGCGGCCGCGGCTGCATCTACGTCAGCCCCGACAGCGGCCCCCTGCGATTCGAGGGTGAGCGCCTTGGCACGAGCCCCTGGAGCATGGGCGACGGTGGCATTCTGCACAAGGTGCTGGTCCATGAGCACAGGACTTCAGCAACTTCCCGTTCCCGGGTCCCGCATTCATCCTCGGCGGAGTCTTCGAGGGGCGAGTGATTTCGGACCTGGAGTACGAGGTCTTTGGCGATGATTCGGGTCGGGGTCGATAGCATTCGATTTGGTCGCACGATGTTGCCTGAGAAATGCGCAGCCGCGACCTTGTCGCGGCTGCCAGCTGGCCGACTTAGCGTCAGTCAGTAGCTACCCTCGACGATTATCTCGCCGTAGTACCCCGGATGGTACTTGTTGAGCTTGCCGGCCTTCCGATTCGTGCTTTTCGGCGAACGGAGAAAGCGCACGGCCTTGGCGTTCGCCTTCACCGCGTCCGTGACGTCGGAGTCCGAATCGCCGTAAAAGACGTCGATCCCCAAGGCTTCGATGCGGTCCGTCTTGCCGGCGGGGTTGCCCGGCTGATCGGCATCCGGCTCGAAATATACGTGGTCGCGGGCGATTCCGAGTTGCTCGAGGAGATAATCCCGAAGCGGATCGCCACCGAAGCCAGGACGCCCGGTGATCGCATAAACTTCGTGACCGAGGCCCTGATGATAGCGGACGAGCTCGATGGCCTTTTGCTTGACCGGCCTCGGCGGATTCGCGGGCAGCGTTTTCGATGTCCCGTCATTCAGCGTGATCGTCGTCTCGGCGCATCCGCCGTCGCAGGCATTGGTATAAATCCAGAATAGCTCGTCGTCCGGAGCCGGCCGGCCACCCGTCGCGAAACCGCGGGTGAAGGCAGGTGAGGAGAAGAGCAAGGTGTCGTCGATGTCGAAGCCTACAGCGGTGACCTCTGGGAAGCGGGGTGGCGCTACGGGGGTGATGCCAAGAAACGAAATCAGCGCCGACCGATCGAACCGGCACGAGAGCTTTTGCTGACCTGCATCGACACCATGAGTCAGAGCGAAGCTCGTCGGCCCTAGATCAACTTCGAGCCGACGAGGTGCATCGACCGGAACGATCTCAAGGCCTTTGTCGCTGAAGTCGACGAACTCGTTCACGAGGTCGCTCGTGCCGTCTTCCACGCGTGCATTGAGCGAAGGACGTTGTCCCAAGACCTCGAAAGCGAGACCGGTCGACGACGACGCCCTGACGTCGAAGGCGCCGTCATCGTTGCGCTCGATGACAACGCCAAAGTCGACGGCCTCTTCCGAGAGACAAGCGATCTCGAACCGATCGGCCGGGACGAGCGACAGGGCCGAAAGCAACAGCGGACTCAAAGCAAGTAGTTTCATGGCGAGTTCCTAGGTTCCAGGTTGAGTGATGACCATGGCCGCCATGCTAGCTGTTCGCCGGACGCGCCGCTTCTGAAGTCTTCCTGAACGAAAGTTCAGGAGCTACGTCGGGCAGAACAGCGTAGAAACGGGGGCGGAAACGACGTACAAATTGCGAATCATCCAGGAGGAAAGCGCCATCGTCACCCGCATGCTCCCGATCGCATTCGCCTTCTGCTCGGCGAACGCCGCCGCCACCCCGCGGAAGGTGACGTTCGACGACCTCAAGCCTGGAGAAGCACCCTCTGGCTGGGTAATCGGTTTCTTCGGGGACAAAGGTGCGCCGAAATGGAGCGTCGCCGCCGAGCCGAGCGCGCCGAGCAAGCCCAACGTCCTGCGCCAGTCCGGAAGCGTGATCTATGGATTCCTGGTCGCGCCGGCATTGAATGGCAAAGACGGCAGCGTTCAGAGTCGATTCCGCATTGAAAGTGGCAAGGAAGACCCCGAGGCCGGTCTCGTCTTGCGGTTTCAGGACGCGAAAAACTACCTCTACGTGCGCGCCAACAGCCTCGAGAAGAACCTCGTGTTTTACCGCATGAACGCCGGCAAGAAAGAGCTCGTGAAGAGCGTCGAGGCCCAGGTCTCCTCGGGCCAGTGGCACGAGCTGCGCGTCGAATTCACGGGCGAGAGCTTCAAGGTCTCCCTCGACGGGCGCGAGCTCATGAGCCTTACGGACGCAGTGATCAAGGGCTCAGGCTTGGTCGGCGTCTGGACCACGGCCGATACCGTCGTTGCATTCGACGACTTCGAGGCCGCGCTCCCGTGAACGTGCTCATCGTCGAAGACGACCCGAAGATTGCGGCCGCGATCGAAAGCGGGCTAAAGCAAGAAGGCTACGCGACGACGGTCGCCCTGACCGGCGAGGACGGCTTCTTCCGCTTGAGTGAAAGCCGCTACGACGTCGTGGTCCTCGACTGGATGCTGCCCGGACGCAGCGGCATAGATGTCGTGAAGACCCTCCGCAAGCGAGGCGACGACACCAAGGTCTTGATCCTGACGGCCCGCGACGGAATCGACGACCGCGTCCTGGGCCTCGACAGCGGCGCCGATGACTATCTTGTCAAGCCCTTCGCTTTTCCGGAGCTACTGGCTCGCTTGCGGGCCCTCGGCCGCCGGACACGCGGTGAGGAGGCGACGCGCCTCAAATGCGCCGACCTGGATCTCGACCTCGTCGCGCGTAGCGTCGCCCGCGCGGGCACGGCAATCGAGCTGACCGTCCGCGAGTTCGATCTCCTCGCCTATCTTATGAAGAACCGCGGCCACATCGTCTCGCGCGAGATGCTGGCGAAGGACGTTTGGAACGAGCCGAGTCGGGCGACCCCGCTCGACAACGTCATCGACGTGCACGTCACGCGTCTCCGTCGCAAGATCGACGAACCGTTCGAAAGGAAGCTCCTGCGCACCGTGCGTGGCGTCGGCTTCGTCCTGGAATGACCCTCGGCTTCCCGAGAAGCGTACGGACTCGGCTCGCGCTCAGCCATGCATTGGCTCTCGCGCTAGCCTTGGCCGCCTATAGTCTCATCTTGTACCTTCTCTTCCATCGAAGCCTCTATGGGGAACTCGACGTCAAGCTCCGCAACGACCTCGAGAACGCCGACGACCAGCTCGCTGGAGTTCTCGACGGCACCGTTACGGGCTTGCCGCACGACCCGGAGAACTGGCTGACGGAGGCATGGACGATCGAAGGTACGCGCGTTGCGACGTCGAGTGCCGCCGACGATTTTCCTCTAGGCAAGCTCGATCCGAGCTGCGTGAATCGCCGCGAGCCTACGGACACCACGCTGGCGTCAAGCCTCCCTATACGCATTTTTTGCCAGGAATCGGCCACGAAACGCGGCACGCACATCCTGCGCGTTGCGCGAGTCCGCGAACGAGTGGCGGCGCAGCTGCGTGACTTTCTTGTGGCAGCGTTGCTAGGTGCGCCACTCGTGGTCCTCCTCTCAATTGCGTTCGGTTACCTCTTGGCGCGACGCGCGCTCGATCCCGTT
The DNA here is from genome assembly GCA_031416315.1 of Pseudomonadota bacterium. Classification (GTDB taxonomy): domain Bacteria; phylum Bdellovibrionota_B; class Oligoflexia; order Oligoflexales; family CAIYRB01; genus JANOTL01. Next base: position 3,462 of record JANOTL010000193.1, read on the forward strand.
GCGCGGATGACCGAAGCCGCGCGCCGGCTTTCCGCGACTCGGCTCGGCGAGCGCCTGCCCGTCGCCAATCCGGACGACGAGCTCGGCCGCCTCGCCTCCGCCTTCAACGAGGTTTTCGAGAATCTCGAGCGTTCGTTCCATCAAATGCGCCGTTTTACCGCCGACGCCGCCCACGAGCTGCGCACGCCGCTGACTGCGATCCGCGCCGTCGGCGAGGTGGCGCTGCGTGATCGCGACGGTGCTAAGCGAGATCGTGGAGAGACGATCGCGAGCATGCTGGAGGAGATCGACCGCTTGTCCCAGCTGTGCGATAGCCTCCTTCTACTTTCGCGCGCGGACGCGGGCCAAATCCTCCTGCGGGCGGAGCGTCATGAGCTACGCCCGCTGGTCGAGTCGGTCGTCGAGCTTCTGGCAATCCTCGCCGAAGAGAAGCTTCAGAAAGTCGAAATCGTCGACCAAGGCGATACAGCCGCGCGTGTCGACCCGCGCTTTCTCAAGCAAGCCATTTCGAACCTCATCGACAACGCGATCAAGCATTCGCCGGAAGGTGCGAGGATCAGCGTCGAAATCATGGCCCGGGACGGCGCGCCGACGATCGTCATCGCGGACGACGGCCCCGGCATTCCGACCGAGCACCAAGCGCTCGTCTTCGAGCGCTTTTACCGCGTCGACCCGTCGCGAAGTCGCGCAGAGGGCCGCGGCGCGGGGCTCGGACTCGCGATCACGCGGTGGATCGTCGAGCTACACGGCGGGACCATCAAGGTGCATTCAGAGCCCGGCGAAGGCGCTCGCTTCGAAATCACGTTGCCTCGAGTCTGAACGATTCTTCAGGGAACCTTCAGGAGCATTCCCCGGCGGCCTCGCCGAGAATGCGGCGGCGCAAGTCTGCGCCTTCACCTGCAGCTCGAGGCTCGAATTCATGCGCCAGCTTCTGCCGTCTTTCATGTGGATCTTCGGGGCACTGACCGCTTTGGCTTCCGCCTGTGGAACCTCGGCCAGTCCCAGCTCTCTGTCCGACGCGCGTCGGGAACCTATCTGCGACCGCGACCGTCCAGTCGAGATGGGCGTTTGGTGCCACGAAGTCCTCGATCGGCGCCCCGGCGACTGGCAGCACGCGCGCTTGAAGGCCACGGACGGCACTGCGATTTCGGTCGACTTCCTGACGAACCTCGAGCGCACGCAAGACGACTACATCCGTCCAACTTACACGCGCTCCTTCGTCCGCGACACGTGGCGCGCGTCGAACGTCTGGATCAACGTGCAAGCGCCCCACCTGAACGGCACCCAGGAGGTGCGCGCCGTCTTCATCCGGAAATCCTATCCGTACAGTTGTCTACCGATGGACTGCTATGTCCGAGAGCTGCAGCTCGCCCACGCGGGCGGCGGCCGTTACACCGGCACGCTCGGCGCTTCGTTTGTCGGGACCTTGAACATCGTCGACGATTACCGGAACAGCGCGAACCCAGCCGAAAACTATCGCCGCGAGACGCCTTACGGCTTCGAGGAGCTTGCCATCGTCGTCGACGGCCGCTGGCTCGAAGACCCAATGTCGGGCGAGCACGATTTCAAGTTTCGGATGGATGTCATCCGTTCCAGTCACCCTTGAGGAGATCCTATGCAACGTTTCGTAAAAGTCTTGTCTCTCGTCGTCGGCACGTCCACGTTCGGCTCCGCGTTTGCCGCCAATCACGACCCTGCCGTCATCATCCCGCTGCTCTCGACGTCGAAGCTGAGCCTCGTCGAGGGCATCCGGCTCGCGGAAGCCGAGCGCGGTCCTGCCACCTCGGCGAAATTTGAGGTCGCGGATGACGGGAAGCTGGTCCTGAGCGTCTACAACATTCCGGAAGGGTTCGCGGTCGAGCCCGAGAAAGCGACCCTCGCCGAAGTGTCGATCGACCCGACGGCGGAGCAGCCCGTCCTCAAGTTCGAAGTCTTCGAGGACAAGGAGCACATCGCTCGTGCAGCGGCTCATATGACCCTTTTTCGACTGGCTCCGTTTACCCTCGTCGAAGTCCTGGAACGTGCTGCCCGTGCTACTGGTGCGACGCCGCTCGACGTGCGGAACCCGACCGTCGAGGGTAAAAGGGCCGTCGCCGCCGTCGTCCTCTACGACCGAGCTGGGAAGCCGCTCACCGTGACGGTAGACCTGCTCAGCGGCGAAGTTTTGAAGAAGTAAACCGCGACGGCCGGAATGACTCAGACGTCATTGCCGGCCGTTCCTACATTTTCGCCGGATTCCAGGTGTGCTTCTCCCCTTGAGCGTGTCTTGCCCATGCGTAGAGGGCGTCGTAGATCACCATGCCCTGGGCCAGCATCTCGTGATCGTTTTGGTAGTTCTGAGAAAGCCCGAGCGTAATCGCGAGCAAACCGGCGCACTCGGGCGCGAGGCCGTGCTCGTCTGTATCGGCGCCGCGCACGATCGTCGCCACCCGGTCGAGCGCGGCATCGTTCAATTTGTACTTCTTTATGAAGGCATCGAAGCTGCAGAAGTCCCCGTCATGCGTCAGCTCGACGTTCGGGACGTCGTATGGAATCGCTTCGTCTTTGGCGGCGACCTCCATCACTTTGTCTTTCGGAACGTAGAGAAACACGGCCTCCTTGTCGATGAAGCGCGTGATGAGCCAAGGGCATGCGATCCTGTCGATCTTCGGACGCTCGCGGGTCACCCATTTCATGGTCGATTTTCCTCGCGGAAGACTCTACCGGATCGGGCCTCAGGCCGAGCCTGAATGTTTCGTCAGGTGATCCCGCTCAGCGCGCCCGAGTTCAATAAACAATTGTTCATTGAGCGGCGGGATTCGGGTCTCGTGAGGCCAATGATCGCAGACAGTTGCGGTAGTTGGCAATTTCGAATTGAGAATCCGGGGCGCTGCCCAACGAATCACCACGGGTGAAAGATTCCAGGAACGTAACGATGGTAGTCTTCGCAGCGAACCGACTGCGGAATAACCATGAGCATCGTATTGCGCGCCAGCACAGAGTCGTTCTCGTCGCTCGGCGGCCTGACTATCTACCGGCCGGAAGGCTGCGAAGAGACTCTACGCGTCATGATCATGCGCGCGGAAAAGACCGAACGACCGCTTTTCGAAGATCGTTACGACTATTACGGCTTCGTCACCAACATCGGCCATCACGAGATGCGGGACGAAGACCTGCTCGACTTTTATCGCGCCCGTGGCAACGCGGAAAACTACATCAAGGAGCTCAAGAACGGCTTCGACATGCATCACTTCCCCTGCCAAAAGCTGAATGCCAACCGCGTCTACGGCATCATCGCCGCGTTCGCGCACAACTTGATGCGCTATGCCTCGCACATTCTCGCCGACGGCAAGCCGCGCATGGCGAAACGAGTCCGCTCTTATATGGTCACCGTCCCGTGCCGGGTGGTCCGGCATGCACGTCGCGTGATCTTTGATCTCAACCAAACAAGAAAGCGCGAGGTGGAACACTGGATCAGGAAAATACATCAGCAGTTTGTTGGCTCGACGCGGATGCGAGGGACGACCACCGATCTTTGAAAACCGAATATCAGCTAACCAACTGCGCTACATCCCAGGGGC
>JANOTL010000194.1:0-32308 GCA_031416315.1 Pseudomonadota bacterium
CTTGGCGCCGCTGACGACGGCGGCGTTGCTGCCGGCGTCTTGGGACTGGATCGTGAGCGTGCCGCAACCGGCCGTCGTCTGGGTCAGGGCGGAGTTGGTGAAGACGAGCTTCGTGGTCGCGCCGACGTTGACGGTGGCGCCTTGGCTCGCGGCGGCCCAACCGGCCGACGGGTTCTCGTCGGCGCCGAGGGTCGGGGTGCCGACGGTGATGTCTTGGTAGTATACCGTGACGGCCGACGCGGCGTTGGCGATCGTGGCCTGAGTGATCACACCGGTGCAGTTGCTGGCGCTGTAGAAAACGCCGGTCCCGGAGCTCGATGCGAGGTCGAGAGTCTTGGCCCCGCTCACGACGGCGGGGTTCCCGTTAACGTCCTGAGACTGCGCGGTGAGCGCTCCGCAAGCCGCGGTGGTCTGGCTCAACGCCGTGTTGGTGAAGACGAGCTTCGTGATGGATCCCGCGCCGACCGTGACGCCTTGCGAGGCCGCGGCCCATCCGGCCGAAGGTGTCTCGTCCGCGCCGAGAGTCGCGGCGCCGGCGGTGGGGTCGGTGTAGTAGACGGTCACGTTGGCGAGGCCGCTGTCGATCGTCGCTTGAGTGACGCCCGTCGAGCAGCCGGAATCGCTGTAAAACGCGCCCGAGCCGGAGGTGGTCGTCAGGTCGATGGTCTTGTTGGCGCTCAGATTGGCCGCATTGCCGCCGGCGTCGCGCGATTGAATGGTCAGCGCGCCGCACTGTACGGCGGTCTGCGAGAGGGCGGCGTTGGTGAAGGCCAGAGCAGCCACGGGACCGACCGTGACGATTTGGCCCTGACTCGCAGCGGTCCAGCCGCTAGACGGTGACTCGTCCGCCGTGAGCGTCGGTGTCCCGACCGTGGTGTCCTTGTAGTAGACGACGGCACCCGAAGTCCCGCTGTTGATCGTCGCTTGGGTGATCGGCGTGACGCAGCCGCTGGTGCCGTAGAAGGCGCCGACTCCCGACGAGCTCGAGAGGCTGATCGTCGTGTTCGCCCCGACGGTCGCGGCGTTGCCGCCTGCGTCGAGGGTCTGGATCGCGAGCGCTCCGCACGCGGTGGTGTTTTGGTTGAGGGCCGTGTTGGTGAATGCCAAGGCGGTGATCGAGCCGACCGTGATGCTCGCGTTCTGAGTCGCGGCGGTCCAGGTCGCCGACGGTGATTCGTCGATCGTCAGCGTCGGCGAGCCGACGACGGTGTCCTTGAAGTAGACCGTGACGGTGGCGCTGCTGTTCGAGATCGTCGCCTGAGTGATGCCGGTTGTACACGTGTTGTTGCTGAAGAAGGCGCCAGTGCCGCTCGAAGCCGTCAAGGCGACGGTGGTGTCGGCGGCGACGGCGCGCGCCGAATCGCTGCCGTCGCGGGTCTCGACCGTGACCGCGCCGCAGGCCGCGGTGTTCTGGCTCAGGGCAGCGCTCGTGACGACGAGCTTGGTGATGGGCGAGACGCTGATGGACTCGACCTGCGTCGCCGCCGTCCAACCCGAAGACGGCGTCTCGTCGGCCGTCACCGTCGGCGTGCCGATGGTCGAGTCGAGGTAGTAGAAGGTGATGCCGGCGTTGCCGCCTGCGATCGTCGCCTGAGTGATGCCTAGAGAGCAGCTGCTGTCGCTGTAAAATCCGGCCGATCCCGCGCTCGTCGAGAGGCTGAGCGTCGTATCTGCGGCGACGTTGGCGGCGTTGCCCGCCGCGTCTTGAGCGTTGACCGTGAGCGAGCCGCAGGCGACGTTCGTCTGGTTCAGCGCGGTGTTGACGAAGGCGAGCTTGGTCGTCGGACCGACGTTGATCGTCTGGGCCTGCGTCGCATCGGTCCAGCTGGCCGAGGGACTCTCCGCAGCGGTCAAGGTCGGGGTGCCGACCAAGGTGTCTCGGTAATACATGGTGACGCTCGAAGTGGCGTTCGCGAGCGTCGTTTGCGTGATGCCGGAGCCGCAACCCGAGTCGCTAAAGAATGCGCCTGCCGCCGAGCCCGAAGTCAGCGCGATTGTCGTATTGGCGCCCGCGGGGCTCGCGTTGCCTTCGGCGTCGCGGCTCGTCACGGTGACTGCGCCGCACGCCGCGGTTGTCTGCGTCAAGGCGGTGCTAGTGATGGCGAGCGTAGTGATGGAGCCGACGTTGACCGTGGCGAGCTGGCTAGCCGCCGTCCAGCCGGTAGACGGCGTCTCGTCGGCGCCGAGGGTCGGCGTTCCAGGGGTCGTAGCCTTGAAGTAGACGATGACGCTCGAGGCGGCGTTGGCGATGCTTGCCTGCGTAGCGCCGGTCGAGCATGCCGCGTCGCTAAAGAAGGCGCCGGCGCCCGATGTCGTCAGCGCGACGGTCGTGGCCGCCGTGACGGGTGCCGCATTGCCGGCGGCGTCTTGGGATTGGACGGTGAGCGCGCCGCAGGCGGAGGTGCTTTGGTTGAGGACCGCATTCGTGAAGGCGAGCTTCGAGACCGCGCCGGCGCCGATCGTCGACGCTTGGCTCGCGGCCGCCCAGCCGGCGGAAGGGGTCTCGTCCGCGCCGATCGTCGGCGAGCCGACGGCCGTGTCCTGGAAGTACACCGTCGCGCTCGCGGTGCCAGCGGAGATCGTCGCTTGCGTGACGCCGATCGAGCACGTGTTGTTGCTGAAAAAGAGGCCCGAGCCCGAGCTCGACGTCAGGTCGACGGTGGTCGCGGCGCCGACATTGGCGGCGTTGCCCGCTGCGTCCTGCGCCTGAATCGCGACTGTGCCGCAACCGGCCGTCGTCTGGGTCAGGGCGCCGTTGGTGAAGGCGAGCTTGGCGATTGGGCCGGCGCCGACCGTGGCCCCTTGGCCAGCCGCGGTCCAACCGGCAGAAGGGCTCTCGTCGGCGGCGAGCGTCGGCGTGCCGACGCCCGTGTCTTTGTAGTAGACGGTGGCGCTCGACGAGAGATCCGCGATCGTGGTCTGCGTGATGATCGTCGTGCAGGTGTTGTTGCCATAGAACGTGCCCGTGCCCGAGGTCGTAGACAAGAGCACTGTCTTGGCGCCGCTGACGGCCGCGGCGTTGCCGGAGACGTCTTGGGACGCGATCGTCAGCGCGCCGCAACCGACCGTGGTCTGCGTCAGCGCGGAATTGGTGAAGACGAGCTTCGTGATCGCCCCGGCGCCGATGGTGGCGCCCTGGGTCGCGGCCGTCCACGAAGCCGAAGGATTCTCGTCGGCGGTGAGGGTCGGCGATCCGGCGCCGGTATCTTTGTAATAAACCGTGACCGAGGACGTCGCGTTCGCGATCGTTGCTTGGGTGATGCCGACGCCGCAGGCGGCGTCGCTGAAGAAGGCGCCGCTGCCCGCCGTCGACGACAGGTCGATCGTCTTGGCGCCGCTGACGGCGGCGGCGTTCCCGGACGCGTCTTCGGCCCGGATCAAGACGGCGCCGCATGCGGTCGCGCTCTGGCTCAGGGCGGGGTTGCGGAAAGAGAGCTGAGCGATCGCGCCGACGGCGATCGAGGCGCTCTGGCTGGCGGCGGACCAACCGGCCGTCGGCGTCTCGTCGGCCGAAAGCGTCGGCGCGCCGGGCGCCGAGTCGCGATAGTAAAACGAGACCGAGGAACTGCCACTGGCCACCGTGGCCTGCGTGATCGAGCTCAAACAACCGGCGTCACTAAAGAACGTTCCAGACGCGCTTGTCGACACCAAGCCGATCGTGGTGTTTGCCCCGACGGCGGTCGGCGTGCCGCCCGCGTTCTGCGTTTCGATCGTCACGCTGCCGCATTGGCTCGTCGTCTGACTGAGCGCCGTGCTGGCGAATGCGAGGCGCGCGACGGGTCCGTTGGCAATCGTCTCGAGCTGCGATGCGGCGGTCCAACCGAGCGTGGGCGTCTCGTCCGCGGTCAAGGTCGAAGACCCGATCGTCGCGTCTTTGTAATACACGGTGACGCTGCTTGTGGCGTCGGCGATAGTCGCTTGCGTGACGCCGATGCTGCAGGCCGCGTTGCTGAAGAAGGCGCCTGCGCCTGAGCTCGACGCGAGGTCGAGCGTCTTAGCGCCGCTGACCGTCGCGGGGTTGCCGCCGGCGTCGCGCGCCTGGATCGTTAAAACACCGCATGCGGCGTTATCCTGGCTCAACGCCGGATTCGTGAAGCTCAGCCCGACGATCGGTCCGACGGCGATCCCCGCGCTTTGAGTCGCCGCCGTCCAAGCGGCCGACGGCGATTCGTCGGCGCCCAAGCTCGGCGTACCGACGAGCGAATCCTTATAATAGACGGTCGCGGTCGATCCGGCCGCGGCGATCGTCGTCTGGGTGATCACCGAGGCGCAAGCTAGGTCGCTGAAGAAGGCGCCGGATGCGGAGGTGCTGGTAAGCCCGATGGTCTTGACGGCATTGACGCTGGCGGTGTTGCCAGCGGCGTCGCGAGTTTCGACGGTTACGGCGCCGCAGGCCGTGGTGTCTTGCGCGAGCGCGCCGTTGGTGAACTCGATCTTCGCGACGGCGGCAGAGACGATGTTCATGCCGTGTGAAGCTGCCGTCCAGCCGGCGGACGGCGTCTCGTCCAACGCCAAGGTCGGAGCTCCGGCGCGCGTGTCTCGATAGTAGACCGTGGCGCTTGACGTACCGACCGTCATCGACTTCTGCGAGATGCCGACGGTACAGGTCGCCTCGGCGAAGAAAGCGCCGAAGGTCGAGCTGGTGGTGAGGCTTATAGACTTCGTGGCCTGGAGCGGCGCGGCGTTGCCGTGGGCGTCTCGGCTGACGACGGTCACGGTGCCGCAAGCGTCCGATGCTTGGCTCGTCGGTGCTGTGCCGATTTCAAGCTTCGCGACGGCGGCGGGACCGATGACTGCCGTCTGCGTTCCGGGGAGGTAGCCGGCCGACGGCGTCTCGTCCGCGGTCAGGGTTGCCGCGGCGGCCGCGGTATCAAGGTAATGGACGGTGGCGGTCGACGAGCCCGAGCTCAGGACCGTTTGCGTCACCGGAGTTGAGCAGGTCGCGTCCGAATAGAAAGCGCCGTTCGCGGAGCTCGTCGTAAGTGAGACGGTCGTGTTGCTCGCGACCGCGGTCGCATTGGCGACGGCGTCGAGCATCCGGATCGTGAGGACGCCGCACTGGACGGCAGTCTGAGAAAGCGGCGTATTCGCGAACGCGAGGCGCGCCGGCGGGCCCGCGACAATGGCCACGCCCTGGGAGGCGGCGACCCATCCAGCGGCCGGAGACTCTTGGGCGCCGATCGTCGGCGTTCCGGGCGTCTGATCACGGTAGTGCGCGGTCGCCTGCGACTGGCCCGCGGCGATCGTGACCGAAGAGATCGGAGTCGCGCAGGCGCCGTCGGCGTAAAAGGCGCCGCCGCCGGACGTCGTCGACAAGCTGATGACCGTCTCGGCGCCGAGCACTCGCGGGCGATCGCGCACATCCCGAACGCCGATCGTGACGGGTCCGCATCCAACCGCGCTTTGAGCCAGCGGCGGTGAGCTGAATTTCAGCGTGAGCTGCGAGTTTTTGCGCCACTGGTGGATCGTCGGCTGGGGCTGCTCGTTGCCGGCATTGTCTCGCCCGACCACGCAGAGAGTCTTATTGCCGTCGGCGCCCGTCTCGGTAGCGAGCGGCGTGGCGACCGGCAGCCAACTCGAGAACGAGCCCACGGCGCAGATGGTCGAATCCGTGACGAGCGCATACTTGTATTCGGTGACGTCGCTGCCTTCGATTGCAAGCGTCGTCGCCGCGTCGCCGGACGGATCGGCCGGCCCGTTCGTGAGCGCGACCGCCGCGGGCGGCGTCGAGTCGGCGACCCAGTTATACTCGGCGGGGGCGGTCGTGGCGTTGCCTAGGGCGTCTTGCGCCTGGACGCAAAGGCGCTTGGCGCCGTCGGTTCCGACTCCGGCGCTGATCGGCGTGGCCGGATCGATCCAGTCGCCGTACTCGGCGTCGGCGCAAGCACCCGGCGGTGCGATGAGCGCGAAGCGATACTGTTGAATCTCGTCGCCTTCGACCCGCACGGCAAGATTCGCGGCGCGCGACGGGCTCGCCGGCGTGTCGCGGAGTGCGATCGCGGGCGGCGCGGCATCCCAGAGAAACGACATGTCGGTCGTCGCCAGGATGGCGTCGCAGGCCGTGTTGATGGCCTCAAGCTTGACGCTGTAAAGCGCGCCGTTCTCCAGCTGTGCGGCCGGGAACGCGAACGACCACGCCCCGGCGGCGACGGGAAGCGGGATCTGGCTCGGGCAGGCGGCGGCGAAGCTTTTCCCGTCGAAACAGGCGAAACCGCGGTCGAGCGTGGCCACCGAGAGCTGCATCGAGACGCGATCGACCCTGCCTTCGAGGCCTTTGCCGCCGAAGCCGAACTCGGTAGGTGTCTTGACGAGCGCCGGCGAGACGCCGTAAATGCCGTTTTGGTCGGTCACCGCGCCGGGCAACATGGTCGTGAAGTCGTTGATGCCGCCGAAGATGCTGCTCACGGACTGCCGCGAGATGAAATCCCAGCTCGCCGTGTCGCAGGCCGCGCGCGTCGCCAGCGTTTGGTCGAAGACTTTTTCGAGCGAGTCCTTGAAGCCGGGGTCCGAGGCGATGATCTTCGCCAGCTCGGACAGCGGCTTGGCGAGCGTCGCGGGGTCCAAGCTCGCCAGGACTTTCGCTACGAGCGCCGCCGCATTTTTCAAGGACTCGGCGGTGACCTTGCCTTTGAGCTCGATGTTGGACTGGATGATGACCCACGTGGCGATCGTCGTGGCGGTGTCGATCTTGATGTCGATCTTCACGCGGGAGCTGCCATCGCCCACCACGTAGTCTTTCACAGGGACGAGGGTCTGGCCGTTGGAGATCTTGTCTTGATAGGCGACGACGAGCAGAACGTCGTCAATGAGAAGGTTCGGGACGTCGGCCGCGAAGGTGCCTTTGGCGTCGGTCGTGGCCGCGGCGAGGAGTTGGACCTTGGTCTTGCCGCCGTTGCTGATCTTGAGCGCTTCGACGCGGTAGTCCTGCGCCGGCATTTCGGCGGTCACCGCGGTCAGCGCCGCGACCTCGATCGTGCGCACGGTGACGCGGCCGGCGAGGTTCGCGACCAAGAACTTGTCGGCTTCCGGGAGGGCGGCCTCTTCGCCCGGAGCGATCGGCTCGGCGGCGCCCGCAGGTCCTTCCGGCACGGGATCTTCAGATCCGCTGACGCCCGACGCGGTAAAGCCGCCGCCCTTCGTCGGTTTCTTGTTGCAGCTCAGCGACGTCGATAACGTCACGAGTACTGCGAGGTACGCCAGCCAAGTGCGGAGTGAGAATGAAACATTCATGGACAGTGTCTTCCGAAGATGGGGCGAGGGCGCGATCGGTCGACGATCGGTTACGGCACGGGTTCTCAATCCGCTTCGGTCTTTCCTGATCGTTCTTGAGGACCGCATGCTGGCCCGCGAAAAAAAGTTTTTTTGTTAATAAAAACAAATGCTTACTAGGCCATCAAGCGGCGCCTTGGCGATTATTACCCCTCCTTGTGGCGGTAGCCGTCCCGCCCTCGTCGCGACTTTCCACCCGGTCTTGCTGAGCAAAGCGTCAACGCTTGCCGAAGGGCCAAGACGGAAGGCCGCCTCCGCCGCGGCCTATTCGTCCCGGGGGCGTCAGGAAATCGCAAAGCCTGCCGATCAATACTGTGCATCAGACGACGCTTTGACCCTGGAGCCTCATTGCCAGCGATCTCGCACATCTTGGTTGGCACTCGCGCCACGGGCCGCGACCCGAAGGCGCGAAGCGCGTCGACGGAGGGGTCTTGACCATGCGCATGTCGGCCATCACCGCGTTCTCGATCGTCGTGACGCTGAGCTACTGCGGTACGGCGAAAGTCGAAGGCTACGACTGTCCCGCTCCGAACGAGCTCCTGGCCGGCGTCAGCATGCGCTGCGGCCCGCAGCAGATCGTCGGCACCCTGGTGGCCGTCCCGCCGCTCGATCGCTGCAGCAAAAGCGGCCAGCTCGACTGCGTTGCGACGGGGACGTTCTCGGCGATCGACCTGAGCGAGCTCAAGCCGGAGAACATCAAGGCCGGCGTCACGATTGCAGGCACGGTCGGCGAGTACAAGCCGCCGACCGCGGCGGCATCGATCGAGGACTGTGGCTACGACGGGCAGCAGGGCTGTGTCACCAGCGTCGAGTTTCCGGCCCTAGCGATCGTGGGGCTCGAGACCAAGATCGCGGCCGGCGAGATCGTCGGCGGCGTCTCGGGCATCGCCACCCTGAACCCGCCCGCGCATTGCTTCAAGAACGGTCAAGTAGGCTGTCTCGCCGTCTCGAGCTACCCTGCTGTTGCCGATTACAAATTCGCCGAATGTTTCCTCGACGGGGCACCTTGAGCGTATGACTACGAGTTTCGCGAAAACCGACGGGAGAGTGCTTATCGTCGAGCCGATCGGCTCGGTGCGCGACGCGATCCGCCAGGCGCTCGTGGCCATGGGATTCACGCGCATCGACGCCGTCAACAACATGACGCAGGCGCTGCGCTTCCTCGAAGTCGAGGCCGAGCTGCCGTTCTGGATCGTCACGACGCCGATGCTTGCTGGCGCGGTCAACCTCTTGCAACTTCTGATGGTGCTCGGTGCGCACGACGAGTTCAAGCACGTGCGTGTCAGCGTCTTTTACCGCGACGCCGACACGTCCTGCCTGCCGAAAGCGTTCGAGCTCGGCGTGCTTTCGACGCACCGTCTCGAGGTAATGAACCCCACCGTCGTCGCTGACACGCTAAAAGCCCTCGTCATGCGTATGACCGCGAACGGCGACGACAGCTGCATCGTCGCCGCTAGCTACCTGCGCGAGGTGCTCCTCGCGACCAAGCACTTCGACCTCCTGCTCCCGCTCGAGACGGCGATGTTGCGTCTCTATCCGCGGGCGTCGGAGCGTCTCCTCAAAATGGCGGAAGCTTACTTCCACCTCGGTCGCAACGGTGAAGCGAACGCGATGCTGGCGCAAGCGCGGTATCTGAGCCCGACGCTCGCGGCAGAGGCCGACGCGCTGTGCCGCCGGTTCATGGGCGGCGAGGCGACCGTCCCGAACCGCATCGCTGACGTCTTTCGGCTCAAGTCGTGCCTCATCATCGATCCCGACGCCGCGGCTCATAAGACGCTCGAGGAGACCTTCGCTTCGGTCGGCGTCGCGACCGTCCAGTCGTTCACCGACCCGCAGGACGCGCTGGCTTGGATCAAGAAGCGCGGTGAGCCGAGCGTCATCGTGATGGAGTGGAAGTTGTCCGGAATGCCGGGGGCCGCGTTCTTACAGCGGATCCGCGCCTACGGTCATCACAACGCCATGGTCATCGTGACGAGCTCCCTCGTTAAGGCCCTCCACAAGAACCTCCTGACTGAGCTCGGGGTCGCTTGCGTCATCGAGAAGCCGGTCGTGCGCGAGACCCTGTTAAAGACCTTGATCACGACGCTTCGTAGCGGCTACCTTTTGAATCAATACCGTGTGACGGTCAGGAAGATCGAACAGCTCGTGACGCAAGGCAAGCTCCAGCCGGCGCGGCATCTCTTGAGCCAGCTCAGCGCCTCCAAGGACGAAGTCCCCGTGGAGATCATGGACTTGCTCGAGGCGAAGCTTGCGTTCGCCGAGGAAGACTTCATCCGGGCGCGCGAAATCATCCAGCGGCTCCTGCAGGACGAGCCGGATAGCCTCGCCTACCTCGACCTCCTCGGAAAGATCCTGCTCCGCCTGGGCGACAACGAGGCCGCGGTGATGTGCCTTCAACGCGCGAACTCGCTCGCGCCGGACAATCTCGAGCGGATGTGCGGTCTCGCCGACGCCTACACGGAGCTCGGCGAGTTCGACGTCGCTCAGGCGCAGATCAGCACCGTTCGAGGCATGGACGCGGCCTCCCCGGCGCTCTTGAGCTCCGAGGTGAAGCACGGCTTCGCGACGGGCGCGCTCGACCAGGCCAAGACCTCGCTCGAGTCGATGGAGATGGCACAGGGGGTCTTCGGCTTCATGAATAACCGCGCGGTGGCGTTCGCGCGGTCCGGCCGCTTCGATCGCGCCGTCGCTTTGTACACCGACATCCTCACCGTGCTGCCTGAGAAGCATACCGAGATGCTCGCGGCCGTCCGCTACAATCTCGGCATCGTCCACATCCGCCGCGGCGATATGGAGACCGCCCTCACGATCCTTGGCAAGGCCGACGAACTTCCGGACGCGCGCGTAGGCACTAAGGTCGCTTCGCTCCTCGCTAAAGTGAAGCACGCGGTGGAGCTCGGGGTCGTCCTGAAGTTCGACGAAGCCGCCATCCGCGAAGTGCGATCCGGCCCGACCAAGCTCGCCAAAGCCGCGCCGGCGCGACCGGGCGAGTTTTGCTGCCTCGGGGTCTTCTTCGCCGGCCCCCTGTCTCCCGACCTGACGAAGCTGATCGCGACGCAGCCGCCCTTCAAGAAGCGCGATGCGATCTCGCGTGGCGCGACGACGGGGCGTAAGGCGAGCTACAGTTGATGCGCATCAGCCCGCCCGCACCTGAGCCGTCAGCGAAAAGCCGATAAAGAATCGCTTTTTCGCTAAGACGAAGGGAACGAGCATCACCGGACCGGCCGCGGCGATCACGACCCGGTCCTTCGTGCCGACGTGGATCGTCGGCGAGCCCATCGCCACTTCATACCCGATGCGGCCGAGGAGAAGCTCGGCCTTCCCGAAGATCTGGTCCGCCAGCATCTCGAGCGTCGCAACGATGCCCTCTTGATCCGACTCGGCCTCGGACCGCGAAGTGCCGTTCACGCGTGCGGCGATGTCGACGATGAAGCTGTGCTCGCAGGTGAGGAGCGCCGTCCCGTGCCAGCGCGTGCCGGTGAAGTCGGCGACCGCCGTGGCGTAGCCTAGCGGCGTCTTCTTCGTCGCAACGACGCCGGCCTTGCCGCCGGTGGGCTTCTCGCCCATGTAGTACTCGAGCACGTCGCTTGTGGTCGAGACGAAGCAGTTGACGATGTTGACGTCGTAGCTCGCGATCTTCGGGGCCGGCTTCGCGACCGGCGCGGGCGGCGGCGGGGCGACGAGCGCGGCGGCGAGAAGCGCCGGGTCCGACTCGTTCTGCGTGCGGATGACGCCCGCCTTCTCGAAGCGCGCCGCCGCCAAGGCGTCGAGATAGAGGCGCGACAGATAGATAATGCACGTCGGCGGCAAGGCCTTACGGAGGGCAAGCATCACCTGGAGGGCACGGGCCGCCTCGAGTTTCAGGTCGAGGTAGACCGCGTGAAACCTGCGGCTCTTGCGCATGGCCTCCTGGAGACCGACGGCCGAGTCGGCGACGGTGGCGCCGAAGCCGAGCCGCGTCAGCGCGGTCACCAGGCGATCGGTGCCGTCCGCCCGCTGCATGAAGAGCAGGACCTGGCCCTTGGACTCGGCGGCCGTTTCGCTCATGTCCGCCTTAGGAAGAGAAAGTATTTTTGGGCGACGCCGTCGAACTCGAGGTCGCTTTTGCAAGTCTCGCAGGTCAGGGCCGGCGGCTCGACCGGCTTCCCGGACGCGAAGTGCTGGCCGGCGGCGAGGAGCACGGCGACGGTGCGGTCGCACTTCTCGCAGAAATAGGGCGCGTAGAAGGAGAGGACGTCTACCGACTTCCCGCCGTTGAAGGTGGGGAAGAGGTTGAGCTGGTTCACGACCTTCAAGGCGACGCGCGTGTAGGTGATGCGCAGTCCCTGTGGCAGCGTCTGCATGAACTCGCGCCAGAGCTTGATGCCCTTGGAGTTGATGAGCGTGACCCCGTCGAAGTCGATGTCGAGGACGCGGACGCCCGCAAGGTCGAGATCGCCGTAGCGGGCGGTCTCGACCATACGGCCCTTCAATTTCAGCTCGAGGCTCTCCGCGTTTCGCGTCGTCTCGATGATCAGGTCGCTCACGGTCTCACTCCTCGCCGTCTGGGCGACTTTGGTGACGATTCAGGAAGAGGAACTGTTTTTCCGGCCAGCCGTCGAGCTCCATCTGTTTGCCGCATTCACACATCTCCGTCGGCAGTTTCACGGTCGCCGCGCCGGCGACGGTGTGGGCGAGGACCGTGCGATTCTTCTCGCAGCTCGGGCAGACGTAAGGCGTCTGGAACGACGCGACGACGAGCCGAGGATGCCCGAGGAAGGCCGGATAGAGGTTGAACTGCTTGACCATGGCGGTCGAGCAGTTCTCCAGGCGAACCTCGGCCGCCTTCGGGATCGCTCGCAGAAAATGCATCCAGCGCATGACGCCCATCGAGTTGCAACGAACGACGCCGCCCATGTCGAGCGTCAGGGCCTCGCAGCCCTGGAGGTCGACCTTATGGAGCTCGGCATACTCGTCCAAGGTCCCGGTGAGGACGATCGAGAATGTGGCGCCTTGGACTTGCGTTTGAATCGTCAGCGGCATCATCGTCTCCCGGCAAGCGGCTCGAACGCACAGTGGATCACTTTACCTGCGGTTACGAATTCGGCGAAGCGTCGCGTCAGCTGCGTCACCACCACGACGTGGGTCGAGACGCCCGGTCGCACGACGAAATGCAGGCGGCTCGAGTAGCGGAGCAAGAGGTATAGCCCGATGCCGGCGCCCCCCGAGCCTTCCCGGATCTGGTCCTCGCCGCGGCGATGACACCGCTCTAGCGACTCGACGATGCGCTCGCGTCGCAGGCTCCCATAAGGGTCGGAGATCGCCAGCGCGAATCGCTTTCCGTCGTGGCCGTACTCGAGGTGCACCGGGCCGGGCGCGACGCCTCCAGCGGCAGCTGGTGCGTCGATCATCGCGTTCATCAGCATCTCCCAGGCGATGGAGACGATGATCTCGGGAAAATCGGGGAAGCTCGGCGGCGCGCCTGCGAACGCCAGGAGCCGCTGGAAGAATACCTCTTTCTCGTCGTAGCTCGGGACCGTCTCGGCCTCGATGGTCGCGTTCGGGGCTAAGTGGCTGGCGACGCTCTCGATGTTCGGCGAGAGGAGCGCCAAGACCAGGGATGCGAGCTCGGAGTGCTTGGAGCGCGACGGGTTGACGCTGATGCAAGGCAGGAAGGCGCTGGCGCGCAAGGCGCCGATCAAAGCGTCGTCGTCCTCGGCCAAGCAGACGGACTTTAGGCCTAAGGCCAGCCGGCGGGTGAACGCTGGGACGGCCTGATCGGCGAGCGCCTCGCGCGGGAAAACCAAGAGCTGCACCGCGCCTTCCGGCTCGCGGTCGAATGCGCTCCAGTCCGCAAAGCGACGCGTCGCCGTCCCCGCGGCTCGCAGTGCCTCGAGGGCAGCGTCCATGGAGTCATCCAGGCAGATGATGCCGACCGTTGCGGGCTGGGTCATGGGAAGTGAAGGCTCGGTGGGAAGCGAAGGGGTTTGTCTAGATGATCGCGCATTCGCGCCTCGAAGACAAGGAAGGCGGCCGGGTTGACGGCCTGTGGACCGCGCCGGACAATGGACGGATGCAGAACGAGACGGTCCTCCCAAGAAGTCGCATGATTTCGATTCGAATCAAGCTGTTCGCGGTCGTCGTGGGCACCTTGGTCGCGACGATCCTCATCTATCTCGTTCTCGCCGTGCGCCTGTTCGAGGACGACAAGCAGGCTTTCGTCTTCGACGCGAGCGCGTCCCTCGTCGAGGCGGTGGCGACCGAGACCGAAGGCATGGTCGGGGGCGTGATCGGGACGCTTCGGCTCGCGGCCGCCTTGGTCGCGGACGCGGCGGCCGAGGACCGCGGCCGGGCGCGCCTCGCCGACGAGCTCTTCGACGGCAACTCCGATCTCGTCGCGCTCTCCGTCGCCACAACGGCCGGAGAGCCGATCCTCATCCGGGAGCGGCGGGAGTTCCTGGAGCTCTTCCACTTGGACGGCGCGGATCTGCAGGCCTTGAGCCGTGCCTTCATCGACCGCCGGGCCGAGCTGAAGCCGGACGAGGTCGTCGTGCGCGGTGGCGTCCTGCCCGGCGGCGTGCCGGTTCTCTCCATTGGCGCGCTCCTCAGCCGCACCGACGGCCCCCCGCGGGTCGTCGTCGGCCACGCTCGCCAGGACCGGCTTTTACGCATCTTCGGCCGCTCCTCGCAGGCCTCCATGTTTCTCGTCGACGCCCGCGGCGACACGCTCGTTCACCCTGACTCGAAGCTGATCGGCGTGAACCAAGGGGTTTCGGACCCCGCGTTCGCCGAGCACGTGCTCGCCAGCCAGTTCCGGACGGGCACGAAAGAGCTGGTCGGGGAGGGAGGTGAGCGCTGGCTCACGGCCTTCTCGAAGATCGGCACGGCAGGCGGCCTCGTCGTCGTCGCGCGGACGTCGCGGGAGAAGGCTTTCGAGGCCTCCCGCCGCCTCGTCTCCAAGTCCGTCCTCTTCGCCATCGCGCTCGTGCTCTCCTCCATTTTAGTGAGCTTCCTGTTCACACGCACTCTGACTCGCCCGATCAACCGGCTTTTCGAGGCCACGAAAGCGCTCGCTCTCGGTGACTTCACGGTCCGCGTCGAGCGCACGACGAGCGACGAGATCGGGGTCCTCGCCACCTCCTTCAACAGCATGGCCGGGCGCATCGTCCATCTGATGGGCGAGGTGCGCGACAAAGCGCGGATGGAGGCGGAGCTCGAGACCGCCCGGCTCGTTCAGGAAAACTTGTTCCCCAAGGACCGCGCCGAAAGTGACGCCTACGAGCTAGCTGGCTTCTACAAGCCGGCGTCAGAGTGCGGCGGCGACTGGTGGGGCTATTTCACGAACGAGGAGCGCCTCTACGTCTTGATCGGCGACGCGACCGGTCACGGCATCCCAGCGGCGCTGATCACCGCCGCGGCGCAGAGCTGTGCCACGACGCTTCAGGAGTTCAAGCGCTCGCAACCGGACTCCCCGATGACGCCTGCTAGCATCATGAGCTACCTGAATCGCGCGATTTTTTATGCCGCGAACCGCAGCATGAACATGACGTTCCTCGTTGCCATGCTCGACCTGAAGACCGGCGAGCTCACGTACTGCAACGCCTCGCACGAAATGCCGACCGTCGTCTCGCTGGAGGCGGACGGAACGGCGTCGATCGAGGCCCTGGTCGGCGAGCCCGACCGCTGCCTCGGCGACTCGCTCGAGCTTCCCTTTCAAGAGCACCAGGTCCAGCTGCGCCCCGGTGACACGATCGTCTGGTACACGGACGGCCTGACGGAGTCGCAGAATGAGGCCGACGTCGAGTGGGGCGAGCGTCGCTTCTTCAAGGTGATGAAGGCGAACGCGGCGAAGAAGGCGAGCGAGATCTGCGAGACGCTGACGGCGGAGAGCACGGCCTTCCGCGGCAAGAAGCCGGCCGACGACGACATTACCTACATCGTTGTGCGGTGGCACGGTGATGGGTCTGCCGCTGGGAGCAGCGTCTAATCGGCACCGCTCTGACGAAACCATGCGTCGCGCTCGCGCCCGGGTCGATAAGAGTGTGTCCGGTAATACTGGACGCGCCGTGAGGCGCACCGTCGACGTTTTCCTCGCCATACGCATGTGCCTATCGCTTGTGCATGCGCCTGCGCCTGCGCCCCGCCCTGTGGCTAGCCCGTTTTCCCTCACGTCTGCTTCATCGTCCGCGGCGCTGGATGAACAGCAGGTTCGACCGATCCGCCCAGCCTCACAGCATCAGGCTGACGCCGAAGCCGATCTCACTCCCCGTGCTCGAGCGATGCTTGAGGAGCTTCGCCCAGTCGTCGGCATACGCCTCAGCGTCAACGAGCCGCATCCCCTCCGCGAGCGGTAGCTGACCGACGAGCCTGAGCGAGACGCCGAGCGTCTCACCCTGATAAGCGAGCGCGCCGGCGACCCGGGCGGAAACCACTAGGAGCGTGGACTCGACCGCGCGCTCGAAACTGCCGCTGCTGATGCCGGCGCGCTGTTCCCGATAGCTCTCCTTGACCTCGACGATCGAGTAGTCGAAGTCGAGGCCCAGACCGACGTCGGCGCGCAGGCCTTTCGCGCCGAGAGGGGCAGCCTGCGCGACGAGTTCCATCCACGCGCCCGCTGCCTTGGCCGTCACCTCGCTCACGACCTCGTGCCCAGCTTCGCTCGGCGCGAACGCGGCCGTCCCCTTGAAAGGCGGCATCACGGCGTAGCGACCGCCGAAGGCGAGCCCCAGATCGGGGAGCCACGGCACGACTCGAGTCTCGACGCCGATGCCGCGTCGGGACGCGGACGCGCGCTCCGCGATGCTGTGCGCGTCGAGCTCGCCCGCCCGCGGCGCGCGGTAGACCACGCCGTTGTACGTTGCCGGCCCGGAAGGGGCGAAGAACGCCGTGACGGCGACGAGGGGTCGAAGCGCTTCGCCCGCCTTCGCGACGGATCTCGGCTTCGACTTCGGCTTCGACTTCGGCTCCGGCTCCGGCGTCGTCGCGCGCGTATTTGGCCTCTTGGACCGATGCTCAGTGCGCAACGCGGCCTCCGCATTGTCATCGATCATCGAGAGGACGACGACGCGCTCCGCCGCGCGTTCCTCGGGCGTGCGACCGACGGCGAAGAAGCTCCCGTACGACTCGATGACGAGGCGCGTCTTGGGCGAGAGCGAGTCGCGAAGCGCCCGCGACACGGCCTCCGCGCGGCGCGTGGTCACGGCGAGCGCCGCGTCGGGGCCGCGCCCCGCATCAGTAAAAGACTCGATGAGCAAGGTGCCTTCGAAGTCGACGAGTCGTTCTTGGACCGCAGCCAAAATTTCGCGCGTTTTCTCGTTCATTTCGGCCGCATCGTCCGGAAACGCGATCCGAAAGCTCGGCAGATCGGGGATGAGCGCGCGGACGCGGCGGTGAAACGGCGACGTCGATCCCGGCATGAGGTCTGCCGACGGCTCCGACGCCGCGACGGTCGGCGCCGCCATGCTCGCGCACAGAAGCGTGGCGGTCAGACAGAGAGCCTTGCACAAAGACGTTGCCATAGGCCGAAGCGGGTAAGTGCTCATGGTATACTTCCAAGTATATGCAGATCGGCGCTGACGACCAAACATTCTCGAGATTTAGGCGCTTCGGGCACCTGATTGCCGTCGCGAGCCTCGCGTTTTGCGCGGGCGTCGCGTGCGGGCGCGGGACGGAGGCGCGCATGAACGCCGTCGCGCCGGTAGCCGCCGACCCTTGGAGCAGAAGCATCGGCGGCCCGGGCGTCGAGACGATCGCGGGCGTCGCCGTCGACGCCGCTGGCAACGTGGTCCTCGCCGGCACGTTCACGGAGACGCTGACCATCGGCGCCACCACCCATATTGCTGCGGGCGAGGACGACGTGTTCATCGCCAAGCTGTCGGCCGGCGGCGTGCCACGCTGGTCGAAGCATTTCGGCGCCGCCACGGCCGAGCGCGTGTCCGCCGTCGCCCTGGACCCGGAGGGCAACGTCTTCGTCGCTGGCGCCATGCTCGAGTCCGTGGATTTCGGCCGAGGCGGGCTCCCCTTTGCCGGCGGCAGCGACGTCTTCGTCGTGAAGCTCGGGCCTGGCGGCGAGCCGCTTTGGTCGCGGTCCCTCGGCGGCATCGGCCGCGACGCCAACGCGCGCCTCGCGTTCGACGCCGCGGGCAACGTCGTCGTCGCCGCGGAGTTCAGCGACAAGATCGCGCTCGGCGACTTCGTGGCCGTGAGCCTCGGAAGGACCGATGTCTTCGTCGTACGTCTCGGCGCGAAAGACGGGCTTCCCAGCGAAGGCCTAGGCCTCGGCGGCACGAGCGCCGACTCCGTCTCCGGGCTCGCCGTCGGCGTGACCGGCGTGCCCCTCGTGGCCGGCGCCTTTGCCGGCTCGCTCAAGATCGGCGCCGCGCCGCTCGAAAGCCTCGGGGGCGACGACACGTTCCTTGCCCGCCTCGGTGCCGTCCGCCGATGAAGAAGGCCTTGAGCTTGCCGCGCTTGGCGCGAGACCCCGAGTCTTATGGCCTCGGTCTCTGCGGCGCCATGCTGCTCGCGGTGGCGTACGTGATCGCCGACGATTCGATCCTCTTTTCGCGCGCCAAGCCTTCGACGGGCGAGGTGATCGGCACGGTCGAGAGCTTCGTCAACGACGTGAAGAGCCGTCCCGCCGTAACGCCGGTGTGGGACGAGGTGGAAGGCAAGCAGGAGCTGCGCCAACGCGACCATCTCTTCACCGCGGGGGCTTCGCGCGTCGGTTTGGTGCTGAAGGACGGCACGCGCCTCGACGTCGAGGAGCAAAGCCTCGTCGTCGTCGAGCTCGAGCCGCGCGGCTCGCTGCTGGACATTCGCAAGGGCCTCGTCTACATCGTTCCCGGCCGCTCCGACGTCGACGTTGCCTTTCTCGTCAACGGCGTGCGAGGCTCCGTCGCCGCCGGTGAGTCCGAGGCGATCGTCAGCGTCGGCGCCGACGGCACCGCCGACGTCACCGTCCTGAAGGGCAGCGCCAAGATCGGCGAGGGCGCGGAGTCCCGGACGATCGGCGGGCGCGAGACCGGGACCGTGTCGCGCGAGGGCCGACTCGGCGAGGTCAAGCGGCTCGCCGTGAGCTTGGGCCTGCCGGCGTGGAACGCCGAAGTGGACGTCGGCGCCGGCGGCGCCGCCGAGTTCAGCTGGGAGCTCGGCGAGCCGCTGCGCGACGCCAGGATCGAGCTGGCGCGCGACTCGATGTTCACCGACGTGGTGCGCTCGCAAGCGGTTTCCGGCTCGTCCGCGAGCGTTGCGGCTCCGCCGACCGGCCCGCTCTACTGGCGGGTCCGTGGGACCAAGGCGCAAAGCGGCGAGGCTGTGGTCAGCGACGTCCGAAAGGTGAGCATCATCCGTTACGTCCCGCCGGAGCTGCGAGCGCCGCGCGAGGGCGAGGTCTTCGTCCACGGCCGACCCGGCGGCTCGGGTGCTGGCGCAGTCTTCGACTGGCAAAGTGCCAGTGGCTCGCGCAGCGCGACGCTCGAGATCGCGTCCGACGCCGCGTTCGCGACCGTCGTGCACCGCGCCGACGCGGCCCGACCGCCGCTCGCGGTGAAGCTCGCGGACGGCGCCTATTACGCGCGCATCCGCGGGGTCTACGCGGCCGGCGCCAGCTCGCCGTGGGGGGAGGCGGTCACTTTCTCAGTCGCGCCGCTGCCGCCTTTGTCGGCGCCGATGGCCGAGGCGCCGGAGGACGGCCGCCAGGTCCGTTTCGCGGGGAAAGAGACGGTCCCCGTAGCCTTCGCGTTCCGGAGCCCGGGGGCGCCGTTGAAACGACTCGTCGTCGAGATCAGCGATCGCCCCGACTTCGAGACGCTGGTCGACACGGTGAGCTCGATCCGCGCGGCCGCGAGCTGGACGCCGAGCGCCGCTGGCGCCTACTACTGGCGCTCGCGGTTGGAAGACCCGCTCGGGCGCACGTCTGGCTACAGCGAGCCTCGCAAGCTCGCCGTCCTCGCCGCGGTCGTCCTGCCTCCGAGCTTGGAAGCGCCGGCGGACGCCGCCCTCATGCCGGCGTCCGGCGCGCCGCAACGCCGCACGTTTCGCTGGACCTCGCAGTCCGCCGGCGCGCGCGTTCGTCTCGAGATCGCGCGCGACGCCGCCTTCCGCGACACGGTATTGAGCCGCGACACTGAAGACACGAGCTTCGTCTGGGACGCGCCGGAGCCCGGGTCATTTCATTGGCGGATCGTCGAAGGTCCGGACGGGGAGACGCCCGTGCCGAGCGCGCCGCGCCGGGTCGAGGTGATCGAGAAGCCGCGCTTGAGGGCGCCGGTGCTGACACCGAAGTCCGATGTGATCATCGAGCCCGACAATCAGGGCGGCTTTCGCTGGCACCATGTCCTCTTTCCCGTGGCCTACGCCGCCGGCTCCGGCGTCCGCGCCGAGATCGTCTGGCCTGTGGTTGAGAACGCCGTCTCCTACCGCTTGCAGATCGCGCGCGACGCCGAGTTCGCGCAGGTGATCGTCGACGACGTGACGAAGGTCGCGGCCTACGTTTGGCGCAGCCCCGAGCCCGGTCTTTTTTTCTACCGCGTTCTCGCTTTGGACGAGGACGGCGACCCGTCCGAGTTCTCCGCGCCGGCCGAGCTCGTCGTTCGCCACCGTCAGCTCGTGACGCTTTCGCCGGCCGACGGCGCTATGGTCGAAGGCGTCGAGGACAAGGTCTCTTTTCAATGGCAAGCGCATCCCGCGGGCGCCTCTTACGTGCTGGAGATCGCGAGCGACCCCAACTTCGCCGAGCTCGTCGACCGGCAGGAGACGCGCGAAACATCGATCGCCGTGGAGCTCGAGAGGTCCGGGACCTTGCATTGGCGGGTGCGGGCGCTGACTTCGACGGGTGCGGTCGCGGCCGAGTCGATCAGCCGCGCCATCAACGTGGCGGCCGCGCCGGAGATCCAGGAAACGCCTCTGCCGCCCGTCCCCGAGGTTCCGGAGGTTCCCGAGGTTCCTGTGGTCCCCCCGGCGGCGCCAACGGCCGAGGCGGCGCCTCCCCCACTGGCCGCGCCGAGGCTCAAGTTGCCGCCCGACGGTGCGAAGCTTTTGATGACCGGAGCCACCGACAAGCTGAAGCTGAGCTGGGAGGCGGTGCCAGGCGCCACGCGTTACGCCGTCACGCTCAAGCCGACGGCTGGCGCATGGGCGGCGGCGAGCGAATTGACCAGTGAGGAGCCGGGGCTCGAGCTCACGTTGCCGTCCGGTGATTACGTGTGGCGGGTGAAGGCCACGGCCGGCCGCAAGCGCGAGGGACCCTGGAGCGTCGAGCGCCGGTTCAAGGCGGTCGCGTTCGCGCCGCCACAGGCGCCGGCGCCACCGCTGAAGGCGCCGATTTTGACGGTCGCCGACGCTCGCACTTACGATTCCTCGATCGCTTTCGGGATCGGCATGTCGCGCGTGAGCTACGAATTCACCTCGAGCCGTGCCGTCCGCACGGTCGACGACAGCGCGACGCAGGGCGCCGCCTTCGCCGGCAGCGTTCGGGCTGGGAGCTTCCTCGACTTTCGCTTGCGCGCCAGCGGCTATTCGCTCGAGGTCGACGGCGAAAGGCACGCGCTCTTGCGCACCCTCGTCGACATCGGGGTGCGGTGGCCGCTCGCGGCGGCGCTCGTTTTGGTGCCTTACCTCGGGCTCGGCGCTCGCGACACCTTGATCTTCCACCGTTCGGCCGGGGAGACGGTGACCGCCGCCGCCGTCGGCGTGACCGGCGCCGGACTGACCGGCTTGCGTCTCGTCTTCACGGCGGGGATCTTTTCGGGAGAGCTCGGCGGCGAAGCCGCGCTCGTCGTAGACGGCGGCCCGTTGACGCGCCGCAGCGCCCGCGAGTGGTCGGCGAGCGCCGGAGCTTTCGCGCGCGTCGTCGGCGGGCTTTCGCTCGGCATCGGCTACGACCACTCGGATCGAAGCTTGGACGGCCTTAAACGTCGGGCCGACGGTGAGGAGCAGGCCGCGGCGCTGCGCGAGCGGGTCGGACTCGTGACGGGACGCCTGGCTTACCTCTTCTAACGCGCCCGCCGTCCGAAGCCGTTTGCCGGATCCGCGAGCCGACGCAGTAAGCCGTTCCGGAGGCCGGCTTGCAGAACGGCTTCCTGAGTCGGCTTGTCGGCTTGCAGATCCGCCTATCGGCTTCAGACGGCCTCCATTCAAAGCAGGCCTTCGAGGCTCGGCGCCGGCGCGAGCCATCCGAGGTCGGCAAAGGTTGCCGCGTTAATTCTCGCCCCGGGGCTCCGAAAGGAGCACATCCATTCCCCGAGGGATCCGATGCGCACACCCTTTCTCGCCCTCCTCGCGATGGCGACGCCGGTCTTCGGCGCCGCCGCGAACGACCGCTTCGACAACCAGCTCTCGAGCCCGCTCGTCGTCTCGCCGGCGCAGATCCACATGGTGCGGCAGCGCAACGTGCGGATCGAGGCCGGCGTGGCGACCGAGGCGGAGAAAACCGAGGTCGAGGCGATCGACTCCGGCACGATCGCCACCGGGCGCGCGAGCCGCGTCTTCGGCAGCGCCGTCGTCGCCGCGGAGGACAAGCACCTGCGCCTCGGCGTCACCGGCGACGTAAGCGCGATCGAAGCGCTCGTGCGCGCGACGGGAGCGGCTGACGTCACGAGTCGTGGCAAGCGTTCGCGCCTCGCGCCGATGATCGCCGTCGAGCTCACCCCGGTCGTTCTGGGGGTGCGCGGGACCATCGAGCAGGCGAGTCTCGCCGAGACGGCGACGGCAGCGGCGCGCACGGCGACCAGCGCCCGTCTCGACTTTGGCGTCATGTTCCAGATCAACGGCATGGAAGGCGGCGCGGGCTACGCGCCGAGGAGTGAAGCGCGTGTCTCGACGGAGACGGCCAGCTCGGATCTACCGGGGACGACGCTAGCGACGGAAGCGCGCGAGACGCTGCCCGCGAGCTTCGTCGTGCACGGGCGCGCTCGAGTCGCGCCGATTGCCGCGTTCGGCATGCAGTATCGGCAAACGTCCTTGGCGGAGCTTCCGCCGGAGGCGACTTACCTGCCGGCTTCGAAGGATCTTCGCGCCCTGACCCTGACGAGCGAGATCGCCCTCGGTATCGCCTCCCTCGAGGGCACGCTGTCTTACGCGACCGCGACCCATCCGGAGGCGGCGCTCGCGACGCCGCGGACGATCGCGCGGTTTGGCGCCACGGGGGGCGCGTTCCTGCGGCTCGAAAAGACGAGCCTCGGATTGACCCTAGCGACCGAGCATGCCGCCGACGACACGAGGACCTTCGATACTTTTGCCGCCAGCCTCTCCGGCGCCGTCACCTTCTGAACTCATGTAAAGGAGTCGATCATGCAACGCGCCTCTTTCCTTCTGCTCGCGCTTTATGCCGCTGGCTGCGGCGTCTACGGCAAAGAGGAGCCTCCCCAAGGAGGATCGGGGTCAGGCGACGCGATCGCTGCCGGCAGCGAGATCTCGTGGGGCGTGCCGCTCGTCTTCGACGGCGCCTTGATCGAGGATCCGACGCGGAGCAGCGCGCACCGTTTCGTCCTGACGCAGCATTACGCGCTCGTTTTGACGAAGGACACCAGCATGCGGCTCATCGCCGAGCAAGCGACCTCGTCCTGTCCGGGCGGCAGCTCGTTGCGGGGTGTTTACTTCACCCTGAGCTCTTCGGACGGCGTCTACACGCGCACGACCGATGAGGTCGAGCGGTCGGTCGCGCCGATGGCGCTCGAGGCGTTCCCCGGGAACGTGCCGGCCGGAACCTCGACTTTGACCGTCAGGGCTTATGCCGACGGGCCGTGCAAGGTCATGCGCACGTTCCGCTTTCCGAAGCCGAACGTCGACGAGGGTTCGCTCGCTCCGGGCGGCTCGCCGGAGATGGATCTGAGCCTGGTCGGCGGCTGGAGCGGCTCGCGCCATGCGGCCGGCGTGCCGGTGACCTCTCAGCTGACCTTCGGCGCGGACCGCCGCGTGCAGATCACGGTCGACGCGGAGGACGAGCCCTTGGTCGAGATGACCGGCAAGGTCGACATGGACCGGTCCGTAAGGCCGCAACGCGCGCGCATCACGGTGACGAGCGTGCAGCGGACGAGCGGTGACGACCGCGCTTCGATCGGCGACGTCTACCGCTGCATCTACTATGCGACGCCTAGAGACGAGCCCGATGACCTGACCTGGGAATGCTCGCCGCGGAACGACGCCTCCTTCCCGCAGAATTTCACGGATAAAGCCGAGAGCTTCTTTCGCGTCAGCGGCGATCCGGGCGGTATGGAAGACTTCACCGTCATCAAGGACGACGACGTCTACGTGGCGATCCCGGACGCGGACCCGACCGGCATCTTGCACGGTTTCGACGTCCAGACCGTCGCTGGCGCGGTGCTCGCGGTCGGCGTGACGTTCGAGATCACCCACCAGCATGTTGGGGATCTGCGGGTAAGTTTGGTGCATCCAGATGGGACGAGGGTCGAGCTGTTCGCACGGGACGCAGGCACGTCGACCTATCTGGCGCGAAGCTACGGCGTGGGCGGAAGCGCTCTGCCCGGGCTTGCGGATCTCGTCGGGAAGCCGCTGAACGGCAAGTGGTTGCTAGAGGTCAAAGACGAGGTCGCCGGCGACACCGGGGCGCTGTACCGGGCAAAATTAGTCGTCGAAGCGCGGTACTGACCGAGGGTCGACGTCTAGTTCATGTCGCGGTCCTTAGCGCGCAGGGGCCGTCGCGACCCCGTCCAAGAACGACCGCAAAGCGTCCTGAAAGTCCCGCTTGTCGTTGAACTTGAACCCCTCGAAAATTTGCTTGAAGTCGATCGTCCGATACCCCAGACCCTTTTGATCGGACGTATATAGCAGCCCGACGTTTTGCATGTTGAAGCCGACGTAGCTGCCGTCGAACGCGGTGAGCCGCTCTTTGATGTCACCGTTGCTCGCGAGCTCGAGGCCCGATTTGCAGGACTCCATGAAGACCAGCGGGAAGTACATCCCGAGCTTCGGATCGCCGCCGCCAACTTTTTGCAGCGTCGTCAGGTAGTCTTTCTTCGAGATCCCGACCTGCTGCGCGACGGCCGCCTTCCTCAGGATGTCTTGGTTCTTCATCAGGACCGTGTCGATCTCGTCGAGGATGGGGTTGTCCATCTTGTCGCCGTCGAGGATGGGGTTGTCCATCTTGTCGGCGTCGAGGCCGGTGCGGTCGGTGGCGTTGCCGAGGACGGCGGCCCACACGTCCTCGTCGGGGACGTTGCGTACGTCGACGGAGAGGTGCGGCGCGACGGCCATCTCCTTCGAGCCGTGCGATTTCGTGATCAAAACGTAGCGGTATTCGCCCATCGGGAAGTTCTTCATCACTTCGTCGATCGCCTTGCGGAAGACGAAGGGATTGGCGAGCGGCTGCGACTGGAAGCGAAAGTCGTCGAAGTTCGGTACGGCGTACGTGCCCTTCTGCGCCCGCGTCGACGGCATGCAGTAGTCGTAGTTCAGCGTGCGCTCGTAGTCGTAGGGCTGATCGGGATTCTTCACGGCGCTCGCGTCGTTGCCGAAGTTGCGGAAGACGATGAGCCCCATCTGGTAGCGCGGATTCGGCTTGCAGATCGCCTGCGTCAGATAGCTCAGGTCCTTGTCGACGACGCGACGAAATCCGTTCCAGTCGTCGGCGACGCGCGTGGCGACCTGGCGCAGCCGGCCCTTCTGCGAGTCGGACAGCTTCGGGCTCGTCTGCCCCGACCGCAGCTTGCCGATCAAAGCTTCTTTGTTCAGGTGCGCGACGTCGTCGTCGGTCGGCGCGTAGGTGTCGTTGCTGTAATAGATCAGCACCACCTTCTTCTTGCGAAGATCGGGGCTGTCCATCAACGCCTCGTCCTGGCTCATGGGGCGACCCGGATTGAGATCCTTGAGCTCCGCTTCGGCCTGGGGGGCTTGGCGGGCTTTACAAGAGACGAAGAGCATTGCGGCCAATACGGCGGCAAACGCGGGGACGCGTGCGACCACGGCTTGGTCCTTTCGCAAGGAGTGACGAAGAGTTGTGAAGAACAGGGGGTTTATCGGCGTTTGCGCGAGGAGCTTGAATCCCTCGCGCCGCCGCCGACTTAGCGCCCTACGACTCAGTCGTAAGGGCGGCAGGAGACGAGGCAGGCGTAGCCGTAGCGTTGGGTGCAATAGCTCAATGCTTGGTAGCGCGCGAAGTCGACGCTCGGGTGGAGCCACCAATAATAGTAGTTATCTCGGAGGTCTCCCTCCAAGCCGGCGGCGCAGTACCAGTTGCGCACCGAATCATCCGGGCCCCTGCCGGTCGTCGGGCCGTCCGGTCCGTCGGCGCCCGAGACGACGAGCTCGCAGCGATTCTGCACGAAGCCGTCGTTGTGCCAGGTGAAGCGCAGGAAGCGGAAGCCGCCGCGCGCGAAAGCCGCGCCGAGGCCGTCGAACATGCGCGCGTCCTCCCACTCGTTCGCCTCGGGCTCAGTCACGGCCGCGACCGTGACGTTGCGTACGTTGGCGCAAGCAGCCGGGCGAAACTCGAGCTTCAAGCGGTTGAAGGCCACGTCCTCCGCGAACGCGTAGTCGAAGGCGTTGGCCCCGTGCGGCATCGATCCCGAGAACGTCTCGACCTCCGTCCAAGCATAGTCCTCGAGCCGGCCGGGCTCCGGGCGCGTGCCGCGCGGATTTTCCAGGAGCGTGACGCCTTCGATCTCCGGCGCCGGCTGGCCGGCGCCGACGCTGTCGATCAAGGCGCGAAGCGGCGCGGCGAAAGTCGACGCCGCGATCCCGACGTTCGCGTAGTCGTCCGAGTACTCGCCGCGCTCGACCGACTCGGGAGCGCCTTGCCGAAACTCGCTCACCGACAGCCCGACGATGGCGGTGATCTCGCCGATCTTAACGAGGAGCGGCGCCCCGGAGATGCCGCTCTTCGAGTCGCAATCATGAAAAAAGCGCTGGCCTTCGCGGTCGACCGTGCGCACGAGGCAGTCGCGATGCAGGCTCAAAACCGTGCCGCCGCGG
Organism: Pseudomonadota bacterium; assembly: GCA_031416315.1. Lineage (GTDB taxonomy): Bacteria > Bdellovibrionota_B > Oligoflexia > Oligoflexales > CAIYRB01 > JANOTL01. The sequence goes on from JANOTL010000194.1 coordinate 26,176, forward strand.
CGATCGGCGGAGTATCCCGCCAAGGAGACCGTGTACGGCAAGGTCGTGGCGCCCGTGAGGGCCTCCGAGTCCACGACGAGGCCGGTACCGAGCCCGTCCGGCGCGTCGTCGAGCTGGAGGATCGCCCAGTCGCGCGTGCGCTGGTCGTTCGGCGTCTTCGTGCCGAGCCAGGCGCGCTCGACGTTGACGGAGGTCGACGCCTGGCCCGCGCGAAAGCCGCCGCGCGCCACGAACGCAGGAGGCCGCGCCGCGCCCGCCTCGTCGAAAAGGCAATGGGCCGCCGTTAGGGCCAGACGCGGCGCGACGAGCACCGCCGAGCAGCCGCCGTCGAGGCGCAGGATTGCCGTGAAGGCGCCGGTCGCCGGATCGAGATCGACGCGGTCGTCGCGTCCGAACGTGTTTTTCGCCTTCGCCAATGCCTGCGGCGCCAGCACGGCGGCGGCGAGAATGAGCCCTAGGGGAACGCTACGCATCGCGAAGACCTCCGAAATGAGGGAAAGCTCCTCATGACGGATAGCGCCGCGTGGCGCGCCGCGCAACTGTAGGAAACCCGCGACATCTTGACCGGAACACACGGCGCGCATAGCGTTCAATCGCGGCTTTTCTGGCTTCGACGACCTGCAAAGGAGACGAACATGAAGCGCATCCTGGGAAAATTCTTACTGTGTGCGGCGTTCGCGATCGCATCCGGCGCCACCTTCGCGGAAGGCCGCGACAACGACTCGCCGAGCGATCTCCCTGACGGCTTCCCCGGGCTCATGCGGCAGACGGACGGCGTGATGGTGCGTGTGCCGATCGACGCCTCGGGCCGTGAGGACACGAACCGCGCCGAGCTGCGCTTTCACCCGAAGGATCGCGCCACGCCGGGCGACGTGAAGTCGCGCGATCCGGTCGCGCTGTGGAGCGCTGCGGTCGACCCGGGAGCTTCGGACGAAGTGCTTGGCACCAACGCCCCGGCCGGGCCGGACGGCGACTCGCCGACGTGGGGTTGGTACTACTGGTACAACGTCGGGTGGGCTTATCCGTACTACTATTCGTATTATTACCCGACGTTCTACTACAACAATTACTACTACTATTCGTACTACACGTCCTGGAACTACTATGGTTACCGGTACTACTGGTACAACTACTACTGGTAATCAGTGTCCGCTCAGCCTGTCCGCTTTGCGCACTAAGCTCAAGAATCCAGAGCGCAGCTCGCGCGCATCCTCGCCGAGGCCGCTTTTCGCCAACGCGAGGATGTCGTCCCAAGCGAAGGCACGCGCGCTCGGCGAGCCGCGTAGCTTCATGCCGAAGCCCGCGACCGCGACGGCGAAGCGAAAATCCGGGTCGGCCTGGTCGAGGGCCGTCGCGTCGCCCGCGACGTGCTCGATCAGGAGCTGGCTCTTCGTGCCTTCCGGCGTTTTGTAGCGGACCTTCACCGTCAGCAGCTCGTCCGTGGCGGCTTTCGCTGCCGGCTGGGCCTTTTGATAGCGCAGCGGATCGACGCTGGCTTTGCCCTTCGCGCCTTTCGGCACGACCTCGTAGAGAGCCGTCACCGAGTGTCCAGCGCCGATCTCGCCGGCGTCTTTCTGGTCGTCGTTGAAGTCCTCGTTCGCCAGCGCGCGGTTCTCGTAGCCGATCAAGCGGTATGACTCGACTTGCGCCGGATTGAACTCAACCTGGATCTTGACGTCCTTCGCGATGGTCACGAGGGTGCCCGAGAGCTGGTCGACGAGCACTTTCTTCGCCTCGCCATCGCCATCGACGTAGGCGTAGTTGCCGTTCCCGCGGTCGGCGATCTGCTCCATCATCGAATCATTGTAGTTGCCATTGCCGAAGCCGAGCACGCTGAGAAAGATGCCGTCCTGCGCCTTTTTCTCGACCAATTTGACGAGCGCGCTCTCCGAGGTGACGCCGACGTTGAAATCGCCGTCGGTGGCGAGGATGACCCGGTTCACGCCGTCTTTGGTGAAGTTTTCCTTCGCCAGCTTGTAAGCCAGCTCGATCCCGGCGCCGCCGTTGGTCGAGCCGCCCGCATTCAGCCGGTCCAGCGCGGCGACGATCTTCTCCTGATCCGAGGTCGGCTCGAGCACCACGCCGGAGGCCCCGGCATAGACGACGATGCCGACGGTGTCGTGGGCGCGGAGTTTCGGCACGAGGAGCGCCAGGCTGCGTTTCAAGAGCGGGAGCCGATCGGCCGGCTCCATACTGCCTGAGACGTCGATCAGGAAGATCAGGTTCGCCTGCGGCGCTTCCTTGATCGGGATCTCCTTGCCTTTGATGGCGATCCGCACGATGCGGTGCTCCGGCTGCCACGGCGCCGCGGCGACGGCCGTATGGATCGCGAACGGCGCCGCATCTTTCGGCCCGGAGTAAGCGTAGTCGAAGTAGTTCAGCATCTCCTCGATGCGCACCGCGCCCTCAGGCGGCATCTCTCCTAGCTCCAGGAATCGCCGCACGAGCGAGTACGCGGCCGTGTCGACGTCGATCGAGAAAGTCGAGAGTGGCGACGCCTTCGCGTCCTTGAAGCGCGCCTCTTCGATCGAGCGGTAGCGCTCGGTGTTCCATTCGACCGGCTTCTGCCCCATCGGCGGCGGCATCTTCGTGGGCGGCGGCGCTGAGGACGAAGAGGGCGCCGGCGGCTCCATCGCGATGTCGGCCTCGGCCGCGTCGTCCATCCTAGTGACGGCGGGAGAAGTCGTCATGGGCTCACGAGGACGATGCCCCGCATAGTCAGCGGTGCAGGACACCACGGCGAGGAGGAGGGAGAGCTTGACGAGACGCATGTCGGTGCTCCTTTCAGCTTGAGTCGACGGACCCATCTTCGGGAATTCCAGGCGGCGCTTCGACATGATTGTCCTCACGAAAGCGGGGCGAAGTTGAGGCTTACTCAGGCCTGCCCGTATTCCTGCACGCAGACCGCGAAATTGATCGCCCGCGCGCCGGAGGAGGCCCCCTGGCTCGCGCGCTTGTTTTGAATCGGGGCGCGTAGTAGCTTGACCCATCACCTTGCGCCGAGGTTTCGCCATGCGTCGTCGACTCGCCCCCTTCATCGTCGGATTTTTGTTTAGCATCGGCGCCTGTACCGACGACGGCCCGCGGGCGCAGGAGCCGGTCGGTAAGAAGGGCCCGAAGTCGGATGACGACGCGGGCGCGTACGACATGGATGATGCGGGGGCGGACAGCGAAGGCGACGGCGCGGCGCCGTCGGAGTCGCCGCCCCCGCCCCCGTCTCCACCCGCGCCGGACACGACCTCGGACGATGCGTTTTCGGCGCCGATGGACGAAGCCCCGGCGAATGCGGCGCCGGCGCCGACGAAGCCTGCGGGCGGGATCATCAGCAGTGGAGTGAAGCCGTCGCCGGCGGACGAGTGTAAGAAGTTGGCGACGGTGAGAGAGCAGAAGGCGTGTCTGGAGAAAGTGCGGAAGGGGCGGGGGAAGGGGAAATAGACGGTCGCCGTCCCCATTCACGTGCACGACCAATCCCCGCCAGGACCCTTACTCCGCCTCCTCAGGCCCGAACACCGCATAGAAATCCAGCGCCAGCACATAAATTCCCTCTGGCGCTGACCCGACGGCCATCTCCCTCGCCGCCGCAATATGCTCGATCACGGCCTGGCGCAACTTCTGCGCCGCCTCCCGCGAGATCGTCATCGCCGACGTATAGTGCACTCCGGTCGGATCCTGATAGGTCGCGACATCGGCCGCGATCTTGAGGCGCCAGTTCCCGTGGCACGTCTTGAACGTCGGCGACGTCTTGTCCAAATGGATGCGCTTCGGCCGCGTCGTGAACGCGCCGCCCGGCGCCTCCGCCAGGATCCCCATCGCGACCAGAGTCCGTAGCGCGCTCTCGACGCGCGCCTCCGGCAGGCCGAGCGCGGCGGTGATTTCGGCCAGGGAATTCCTTCCGGGCAACATCGTGCATAGATGCACGAGCTGCAGCATCCAGCTCTCGAAATAGCGCCGCTCATCCGCCGCCGATAAGCGCTCTTCGTCTTTCAACCGATTCTGGAGGGTGAGCCACGCCGTGCGCTGCTTCTCCAGGCGCGACCCGAAGAGCTCGCGCGTCGGGCCGTCGCCGGCGCGGTCCCGGGCGAGCAAGTCGACGAAGTGGTGCGTCGCGTCCGGGTCCATGCCGTAGAAGTCGGCGAAGCGCACGGCCTGCTCGCTCGAGAAATCGGCCTTGTCCGCGACGACGTGCGAGATGAAGGTCGCGTGGCAACGCAGGTGATCGGCCAGCGCCTTCTTCGTCGAGCGCGGGCGCGCCGGCGTCCCCTGCTCGAGGCAGTGGCGCACCCAGGCGCGGTACTCGCTCGCTTCGTAGACCTGCATCCCTCGATTCTAACAGATCTTTTGACGTCCTTGAGGAAAATTCACGCTTTCTTGAAAACCGAGAGAAAACCCATGTCGGGCTCGCGTCTTGCGCCGCCGAAGAGGGTGAAAACGAGCGGAGGCAGCGATGCAGACGACCCTGATCAAATGGTTTCTCGGAGCCGCACTCGGACTGAGCCTCACCGCTTGCGCCACGGACGGCGACGCTCCCGGCGCAGAGGGTGAGGACGAGCTGATCGGCGAGGAGGAAGAGAAGGAGGAGGAAGAGACCCCCAGCGGCGTCGCCATGACCGAAGACTGCGAAGAGGACGACGAGACGACGTGCGAGGAGGAGGAAGAGGAGCCGATCGTCGACGTCCCTGAGGAAGCTCCGGAGGAGCCGCTTGCCGGCATCCTCGACGATCCCGAGGCGCCCGAGATCCCGCTGATCACCGACGTCCCTGGGGAGACGCCGCCGCCCATCGCGGCCTTTGAGCCCGAGCCGACGCCGCAAACGACGCCGCAGCAACAGGCCGGCGGCTGGACACCGAAGAACGACGGCGGGCGTCCCGAGCGCGTCACTCAGGCTGATTTGCGCATAGAGTGCCACAAAATCGGCGAGGGCCTCGAGGCGGGCTTCTATCGCTACGGTTGCAAGGCCTACAAGCGTGCCGACGGTCAGCACTACGGCATCGTCAAAGGCTGGTGGCAGGTGCGCAAGCGCGACGGCAGTCGCGCCCGTTCCCGAGATCTCAATTTCCGCGAGGCCGGCTACGACATGGCCTTCGACGTCTGGGCTCCTGACGCCGCGGCCGGCATCATGGTGCGGCCGGGGCGCGGAGAGGAAAAGCCGATCGCCCGTCACTGAAATCCGTGCGATCTCTGCGCATCTTAGTTTCGAAACAGTGCGAAACGGATACCGCCAGGGCGCCGCTCTCATAGTTAAGCGTCGAAGACGACTCCTCTTTGTGTGTGGCATGGCGCCTGCTTTGCAGGGGCAGACACAACGCCATCAGGCACACGAGGGGATAGACGCATGCTGTTTCAACGCATCACCACGGCAGCTGCCGCGGTGCTCCTACTGAGCACCGCCGCGCTCGCTCAGGCTCCCGATCCGAGCCAAGTTCACATTCGGAGCATCAACTACGCCGGCAGCGGCTGTCCTGCCGGCACCGTGTCGCAGAACGTCGCGCCCGATGCGAAAGCCTTTACGTTGCTCTTCGACAGCTTCCTCGCCGAGGCCGGCCCGGGCATTCCGCTTGGCTCTGGGCGCAAGAACTGTCAGCTCGCCGTGGACCTTCAGTTCCCCAGCGGCTGGAGCTACTCGATCTTCACGGTCGACTACCGCGGTTATGCGGCTCTCGACGCGGGCACGTCGGGCGAGCAGTCGGCTGCCTATTACTTCCAAGGCAGCTCCGCCACGGCGACGCTGCGCAGCGTCATCACCGGTCCTGCGAACCGCGACTATCAAGTGCGTGACACGCTCGGACTGAGCGCGCAAGTCTGGTCGCCCTGCGGCATGAGCCGCGCCCTGAACATCAACACCGCGGTTTCCGTCCGCGCCGCCGGCCCGCGCCGCGCCATGCTCACCGTCGACTCGATCGATGGTGAAGTGAAAATGGTCTACGGGATCCAGTGGAGAACTTGCGGAGCCAACCCGCCGCCGCCGCCGCCACCGCCACCGCCACCGCCGCCACCGCCGCCACCGCCGCCACCGCCGCCACCGCCGCCGCCGCCACCACCACCACCGCCGCCTCCCCCATCTGCGGCTTCAGCGTCGATGGGCAGGGGCCCAACAGCACCGTCTGGGTACTGGTACGTGATGAGTCTGAGCAAC
>JANOTL010000195.1:0-2604 GCA_031416315.1 Pseudomonadota bacterium
CCGCCGGCGGCGCCACGCTGACGAAAGACGATCTTCTAGCCCTTCTCGACTGAGGCCAAGGCGAGAAGTCCGGAGACGGCGTGTTGCACGTAGTCGATGCGGATCTCCCAGGCCGTCAGGCCTTCGCCGACGCCGCCGAGGACGAACGCTGGATCCGGAAAATACATCGCCTGCTCTTCGCGGAGCTGCGCGGCGAGCTGGAAGCGCGCTCCGGCGCGGGCCACCGCCAAGGCGCCGGCGGCGGCCGCCGGCTCGCCATGATCCTTGAAGAGCCGAAAGGCGGCCATCAAGCCCTCGACCCGCGTCGCCGCCGGCGTCGAGCGCGGCTCGTCATAGAAGCCGCCGCGCCAGTCGGGGTGCAACGGGTCATCGCCATTCTGCGCCTCCGTGATCGCTGCGACGATCTTCTTCGCGTGCGCCATGAACTTAGGCTCCTGACGCGCGCGATAAAGGTCGTTCAGAGCGTACAGGAGCCAATGGTCGTGCTCGATCTGCGCGACCGACTTCCCCGCGTCGCGGGTGTCGATCAGATAGAGGGCCGCCTTCGCCGCGGTGTCAAGCCAACGCGGATCCGGATCGAGCTGGTGCAGACGCATCAGCCCGAGGATCGCCTCGCCGGGGTAGTAGTTGCTGACGAAGCTCGTCGCCTGGCCGCCGGGCAACCTTTGCTTGTGGTATTTGAATTCGCCGGTCGCCGGATCCTGCACGCTCACGAAGCGCAGGGCGAGTCTTTGCATGAGCGCCAGCTTCTCTTTGGAGCCGGTCACTTGCGCATGTTTTGCGAGCGCGACGATGAAGAGCGCGTTGCCGCCGAGCTTGGTCGCATTGTCCTCGACGACGCAGGCGGCGGCCGTGTCGGGCGAGACGCAGGGCTCCACGCGCTTTTCCAGCCACGCGATCGCCCGCTCGGCAGCCTGACGCTGTGCCACTTGCGGATGCACCGCTTCGATCTCCAGCATGGCGTAGATCGTGCCTGCGTGACGAAGGACGTTGTAGTCGTCGTCGCCTGCGCCGCGCTTGGCGACGTAGTTATAGACGAAGCCGCCGTCATCACCGACGGCGTTGACCAGGTAGCGGCTGGCGAGATCGATCGCGCTCGGAAGCTCCGCCAAGGTCTCGGAGTAGAGGCGGTGGCCCCGGTAGGTCGGAAGAGCTCCGGCGGCGTCGACGTACCAGGCCTCGACTGGCAGTTGCACCACCTCGCGGCGCGTGGCGTCCGCGAATTCCTTGAATTTTTGCGGCAAGCGCCCCTGCGATTTGAGGTGCCGCTCAACGTCCTTCACATCGAGGACTTGATCCTTCTGCACGCGGTCGACGAGATCGAAGGCGATGACTTCCTCGGGCAGGAGCGTCACCTCGGGAAATTTCGGGAAGCTCAGCGCGTGGAGGGATGGCTCGCGCGTCAGGCCGCGGCGCCTGTCGAGCACCTGCTCGACGCCTGGGCCGACGACGAGGTGCACCTTCATGTGCTTCAGAGGCCGACCGCCGAAGTCCTTGGCGAGCTCCTGCATGGCTTTGAGCGCCGCCTCGCCGGCCGCCTTCAGATCGGAGCCCCGGCCCTCGGCGATCACGGCCTGCTCCTCGCCGTCGCTGGCCGAGAGGAAGAGGCGCGCGTTCTTGACGCCGGCGAATCCCGGCGTGAGCGGCAAATCGGCTTGCTCGGTCGTCGCGCTCTGCCAGAGCGCGGTCGCGAGCGCGCGCCAGTCGGCCTCGCTCAGGATGACGGTGCGCTCGACGCCCGACTGAACCCGCGGCGCGAAGTTCAGCACCAGGACCCCGGCCAGGCCGCCGACGGCAATGGCGCAACCCAATGTTATCAATAATTTTTTCATGTGAGTGCCCGCGTCCAGAAGCGCATCGGATTGGCCTCCTCGCGAACGGATCCGTCCGCTTGAATCGTGGGCCAATCATACGTGAAGTAGGCCTCGGTCGGCTGAAAGCCGTCTTTGATCCAGACGCGTTCGGCCGGGACGTAGTCTCGGGGCTTCAGAGGATGGTCCTCCGCACGGACGACCGAGGCGAGGCAGAGATTGGTGAAGCCGAAACCGCGAGCCGTCTTCTCCCGCTCGGCATAGATCATGCGCGCGATGCCGCGGCCACGATACTCGGGCAAGACGATGATCTCGGCGTAATGGAAGAATGTCTCAGGAGCAAAACCAGCGCGGCGCATCAAGACCGGTGCGTCCGCGACGATATCGCAGCTGCAGTGAAGGGGCGTCGCCGTGGCGATCGCGACCGTCTTCTCGCCATCCATGGCGCGGACTAACATTGCGCGCCCTTCGGTCGCATACATCTCGAGGTATTTCTCCTCGTAGTCGAGCGAGCCTTCGTACAAGTACGGAAAGGCCCGGAAGCCGCGGATGCGGATCCCCGCGACCTCTCGAATGAACGGCGCGATCTCGGCGCCGAAGCGCGTCACCAAAGTGATCATCACCTCATCATGCCGGGTCCAGCCGCAGGGTCAAGCCGAGGGGTCAAGCAGTATACGGCTAGCGCATTTTAAGCGCTCGCCGTTCCAGGGCTCCGGAAGCCGTGGCGGGAAGACCGGTGCCACTCCCGGTTCTTCGGTCGCCGGCCGCTGGCGACCGCCCGGCGGCTGATGTC
>JANOTL010000196.1:0-33798 GCA_031416315.1 Pseudomonadota bacterium
TAGCAACAGCTACGCCCGAGTCCTGAAAATGGCCAACGACATCCGGCCGTCGGTGCCGGACATCCCGATCATCCGGCCGTTCCACCATTCAATTCCCGGTCTTGCAGACCGCTTGGCAACAGCGAAGGCAGCCAGTTCTCACCGCGTCCGCCTAGCCCTCCCCAAGAAGATCAAGGCCGGCACCAAAGCCACCGCGAGCAGGATACCCCCGACCGCGAGCGCCGCCGCGCCGGGGGCGAGCGTGTCGGCCAAGCCGCGCCAGATGCCGTAGCTCACGGCGCCGACGCCGACGATGAAAACGGCCAAGAGGAGATTCTGCGCGGTCAAACCGAGGACGAGCCCGGTCTTCGCCTTCGCGCCGAGCTCTTCGGCCCCGGCCTTTGCCTTCGCTTGGAACTCCTCGGCGCCCGCCTTCGCCTTCGCGCCGAGCTCCTCAGCGCTCGCCTTCGCTCCCATCGCGACGCCGTAAAGCCGCGAAAGCGTCGCGGCCGCGGTTACGGCCGCCGGGCCTTTCCCAAGAGAAGCCCCAAGCCGAGCGCGCCGGCGATCCAAAGATAGGGGTTGGCGCGCACGCTCTTGTCCAAAGCCGCGATCGTCTCTTTCGAGTCGCCCGCGAGCGCGCCGACGCGCTGCTGGATGTTGCCGAGCTGCTTATGCAGCTCGCTCAAGGTCTCCTCCTTGATCTCACCCGCATGCGTCTTGCCGATCTCCTTCAGCTTGCGCGAGAGCTCAGTCAGCTCCGCCATCACCGCGGACGCATCGCTCTTCATCGCCTGCAACCGTTCGTTCACGACGCTTCCCGACTCGCTCATGACTCGTTCCTCCATGCTACGATCCATAGCACAGACCGGGGAGCGGCGTTGCTGCGGATTTTTTTCCAATTGTGGTGGCTCGCGTGCTTCGCGGCCACGCACTACAAATCGCACGACGAACCGAAGGCGGAGCTGCCGCTCGCGGACAAGGCCGTGCACTTCTTCCTCTTCCTCGTCCTGAGCTGGAGCTTCGCGCGCTTGAAACGCGACCGTAGCGGCCGCGAGCTCACGGTCGCCTTCGCCGTCTTCCTCTGCTACGCCGCGGCCGACGAAATCACGCAGTACTGGGTCGGACGCGGGACCGAGGCTCTCGACTTCGCCGCCGACGCCCTCGGGGTGGCCCTTGGGCTATGGTTCGGCTCGCGGGCGCCCGTGACCCGCGAGTCCGACAGGGAAAATCCTGATCGCCGTGAGAAGACTAAAGAAGACGGGTGATTAGGACGAAGAGTGGGGATGAGAAACGCACCCCTTTTCCTTGGCCTTCTCGTTGCTTTGAGCCTCGGCCTTGCGTCGTGCGCGAAGAAGCCTGCGACGCCCCTGAGCTCCGGCGCCAAGAAGGCGGCGAAGCCCGCGAGCGAGCCGACGGACGATGAAGATGACGATGAAGACGACGACGGCTCAGGCTCGGCGAGCGGTTCGGCCAGCGGCTCGGGAACTGGCTCCGGCAGCGCTTCGCAAGGCAGCGAGATCGTCGCGCCGAAGGCGCCCGGAGAGTTCGAGATCGAGCCGCCCGCCGTGGTGCAGGGTTTTTTGCCGCAGCCGGTGAGCTGGACTGCCGCCGCCGAGGCGCCGACCTACGACGTCGCGATCTCTGACGCGGCGGACTGCGCGGCCCCCGTCACCTACGCGGCGGATCTGACCGTCCTCGTGGCGGAGCTGCCGCCGCAGGAAGCGGCTTCGAAGTTCCTCTGCGTCAGCGCAAGGAACGCCGCCGGCGTGACCGCGGCGAAGAACAACGGCCTCCCGCTGACCTTCACCGGCAACCTCGCGCCGACAGCGGGTACACTCGCGATCGTCGACGCGCCGAGCCCTTTTCAAAGCGGTGCGGCTTACAAGGCGCGCGTGACGCTCGCGGACTACGCCGATCCGGAGAATGATCCGCCGGCCTTGAATCTGGGCGAGAACCCTTGCGTTCTTGCCGCAACCTACAACGCCGACTCGCAGGAGTGGTGGCTCGAAAGCGAGGCCATGCCGATCGACGCTTGCCTCCTCGCCATCACGGTCGGCGACGGCAAGGTCGATTGCGACGCGTGCGCGAAGGTCGAAAAGCGACTGGCGTCGGTCGCGATGGTGAAGAACGCCAATCCGAAGACGACGCGCGGCGGCATGGCGGCGGCGGGCACGCCGATCGTCGCGCTCGGCGACAAGGTGATCTTCGTTGCCTCAACCTTGCAGCACGGTCAGGAGCTGTGGGTCACGGACGGCGTCGGCGACAACACCACGCTCCTCAAAGACGTGTTCGTCGGCACCGGGAGCGGTTTTCACGATCATCTGGTCGTGATGGGTACGTTCGCCTACTTCAGCGGCCGTACCGCAGAGCACGGCGTCGAGCTGTGGCGGACGGACGGCACGACCGCCAATACGAAAATGGTCAAAGACCTCTCCGTGGGCGTCGCCTCGAGCGGCCCGGCGAACTTGTTCGCGGACGGAACGACGCTCTATTTTACGGCGGCGAGCGCCGACGCCGGCAACGAGCTCTGGATGACCGACGGCACGTCGGGCGGCACGAAGTTCTTGAAGGACGTGATGGCGGGCACCGGCTCGGGCCTCGGCCTGAGCGACGCCGGCTTCGCCAAAGTCCTGCCGAACGGGCCGATCGTCTTCCGCGCGACCGACGCCGCGAGCGGCACCGAGCTCTGGAAGACCGACGGCACCACGGCCGGCACGACGCTGTTGAAAGACGTGGCCCCCGGCGCCGCAAGCTCCAACCCCAGCGGCATGACGGCGCTAGCCGCCGGCAACATCCTCTTCAGCGCGACCAACGGCACGACGGGACAAGAGCTCTACGCCACGAACGGCACGTTAGCCGGCACCGCGATCGTCAAGGATCTCGTCGCGGGCGCGGCGTCCAGCAGTCCCGGAGCCTTCCTTCTGGTCGAAGGCAAGATGTACTTTCATGCGACGGTCGCGAGCTCGGTGAAAGTCTTCGTCAGCGACGGCACGACCGCCGGCACGCTCGACTCCGGCGTCGCCTCGGTCGAAGGCACGAAGCTGATGGGACTCGCCTCGAAGGTCTTCTTCTGGTCCGATCAAGGCGGCTCGGGACCCGAGCTCTATACCTGGGCCGGCGTGGTCGCGAGCCCGCCCGTCCTATTGAAGAACGTGAACCCGGTCGCCGGCGTCGGCGGCCTGGTCACCGGCGGCATCACGGCCAACGCTCCGCATGCCGTAGCCGGCACCTTGCTCTACTTCGTCGCCGACGACGACGCGCACGGCGCCGAGCTTTGGGAGACCGACGGCACGAGCGCCAACACCACCATGGTCAAAGACGTTTTTCCGGGCGACGACGACTCCTTCCCGAGGGCGCTCTACTTCCATACGGCGAAGAATCAGCTTGTCTTCGCCGCCGACGACGGCGAGCACGGCCGCGAGCTATGGCGGGTGAAGGGCGACGACGTCGAGCTGGTCAAAGACCTCGAGACGGCAGACGCCGATGGCGCCGTCTCCGGGACGAGCGCGCCGCTGAAGCTCTGCCCGAACGCCTTCGCGGACGATAAGCTCTACTTCCTCGGCAACGACGGCGAGCACGGCAACGAGCTCTTCGTCTCCGACGGGACGACGGCTGGCACAAAGATGATTCGCGACGTGCGCGCCGGCAAAGCCGACGGCGTCAGCGCCAGTATCTTCTCGTGCCCCGTGACGGTCGCTGCGGGCAAGACCGTGTTCATCGCCAGCGACAGCGCCTTCGCCCCCACCCCCTGGGTCACCAACGACGCCGACGGCGGCACGAGCGAGATTGCGCCGGCCGACTTCGGCGCAGCCGGCGTGCCCAAGGGACTAACGGCGGTGGGCACGAGCGCGTTCCTATGCTCCAACGGCAAGCTCTGGCGGACTCAGGGCACGACCGCGACGACGACCGACGTCACGCCGCCCTCGGCGACGGTGGTTTGCACCGACCCCTTGGTCGCGGCCGGTGCCAAAATCTATTTCACCGCGACGTTGACGGCGTCGCCGACGGTCGCGCGCCTCTTCGTCGCCGACGCCGACGGCTCGAACGTCCTGAACTTGACGCCGGCGGCGGTGGGCACCGCGCCGGCGCAGCTCGTCGCGGTCGGAAGCAAGCTGTATTTCGTCGGCACGTCGGCAGCGAGCGGCGCGGAGCTCTTCTTCACCGACGGCACCGTCTCCGGCACGGTGCTGGTCTCCGACATCGTCGCGGGTGTCGGCTCGTCCATGCCTTCGCTGCGTCTCGCCGCCGGCGGCAGCCTCTATTTCACCGCGACCGACGCGACCTACGGCACCGAGCTATGGGTCTCGGAGGACGGGACGGCGGCCAACACGCGTATGGTGAAAGATCTGACCTCCGGCATCGGCAGCACGATGATCGACGCGATCGGTGAGCTCGACGGCGACCTGATCTTCTGCGCCTACAGCACCGAAGGCTCGAAGTGCTCTTTGTACAAGACCGACGGCAGGAGCGTCGGCACCGTCATGCTCGGGGATCAAGTGATGGTCTCGACCTCACCAGCGGCAGGCGCGGTGCTCATGGGCACGGAGCTCTATTTCGTCGCCGAGACCGTCGCCTCGGGCCGCGAGATTTGGAAGACGAACGGCGAGGCGGCGGGCACGAAGCTCTTCCTGGATGTGGTGCCGGGCGCGGGCGCCTCGAGCGGAGCGTGGTCCCTCCTCGGGGTGAAGGACGCACTGTTCTTCACGGCGGTGACGGAAACGGGTCGGGAGCTTTGGCGTTATCAACCGTGAGGGCGGGGCGGGCGGCGAGAACCGCGAGCGTCGCTTCGAGGACCGCCGCCGGCGTGAGCTCGCGCATGCATTTGAAGTGACCGAGCGGGCAGACGTTCGGGCCGTGATCCGAGCAAGGGCGGCAGGCGAGGCCCGAGACCTCGGCGACGCGGCTATGCCGAGCCAACGGGCCGAAACCCATCTGCGGCGTCGTCGGGCCGAAGAGGGCGACCGTCGGCGTGTCGAGCGCCGATGCGAACTGGAGCGGTGAGCTGTCGTTGCCGATGTGCACGGCAAGCGTGGGAAAGACGGCGTTGAGGACTTTCAGCGGCGCTTTGCCGATGGTGTCGACGACGCGCTCGGGCGGGAGACCCGCCTTCACGACGCTCACGAGCGCGCCTTCGCTGGCAGCGCCGAGGAGGATGATCAGGTAGCGAGGATCGTGGTCCAAAAGCGCGCGGGCGAGCGCGCGGTAGCTTTCCGCGGGCCACTCTTTCGTCCTCCACTGGCTGCCGGGGCTGATGCCGATGCGAACGAGGCTCGGATCGTCGAGGCGGAGGAGGCGCGCGAGCTCGGAGTCGGGCGCGAGCGCCGCCTGCGGCAGAAATGGGCGCGCCGCCATGATCGCTTCGCGGGGCACGCCGAGAGGCTCGAGGAGAAGCGCAAGGCGCAGGGTCTCATGGACCACGGCGAGGCGTGGAACGCGCGCGGTCGCGAAGCCGCCCCAGGCGGCCTCGCGGTAATTGATCGTAGGAAGCCGCAGATAGCGACCGAGGAGGCTCGACCTGTGGCTGCGGTGCGCGCTGACGAGCACCGCGCCGCGCGGATCCGCGAGATTCTTCCCGAGGGTCGTGCGCACGGCGCGAAAGCTCGCCAGGAGGCCGGCTCTGCCCTTCTCGAAGACGACCGTCGAGGCGAGGTGCGGGTGGCCGGCGAGCGCGACGGCGCCGACTTTGGTCGTGACGAGGTGCTGGCGCGCGCCGGGGAAACGCTCAAAGGCGAGCGCGAATGCGGCGGTCGTCAGGACGATGTCGCCGATGAACGCGGTCTGCAGCCAGACGATGTCGGTGATGCGATCAGGGAGCTTCATCATGCAGCTCCAGCTTGTACACGAAGGCGTCCTCGCCATCCGCATAGTAGCGCTGGCGGCGGCCGACCCGGGAGAGCCCGAGGTTTTCGTAGAGCGCCTGCGCGCCGAGATTCGAGGCGCGGACCTCGAGCATCATCGTCTCCATCGCCGGCACGGCGCGGAGGGTCTCGAGGAGAGCCTCGAGGAGAGCCTTGGCGACGCCGGCGCGGCGATGCTCGCGCGGGACGAAGACGTAAAGGAGATCGCACGTGAACGCGCTGCAGTCGGCGAAGAGGACGCCCTGCCAAGGAGCGGTGGCGGTCTCGGCGGCGAAGAAGGCGAGGCTTCCCGGCATGCCGAGCGTGTTGACGATGTCAGATATCGCCCAGAACTTCTCGCTGCCGCGGGCGTCGGGGGCGCTCCAGATCGCGCAGTAACGACGCAGCTCTAAGACCTCGGCCTCGGTGCGGCGAATGGGGAAGACCGGCACGCTCAGCTTCCCGTCGGCTGGATCACGAGCCAACGCTCGGCGTCCTGATACTGGCGGACGACGGCGCGCGAGGCGAGCTCGTCGAGCCACTTCGGCCGCGCGCCGCTTGGACGCGGGGCGACCTCGGCCTCGGCGTCCTTCGCTTCGGGCGCCTGGCGGTCCTTGCTGCGACGGAAGGCCGCGACGCGCAGGACGAGCTCGATGGTCCGGCGGACCGCCGGGCTCTCGGGCGTCGGCGCGCCCAAGCGCTTCATCGCCTCGGCCAGAGCTTTCCCGGCCTGCATCTTCTGGCGGACGGCGGCCGTGTACTTGTCGATCAGCTGCTGCTCGTTTTGGAAAGAGCCCAGGCGCTCGGCCTCCTGCAGCACGATCATATCCTCGGAAAACACGGCGAGCGCCTGCGCCCAATTGCGCTCGTCGACGACGCGCACGGAGCCGTCCGCGGTCTTGCGCAAGCTTTCTTTCACGACGATGTAAGACTCCGCCTGACGCTGCGTGTAGCCGACGCCGTTGACCGCGACGACGAGGCGATCGCCGATCGGCGCGGTTTCTGCAAGCGCAAAAACCGGCGCGGAAAAAATGGCGAGCGTCGCGACGAAGAGGCGGAAGGCCTTGTCCCCCAGGCGTTTTGGGCTGTGATCTCGCGTCATCTCACGCTCACGGTTGGACTCGCTCCGCAGCCATTGTGCCTGACGTCTGAGCAGGCTACCAGGCGGGAAACCGTGGCACGACAAGGCCTTGACTTCCCCTGGGATCAGGGTAAACCTTTAGAAATCGAATCTTCGATTCCTAGCGATTTTCTGATCTGGTACTTCAATACGTATCTTTCTGTATTTTTCTTGGAGGAACTCTGGCTATGAATAAAGCGGAACTGGTCGAAGCCATCGCGAAGGTCACGCAGCAGACCAAGGCCGACACGGAGCGCACTCTCGACGCCTTCATTGATGTCGTGAACAAGAACATCAAGAAAAAAGACGGCGTCAAGCTCGTCGGCTTCGGTACCTTCGCGGTCTCCAACCGTAAAGCACGCGTCGGTCGCAATCCGCAGACCGGCGAAGAGATCCATATCCCGGCTCGCAAAGTTCCGGTCTTCCGTCCGGGCAAAGAGCTGAAAGACGCGGTTCGCTAATTCCGTCCGCCTTCGCCAAGGCTACGGCGGACAAGCCTGGCCTCGTGTGAAACCACAACCCCTCCGAGGCATGCGCCGCGGAGGGGTTGATGTATTTGGCGGCTTGGGCGCCGTAGCTACACTGGTTCCGCCATAGCCATGCGACGGCGGACCACGGACTACCCTTCCTCGTCGTCACCTTCGAGGAAGTCGACGAGCCGCAGCTTCGTCAGCTCCGGCACCGTGAAGAGCTTCATCTCCCAGTCGCGCTCGTCGGCGTCCTCGCGCGCGGCGAGGTAGCCGCCCGCCTCACCGGGCGCGGCCGCCGGGTGATAATTCAGGATGATCCACATTTCACGTTTCTCGCGGTCGAAGGCGCGGAAGGGAACCATGGTGTGCGCGGTGCCTCAGCTGGGGTTGGTCGGCGTGCTTGGAGCAAGGGCGCTCTCGGCAACCCAATTTATAGAGACTTTTGCGCCTTCCCGAAACGAGGATCTGCGCCGATACTTGAGGAAACCCTCGAAGGAGACCTTATGCCTGCCTGCCGCCAGGTCCTCCTGTCCCTTCTGGCCGTCTCGACTTTGAGCGCCTGCCGCACGACGACCGAGGCCGCGGGCGTCAAGGATGCCGAAGCGCCCGCGGCCCTGGACCCGGAGGAGACGCCGCTGCCGCCTTACGAGCCGCGGACCCTGAGCGTGCCGGTGACGGATCTCAAGGTCTTCGACATGCCCGTGACGAAGATCGAGCCGAAGGCCGACGGGATGGCGCTCGCCGGGAGCACGGCGCGCTACTTCTTCACCATTTACGGGTGGCAGGGGACGGGGCCCTTCAACCTGCCGCGGTATAGCCACACGTGGGGCGTGTTCATCCGGGTCGATGGCAATGACCTGAGCACGTCGCCTTTAAGCGCGTTCACGATCAGCTGGGACGCGGCGGACGGCACGATCGGACTCTTCATGCCGGTCGAAGACGGGCACAACTACACGCTGCAGGAGACCTTCGACCTCGCGGCGCTTTTCAACGTCCCGATCGCGATCCGCCGAAGCCCGATCTTCGAGATCAAAAAGCCCTTGTTCGACTCGATCTACAACCGTTACGTCCGCCTGACGAACGGGGAAGCGAACGGCACGATTCGCTACAAGATGATCGACGACGTTGGCGGCCGCAAGCTCATCCTGGCGAACCAAAACAACGGCTACACGAACTGCACCCACGCCATCACGGACACGCTGCAGGGACCGAACGGCGCGATCCTGCAAACGGGCGCGGCCCGAGGGTTCGCGGCGAGCGACAAGGTCACGCAGTGGTTCTTGAATGCGGGGCAATCGATCCATCCGCCGGAGAACGTGAATTCGGTGTTGGGGAGTCGGTTGGGGATTTGAGGTTGGGGTGGGGTGGAGTTCCGCGCGAAACTCGCCTCGCGTTCGGAAAGCTGCGCCGCGTCATCATGCGATGGTGCGCGCTGCAAAGATGTCGGGCGTTTTCCAGCGTGTTGGCTCCTCCCAGCGATGCGGGGTGGATGTGATCGTACTCATCGCGAGATCTTTCCACGCAGCGAGTCCCGTTACGAGCGACATATGAGCATTGGCCACCGGACATCTTGTGGGCAGCATCCTTCACGGCGATCGGGAAGCGGCGGCCGCTCGCCTTCGGCGTTGCGGCGGGGTTGTCGCCTTGCGGCTTCGCAGTTGGCACGCGGCGCTTTTCGCGACGCTCGTCGCGACGGCGCTCCCGCCGCAGGGGATCGCGCTTTTCCAAGAAGGCGTCGAGCGCCTTCTCGATGATCGCGTCGAGGTCTTGCCCGCGCTCGAGCTCGCGCGCGCGTTGCAATTTTTTGAGCGTCGCTTCGCTCGCGCTGAAGTGAACACGTTGCTTCGTGGGGAGGGGTTCGCGCTTGGGCTCGGCTTCGCCCTCAGCACCCACGGGGACCTCGCCGCCGGCCGGCACGTCGGTTGGTTCCGCGCGAAACTCAAACGCCCCGCTAGGCTTGACGGCCGGCGGCGCCGGCACGATATCCCGCTTTGCCTTCCCCGGCCGCGCCGCGACCTGCTGCGCCTCCTCGAGCGTCATCCCATCAGCCTTCGCCAAGATCTCCGGACGCTCCGCCAAAACCGCGACCACGCAAAGACTCACACGCCCGTCACGCATCCGCCCCAATAGCCCTTGGTCCGCCGCAACGGCCCGTGCCGCCTTACTCCACCGCCAAGCCATCGACTTAGAAAATCCCAATTCCCCCACGCAGTAAACAAAGAGGCTCGCGTACCCCTCCGTCAAAAACAACTCCCGCACCGCCACCTCGGCGAGCAAAGCGACGCCCTCCGCCGTCACCTCGCGCACGGTCGCGACCTTCGCCTTCAGTGCCACTTGCAGCTCAGAGTTGTCTAGTTTCTTGACGTTCATCGCAGTCTCCTTCTTTTTGCGACAACGCGTTTTACACCCGCCTTTTTCTCCCGCTGCAGAGCCTCTTCAGTGGACGAACTCCCCACCAAAAACTCCTCGCGAGTCATCGAAGCGAAACGCCCGCCACATCCGCCCAGCACCTGTCCCACCCCCATTCCCCACGCCCACCAAGTTCCGCGCGAAACCATCCGCAAAAACTCTGTCAAGCCGAAAAAAACGCAGCCGCCGCTCCTCGCCCGGTAGCAAAGAGCGTGACGCCGCCTCGGCGGCGCGATCTTTGCGAGGGCGAGCCGCAGCACCCCCAACCCGAGGTGCAAGACACTGAACGTTAGAATTCGCCGCGACGCCGCATCAAGAATCTCGCCGCATGGAGCCGTCCGCATCGAACGGCTCCGTGCGGCGAGATTCTTGCTCGCCGAGGGTGAGTCCCCGCCGGAGGCCCGCCGGAGGCCCGCCCAAAAAGAAGAGAGCCACCGCATCGACCGGTGGCTCATCACATCAGTAACGAAACTTCTGCTCAGCTCAGCGCTTCAAAACCTGAACCATCTGCCTCTCATCCGAGCCCGCCGTCTCACCCTTGAACGCGGCCGTCACGTTGCAAACCTTCTCGAGATAAGTCCGCGCTTCGACGAAAGCCACGGTCACCGCACACGTCAACTTGCCGTCCTTCACCGACGCCGGAGCCGGCTTCAGCACGCATGCGCCGTTCGTCTCGCGGTCCACGGTCCGCGCCACCGCGAAGAAGCGCTCGGCGCAAAGTTTGGCATTCATCTCTTCATCGGCGACGTCGATCGTCGCGGAGCTAAACGTGATCTTCGACTCGCTGCTGCCGGCCGGCATCGCATACACACCCTCTTCGATCGCGACCGGCACCAGCTCGGTGACCGGCTGCTGCGTCGGCTGGCCCGCGCCTTCGGTCGGCTTCTGGATCGGCGACTGGGGGCGGCACTTCGTCGGGTCGCCCTGACAAAGGTCCTGCTGCGCCGGGATCGGCTTGCAGGTCTGGAATTGACCGACGCCTTGGCCGGGATTGCTCTGAGCTTGGCCCGGCATCTGCGAGGGGAAGCGCGAGCACAGCGTTTGCCACGGCGTCGACACGTACTGAATCGCGTCGGCGTAGTGCATCGCCCATTGTCCGGAGTAGACGCCGTCGACGATCAAGGAAAGCTTCAGGCCGTCGGCGGAGATCAGCTTCGCCCGGTTCTCGTTCTTCGCGAAGGCCGCGGTGCCGAGGTAAACGCGCTGGCGCTCGAGGTAGGAGCGGCCCGCCTTCTTCAACAGGGCGAAGACGTCGACGAGGTCGCCGCCGTCGGTGCGGGCCGTCGCGTCGATCTGGTAGGAGTAGGCCAGCATGCGCGTCCGCTCGGGATGCAGGTCCGAGTAGGCGACGTCGCGGCTGCCGACCAAGGTGCCGTCGGCCGTCTCGACCGTGCCGGTCAGGCCGTAGGAGGTGACTACGGTTTGGTCACCCGGCTTGCGAGTCAGCACGAGGACCGGCTTGGTCGGCGCTTGCTCCAGAAGGCCGAGCTTCACCGTGCCGTAGGCCCAGGCGACGCCGTTGTCGACGTAGGACTCGGCCGTGCCGACTTCTTCGTGCTGGGCGCAACTTTGCGCGGCAACGGCCGAAATCAGCAGGAATACGAGGGTAGAGAGGCGAGTGGTCAAGGTCATGGGAATGAACTCCAGGGCAGCGGGAACAGGCAGGATCAGCGAGGAGAGGGAACGAGAGGTCCCGCATACTCCATTGCCAAACTCGTGCCTGCCGCCGCGTCCTGCCCCTTGCCCTACTTCTTGACCCCCGGCCCCTCCGACGTCGCCGTGAACTTCACGTCGGGATTACGCTCCTCGAAGAGCCTGAGCCGCCACGGCTCGTCGACCAGCATGCAGGGATGACCGTGCTGGTCCTTGCAGATGTTGTATTCGTTCACGCGGACGAACTCGTGGAACGCCGCCTCTTTCTCGGGCGTATTCGCCACGGGCGCAATCCAGCGGGCCACCGAGTACGGCAGCGTGTGCATCTTCACCTGCACGCCGTATTCAGCGAGAATGCGGTAGTTCACGACCTCGAACTGCAGGGTGCCGACGACGCCGAGGTACTGGTCCGACGATTGGATGGGGCGGAACACCTGGACCGCGCCTTCCTCGGACAGCTGGTCGAGCGCCTTCGCCAGCTGCTTCGACTTCATCGGGTCGACGAGCTGCACGCGGGCGAAGTGCTCCGGCGCGAACACAGGAATGCCCGTGTAGTGCAGGCTCTCGCCCTCGCTCAAGGAATCACCGATCTTGAAGATGCCCGGATCGTGGATGCCGACGATGTCGCCCGCGAAGGCCTCGTCGACCAGGCTCCGGTCCTGCGCCATGAACTGCGTCGGGCGGCCGAGGCGCAGCTCGCGGTTCAAGCGCACGTGGAAAGCCTTCATGTTGCGCTCGAAACGGCCGGTGACGATGCGCATGAAGGCGACGCGGTCTCTGTGCGACGGGTCCATGTTCGCCTGGATCTTGAAGATGAAGGCCGAGAACTTGTTCTCCAGGGGCTCGACGCGGCGCTCTATCGTGACGCGCGCGGTCGGCGGCGGCGCGATCTCGATCAGCGCCTCGAGCAAGGTCTGCACGCCGAAATTGTTGATGGCGCTGCCGAAGAAGAGCGGCGCCAGGCGGCCGTCCAAATAGGCCTCGCGGTCGAACTCGTCTCCGGCGCCCGTGAGCAGCTCGATCTCTTCGCGGAGCGTCTTCGCGGCTTCCTCGCCGATCTCCGCCTCAACCTCGGGGCTGTCGACGGAGAGGCCGCGCAGCGCCACTGGACGCGCACGATCCGCGTCCTTCTCGAAGATCAGGAGCTGGTTCGACATGCGGTGGTAGACGCCGCGGAAGGAGGGGCCCATGCCGATCGGCCAGGTGATCGGGAAGCAGGCGATGCCCAGCACCTTCTCGATCTCGTCCATCAGCGAGAAGGGGTCTCGGCCCTCGCGGTCCATCTTGTTGACGAAGGCGAGGATCGGCGTCTTGCGCGCTGCACACACCTCGAAGAGCTTCTTCGTCTGCGTCTCGACGCCGTTCGCGGCGTCGATCAGCATCAAGGCGCTGTCGACTGCCGTGAGCGTCCGGTAGGTGTCCTCGGAGAAATCCTGGTGACCGGGCGTGTCGATCAGGTTGATCTCGTGCCCGTCGTAAGGAAAGTTCATCACCGACGAGGTGACCGAGATGCCGCGCTGCTTCTCGATCTCCATCCAGTCCGAGGTGGCGAACTTCTTCGAGCGCTTCGCTTTCACGGTGCCGGCCATCTGGATGGCGCCGCCGTAGAGCAGGAGCTTCTCGGTCAGCGTCGTCTTGCCGGCGTCGGGGTGGGAGATGATCGCGAAGGTGCGTCGTTTGTTGATCTCGCGCGCCAGGACCGACGCGACTTCGGGAGGAGTGCTCATGGTTCTTCTATGTAAGGGTCACGGCAGCGCCGTGAGGAATGACGAGGGCCAGGACGGTTCGAGCCGCGGTGCGCGTCGCGAACGGCATCGCGGCATGCGGTAAGAGCGCCGGCTCGCCCTTGCGGAGCGAGACGCCGCTCATTACGACGCCGCCTTCCAGGACGACGAGCGCGCCGTAGCCGCCCTGCACGGAGAGCGAGAAGCGCGCGTCGGCCGGCGCGCGCACGAGGATCGTCTGATAGTGCGGGTTCGGCGGAAAGCTCAAGACTTCGGCGCCGCCCGCGGCGGCAGTGATGCGCGGCTTCCGCCGTAAGCTCGCGGCGAACGCCGGACCGACCTGGCGGAGGGGATCGACGAGCCGAAGGCTCTCCTCCAAGTGCAAGGGCCGCGGCGCTCCGGCGGGATCGGCTTTGCCGTCGTCGGCATAACGTCGCCCCCAGTCCCACATGCGGTACGTCTTGCCGATTTTTCCCGGCACCACGCGCTGCGGCTCGAGCAGGGTCACGCCCGCCCCGATCGCATGCGGCACGCCCGGCTCGATCTCGAAATAATCGCCGGGCAAAACCGGCTCAAATTGCAGGAGCTCCCGGGCGCGAGCGCCGTCCAGCAGCGCCTTGCGCAGCTCGTCTCGAGAAACGGCGCGCGAGAAGCCCAGGTAGATGCCGGCGCCGGGCATCGCGTCGAGAACGAGCCAGCTCTCCGGCTTGCCGCATTCGCCCGCCTTCAGATCGCCGTCGTCGTCGCGCGGATGGACCTGCAAGGAGAGCGGCTCGGCGGTGTCCAAAAGCTTCACCAGGATGTCGCAGCTCTTTTGCGCGGGAGAAAGGGTCTCGCTCGGATACGCGTCGATGAGGTCTTTCAGGCTCAGATCCTCGTCGCGGAGGCGCGAGGGGAAATCGGGCCCGTACGAAAACTCCCAGGACTCGCCGATCGCGCGGCCGATCGCGTGGGGCACGGCCAGCTCCTTGAAGCCGCGCGCGATCTTCTCGCCGCCCCAGGGCGTTCGGGCCAAGGGCGTGAAATTGTCGGCGGTCAGCGGCACGGGGCCGCGGCTCAGGAAGCTCGGCGTCATTTGGCGGGGTACAGCGCCCGCTCGACGAGCTCGATCAGGATGTGGATGACCTTGATGTGCAGCTCCTGCACGCGGTCGGAGTAGGGTGTCCCGCCGGGCGTGCACAAATCGAGATCGGCTAACTTGCCGACGACCGAGTCCCGGCGGCCAGTGAGCGTGATGACGTGCATCCCCTTTGCCTTGGCCGCTTCACACGCGAGGACGACGTTCGGGCTCTTGCCGCTGGTCGAAATCGCAAGGAGGACGTCGCCTTCGCGGCCGTGCGCCTCGACATAGCGGGAGAAGATGCGGTCGTAGCCGAAGTCGTTGGCGACGCAGGAGATGTGGGCGCCGTCGGCGATCGCTTGCGCCGGGAGGCCCGGGCGCTCGTCGCGGAACTTGCCGCTGAGCTCCTCCGCGAAATGCATGGCGTCGCAGAGGGAGCCGCCGTTACCGCAGCTGAAGGCGCGCCCACCCTTACGGAACGAGGCCGCGAGCAGGTCGCTGGCAAGCGCGATGCGCTCCAGCGTGGCGGTGTCGGCGCGGAGCGCGCTCAGAGCCGTCGCGGCCGCGTCGAGCGCTTGGCGGACGGCATGCAAGGAATCGGTCATCGGGTCCCTCAGATGCCGCCAAACTAGCCTTACGGCTAGGGAAAGTCAAAGCACGGCCGTGGTCATCTCGACCAGATTCGCCATGGTCTCGCGGGGATCCGCCTCGTAGAAGTAGCCGGGATAACTGTCTTTGATGAAGTAGCTCTGGGCGCGACCGGCCGCGTCGTAGCGGGCCCCGTAGATGAGCAGGCAGTGGCCACCGACCGTGATCTCCACCGGAAAGCCCGCCGCCAAAGCGGCCTTGATCCGAGCCTCGAAGCGGGCCTGCGGCATGTACCAGGAGACGACGCCTGGGCGCGCGTCCGGATCCGGATGTTGGCGATAGCCTTCGGCGGCGTCGCGCGAGATGGCGTAGCTTTCCCAGACCTGGCCCTCGACGACGGCCGCGGTCAGCTCGAGGGGCGAAAGCTCCGCATCGTCCAGATGCGTCACCGCTGGCGGCACGCCGTACACGACCGCGAGGCCCTCGTGGAGAGCCGCGATCTTCTCCGCTTCGCTTCCGGCGCGGTCGACGGCGCGACGGATGTCGAAGTTGCCGTAAGCGTCGCCGACGTCGGCAAAATCTGCGAACGCGACGAGCCCTTGATTGCCCAGCATGCTCATCGCGTCGACGGCGACGCCGCGCTCGCCGAGGTAGCTCGCCTCGCCGCGGATCCGCAGGAGGTGGCGGTTCTCCATGGTGAAATACTGCATCGCACGGCGCGACAGCTCGAGGTCGGCGTCCTCGTGGCGCACGCGGTACGTCGTCTCGAGGCCGTTCAGCATCGCGTACGCCCAGCAGAGCTCGGTGCCGCCTTGGTCAAAGCCGCGGCTCACGGGCAGGCGCAACTCCGCGGTGTCCGGCGAGCGCACGACGGCGGGGGTCGGCAGCGTCAGGAGCGCGCGGACGCGCATCGCCTCGGCGTAATCGGAGCCGGCGGCCAAAGACTGCGACGAGACCAGGGCCGCACCCAGGGCCGACAACGCGAGAACGAGCGAGGACCATCGAGAGAGCATGCCAGATACCTCGCCAAAAGTTGCGCCGGGAATTTCCATGAGGGTACCAAGTTACGGCTCGCGCGTACACGCGCCGGCCAAAAACGTTCACACGCGGTGAACGGTTTAATTTCCCCGCAGTCTTGCGCCGGCCGAGCGCCTTGCTTAGAAGCGGGCTCCACAAAATTTGGAGTGCCCATGTCGAACCGCAACGCCGCGAAGACCGAGCACGACGCCTACCTCGTTACGGTCGACCTCGCCTCGACCGCGCCGGCCCTCAAAGTCGTTTCGCAAAGCAAAGAGCCGAACGCGGCCGGCACCAAGATCTGCGTCCTCAACCGGCCGGTCGACCTCGCCACCGGCACCGCCGACGGCATCACTGGCGCCCTCGAGAACGCGGTGAACGCCGCACTGCGCGCGCCCACGTCGGGCAACGACTCGTCGGAGTCGGTGAACGTCGCGATCTCGCCCGACGGCTACACCGTGACGCTCAACCCGATCTGGGAGAAGGCGGCGAATCTGAAGGACGAGCCGGCCATCGCCGTCACGTATGCGGGCATCGTCCTGAAGCCGCGCGCGACGCCGGATCTCGGTGAGCGCCTGGACCTCGCCTCGGCTTGTGAGCTGCAGGTCGGCCTCGCCGAGTGAGGCTTCCGCAGCGCCATCAATAACCTATTAAATTGATTCATATATTTTAGCGACGTTGGCCATTCGGCCGACGTCGCATTTTTACTACATGGGCAAGTTGGCGTAATGCCTCATGAAAAACTCGGGGCACGCGGAGTATTCGCGGGCCGTGAGCCGGATCGATACGGTCATTTAAACGTCATCGAGACATCGTCAGGAGTTCCCCATGCGTAACATCTTCGCTCGCTCTTTCCTTGCGCTCGCGCTCGGCACCACGCTCAGCGCCACGGCCTTCGCCGCCTCGGAAGAGTTCCTGATCCGCTCGGACCTGGCAAACCCCTCCGTTCAAGACATCGAAGGCGTCCTCGGCGTCCCCGTCGCCAAGGTCGAGCTCGTGCAAGGCACGCTGTATAAGGTGACGATCGAGAAGTCCGAGCTGAAGGGCCTGGGCGCCCACCGCGACGTCGCCGACGCGCTGAAATCCCGCGTCGCCAACGAGCAGTCGGGCGCGGTCACCCGCATCCAACGCAACTTCAAGTATCGCATCACGATGGACAGCAACGCCTGGGCGAAGAAGCTCGCGCGTCTCGGGAACGTCACGCCACCCATGATGGCCGAAGACAATCCGGCCGTAGAGGCGCCGAGCACGAGCCCGGCGCGCGGCCCGGATCCGAAGATGTCCTCGCAGTGGGGCCTGACCAATAGCCGTACGACCGACGCGTGGGCCACCCAGCGCGGCGACCGTGAGTTCATCGTCGCGGTGATCGACACGGGCATCGACTACAACCACGAGGACCTGCGCTCCAACCTTTGGCGCAACGAGGGCGAGATCGCCGGCAACAACGTCGACGACGACGGCAACGGCTACGTCGACGACGTCGTCGGCTACGACTTCGCCAAGAAGGACGCGCTGCCGTACGACATGATGAGCTCGATGCGCATCGACGGCAACCCGGGCCACGGCACGCACTGCTCCGGCGTCGTCGCCGCCGCCGGCAACAACGCGCTCGGCATCTCCGGCGTGGCGCCGAACGTCCGCGTCATGGGCCTGCGCTTCATCACCGAGGCGGGCGAGGGCACGACGGCCGACGCCACCTTGGCGATCAACTACGCCGTGAAAATGGGCGCGAAAGTGCTGTCGAACTCTTGGGGCGGCGAAAAAGACGCCGAGGACGACACCGAGCTGAAGGCCGCGATCACGGCCGCCGGCGAAGCCAACGTGCTCCTGATCTTCGCCGCCGGCAACGGCCGCAACGGCGTCGGCTACGACAACGACTCCGACGCGAAGCCGATCGTGCCCTCGACTTACGATCACGCCAACATCGTCTCGGTCGCGGCGACCGACAACGCCAGCGCCCTCGGCGCCTTCTCCAACTGGGGCAAGACCACGGTGGACCTCGCGGCCCCGGGCGTCACGGTGATGAGCACGGTGCCGGACAACGGCTACGAGGAGAAGATCTCGCTCTTCGGCTTCCCGATCGCGGACTGGAGCGGCACGTCGATGGCGACGCCGCACGTCGCGGGCGCCGCCGCGCTGATTTGGAGCCAGCATCCGGAGCTCACGGCCTTGGAAGTCAAGGAGCGGCTCCTGAGCACGGTGACGCCGGTCGCGGCGCTTTCAGGCAAAGTGGTCTCCGGAGGAACGCTCAACGTCGAAGCGGCTCTGCGCTGATTCGAGGACGAGAGTTTTAGCCGGTGGTTACAAAGGGGGCTCAGGATGAGCCCCCTCTTTTATCTAGAGCGTAGTGCCCGCGGTCGCGCTCTGAGTCTAGAGCTCGAAGGATAGACACGCCATTTTCCGCATGTTTGAATGAGACCTCTTCACGGAGGTCTACCCTTGCGCTTCGGTCTCATCCTGATCTCGCTCCTTCTCGTCGCCGCCACCCCCGAGCTTGAAAACCCGGACTACTGGTTCGACGCCCAGAAGAAAGACGGCCGCGAGATGAGCGGCATCGCCATGCTCGGGAAGGAGATGATCGTCGTCGCCGACGAGCCGGACGATCATTTTCTCTTCAAGGTCGTGCGCAAGAAGAAGGACGGCCGCTTCAAGCTCGAGCCGATGCTCGACCTCGCCAAGCTCTCGGGTTGGAGCGCGGTCGTCGAGGCCATGAAAATGACGCTCGGCGTTCCGGAGAAACACCGCCGCCTCGACCTGGAGGGGATCGCCGCATGTCCAGGCGTCGTTTATCTCGCCAACGAGCGCACGCGTCAGGTGCTGGTCGTCGAGGAGCTGAAGCGCATCAAAGTAGCGCCGATCGACTTCCTCGCGGGCTTTCCTGAGCTCTTCGCCGGCGAGGCGAACGCCGGCTTCGAGGGCATCGCCGCCGACTGTGCCGGCGACGTGCTGTACGTGGCCAAGGAACGCGAGCCGCGAAAGATCCTCAAGGTCGACATCAAGACTTGGAAGCTCCTCGATGCGTTCGACGTTAAGCCCTCGGACCGCGCCGGGCAAAAGGTGATTCATCCCTTCACCGGGGACGGGCTCCTCGACATCGGACCCGACTTCGCGGACCTCTATTTCGACGGTGGCTTCCTTTATGCCCTCGAGCGCAACACGTTCGAAGTTGCGAAGATCGATCCGGTCAAGAAGGAGGTCGTCGCGCGCGTCTCCTACTACAAGACGGAAAAACCGCTGTATGAGTCGCACGAGCCCTTTGGCCTCGCCGAAAAGCTTTGGATGAACTCGGGCGACCTGTGGATCGGGCTCGACAACAACGGGAGCCCGACGACGCACCGGGCGGGCAAGGAACGAAAGTACGAAGGCGAGGGCGGAGCGTTTCTGATCTTCAAGCGACCGAGCGGGTTCTAAGCCCGCCGCCCCGTTGCCTCCATTTATACGTATTCGCCCTCACGCCCTAATCTGCTACGGCGCCGTCGCCACACCGTCCCCCCGGCCGACTCGATCATAAGCATCGAGAACGGCTGTTATTTTTTTGCGGCTTCACAATGCCCTAAAGAATTCCTTCAGCCCGACCGCAACAGGGAGTGTCGAGAAATTTACCCAAGCCCGTCCGAACCAGAACCGAGGCAATGGAACTATGTTCCGCCAAACGACCAAAAGCCTGTCTCAACCGCGCAGTCGGTCGATCCTTAGTTGGCTGGTCCTTGCAGTCGTCCTGACCGCCTGCCAGAAAAAAAAGTCTGAAGAGGACGCCTCCGACCTGACCGGAGACGACGGGAACGTCAGATCCGTCATCGCGTCCGGCGCCAAGCAGCCGATCTCCGGCTCGCCCACCGTCACGATCATCACCGGAATCGACGGCGCGGGAACGGTCACCCTCGGCGGCGACGTCACCGCACCCGCTCCAGGTAGCGCCGGAGCCATCACCAGCAGCAATGCAACCTACACGTCGCTGTCCCTCAGCTGGGCGGCCGCTGCCGACGATCGCGCCGCCCCGAATGAACTCGTATACCAAGTATATCGCTCGACCAGCGCGAACATCGTGACGGTCGCCGACTGCGAGCGCAACGGCGAGAAGCTTCTCAGTGCTCCAGAAGTCGGAAAGAGCGCCCTCGATCTCACCGCCCTGGTGGCTGAGACCGATTACTATTTCAACGTCGTCGCCAAAGACCCAGCCGGCAACGCCGCAGCCTACGCCATGCTGAAGACGGGGACCAAGCGCGACACCATCGCACCAACTGCCGGTGGCGCCGCCGGCTCCACGGCAAATACGACGATCAGCGCCACGCTCACTCCAACGACCGCGGCGCTCGCATGGACCAAGGCGACGGACGATCTATGGCCCGCCGCGTCATTGACCTATACCGTCTTTTACTCCACCTCCGCGCCGCTGACGACCGTCAGTGACATGGAGACGAACGGGACGTCGGCCGGGGTCGCCGTCGATGCGGCCGCCAATTTGCTCTCCGGCCTCGCTCCTTCGGGCACCTATTACGTCAACGTCCGCGTCACCGACTCCTCTGGAAACAAGTCCGCCTACGCGCCCTTGACCATTCAAATGCCTTCGATTCCGATCTCGGCCGTCAAGTCGACGGTGAGCATCGCCGGCGATGCGACGACCGTCGCGTCCGGCGTCGGCATCGCCGTCACCGTCCAAGCGAAGGACTCGACCGGGGCGAACGTCGTCACCGGCGGCGCCATCGTCGCCGTAACGATCAGCGGCGGCACGAGCACCTACTCGGCTAGCTCCCCGATCGCCGCCGTCGACAACGGTAACGGGACGTACACGGCGACCCTCACCGGAGTCCTCGCCGGCACGGCCGCCACCGTCGGGGCGACCATCAATGGCACTGCGACGACTTCCACGAAGACCTTGTCCGTCACGCCCGGAGCCATCGCCGCCTCGACCTCGGTCGTCTCAATCGTCGGCGCGGTGAGCACGGTGGCAAGCGGCACCAACGTCTCGGTCAAGCTCCAAGCGAAGGACGCTGCCGGCAACACGGTGACGAGCGGCGGCGCGAGCGTCACCTTCACCAAGTCGGGCGGGACGAGCACCTTCATTCAGAGTTTCCCGGTCACGGCGACCAACGTCGGCGACGGCACCTACACCGCTTCCCTCACCGGCAACGTCCCGGGGACGGACGCGACCATCGGCGCCACGGTCGGCGGCGTCGCGACGACATCGACCGCGACCCTGCGCGTCGTCCCGGGCGCGATCGCCGCGAGCATGTCGACGGTCTCCATCGTCGGTGGCGCCACCTCCATCACGTCTTCGAGCTCGGCCGTGATCCGGCTGCAGGCGAAGGACGCCTTTGGCAACAACCTGACGACGGGCGGCGCGACGGTCAAGTTCACAAGAAGCGGTGGCGTCGCGACCTTCACTCAGGCTTTCCCAGTCACAGCGATTGACAACAACGACGGCACCTACTCGGCGACGCTGACCGGCAACCAAGCCGGTAGCGCTCCGACCTTAAGCGCCACGATCAATACGGCGGCCGTAAGCTCGACGACTAGCCTCAGCGTCACGCCCGGCGCGATCTCGACAGCCACCTCAGTCGTCTCGATCGACAGCGGCGCGACCACCGTCAGCTCCGGGTCCACCGTGACCGTCAAACTGCAGGCGAAGGACGCCGCAGGCAACAATCTGCTGACTGGTCCTGGCGGCACGACCGTCAAATTCACCCAGACCGGCGGCGTCAGCACCTTCTCGGAGATTTTCCCGCTCACCGCCGTCGACAACGGCAACGGCACTTACTCAGCCACCCTCACGGGCTATACCGCAGGTACGGCCAAGACTCTCGGCGCCACGATCAACACGACCGCGGTGACGTCGACCACCAGCATGACGGTGCTCCCAGGAACGGCGACGGCCGCGAATTCCGTCCTCTCTATCGTCTCTGGAGCGACCACCGTCGCCTCGGGAAGTAACGTCACCCTGCAGCTCCAAGCAAAAGACGCTGCCGGTAACAGCCTGACGGCGAGCGCCGGCCTCGCGATCACGTTTACGCTCGGCGCCGGCGCCAGCACCTTCACTCAAGGGTTCCCGATCACTCCGACCAACAACAACAACGGCACTTACACCGCGACCCTTACGGGTAACCAGGTCGGCTCGGCGCGCACGTTTGGTGCGACGGTTGGCGGCACGGTTACGACGTCGACGACCAACATGCGCGTGATCCCCGGACCGATCAGCATGTCAAATTCCGTACTCTCGATCGTCGGAGGCGCCTCCAGCGTGGCCTCCGGAGGCACGGCGACGTTGAAGCTGCAGGCGAAAGATGCGGCCAACAACCTCTTAGACGCCGGGGGTCCCGTCGTCATCTTCACCAGTGCCGGCGGCGTCGCGACCTTCAACGAGTTGTTTCCGATCACGGCGACCGATAACACTGACGGAACCTACACTGCCACGCTGACGGGTAATCAGGCCGGCAGTGCCCCGACCTTAGCCGCCAAGATCGGCAGCACGGTCTTTACCTCGACGACCGGCCTCAGCGTCACGCCCGGCACGATCTCGACCGCGACCTCCGTCGTCTCGATCGACGCGGGCGCGACGAGCGTCAGCTCGGGATCCACCGTCACCGTCAGGATGCAGGCGAAAGACGCCGCGGGTAACAATCTGCTGACAGGCCCTGGCGGGACGACCGTCAAGTTCACCCAGACCGGCGGCTTGAGCACCTTCTCGGAGATCTTCCCGCTCACGGCCGTCGACAACGGTGACGGCACTTATTCGGCTACCCTCACGGGCTACACCTCGGGCACGGCCAAGACCCTCGGCGCCACGATCAACACGGCGCCGGTGACGTCGACCACGAACTTGATCGTCAACCCGGGCACGGCGACGGCCGCCAACTCCGTCGTCTCCATCGTCTCGGGCGCGACCACCGTGGCCTCGGGAAGTAGCGTCACCTTGCAGCTTCAGGCAAAGGACGCAGCCGGCAATAGCCTGACGGCAAGTAGCGGCCTACCGGTCTCCTTCACGCTCGGCGCCGGCGGCAGCACGTTTACTCAAGGTTTCCCGATCACGCCGACCAACAACAACAACGGCACTTACACCGCGACCATTACGGGTAACCTCATCGGCTCGGCGCGCACCTTCGGCGCTACGGTCAACAGCACGGTGACGACCTCGACCACGAGCCTCACGGTCACGCCGGGCTCGATCAGCACGGCGACCTCCGTCCTCTCGATCGTCGGAGGCGCGGTAAGCATCGCCTCCGGCAGCAGCGCGACGTTGAAGTTGCAGGCAAAGGACGCCGCCGGCAACGACTTGGCCGCTGGCGGCGCCACGGTGAGTTTTACTGAAACGGGGGGCGTGAGCACCTTCACGCAGACCCTGCCTTTGACGCCGACCTACATCGGGGGCGGAGCTTACACCGCGACGCTCACCGGCTACACCTCCGGCAGCGCCAAGACGCTCGGCGCGACGATCGGCGGCTCCGCGATCACCTCGACCACCTCGCTCGCGGTAACGCCGGGTCCGATCTCGGCGGCTCAGTCTCAGGTCACAGCCGCCAGCAGCTCCGTCGCCGCGGGCAGCAACGTTCAAATTAAAGTCACCGCCTACGATGCCGCGAACAATCGCATCACCATCGGCGGTGAGACAATCAATTTCACCAGGACCGGGGGCACGTGCACGTTCACCCAAACGTTCGCGCTCGCAGCCGTCAATAACGGCGACGGAACCTACACCGCGAACCTCACCGGCAGCACGGCTGGATCGGCGGCCACCATCGGCGCCACATTCGGCGCAACGACCATTACCTCGACGACTTCTGTCGACGTGAACGCGAACGTCGGCGCCTCGATCACCGGCGAGCCGGTCGGCACCAACAACACCACCGTCCTCGCCGTCACAGTCGCCGGCACCAGCGTCACCCAATTCAAATACAAGGTCGGGCTCACTGCCTCGACCACGTGCTCCGACTCGACCAGCTACATCGGACCTACCGCTCTCGGCACGGCGCCGCACATCACGGACAACATCTCGGGCACCGGTGACGGACCGATGACGCTTTGCGTCGTCGGAGGCGACGCGTCCTCGAACTGGCAGACTTATGCCGCGGCGACGGTCGCCACTTGGACGAAAAAGGCGACGCGCCCGACGGCCACCCTGGCGACGTCAGCCCCCAACAAGTTCAACACGTCGTCGATTTCGTTCACTCTGACCTACAGCGACCCGGTCAGCGTCGTCGCCCTCTCCGACATCTCGGTCGGCAACGGCACGCCGAGCAACCTTACAGGCTCGGGAGCGAATTACGCCTTCACCGTCACGCCGACCGCCGAAGGCAACGTCACGATCGACGTTCCTCAGAACGGCGCCGTGGACGTCGCGGGGAACAACAACACCGCTGCCACTGGTTTCGTGCGCATTTATGACATCACAGCCCCCACGATCGCCCTAACCTCTTCGGGGTACCCAGCGACGAAGGTCTCGCCGATTCCCGTGACGGTCACTTTCTCGGAAGACGTACTCGCTTCGTTTACGAGCAGTGACGTCAGCGTCGTCAATGGCTCGATCAGCAACTTCTTAGGCTCGGGAGCCAGCTACTCCTTCAACGTGACGCCGACCGGCCAAGGCACCGTCACCGTGGACGTCGGGGCGAATGCCGCGCTCGACGCAGCCAGTAACAACAATACCGCAGCTCCGACGCTGTCGCTTACCTACGACACTGTCGCGCCGGGCGTCACGATCACCTCGAACAGTACCACTTCAACCACGAACGTGTCCCCCATTCCGGTCGCCGTGGCCTTCACGGAATCGGTCGGAGCGACCTTCACCAGCGGCGACGTCACGGTCGGCAACGGCACGATCAGCGCCTTCGCCGGCTCCGGCGCGAACTACACTTTCAACGTGACGCCGTCCGGCCAAGGCGCCGTCACGGTCGCCATCGCCGCCGGCGTCGCGAGCGATGACGCCACCAACGGCAACACCGTCGCCACGACGCTGACGCGCACCTATGACACTACGGCCCCGACCGTCGCTCTCACCTCGGTCGGCAGCGGCCCGACCAACTCGAGCACGATCGCGATGACCGCGACGTTCACGAAGTCCGTGACCGGCTTCGTCGACACCGACATCACGGTCGGCAACGGCACCGTCAGCGGCTTCTCCGGCTCGGGCACGACCTACACCTTCAACGTCACCCCTTCGGCGCAAGGCGTCGTCACCATCGACGTCGGGTCCGCGGTCGCGGTCGACACCGCCGGCAACGGCAACACGGCAGCGACCCAGCACTCGCGCACGTACGACTCCCTCGCACCGACGGTCGTCATCGACTCGACGGCGGGACCCCAGACGAAAACGTCGCCCATTCCGATCACTGTATTGTTCAGCGAGTCGGTTGGCACCTCCTTCACCAGTGGCGACGTCACGATCGGCAACGGCACGATCATCAACTTCTCCGGCTCAGGAGCCAGCTACTCCTTCGGTGTGACGCCGACCGGCCAAGGCTCCGTCACGGTCGACATCGCCGCCGGACGCGCCACCGACGACGCCGGCAACGGCAACACCATCGCGTCGCAGATTGCGCGCACTTATGACTCGCTCGCGCCGGGCGTCACGATCACCTCGAACAGTACCACTTCAACCACGAACGTGTCCCCCATTCCAGTCGCCGTAGCCTTCACGGAGTCGGTGGGGACGACCTTCACCAGCGGCGACGTCACCGTCGGCAACGGCACGATCAGCGCCTTCGCCGGCTCCGGCGCGAACTACACCTTCGACGTGACGCCGTCCGGCCAAGGCGCCGTCACGGTCGCCATCGCCGCCGGCGTCGCGAGCGATGACGCCACCAACGGCAACACCGTCGCCACGACGCTAACGCGCACCTATGACTCCACGGCCCCGACCGTAACCCTCAGCTCGGCGACGGCGCAGGCACCGCTCTTTACCAACACCTCACCCATTCCCGTGAGCGTGACCATCAGCGAGTCGGTCACCACGTTCACGTCAGGAGACGTCACGGTCGGAAACGGCACGGTCAGCGGCTTTTCGGGCTCGGGGACGAGCTACTCCTTCAACGTCACGCCTTCCGGTCAAGGCAGTGTTACGGTCAACGTCAACGCCGGGACGGCTCCCGATGCCGCAGCGAACAACAACACGGCGGCGACGCAGCTGACTTTCACCTATGACAGCGTCGCGCCCGTCGTCAGCAGCGTGACGGCGACGAACGCCAGCGGCACTTACGGCTTGGGCCAGGTGATTTCGATTCAAGTGGTATTTGATTCGGCGGTCACGGTGACGGGCACTCCGACCTTGACCTTAAACACGACCCCTACAGCGCGTACGGCGACCTACGCCAGCGGATCCGGCACTTCGACGCTGGTCTTCTCCTACACGACGCAAGCCGGTGATGGTACCGCCTCGAACCTCGACTACGCTACGACCTCGGCGCTCGCGCTTGCCGGCGGGACGATCCGGGACTCGGCCAGCAACAATGCGACGCTGACGCTGCCGACCGTGGGAGGTACGTCCTCGCTCGCCGCCAAGTTGATCGTGATCAACACGACCTCGGCCTCGGTTCAGTCCGTCGATGCCACGACGGCCAACGGCAGCTACACGACCGGATCCGTGATCGCGATTAGGGTCGTCTTTAACGACATCATGACCGTTACGGGTACGCCGACCCTAGCACTGAACACCAGCCCGGCCCGCAGCGCGACGTTTGACGTCGCAAGCAACAATACGACCGACCTCATCTTCAACTACACAGTCCAGGCTGGAGACATCGCCGGTGATCTAGGCTACAGCTCGGTCACAGCGCTGGCGCTTGCCGGCGGCACGATCTCGGACAGCACCCCTAACGCCGCCGTCCTAACCCTACCTGCCGATGGCTCTGGCCTTTCGCTGGCCGATAGCAAAGACATCATCATTGATACGACCGTGCCGACGGTCACGGGCGTGTCGTCAAACACGACCAACGGCTCTTACACGGTAGACGTTCAGCTCGACGTGACGGTCTCTTTTGCCGAGCCGGTCTTCGTCACTGGAGCTCCCCGCATCCAGCTCAACGTCACCAACAATACGGCGACCACGCGCTACGCCACCTACGTCTCGGGCTCTGGCACCGGCGCGTTGGTCTTCAGCTATACGGTCCAAGGGCCAAACACCTCGCTCGGCGACCAAGCGAAGAGTCCGGAGCTTGATTACGCCTCGACTACCGCACTCGGCCTAAACGCCGGCACGATCAAAGACGCCGCCGGGAACAACGCGACTCTGACCCTCGCAGCCCCCGGCGCGGCGGGCTCGCTCGGCGCCAACAAGAACCTCATCATCGACTCCGGCTTGCCGCCGTCGCTTACGATCTCGGGCGTGACGTGCTGCTCGGTCAACTCCTTGAAAGCGAACGCGATCGAATTGAAGCTCAACTATCCGACCGACACCTCCGCGTTCAACAACGTCAAGATCCGCCGCGCGGCCGGCTCGACCCCGCCCTCGGCCACCGATTGCACGAGCCATACGGCCGTCGGCTCCCCGATTACGGTCTTCACGCCGAACCCCTCAACTTTGACGGCCGACGACGTCGGTGCTTACAACGGCGGCGGCGTCTACTCGTACCGAGCCTGTGCCTTCGACGCGAGCAACAACGTGATCGCAACGTCGACCGTCAGTGCGCTTACGGCATCGAACTTCCAATGGGCCATCGTGCGCAGCACGACCTCCAACGGTAACCTCACGAACGTCGCGACCGCGACCGCGAACTGCACCGGCACGAGCAGCGCCGGTTGGGCCGTCGACAACTCCCTTGAATGGACGGCGCTCCTTTCCGATACGGCCATGGAAGCCGCCGGCCGCGTGCCGATCACCGGTTCAGTCTACAACCGCAATCCAGCTCCGGCCGTCGTCGCAACGAGTTACACGACGATGTGGGGCGGATCCGCGACCGCCATCACCTATGACGAAACGGGCGCGGCCAGCAGCGGCAACGCTTGGACTGGCTCGACCGCTGCCGGTGGACGCGACGCCAACCGATGCACCGACTGGAGCGTCACCA
Source organism: Pseudomonadota bacterium (assembly GCA_031416315.1). Classification (GTDB taxonomy): domain Bacteria; phylum Bdellovibrionota_B; class Oligoflexia; order Oligoflexales; family CAIYRB01; genus JANOTL01. The sequence continues at coordinate 27,857 of JANOTL010000196.1, forward strand.
CCGGAAACGGCATGGCGGGCGCCGTGACGACCTCCACGATGACCGGCACCACGACCAGTGGAAGCGTGACCGTCTCGGCGCTGTCTTCGACCTCGAGCTTGTCGGTTGGGTCGAGCGTGAGCGGCGCCGGCATCCCTGCAGGAACGAAGATTGCTACGATTCCGAGCAGCACCACCATTACCTTGACCGTTGCGGCGACCGCATCCGCTACCGGCGTTTCACTGACGTTCGCCCCCATGTTCAGCGGCGCGTCCACGACCTGCACGTCCGCGCTACGCACGTACTGCGTCAGCAAGAACATCGAGCCGCTCACGGCCTTCTCCGTGGCCAAGCCGGGCAGCGGCGCCCAGGGCGACGTCGCCGTCACGGTCGACTTCCCGGCGACGACGACGAACTGGACGAAGCTCGAGATCCGGCGCAAGCTCGGCCCGACGCCGCCCGTTTCGGCCTGTAACACGGACACCTTGGTCAAGACCTACAACGGGCCGACGTTTACCGATGAGACCTTCACCGATGCGACGGCGAGGCCGGGGGCATACTACTCGTACATCGCCTGTCTCTACAAGGGCACGAGCGTCGTCGCGACAGTGACGTCGGCTGCGCCGGTCAGGACGTACCATGCCACGACTGCCAACACGATCTTCGTAACCAACACCGCAACCTATACCGGACTCCAGTCGGGCTTCACCAACATTGACGCCGCCTGTACGACCGCAGGCAACAAGATCGACAGCAGCAAGACCTGGCTTGGTCTCGTCTCGATGGCGGCGACCGCTGCCAGCTCGCGCCCCACCTCTTGGGGTAACATCCGCAACATCAACGGCGACCTCGTCGCGTCGAGCCAAGCGGATCTCTTCGACGGCACTCTGACGTCGGCTGTCACCTACACCGAGCTGGGCACGCTCGCGGGAGCCGCACAGGTCTGGACGGGGTCGGACACGAACGGCGCCATGGTCTCGGGCGGCCTGGCGACCGCAAACACGTGCACCGATTGGACTACGAACGCCGGCGGCTCCAAAAAGGCCAACATCGGCATCGCGAACTCCGCGACCGGGACTTGGCTCAACAACGGTACGCTAGCTTGCAGCAAGGGTAAGCGCTTTTACTGCATCTCGTCGACGCCGGACTGATTTCCAAGCCGCCCGCTAAGTCTTCGGGACGACAAATAAAACAATAACTTTTCGCGGATGTTGAGTCCCGACCGTCCCGCGTCTGCTTGCAGTCGTCGGTAAATCTCGGGACAATGGAGATGTCCGTTCCCCCCGAACGATTGCCCAGCCATCCTGCAGCGCAGGGAGCTCAGCTTGCGTGCGTTCATCAAAATCGTCCTAGCAGCATGCGTCGTCTTCGCCGCCGCGCCCGTCGCGTCGGCCCAAGACATCTCGGCGACCGGCTCCACGGGCAGCGTCGGCAACGGCCTCCTCATCTCGGGCCATGCGTTCTTCTACTCGGATAGCTCCTCTTTGGGCGGCGCCGTGCTCAACGACGGGTCCTCGAGCTTTTTACGCGGCGACGTCCAGTACAACTGGCAGGAATACTTCGTCGGGGTCGGCGGCTTCTACGAGCGCGACAGCTTTGGCGAGGGCCAGACCGACTCCGCCTTCGGCGCCATCATTGAGATCGTCTTCGGCTCCTTCTTCATCAAGATGATGCCGGGCTTCATGGAGCAGAACTTCGTCGAGCGGTCGTTCGCCAAGCGCTCGGGAAGCTTCCTCGGATTCGAAGGCGGCGTGCGCGGCTCGCTTTACGACAAGCTCGTCTTCTACGAGGTCGCCCTGCACCGCCGCACGCAGAGCATCACCCAAGAAGACAGCCGGGACATGGCGGACCCCTTCTCGAAGACCGAGATGATGCCCATGCTCGGCGTGGGAATCTCGCTATGATCCGGCACCTCCCGATCTCGGCCGCGCTGGCCTCCCTCCTGGGCGGCTGTGGCGCGCCGGACGCCTCGACGCTCACGCATCCGCCGCGCAGCGCGAGCTTCCCGATGTACGTCACCGTCCCGGGAACGACGCTCGGCACCGGCGCGATCTATCAGATCGATGCGCCAGCCTCGGTCGACGGCCTGTCCTCGCCGACCCTCTTCCTGAGCAACCTGAACTTTCCGTCCGCCGTCTCGGTGTCGAAGGACGGTACGGTGTTCTTCGCCGAGCGTCCGACCCCTTCGACGGGGTCGATCAGCAAGGTTGGCGCTACCGGCGTCGTCGTTCCCATCGTCACGAACCTCAACGATCCGCAAGGCATCGCGGTCGACTCCATCGACCGGCTCTACGCCGTCGAAGCCGGCAACGGCACCGTCTCGCAGATCGCCATCGACGGGACCCGCACCGAGATCTTCTCGGGCCTCGCCCGGCCCCGCGCGCTTGCGGTCGACGCTGTCGACAACCTGCTCGTGACCGAGGCGAACGCGGGCACCGCCGTCCGGATCATCCCCGACGGGACGCGCATCGACGCCTCGCAGGGCTTGACCTACCCGATCGCCTTCACGCCCGGTCTCGTCGGCGGACTCTACTGTCTCGATGCCGGCACCGGCGACGGGGACGGCACCGTCTTCAGCGTCGAGGACGACGGCTCCCGCACCGCGTACTTATCGCGGCTCTTGAATCCGAAGGGCATGGCCTGGGAAGACGGCACGATCGTGTACATTGTCGAAGGTGCGCCTGAGTTCCGGATCTTGAAGTACTCGCGTGTCACCAAAGCGACGACGCTCGTCGCGCGCCTGCCGGCTGAGCCGCACAGCGTCGCATTCACGCCGATCGACTGAGGCACTCGATGGATTTGCAGCGACCGGGCTTGGCCCTTCTCCTGACCCTCGCCGCTGGCTGCGGCGACGCCCTCAATCCGTACGCCACCTCCTCGCCGACGCGCGTGCCGACGATTAGTTTCGACTCGGTGAAGCAGTCCGGCGACATCACGACGATCCTCGTCTCGTTCCAAAAGGTGCTCGTCGCCGACACTTGGAACCTGCGCTTCGCCTCGACGTCGACCACGACGCTGGGCGGCGCGATCGGCCTCGACCTGACCGTCACGAGCCGGAAGATCGAGTGGAACACGGCCGAGACCCCCTCGGGGACGTATTATCTCTACGGCGAGCTCGCGAGCCTGGGTGGAGTTTATACGGCAAGCGCACCGGTCCCCGTGACCGTCCGCGGCGGCGTCGTCGCCGGAAACACCGCCCCCACGGCGTCGCTCAGCTATCCCCAAGGCGGAGAGCGCTTGGTGCGCGGCAGCACCGTCGAAGTGCCCTATACGGCTGCGGACGCCGACGGCGACTCGCCGACGGTGCGCATCGAGCTTAGCAACGACTCTGGGAACAGCTGGACGACCTTGGCAGATGGGGTCTCTGGCTCGCCTTACGCATGGGTGGTCCCGGCCGATCAAGCGGTCGGCCTCTCTTACAAGATTAGGGTGGTCGCGATCGATGCCGCCGGCGCGGTCGGCGCGGCAGCGTCGCGCCGGGCGTTCTCGATCGAGTAGGCATTCCGGTTGCCGGCGGTCGTAAGCTCTGGTATCTCATGTGATATGAGCTATTCGAAGTTTACGGTCGACAATACGACCTGCTCCCGCCGTTTTCACATCACCTTCGATGACGAGGCGGAGAAGCTGCCTCGCGTCGAGTTGCGTTGCCAGTATTGCAACGTGGTCATCTTCGCCGAGGACGATCATCCGCCGATCCGTCTCGCGCGCGAGGAGAACCTGGTGAAGACCTCGGCGCTCAGCGACCTCTTGGTCCGCGACTGCGACTTCAGCGACTCCTTGTCGAAGAAGACCATCGCCCAGTCCAAGGACCTCGGGCCGATGTATCCGGACCACGCGACCCGCAAATGAGCGCGCCCCGCGAGATCCCGCACGTCGTCGTCATCGATCCGGGCGTCAAGGTCCCCGAGCTCGACACGTTCAATCACATGAGCCTGATCGCGCACCGCGAATCGGGGCTCCCGCTCACCTACCATCAGCCGGCGATGTTCGGCATGGCCTCGGTCCTGGCGGAGAGCCCGAAGGCGATCCGCGGCGTGGTCGTGCTCGGGAGCGCCAGTAGCGTGAACGAGCGGCTGCCGTGGCAAATCCTGCTCGAAGGGTGGCTGAAGCCGCTCGCCGACAAGGCGCTCCCGACCTTGGGAATCTGTTATGGCCATCAGATGCTGGCGCACATGTACAGTGGAAAGGTCGACTTCCTGGCGCCGCGCCGCACGCTCGTCGGGTTCCGCGAGATCGAGATGTTGAGCGACGCGTCAGGGCCGAAGTGGGGCACGACGCGCGGCGAGGTCGCGGTGTCGCATCAGGAGTGCGTGAGCGAGATGCCGCGCGTGATGCGGCCGATCGCTCGCAGCGCGGAGCTCGGCGCGGAGGGCATGGAGGCCATGCGCCATCTCGAGCTGCCGATCTTCTCGTTTCAGTCGCATCCCGAAGCGACCAGAGCGTTCCTCGCCGGTCACGGAATCGAGGATGAGCCGGCACGCCTGGGTTATGGGGCGGCGCTCATCGCCGCCTTCTTCGCCTACTTGGCCTGATGCCGGCAGAAAGTTCGCTCGGCGTTCGAGCGAGCCATCGCTATTATTGCCTACCGGCGAAGCCCACAGGCCCGCGCGACGCAATTTTTTACCGTGTCTTTTCAGACACTTCCGCTGACACAAGGCACGACGCCCTCAAGCGAAGCCGCCGCCGGACGACAACACCCCTAGAGAATCGCATGAAGTGATTCGAAGTCAGAGATGACAGGAGGTCATGTCAAATGGGTCTGCGAATTCGCACCAACGTATCCTCGCTCAACGCCCAGCGTCGCCTGGGTCAGTCGACCGACATGTTGGAAGCCAGTGGGAACAAGCTCGCATCAGGCGAGCGCATCAACAGAGCAGCTGACGACGCCGCCGGTCTCGCTATCTCCGAGAACCTACGCGCCGACGTCCGCTCCCTCAACCAAGCCAAGCGCAACGCGCTGGACGGCGTCTCGCTCGTTCAGACGGCCGAAGGCGGGTTGATGGAAACGACGAACATGCTCGTCCGGCTCCGCGAGCTGGCGACGCAGAGCTCGTCGGACACGATCGGCAACACGGAGCGTGGCTTCCTCGACCAAGAGTATCAAGCTCTGAAGTACGAGATCGACCGCATCGCGAACTCCACTGAGTTCAACGGCACCCGCCTCCTGGTCGGCCAGGTGCAGATGCCGGAAGAAATGAGCACCGCGCAGAACGCCTTCCCGCTGGAAGTCCAAGTCGGCAAGGACTACTACGTCGGCGCGGACGCGGTCGACAACGTCAACCCGACGAACATCATCCGCATCGACCTGCAGGGGCTCAACGCTTTCGCCACCGGCGAAAACAGCTTGAACCTCAACCAGTCGCAAGCTGGCGAGGAAGTGTCGGGTATCACCGACAAGAAGATGGCCCAGCTCTCCCTCGGCCGCCTCGACGAGGCGATCACCAAGGTGAACAGCTACCGCGCCTACCTCGGCGCGATCCAGAACCGCTTCGGCTCGACGATCACCAACTTGGGGATCCAGACCGAGAACTTGGAAACCGCGCGCAGTCGCATCCGCGACACGGACTTCGCGTCCGAGACCGCCGAGTTCACCAAGGCGAAGATGCTGCAGCAAGCCGGCACGTCGGTCCTCGCGCAGGCGAACCAGATGCCGCAGGTCGCCATGGGCCTTCTGCAGGCGATGTAATCGGGTACCGGTTTCGTTTTCGATCCATGACTTCAGTCATCTACATAATGGCAGGGAGGGCTTTGGCGCTCCCTGTCCTTCTCCTTTTGTGGCTTTTTTGGGCGGCGCTGCGCGCGGCGGTTGCGGCGCTGCGCGCGGCCTGGGACTGCGCTGCGCGCGGCTTTGGCTTGCGCCTTGGCGGCGCAAGATGTGGGATGCCTCCGGCGGGGACTCACCCTCGGCGAGCAAGAATCTCGCCGCATGGAGCCGTTCGATGCGGACGGCTCCATGCGGCGAG
>JANOTL010000197.1:0-6285 GCA_031416315.1 Pseudomonadota bacterium
CGACAGGGCAAGCCGGCTGCGAGCGAGGGCGCGGGCAAAGGCGGTGGCGCCGCGGCGGGAGACGCCGGCCGGCCGGTTGGCGAAGGCGCAGCGCTGGGCAGCCTGCTGGAGCAGGCGGGCCCGGGCGAGGCTCTCGATAGCTTCGTTCATGGAAGAGCTCCGTGCCGGCTCCCCCGGGAGTTCGAGGGAGGACCCCCAAACTACCATACATAGGTATGGTTTCAAACTAGGGCGTAATGCACTTCTGGGCCGCGAAAAGACTGACCAAATTCTCGGTCGAGCCGACCCGCTGCATGCCGACGCGGTACGCGCCTGCGTGAATCAGGTCGCGGATGCAGTAGACGACCTTGACCCGAATGCCTTTACCGTCGACCTCGAGGTCGTAGGTCTCGCCGGCGCGCACCTCGCGCTCCAAGAGAATGCCGAGGCCGTCGCGGCTGACGTCCAGCAGGCGGGCGCTAAGGGCGCCTCCGGCCTTTGGGCTGAGCTCGACGTGGTACTCGCGATTCACGGTGTGATACCGCGGCAGCCATCGATCGTCGGCCTTGTTCTCCAGCTTTTGGCTCAAAGTCATGCGCGCCACCTCCATGAATTCATGGTCGGCGGCGCGCTGAGCTTCCTGATCGATCTGTATTTAACCAATGCTTTCAGGTATTTAATGCCGTGAAATTCGCGCTGCTCGCGAGCTCGCGTTTAGTTGGCCCCGTAGTCATCGCGCAAGATACTGTAATATTTCATGTCCCAAGGACGGCCGGCGTGGGTCAACGCGCGGCGAAGCGTGCCCTCGTACCGCATGCCGAGCTTTTCCAGGACGCGAGCGCTGCCGACGTTCTCGACCTTGCAACGCGCCTGAATGCGGTCGACGGCAGTCGTCGCGAACAGGTGACGCAGGACCTCGGCACCGGCTTCTGCCATAAGCCCCTTCCCCCAATGCGGTCGGGCGAGCGCGTAGCCCATCTCGAGGCGGAGGTCTTTCGTCGAGCCGTCGCTGCGGAAGCAGCCAACCGTGCCGACGACCTCGCGGCTCGGATCGTCCTTGAGGATCAAGCCGTAAGGCTCGTGCTGGCGGCGCGCGTAGCTCGGAAATGCGTATTCGCGGATGAACGCGCGCGAGTCGGCCGGCGACTCGTGGGCCGACCAAAGCGTCCATTTCGCGACCTCGGGATCTCGAGCGTAGGCGAAGATCGCAAGAGCATCGCTGAGCTCGAGGCCGCGGAGCAAGAGACGCTGCGTCGAGAGCTCCTTCGGCCGCCACGAGCGGTCGCGATCGGGCGCAGCGACGCCGAAGCGCTTGGCGATGACGTAACTGTCGACGAAGGCGCCGTCGATGCGCGCGGCGCCCCTGCGCGTGCCCTCGATCTCGTAGCCAGCGCGAAGGTAGAGCGCGAGGCCGCGCTCGTTCGGCGTGCGAACCTCGGCCTCGATGCGCAGGCAGCCGACTCTCGCGGCGTGAGCGTCCAGGATCGAGAGAAACTGCGTGCCGAGTCCCTGCCCCCAGTGCTCCTTCAGGATCATCATCCCGAAATGGCCGATGTGGAGGAGCCACGGATGCTCGGGGCGCAGCAAGTAGAAGGCGACGAGGCCCACCAGACGCTCGCCCGTCCCACTCGCCGCGAAGGCGCCCAAGTAGAGCGAGCTCGCATCGTCCGCCGCGGCGCTCCAGCGCTTCTCCAGCGCTTCGAGGTTCGGATCCGGCTGGCCGACGTACCGGAGCGTATGCGTTGACTCCTCGGCGATCCGCGCGTTAAAGGCGCCGAAGCTTGGCGCATCGGAAGGCGCCAATGTGCGCAGCACAAGCTGGGTGCCGTCGCGGCTCGTCCACGGCGTTGGGGCGAAGCGGCTCACTCAGTGCTCCTGCGAAAGCTTGGCGGGTTGCGCGAAGAGGTAGGGCGCGATGCGCGAGCCCTTCGCGCGGGCGAGTCCGGGCGGCGGGCCTTCGTAGATCAAGCGTCCGCCCTCGCGGGCGGCGCCGGGTCCGAGCTCGAGGACCCAGTCGGCGGCGGCGATGACGTCGGTGTTGTGCTCGATCGTGACGACGGTGACGCCGGAGTCGACGAGGCGGCGCAAGACCGCGAGAAGGCGCGTCACGTCCTCGAAATGGAGGCCGGTGGTCGGCTCGTCGAGGATCAGGACCGAGCCTTTGCCGAGGCTCCGCTTCGCGAGGTACGGGACGAGCTTCAAGCGCTGCGCCTCGCCGCCGGAGAGGCTGGCGCTCGTCTGGCCCATCTTTAAGTAGCCGAGGCCCAAGTCGACCGCCGGCTTCAGCCGCTCGGCGATGCGGCGATGGTTCTTGAAGCGCTCCATCGCCTCGTCGAGAGTGAGCTCGAGAATTTGGGCTAAGTTCAGGCCGTTGTGGCGAATCCCGAGCACGTTCTGCCGGTAACGGCAGCCGCGGCAGACCGGGCACTGCACGCGCGCGTCGGCGAGGAATTTCATCGTCAAGTTCAGCTCGCCGCGGCCTTTGCATTCGGGGCAACGCCCGCCTTCGCGCGCAAGTGACAGCTCGCTCGCCGTGATGCCCATCACCTGAGCGTCGGGCATGCTCGCGTACAGCTCGCGCAGCTCGACGAAGATCTCGAGGTAGGAGGCCGGCATGCTGACCGAGCTCTTCGCCACGGGGCGGCGGTCGATGAGCTCGACCGCGGTGATCGAGCCGAAGCCCTCGAGCGCGGCGACGCGGTGGATCCAGCCGCCTTTGGGCTTGGTCGCGCCCTCGGGCAGATCCATCGCGAGGAGGAGGTTGTCGCACAGAGCCGAGAGCGCGAGGCTCGATTTGCCGGCCCCCGAGACGCCGGCGACGACGGTCAAGGCGCCGACGGGAAAATGCGCGACGTCGATCTGAAGGTTGTGGAGCTTGGCGCCGCGAAGGACGAGGGACTCGCCCGGCGGTTCTGCGAGCTTCGCTTTGGCCGGTGCGGGCGACGGCGCCAAAGTGCGCGGCGTCGAAAGGTGCCGGGCCGTCAGCGATTCCCGCGCGAACGCTAAGGCCTCGCTCGGCCGGAATTTCCCCATGAGCTTGCCGCCGCGCGCGCCGCCGCCCGGGCCCAGGTCGACGATCCAGTCGGCGCGGCGCATGAGCTGCTCGTCGTGGTCGACGATGATCACGGTGTTGCCGCCGTCGCGCAGGCGGACCAAGGCCTGCCAGACGTGATCGAGCTCGCTCGGGTGCAGGCCCTGGCTCGGCTCGTCGAGGATGTAGAGGACGCCGCGCAGGTTCTCGGAGAGGATGCCCGCGAGCTTCAGCCGCTGCGATTCGCCGCCGGAGAGGGAGCGCACGCGGCGCGACACGGTCAGATAGCCGAGGCCGATGTCGACGATCCGGTGCAAAGCGCCGGACACCTCGGCCGCGACGCGCACGAAAGCCGGGTTCTTGCCCATCGGACCTGCCGTCTGCGCCGCGAGGTGCGCCTCGAGCTCGGATAGAGACATCGCATGCAGCTCGAGCGGCGAGCGCTCGCCCAATCGAATGCCTTTGAGCCGGGGATCGAGGCCGACGCCGCCGCAGAGGGCACAGGGCGATGGCTCCAGATGCGCCGCGGCGTCGCCGAAGGCGTCGCCCTCGACCTCGTCCGCGAGATCCTCGGACTCGATGCCGAGGCCGTTGCATTCGAGGCAACGCCCTAGCGAGTTGATCGAGAAATGACGCGAGTCGAGCTTCGGCCAAGCGTAGCCGCAGCGCGGGCAGCCCCCCTTGACCGAGAAGCCGCCGCCTTGCTGGAGGTCTAAGGCGAAGCCGGCGTCGGCGACGTAGAACTCGCCGAACCCGTCGCCTTCCCGAAGCGCCGTCTCGATCGCGCGGAGTAGGCGCGGCAGGGCTTCAGCCTTGACCTTCACGGAGTCGACGACGACCTTGATCGTGTGTTTCTCGTCTTTCGACAGCGCGGGCGGCGTGGTCAAGGCGACGACGGCGCCGTCGACGAAGGCGCGCAGGTAGCCTTTTTGGCCGAACGCGGTGAGCTCCTTCCTAAACGTGCCCTTTTTCGCGTCGGCGACGGGAGCGCAGACGGCGACCTGCTTGCCGGCGTAGTTGGCGAGCACGCGGTCGGCGATCTCCTGCGGCGTCGTCGAGCCGGTCGGCAGATCGTGCTCGGGGCAGCGTTGCTCGGCGAAACGCGCGCAAAGGACGCCGAGGAGCTCGCTGACGTCCGTGAGCGTGCCGACGGTGGCGCGCCGCGAGGGCAAGGTCTCGTTCTGCGCCAGGGCGATCGCGGGCGAAAGGCCCGTGAGCGAGCGCACGGCGGGGCGGGCCGAGAGGTCTAAGAACTGCCGCGAATAATGCGAAAGCGTGTAGAAGAAGCGGCGCTGCGCCTCCGCGAGGATCGTGTCGAAGGCCAGGCTCGACTTGCCGGAGCCAGAGACTCCGGTCACGACGGTGATGGCGCCGCGCTCGACCGAAACGTCGAGGGACTTGAGGTTGTGCTCGGCGGCGCCGCGCACTTCGATCGACGTCGGGCTGGTCATGGGCAGACCTCCAGGTACGCGCGCGCCGCGGAGAGCGCGGCGGCAAAGCTTTTCGGGCTGGCCTTACCGGCGAGGTAGAGATCCTGCGCGGGGCCGTGATCCGGCGAGACGCGCAGGTGCTTCAGGCCGCCGGAAAGGTTGATGGCGTCGTCGAAATGGACGGTCTTCAACGGACCTAAGCCCTGGTCGTGGTACATCGCGAGGACGCCGTCGAAGACGCCGGTGTAGCCGCGGAAAAAGGCGGTGTCGGCGGGGACGGGTCCCGTGAGCTCGGCGTCGAGCGTCGCCCGCAAGCTCTCGATCGCCGGCGCGATCACGCGGCGCTCCTCGTCGCCGAAGAGGCCGCGGTCGCCGGCGTGCGGGTTCAACCCGCAAATTGCGACGCGCGGGCGAGCGATGCCGAAAGTGTCGCGCAAACTGCGCGCGAAGATCTCGAGCTTCATCGCCACGAGATCGGTCGAAAGTTTCAAAGCGACGTCCCGAAGGGCGACGTGGTTGGTGACGAGGCCGACGCGCAGGCGCGGCCCGGCGAGGATCATGATCGCCTGGCCTTCCCAGGCCTCCGCGAAGAACTCGGTTTGACCCGGGTGGGCGAAGCCGGCCGCGTGGCAGGCGTGCTTGTCGATCGGCGCGGTGACAACGGCCGCCCGGGGGCACTTCGCAACCAGCTCGATCGAGCGCTCGAGGGCGCGGACGGAGAGCAGCCCGCGCTCGCGCTCGCTCAACGTCTCCGCCGGTCGCGACAGAGACGCGTCACCGACGTCCTCAAATGTCACGCCCGCGGGCGCGGGGATCCCGAGACGTTGAAGCTGCTCGCGCCAGTGCCAAGCGCTGCCGACGAGCGTGGCACGAGCCTCGGGCGCGAGGACGCGCGCGGCGAGCTCGACGTTGACGGAAAAGGGATCTCCGAGGGTGACGAGCAACATGGCGCCTCAGCATATGCTGCTGAGGCGCCAAGTACACCTAAGATCGGGCCTAAGGGCGCCTTAAGGCACCGGCAAAGGCGCTCGCGACGTCTTCACGTGGATCGTCTTGCCGACGAGGGTCGCAGGATCCTTACAGGCCGCCGGCTCTATGCCCGCGATGTCGCTCAAGCAGAAGAAGTAGAGGAGCAGTGCCGGCTCGTTGGTCTTGGGGTTGGGGCCCATGCCGCAGTCGTCCAGCTTCTTGCCGGCGGCTTCCATTTTGTCGAAAACCTGGACCTTCAACGCTTCCTGAATGTTGGCCGGGAACGCCCCGAGGATCCCCTCTTTCGTACACGCAAAAGCTTTGACCAGCGTGACGCCTTCGGCGCATCCACCCTTGTCATCGTTTAGATTGCGATCGTAGGGCTTATTCGAGGCGTGGCACACGGATCTCTGGGGCGGATTGAGCAGGCCGTCGATCGCCTCGTCGCCGGTGCCGCTGCTCTCATCGGGCGGCGTCGTCGCGCCGCCGTCGCTCGTCGTATCGGAGCCATCCCCTTCACCGCCGGTGGTCGTACCGCCGTCGCCGGTCGTCGTCGAGCTCGCGGTCGTGCCGCCAGAGGCGCTGGACGAACCGCAGCCGGAGGACGCGGTGGTTGAGGAATCGGTTGGCGAGTCGCCACCGACGGGCTGGCCGGCGCCTTGCTTGCCGCCTTTGATCCAGTCGTCGACCCGCTTCAGCTCCGCGGGGGTGAACGCGTCGCCGCCGGGTGGCATGAATCTCCCGTCGCCGGTTGGCAGCGACATGCGCACGAGGATCTCATCAGCAAGTGCCTTCACGCCGTCGATCGTCTTAAAGTTGCCGTTGGGGCTGCCTTTGACGTGGCAGCTCACGCACTTGGTGTCGATGATGGTCGAG
>JANOTL010000198.1:0-31525 GCA_031416315.1 Pseudomonadota bacterium
AGCCGACCGCTTTCGCGAGGCGGAGCGCCGCGTCGCCCATCTTGTCGCGCAGCGTCTCGCTGACGACGGGACAGGGAGCCTCCTCGACGAGCTTCTGATGGCGCCGCTGGATCGAGCAGTCGCGCTCGCCGAGGTGCGCATAGTTGCCGTGCTCGTCGGCGACCATCTGGATCTCGACGTGGCGAGGCTTGGCGCAGTAGCGCTCGATGAAGACGTCGGGATTGCCGAAGCCGGCCTCGGCTTCGGCCTGTGCCAGTTGGAATTGGCGCTCGAGGTCGTCGCGCTTCGTGACGACCTTCATGCCGCGGCCACCGCCGCCGGCCGCCGCCTTGATGATCAGCGGGTAGCCGACCTCGTTCGCGACCTTGAGGGCCTCCTCCTCGGTGCTGACCTTGCCGCGGCTGCCGGGGAGCATCGGGACCTTGGACTTCTCGGCGAGCGCGCGGGCCTCGACTTTGTTGCCGAGGGCGAAGATCGCCTCGGGCTGCGGGCCGATCCACTTCACCTTGTAGGCAGAGCAGATCTTGGCGAACTCGGCGTTCTCGGAGAGAAAGCCGTAGCCGGGATGCACGGCGTCGGCGCCGGAGATCTCGACCGCCGCCATGATCGACGGGATGCGCAGGTAGCTTTTGATGCTCGGGCCCGGGCCGATGCAGATCGATTCGTCGGCGAGCTTCGCGTGCAAGGAGTCGCGGTCGGCGACGGAGTGGATCGCCACCGTCTTCAGGCCGAGCTCTTTGCACGCGCGGATGATGCGCACGGCGATCTCGCCGCGGTTGGCGATCAGGACCTTTTTCATGCCGGAGAGCCGCCCGTCATTATTCGATCACGAAAAGGGGTTGGTCGAACTCCACCGGCTGCTCGTTGTCCACGAGGATCTCGCGGACGGTGCCGTCGAAGTCGGCCTCGATCTCGGTCATCAGCTTCATCGCTTCGATGACGCACAGCGAGTCGCCCTTCTTCACGCGCTTGCCGATCTCTGCGAAAGGCTCGCCGCCGGGGGTCGAGGAGCGGTAGAAGGTGCCGACGAAGGGCGACTTCAAGATGCGGCCTTTCGCCGTCGGCGTCGCCTGCGGCTTCGCGTCGTGCGCCGGCTGCGGCGCCGGCGCATGCATCTGCGTCTGATACTGAATGGACGGCGGCATGGGCGCGCCATACATCGGCGCCATCGCATGCGTCCCCGGGCCGCCGAGAGTCATCTGCGGCGGCGTGGTCGTGACGACGACCTTCAGGTCCTTGTCCTCGACCTCGATTTGATGGATCCCGTGCTTGCGCGCGAGCTCGATGACCTTCTCAAGCGCTTCGAGATTCATGCTCAGATCGTCTCCGTTATTTGTTGACGCGCTCGACGTATTCGCCGGTGCGGGTGTCGATCTTCAGGAGATCGCCTTCGTTGATGTGGAACGGCACGTTCTTCACGATGAGGCCGGTCTCCATCACCGCGGGCTTGCCGCCGCCGCTAGACGTGTCGCCGCGGATGTTCGGCTGCGTCTCTTTCACGCGCAGGTTCACGAAGGTGTCGATTTCGACCGTGACCGGCTTGCCCTTGTAGTACGTGACGGCCAACACGCTGTTTTCCAGCATGAAGTCCTTGTTCTCGCCGACTTCGTCGACGGTCAAGGTGATCTGGTCGAACGACTCCTGGTCCATGAAGTTGAAGTTCGTGCCGTCGTTGTACAGGTACTGCATGTTGCGGGTTTGGACGTCGGGGATGCCGACCTTGTCGCCCGACTTGAAGGTGATCTCGACGACGCGCGCCGACTCGAGACCCTTCAGCTTGGTGCGCACGAAGGCGGAGCCCTTACCCGGGTTGACGTGCTGGAACTCGACGATCGTCCACGCTTTATTGTCGTACTCGATCTTGAGCCCGCGCTTGAATTCGTTGGTGGAGATCATGCCGGTCGGTTCCTCGATGCATGCAGTTCGGGTTTTGGAGAGACGGAGATCCTAGCCGTGCCTTGGCAGATTGACAAATATTGTCCGGCGCGGGGCGATAAATAGGTGTTTGTCCAGCGGTTACTGTGCGTTAACCGAAAAATGCTCAGGCCGGCACGGCAAATTCCGATCCTGGTTACATGAGTAGATCCGCCCTAAAGCTCTTAGCCTTTCTTGCGTTTACGACCGCAACCAGCGCGCTCGCCGAACCCGCGGGTTTCCGCTATCTCGGTCGACTGACTAAAACGAGCGGTGCGCCCGTCGAGCGCGCGACGCTCACGATCAATGTCTACACCGTCGAGACCGACGGCGCGCCGATGAAGGTCATCGGGCCGCTCGTCGACCGCCCGTTGGCGAACGGTGTCTTCGACCTCGACTTGAATTTCTCACCCGCCGAGCTCGATACCCTCCTCGGCGGCGTCGACGAGTGCTGGCTCGAGGTCGTCGCCGATTTCACCGAGGCCGGCGGGGAAGCGAAGCACGTCGTCATGCCACGCCAGCGGCTTCTCGCCTCCCCCTACTCCCTCCGCACGAAGATCGACGGCAATTCACTCTACTACGACATCGACGGCCGCCTTACGGCCCGCATCGCGCCGGCGACGACGAACACGCCGGGTCTGATCAAGGCGACCGACACGTACATGACGGTCGCTGCCGACGGCACGATCACCTCGATCAAGCTCGCGGAGACGGCGACGACCTCGACGAGCTTCACGGGCACCATGGTCGGCGACGTGACCGGGACGCAGGCCGCGACCGTCGTGGCGAGAATCCAGGGCAACGCCGTACAGACGGGTACGCCCACGAACGGACAGATCCTCAAATGGACGACGGCCGGCGGTGGCCGCTGGGAGTTCGCCGCCGACGAATCCGGCCTCTCCGGCATCTCGGGCGGCGCCGGTGGGAACATCACCGACGATACGATCACGAATCACGACATCAGCTCGACCGCGGCGATTTCTGCGTCGAAGCTCGGCGCGGGCACGGTCGACGATACCGAGCTCGGGTACTTGAACGGCGTCACCTCGTCGATCCAGACGCAGCTCGGCACGAAGCAAGCGACGATCGGGGCGGCGACCAACATCACCATGCAGGATTTGACGGCTCGCGACGCGGGACTGCGCAACGTCACGGCCGAGACGCTGACGACGTCGAAGCAAGTCGCAATCGCCGTTCAACCTTATGCCGCGTTGCCGACGAGCACCGGCGAGCTGCGCTTTTACGAGTTGACGGCGACAGGAGCGCATTACGTCGCGCTGAAGGCGGCCGACGACCTCGCGGGCGCGGTCACCTTGACCTTGCCCGCGACGGCGGGAACGACCGGCCAAGTGCTGCAGACGAGCGGCGCGGGCGGGATCCTGACGTGGGTTGACGCCGGCGTCGACACTAACGCCAAGACGCTTTGCAACGACGGCGAATACCTGCGCGGCGAAACGACCACGACCTGCCGCACCGCGGCCCAGATCGTGGCCGACGGCGGCGCCGGCAACATGACCAAAACGACTTACGACGCGGGCGACAACAGCAAGGTCGACGTCGCCGACAACGCCGATCTCCTCGGCGGCGAGAACGCGGCCGCCTTCCACAATGCCGCTAACCTTACGGGCTCCGTCGCCGATGCGCGCTTGAGCGCTAGCGTCTCGCTCTTGGGTCAGACGATCACGTCCGGTGAGATCGTCGATCTCGATGCGGCGAAGCTCACGGGGTCCGTCGCCGACGGGCGACTCAGCGCCAACGTTTCTCTTTTGGGTCAAACGATCACGTCAGGAGAAATCGTTGACCTCGATGCCGCGAAGCTCACGGGCTCCGTCGCTGACGGCCGGCTCAGCGCCAACGTCTCGCTCCTTGGCCAGACCATCACCTCGGGCGAGATCGTCGACGGCACGATCGTCGACGACGACATCGCCAGCCTCAGCGGGGGCAAGATCACCGCGGGTACAATCGGTCGCGCGTACCTCCAGACCATGACCGGAGACGCCGGTGCGGGCGGCGCGAGTGGCGCCGCGCCTGCACCGGCGACTGGCGATGCCGCCGCCGGGAAGTATCTCAAAGCTGACGGTACTTGGGCCGTCCCGAGCGCGACCGCGAACTGGGCCGCGCCGGGGACGATCGGCTCGACGACGCCGAATACGGGGGCGTTCACGACGCTCGCTTCGACGAGCGCGACCGTCACGACTTCAGGCGACTCCGACCAGACCGGCGTCGTGCGACTCCTTAACCCGAGCTTGGCGACGGCGGGACGGCAGCTCGACCTCGCCATCGGACACAGCTTGGCTACGGGGCGCGCTGCACACATCGGCTATCGCTACGAGACGGCGACCGCTGACTCTGGCCTTTATCTAAGTGTCAACGGCGACACGTCTTCTTCGCTTTTCTTGCGAAAGGGCGGGAACGTGGGGATCGGCACGACAAGTCCGACATCCAAGCTCCACGTAGTCGGCACCGTCTCGAGCCCAGGCGTCGGCACGGGCGCGTCGAACGAAGTGTTCGGCGCCCTCTCCGGCGCCGCGTTGACGACGGGCACAGACAACACCTTCCTCGGGCAGTATGCCGGCAACTCCGTGACGACGCAGTCAAACAACGTTTTCGTCGGATCGAGCTCGGGCAAAAACGTTACGGGAAGCTACAACACGTTCCTGGGATCTTACGCTAACTTCTCAGGAAACATTTCCCAGTCTATCGCCCTTGGCTACGCGGCCACCCCGACTGCCAGCAGTCAATTGGTCGTCGGCAGTGGCGCCGCCTCGGTCGAAAACGCCTACCTGGGTCAAGGCGTGACGGCCAGCGCGCCGTCCAGCTTTACCATAAATGCTTCCGGCGGCTCAGGTACGGACGTCGCAGGCGCTAGCCTTGCCTTCGCCGGCGGCAGAGCGACGGGTAATGCCGCAAGCGGACCTATCTACTTTCAAACTTCGGACATCGGAGCTTCAGGAACGACCCTTCAGGCGCTATCGACGAAGATGACACTGACCGCGACAGGCAACGTCGGCATTGGGACGACATCTCCCTCTCTGAAACTCCAAGCGGCTGGGTCAGTGGGGCTTCCCGCAACGACTGGCACGACTCAGACAGGCGTTATGCGGTATTCATCAACGGGAATTGACGCGGTCATGGATATGGGAGTGCAAAGTGTAACCCCGTATGGCGGATGGATTCAGTCCACCAACGCCACGGATCTCAGTCAATATTACGCCATCGCCCTCAATCCTCGAGGAGGCGCCGTCGGCATCGGCACGCCGACGCCGGCCACGAAACTCGACGTCAACGGCGACGTCAAAGCCGGCTACAAGAGCGACAACACTGGCCTCACCATCGACTGGACGCTGGGCAACACGCAGGTCACGAGCTCGGCTGCGGGCACCCTCGTGCTGAACGGCATGCAGAACGGCGGCTACTACACTCTCGTCCTGACGGCCGGTAGCACGTCCGCCTACACGCTTTCCGGCAGCAGCATCTCGACCTGGAAGTGTCAACCCGCCTGCGCCAGCAACCAAATCATCGGGACGAGCGCCAAGGATACCGTCATCACGGTGATGAAATCCGGTACGATCGGATACGTGACTTGGACCTCCGGATTTTGAGGCGTAGCCGTGCTTCGACCACTGGCGCTCAGCTTTTTGCTCGCCCTCGCCTTCGGCGGTGATGCGCTCGCTTTTCCGCAGCAATTCATGCTCAAGAACACGACGGCAGCCGTCGCTCCGCCGAATCCGACCTCGCCGGTCACGTCGAGTGTTTTCGCGACGAGGCTGACTCTGAGCTGGACGAGCGGCGGCGGCTCCACGACCTCTTACAAGGGCGCCTACCAAACCGGCGCCTCGGCGCCAGCCGATTGCAACTCCGGCACGACCTTCACGACGGCGAGCACATCGAGCACGATCACGGCGCTTGCCTCGAGCACGCAATATTCCTTCCGCATCTGCGCGTCAGACGGGACCACGCTTTCGAGTGGGGTGACGCTGACCGATTCCACCGTCGGTCCGCCGCCAGATCCGACCGGCTTCAGCGCGACGGCGAACAGCTCGGCCCAGATCACTACCTCGTGGACGACTGGCGGCGGCACGACGTCTCATTTCTACGTTGCGTACCAGGCCGGCGCCACGCCGCCTGCGAGCTGCTCTGCCTACTACGCGAGTAACTCGCCTCTTGCCGTCACGAATCTGTCGCCGTCGACTCAGTATTCTTTCCGCATTTGCGCCGTGGACGGCGGCGGAGCGTTTTCGGCTGGCGTCCCGACGGCGACGGCGACGACGACCACCGCCCCGGCCGATCCGACGAGCCTGACGGTTTCGGGGACCGGGCCCTCCAGCACAAGCCTCAGCTGGACCGCGAGCGGCGGAACCACCGTTGGATACTGGATCGCCTATCAGAACGGGGGCACGGCACCTGCCACCTGTTCCGGTGCGTATGACACGGTCGCCGCGAATAGCGTGACCATCGTAGGCTTGCTTCCAGGCGTCCAGCGCTCGTTTCGAGTCTGCCCCATCGATCTCGGCGCCACGGTGCCCACCGCGTCGGGGCCGACGATTTCGGCCACGACGGACGCGGCACCCGCCGGTTCCTATTTCTTTTCCGGAGCCGACGAGAGCTTCGTCGTCCCCGGGGGCGTCACTTCGCTTCTGGTCAAGCTTTGGGGCGCGGGCGGCGGCGGTTCCGCTGGACCTGGTGGCGGCAGCGGCTTCGTTACGGCGACGATTGCGGTCACGCCGAGCGAGACTTTGACCATCATCGTGGGAGAAGGTGGCCGTAGCGGAGGCCTGAATTGCGGCTATGTCGCCGGAACCTACGGAGGCGGCGGCTCGGGCGGCCTCGGCACCTACGCAGGCTACCACTATCAGAACACGTCCGGCGGCGGTCGATCGGCGCTCCGGCGCGGCTCGACCGAGCTTCTCACGGCCGGTGGCGGAGGCGGAGGCGGGTATACCCTAGGTGGCGCAGGCGGGGGCACGGTCGGCACCTCGGGCGGTGGCTACTTGACGGCGGGGGCAACTGGCGGCAGCCAATCGGCCGGAGGCGCCGGCGGCCTCGCCAACTTTTACGGAGTCGCGGGTTCCAACGGCAGCCAGTTCCAAGGGGGTAACGCGGCCGCGGAAGACGACTGCGGCGGCGGCGGCGGCGGCGGCTACTACGGCGGCGGCGGCAGCAACCCATGGGGCGGCGGCGGCGGCGGCTCAAGCTGGGTGACAGGCAGTGGCACGACGACGGCCGGGTCTAATGCGACGCCGGGCGGGACAGGCGACGCTGCTTATCTGCCCGGCTTCGGCGTGGGCGGCTCGGGCACAAACGGTCGCCCTGGGGGTTACGGCTTGGTCGCGATCAGTTGGTGAACAGCACGCTAAAAATACTTCGGTGGTTGACGACCGGGAAGTTCCAGAACGGAATTTAGCCGCCGCCTCCCGCTTTTTTACTTCGAATAACGAATCTCGTCCCGCACCGAGAACGCTCCCGAGCTGCTCTCACCCGCCCGTGCCGCTCCATACGTCCGAATACGAATCGAGGCGCCGTCGACGTCGACCCGCGAGAAGCCGTTGAAGGCTTGCACCTCCGTCACGCCGAGCTGCATCTGCGGGAACGCCAGCAAGTCGCGCACATGACCGTTCTCGTCGGAGCTTTCGACGAGACGACGCTCAGGCACCGCGCCAGCGGGCGGTACGAGGAGGAAGCCCGCGCCGGTGTTCGGCCCGACGCCATAACTCGACTCGACGCGCACCGCGTCGCCTTCGCCGAAAGAAAGCGGCCGCATGCGCTGCGCCAGATGCTCATGACCCGCGAAGTTCCAGTCCATCACGCCGCCGAACTCGCGCGTCACGGGACGAAAGTCGAACTGCTGTTGCCAATGCCGCGCACCCGCGTTGTACGGGGGAATGTGCCAGTAGCTGAAGGTCCAGAGCGGCGTCGGACTCGCCGCGATCTCGGCGCGGCGCTCCGCCAGGCGCTCGCGCAGCCAACGCAGTTGCTCGCCACTCGGCGACGAGAAGTCGACCATCCGCTCGCTGTCGAGCGCGAAAAAACGGGCGGGGCCGAAGTCGAATCCGTAATAGACGCCGCCCTCTCGTGCTTTGGGCAGCGTGAAGAGACGTTCGAACGAGCCGTGATCCCAGGAGGAGCCGACGCCTGGCGTATCGTGGTTGCCGATCGCCGGCATCACGACTTTGGTGGCGAAGAGCGGCCGAGCTTTGTCGAAAAAGCTCCACCAGTCGCCCGGATTGTCGTTCCAAGGCATGTCGCCGGCGACCAGCACGAAGTCGAGGTCCGCGTGGCTCCGTACGATCTCGTCGACCGTCGCGCTGAAGGTGCCGGTCTCGCCGTTGTCCTGAGCATCCGCGAAAATCGCGAAGCGCGCCGTACGGGGCGAGGCGCTCGCCGTGCGGAAACGGTAGCGCTCGGAGACGAATGTCTCCGAGCCGACTTGGTACGAATAGAGCGTGCCGGGCGCCAAGCCCCGTAAAACGAAGCTATGCCGCTGCCCGTCCTCGTCCCTTTGCTCGAAGACCTCGCGCGGCCGATCGACGGGCGCGACGCGGATCCACGCCGGCGCGGCCGTCGACGTGAGGAAGGTGACGACGATCCCCGAAGACGGCGGCGTCTCGCCGTTCCACGAGAGCATCGGCCCGATGTACGGAAAGGCGATCGGCCAGGAAAAGTCCTGGCCGCCGTTGTTGTCCCATTGCCCCGAGCCGCACTCGTCACGACACACCGCAAAATGCAGAGCACGCGCCGTGGCGGGGACGTCGACCGCGACCTCCCACTCGCGCGTGCCGGGCAGCTGAGTGAGTTGTAATTGCCTGAAATAATTGATGTTTCCGACAGTCTCCTCACGTCCGGCGCCGGGGCCTGCGAGGGGGACGTTCCAGCCATTAAAGCCGTAGTGCAGCGCGGCGGTACGGGCGCCGCCAAGGAACGGCAGGGTCAGGACGATGCGGACCGTCGTCCCGGGCCGCACGACCTTCGGCTCGACCTTGAATTGCGGTGCGCCATGCGCGGCGCTCGCGTTGAGCGCCAGGAGGATGACGAGAATGGCTTTGTGCATGGGCCGGATGATGGCCCGGGGCTTCGGCGGCCGTCCATCGAAATTGGCCAACGGGTCAAAATTTACGGAACATTTTTCTGGAATCGGTAAAATCGAGCCCGTCCCCCCCCTTTCCATCGTGACGCTTTAGGAGCCTGCCGATGCGCTCGTGGTCCTTGCCGATTCTTGCCGTGCTCGCGACCGGGATCGCCGCCAGCTCATGCCGCGGTCGCAACGAGCCGAGCGCGCAGCTCCGTGCCGACGAAACTGCGCCTGCAGCCACGACCGCCAACGAAGCCTCGAGCGTTCCCGAGGCCGCCCCCGACTGCGGCGAGATCGACGCGGTGAGCTCCGAGAAGCTGACTGGTGGCCAGGTCTTCGACCTCACGTCGCGCTGCGTCTTCGACCGCGACGTTCACGAAGTCCGGATCCGCATCTTGAGCGAGACGTTCCAGAAGGTGCTCGACGACGGCTGCGCCGACAAGGACTCGGGCTACGGTCACGTGATCGAGCTCGTCCTCGACGGCAAGAGGATCGAGAACGTCGGCATCAAAGTGCGCGGCAACACCTCGAAGTGCAGCCCGAAGCGCCAATTCAAGTTCAAGTTCGACGCGGAGCAGGCCTTCTCGGTCTACGCCGGCAACTACGAGATGAAAGAGTTCCCGGCGAACGACGGCCGCACCTTCTTCGGCTTGGAAGGCTTCAGCGTCCGCGCCAGCGCCAACGACCCGACGATGATCCGCGAACGTATCTCGTCCAGGGTCTTCATCAGCACGGAGGAGCTCGCGCCCATCGCCGAGCGCGGCGGCCTCGTCTACCGCGTCGCCTTCGCCAAGCTCTTCGTGTCGTTCAACCGGCCGCAAAACCAGGGCCCCGAGGGTAGCTTCACCCGCCTCTTCGACAACTACTATTACGACTACAAGGGCCTTTACTCCCTCTCTGAGAACATCGACAAAACCTACCTGCGCTCGCGCTTCCAGAAGGGCGACGAGAAGATGAAGGGCTTCTTCCTCTACCAAGCCGACCTGGCGAAAGCCTGGTTTGAGAAGGCCAAATACGACCGCAAAGGCTGGTCCGCGGAGTATGTCGACGGCAAGAAGGTGGACGACGAGGCATCCGCCGTCCTCGGCGACCAGAAGATCCTCGAGCTGATCGCGCTGCTCGAAAGCAACGCCACCGAGGCACAGCTCGCCGCCGTGATCGACGTCGACAACATCGTCAACTACGTCACCGGCGTCATGCTCACGGGCCACTGGGACAGCATGATCGCCAACCGCAACAACGACTGGCTCTTCTTCAACGGCGCGAAGAAGCAGTGGCAGATCATCGCCTGGGACCTCGACAACAGCCAGGGCGCCCTCGTCGACCAGTACCACGATCTCATGCAGCCGCATCTCTACAAGCCGGCAAAGAACGGCGGCAAGCTCTTTACCGAGCTCTTCTCCGAGGCGCGGCCGACCTTCCGCGCCAAGCTCAAGGACCGGGTGAAAAAAATCCTCGCCGGCTCGCAAAGCGAGTCGAGCTTCGAGGCGAGCGTCGACATGCTAGAAAACACGGTGAAGACGAGCGTCGAAGGCTGGGAAGGCTACAGCCACGGCTCGTTCGAAGACATCAAGAACTTCGTGAAGGCCCGCAAGAAAGCGCTGAAGCCGCAGCTTTGAGCTCGTCTATCAGCGCCGCGAGCGCCGCTCGACCCGCCGCAACCGCGGCGGCTCCGACTTCGGCGAGGGCGCCGGCGGCGGCGTCTCCTTCACGGCCGGCGTCACGACGGCTTCGGAGACGACGACCTGGACCTCGTCCTTGGTCAGCTTCTCGTGACGAAGAATCCGGCGCAGCGGGCCGCGGAATCCTTCGAGGCTGACGAAGCGCTCGCGCTGGATCCCCTCGCCCGGTCCGCGCACCACCCGGCCACCCGTCGCGTGCACGACGTCGCCGCGAAAGACCGCTTGGCCCTCGACCTCGGCATGCCGCTTCTCCAGAATCACCATGTGGCCGTCGTATACGAGGAAGTCGCCGGCCTGCGCGTCTTGAAGCCGCAGGTCCAAGTCGACCAAACCGTAACGCTTGCGCAACTCGGAGCCTGAAAGCGCGAGCATCGTCTTCGTGTCGAGGTAGGGATAAGGGAGGCCGGCCGTCGTGAATACCAAGGCCGCGAAATGGCTGCAGTCGAGGCTGCACCGACTGCACATCCCGCAGACCTTGAGCCGCGCCTTCGGCGAGGGCTCTTTCTGTGCCAGGCACTCGTTGCAAAGCTTGCAGTCGTCGCTGTCACCGATCTGATAGCCGCCGTAGACGTAGGAGACGAGCGCCTGGTCGAGGATCTCGCCGGCCACGTCGCGAATGCGCTCGCGGACCTCGGCGATCGGAACCGGCGTCGTCTTCGCGGGCGTCGGCGCGGCGCCGAGCGCGCACAGCGCCGCCGCAGTCAGAGCCAGGCTGCGCAATAATTGCCGGGTTTTGTGGAGTTGCCATCGCATGAGCTAGCCATCGTCCTATACGGGCTTCCACATGATATTATAGGAAGTGCCCGCCGTTTAGGTCTCACTTGAGCGTCTACAGCTATACCAAACAAGTCCGCGCAGTCCTGGCCGTCGAGGCGGTGATCATCGCCTCGGTCGCAGCCGTGAGCTATGCCTTTTGGACGAAGCTCTGCGACGACACCCTGGAGAGCTGCGTCGCCACCGGGAGCGTCCTCGGCCCGGTCACCTTCCTCTTGCTCTCCGCCATTCGCCCGTTCGTCTTCACGCCGCTCTTTTTCGTCGCGGTGATCGGCGGCAAGGCCTTTGGGCCGATCGGCGGCACCTTGATGACGGTCCTCGGCTGCACGCTGTCCGGGATGATCGTCTTCGGCATCGCCAAAGTCCTCGGCCGGCGCATGACCAAGCCCTGGCTGCGCTCGAACTTGCCGGCGACCTTTAAATTCATCCGCTCGCAGGACTACAAGGTGGTCTTCGCACTGCGGCTCATCCCGTTCCTCCCCTTCGACCTCGCCTCACTCTGGTTCGGCGCGCTCGATTTCCGCGCCAAGAGCGTCCTCATCGCCACGGCGCTCGGCTCGATCCCGGAGGCGTACCTCTTCTCGAAGCTCGTCGATCCGACGGAGACGCTCCTCGACGCCACGCTCATGTCGCTCGCGACCGTCGGCCTCGGGATGATCGCGCCGCTCCTCGTCTTCGAGTTTTTGAGCCGTAAAAAGGGCACCGGGATGTGGCAAACGCTCCGCGCCATGTACCGCGAGATCCATTACGAGGTTCAGTCCAACAACGACATCGTGAAACGCCAGTCCTTCGACGCCGACCAGACGCCCGTTCTCCTCCTTTACGGCTTCTTCTCCTCGCGCCGCGCCGTCACCGTGCTCGAGAAGATGCTGACGACCCGCGGCCACCAGGTCTTGTCGTTCAACCTCGGCGGCCTCATGGGGACCTTCTTCACCAGAGACATCCTCGAGACGGCGAACTTCATCGACTACAAGATCAAGCGCCAGGTCGAGCGCCACGGCTTCAAGAAGATCCACATCGTCGCCCATTCGAAAGGCGGAATGGTCGCGCTCTGGTGGGCTTTGAAGCTCGGCGGCCACAAGTACTGCGACCGCGTCGTCACGATGGGGACGCCGTACAACGGCTCGCTCCTCACCTACCTCGCGCTGATGACCCCGCTCGGCTTCATCTGGCGCGACATGGGCCAGATGCGGCCTGGCTCGCAGTTCCTGAAGAGCCTGCACGACGTCGAGATTCCAGACGCGTTCAAAGTCTATTGCCTGAACTCGGCGAAAGACAAAGTCGCCAGCGGCCGTGCCGGGATCTTCCGCCCCCGCAAGGCGAGCCCGAACGTGATCAACGTGCCGATGAACCACATCTCGCACTTCGAGTTCCTCTATCGCCGGGATGTGGGGGACACGATCTCGCGGATCTTGCGCGGGGAAGAGCCGGCGGCTGCGGAGGTCGCCCCGGCAGCCTCGATCTTGCCGGTGTCGGGCTTCGAATAAGGCCGCAGGCCCCCAACCTTCCTCGCCGATTCCGCCTCAAGGCGCGCCTGAAATCTGCCGATCAAGCCGGTATGGGAACGCGCGTCAAGAGCTACATCCTGATCCTGGTCACTCTGGCCGGCGGCTGCCGTGACGCGGGCAGCGACGCCAAGACCGCTGGGAATGCGACGGCCACGGCCCCCGCTCTCGCGACCCCCACGGCGCCCGCCCCGGAAGAGGAGGCGGTTGCTCCGATCGTAGTGGCCGGCATCTACCTCCTTTCGTGCTCGTCCGACACCCGCACCTCCTACGTGAAGAAGGCCGATGCGGCGGACAGCATCGTCGCGTGCATCGTCGCCGATGCCGACGGCAAGCAGGTCGACCTCGAGACCTATGCCACGATCGTCGAGACCCCGGCAGGCGACGTCGTGACGCCGGAGGCGGTGCCGAAAGAGACCGAAGCACCGTGGCAAGTCGGGTTCCGGCTCCCCGACCAAGGCGCGGTCACGAAGGTACGCCTCACCGGCACGGCCAAGGGGCAGCCGCTCGCGCTCGAGTCGAGCGACCTCAGTTTCTCGTGGCAGCGCCACCCGGTCTTCAGCGCCTACGTCGACCTCCTGCGCCTCACCATCAAGGTCATCGACCACAAGGCCGAATTCACCGATCCGACGGCCGCGGAGCCGAACGCCCACATGGTCTTCTTCACCGAGTCGTATCACTCGGGTGACCTCGGGGGCCCGCAAGGCGCCGACGCGATCTGCGTCACGGAAGGGTCGACCTTGCCGTTCAAGACGCCGCGAACGCATTGGAAGGCGCTGCTTTCGACGAGCAAGACGGACGCGCGCGATCGCGTCACGATCGGCGGACCCGTGCGCGACTATGAATACGAGCGTCCCTCGGAGGCTCCGGACGAGTTTTGGCGGGCCGAACATCGCGATCGCGTGCGCTTTACGTCGGCCGGTCGCATCATCGGCCAGGGCACCTGGGACGACGCGCTCGACCTGCCGGTCTTCCTCGCCACCGCGTGGATGGCCTCGACGCCGACCGGAGTCTACGACCCGAGCTTCGGCGACTGCGAAGGGTGGACCTCCTCCGCCGCGACGGCCTCGGGCGGCGGCGCCCGGTTTCCCGCCGTGCCGACGGACGAAGAGACCTACTTCGTCGACCCCTGGCTCACGAACGGCGCCAGGCGCTGCAACCAGCTGGGCCGAATCCTCTGTATCAGCCAATGAGGCCGAGGGCTTAGAATTGGACTTGCGGCCCTGCCCGTGGGCCGCTAACCATGGTCGACCCTAACCGAGGTTCCCTGTGAGGCCGAGCTCCGAGGCGCGCGAGCCGAGATATCCGTTTGCCGGACGTGTCCGCGTGACCGTGCCGTTCGCGCCGTGGCGGCTCGTGATCAGCGCCCGCGCGCAAAACGTGTCGACGAGCGGCGTCAGCGCCATCCTCTTGCCCTCGAAGGTGCAAGGGCGCGAGGAGCTCCTGCTGGAAGGCGATCCCTTCGACCTCCAGCTGGAGCACGAGGCCGGCGACGAGCGCGGGCTGCCGATGCCGACCGTCGCGGCGCGGCTGACGCGCAAGCAGAAGACTGCGGCCGGGCTGGAGCTCGCTTTCTCGTTCGAGCGGCCGAGCGAAGACCTTTTGGCCTTCGTCCACGACCTCCGCACGGCGGGCGCGCCGTGAAGCAAAAAAAGGCCGAAGCCACACTCGAGACGATGCGCAAGGTCTTCACCCTCCCAGAGGGCGACGACTCGAAGCTGGCGCGCCTCGACCGCGAGATCTCGGAGAACCTCCTCGGCTTCCTGAAGGACCGGATCGTCGCCGGCGACATCGCGCCGGCGAATCTCGAGCAGGATTTCCTCGAGACGCGCATCCCGGACGACCCGATGTTCGTCGCCGAGCAGACCGACTTTCTCCTGAGCAAGGTCGTGTCGCAGTCGGTGCACACCTGGAGCCCGAACTTCATCGGCCACATGACCTCGGCCATCCCCTACTTCATGCTGCCGCTCGCCAAGATCATGGTCGCCTTGAACCAAAATCTCGTGAAAATCGAGACCTCCAAGGCCTTCACGCCGCTCGAGCGCCAAGTGATCGGGATGCTGCACCGTCTCATTTACGGCGACACGCCTGCCTGCGACGACGCCTTTTACGGGCAGTGGACCCAGGACTTCAACCATTCGATCGGCACCTTTTGCTCCGGCGGCACGGTCGCCAACATCACCGGTCTCTGGGTGGCGCGGAACAAGCTCCTGCCCGGCGTCTCCGAGAACGGCCTCGGGCGCGCGCTGCTCGACCAGGGCTACGAGGACCTGGCCGTCTTGGTGTCGCGGCGCGGGCATTATTCGCTGAAGAAGGCGGCGGACCTCCTCGGCCTCGGGCGCAAAAACCTGGTGGCGATTCCGGTCGACCGGCATCACAAGGTCGACGTCGCCGAGATGGCGCGCACGGCGCGTGAGCTGAAGCAGCGGAAGGTCGGGATCGTCGCCATCGTCGGCATCGCCGGCTCGACCGAGACCGGCAGCGTCGACCGCCTGGACCTGCTCGCAGACCTAGCGCAGGAGCTCGGCTGCTCCTACCACGTCGACGCCGCATGGGGCGGCCCGACGCTTTTCTCCGCGCGTTACCGCGGGCTCTTGAAGGGCATCGAGCGCGCCGACTCCGTGACCATCGACGCCCACAAGCAGCTTTACGTGCCGATGGGCGCCGGCGCCTGCCTGTTTCGCGATCCGCACGCCCTCGACGAGATCGAGACCAACGCGAACTACATTATTCGCCGCGGCTCGCGTGATATCGGCAAGCACACGCTCGAGGGCTCGCGCCCCGGCATGGCGATGCTCGTGCACTCGGGGCTACGCATTCTCGGGCGTCGCGGCTACGAGCTGCTCATTGACCTCGGCATCGGCAAGGCCGGGCAGTTTGCCAAAATGATCAAAGCAACCAACGATTTCGAGGTGGTGACCGAGCCAGAGCTGAACCTCCTCACGTACCGCTACGTGCCGGAGCTCGCGAAGAAGATCCTGGCGACGGGGTCGCTCGATCAGCGCGCCGCGGCCAACGAGATCTTGAGCGACATGACCGAGTCGATCCAGAAAATCCAGCGCGCGGCTGGTAAGACCTTCGTCTCGCGGACGCGTTTCGAGGCGAAGCAGCACGACGACAAGGTCCTGTCGGTCTTCCGCGTCGTGCTGGCGAATCCTTTGACGACGCGGCAGATCCTGGCCGAGATCCTCGAAGAGCAACGCGGCTACGGCGTCGAGATCCTCGAGAGCGAAGGCCATGGCACGAAGCTCGCCGCGGTCTTGGGCGGCGCGGCGGCGGCGGGCGGCGTATGAAGCGCGTCGTCATGATCGACAACTACGATTCGTTCACGTTCAACCTTGTGCAGTATCTCCAAGAGCTCGGCCTCGAGGTCGAGACCGTGCGCAACGACGCCGCGACTCTCGACGTGCTCCTCGCGAAGAAAGCTTCGTTCTTCATGCTGTCGCCCGGACCCTCGAGCCCCGATCAGGCGGGCGTTTGCCTCGCGCTCATTGCGGCGTGCGCCAAAGCCCGGCGCCCGCTGCTCGGCGTATGCCTTGGGCATCAGGCGATCGGCCAGGCGTTCGGCGGCAAGGTGGTGCGTGCGGAGCTGCCGATGCACGGCAAGCTCTCCCAGGTCTCGCACAAGGGCAAGGGCTCTTTCGCCGGCCTCCCCTCCCCGTTCACCGCGACGCGCTATCATTCCCTGATCGTCGAACGCGCGAGCCTGCCGGCGTGCCTCGAGATCACGGCGGAGACGGCGGACGGCACGATCATGGGGCTTCGTCACAAGGAGACGCTGATGGAGGGTGTGCAGTTTCATCCGGAGAGCGTCCTGACCGAGCACGGCCGGGCGATGCTCGCGACGTTCGCGCGCGCCGCCGAAGCTTGGACTTAAAGGCGATGCTGAACTTGCGGACGATCTCCATCCTTTCGTGTCTCGTGCTGGCGGGTGGACTGCTTGCCTTGCGCTGCTCGACGGATACGGCCTCAACGCCTGCGGTGAAGGACAAAGGCAAGGACGAGGACGAGGACAAGGGCAAAGAAAGCGCCACGGCCGATGGCAGCGGCTCGGCGTCGCGATCTGCCGCCGGTTCAGGCTCGGGTGCGAAAGCTCAGGCAGCCCAGGACTCCGGCTCCACGGCAGCCTCCGGCAAAGGCAGCGCTGAGGAGCCCGAGGTCGCGCCCGAGGCTCCGGCGGATCCGACTTCGCCGGCAAGCGGCAGCTCGGAACCGGCCGAGCAGGTCGAGGCAGGGTCCGGAAGCGTCGCGCCCACAGTGCCGACGACTTGCAGCGTGACCGCAGGGCTCGACACCGTCGAGGTCACGTTCTCGACTCCGATCGAGACTTGCCACGGCCAGGGTCGCGTCTGGGATTTCTTCGAGGAACGCTGCGGAGCGATGCCGCGCGCGGCCACGTGCACGTGGGACTTCATCGACGGAGCGACCGCGGTTCGCCTCCCGCCCGAAGTCGACCGCACGAACTCGAAACTCGTCTGGTGCGGGACGGCCGACGGCGGTCACACGGTGATCGCGCAATTCCTGGTCCTAAAAGCCGGGGTCACGACGTTCCCGTGCGTTTTCGACTCCAAGGTCACGCCGCTGCAGGCGGTATGCTTGACCGACGTGCCTGCGCTCGTCGCGGGGCTCAGCGGCCAGCCCCACACAGTGGTCATTACAGCTTGTGCCGGGCGCAGCTGAGCCCGGTTCAGTCTGTGTACGGCTGCTTCATCTCGCGCCGTGCGGCGAGCACCATCCCAGCGAGGTAAATCAGGAGAATGACCGGCGTCCAGACGGCGATCAGCTTGGTAGCCGCCTCGTCGCCCGGGTTGCCGAGCTGCGTGACGCCGACCCAGGCCGCCGCGGCGCCGACGGCGACCAGAATCGCATGCATCGCCGCGTGCCATTTCCCGAGCGCGGCGCCGAGGATGAGGAAGCCGAGCGGTGTGATAAGGACGCCGGCGACCAGCTCCGAGCGCAGGTCGCTCTCGCCGAAAGTGAGCCGGCTCACGAGCTGCGGCCAGTAAAAGCAGAGCATGAAGACGCCGGCGTAAATCGCCAGCGCCTTCACCGCGATGTATGCCGCCTTGAAGGCCCCAGGCGTGGTCGACTCGTCATGACTCATGCCGACCATTATAGCGCGAATCGCCGCGCCGCGTTTACGGACGCACGAGGCCAATGTCGAAGCGCACCGAGCGCAGCGGCATGCCCGCCGCCGGATCGGCGTCGCGCAGCGCACAGACGACCTTTGCCTGCTCCGACGCTGGCAAAGCTTGCAGGATGCCGTCGCCGGCGTTGTAGCGGTTGCCGGCGAAGTACATCTGTGTCGTGACGCCGTGGAAGCCGCGCTTCTGCACCTTGTAGTGCACGTGCGGCGGGCGCTGCCAATTCTGAGAGGCCGGGTAGTCGCCCGGGATGACCGTCTTGAACAGGTACTCGCCGTTGACGTCGGTGAGGACTCGGCCCCAGTACTGGAAGTTCGGATCGAGCGGCAGGCCGCTCGAGTCGCCCGGGTGGCTGTAGCGGCCCGAGGCGCAGGCCTGCCAGATCTCGACGAGCGCGCCGGCGACCGGGTTGCAGGCGGCGTCGGTCACCTTGCCTTGAATGAAGATCTTCTCGCCCAAGACCTCGGCGCGGCCGCCGGCGGTCAGGTCCCAGTCGGTGTCGGGCTGGGAGCGCACCGGATAGAACGGGCCCTCGGTCTGAGCCGGGGTACGCGCGGCGCATTCTGCGGCGTCGGCGCGGCGGCCGAAGCCGAAAAGCGCGGCGAGGCCGCCGGCGGCGCCGGTGAGAGCGACGTGGCGCAGAAGGCCGCGGCGCGGCAAGGCAGACTGGGAGTCGTTGGCCATGGGGATACCCTCTCTTGAGCTCGTTTGAAGGGTGAACCTAGCGCAAGCCTCCTGGTAGAGGCCAATACCATGGCGCCATGCCTTCCATAGGCCGAGGCTATGGCTGTTCGCTGGCCTTCAGCGCGTCCTCTGCATCGCCAAGAGGCAGGCGGCCATCTTGTTGCGTGTCTCCTGCCATTCGTCGGCCGGGTCGGAATCGTAGACGATGCCGGCCGAGGCCTGCGTCGAGGCGACGCCGTGCGCCATGTGGATGGAGCGGATCAAGATGGTCGAGCGCAGGTCGCCGCGGAAGTCGAACATCCCGAGGCTGCCGGCGTAGAACTCGCGGCTCATCTTCTCCAGCTCGCGGATGAGCTGCATCGCCCGGATCTTAGGGGCGCCGGTGACCGTGCCGTTCGGAAAGCCCGCGGCCAGGGCGTCGAAGGCGTCGATCTCCGGGCGCAGCTCGCCCGAAACCTGGCTCACCATGTGGAAGACGTGGCTGTACTCCTCGACGGTCATCAGCTCCTCGACCTTCACGGTGCCGGGCGCCGCGACGCGGCCGACGTCGTTCCGGCCGAGGTCGACGAGCATGACGTGCTCGGCGCGCTCCTTCTCCGAGGTGACGAGCTCTTCCTTCATGGCCCGGTCCTTGGCGGCGTTCCAGCTGCGTCGGCGCGTGCCGGCGATCGGCCGGTGGGTGACGCGCCGGCCGTCGACCGTGACCATCATCTCCGGCGAGGCGCCGAGCACGTGGTGCTCGCCGAAGCGGTAAAAGAACATGTAGGGCGACGGATTGAGCGTGCGAAGGTGCCGGAAGACGTCGAACGGCCTCGCCGCGGTGTCGACGGTGAGGCGGTTGCCGATCTGGATCTGGAAGATCTCGCCGGCGCGGATCTCCTCGAGGCAGCGCGCGGCGAGCTTCTTGAACTCCTTTTCGTCGAAGGCGGAGCGGCAAGCCGTGAAATCGGGGCGCTCGCTTGCCGCCGACTCGATCTCGAGCGGCGGCGGCGTGTGCATGCCTTTCAAGCGCTTGAGAAGCGCCTTCAGCGCCGTGATCCCGGCGTCGTAATCGGTCGCGAGGCGGACGACGAAGAGCCGGCGCGCCAGATGGTCTAAGGCCAAAAAGGAGCGCGGGAGGAAGAAATAGGCGTCGGGGAGCGCCAGCTCCTTCGGCAAAGGCGGGCGGCCGCCGAGGCTCGTGGGCTCGAGGGCCGTGACGCAGTCGTAGCCGAAAAAGCCGGTCGGTCCGGCGAAGAGCGCGGCGTCGGGGCCGCCGAGGCGAACGCCCTTGGCGTGGGCGGAGACGAGGCGCGTGCCGCGCATCTTCGCGCGGAGGGCGGCGAGCGGGTGGCCGCCCTCGGCCGGCTCGCCGAGGCGCCACGAGTACGTCCACAGCGGATCGAAGCCGAGAAAGCTCCAGCGAGCGTTCGGGCCGGAGGTGGCGGATTCCAGCAGGAAGAGGTGTTCCTCGCCGACGAAGCGGTCGGCGAGCGTGACGGCGGTCTCGTGGTCGAAGGGAATGGCGGCGGCCAAGGCGACCAAGACCTGGTCGGGTGCGTCGCCGTCCGCCTTCGCTGCGGCGCGCGCCGTCGCCAGCGCCGTGTCGAAGTCCTCCCGGGTCGGGAGGAGGACGTCGCTCATGACGGCGTCCCCGTGTTCACGACGGGTTGCGTACCGCGCTCGCCGCACAGCACGACGAGGAGGTTCGCGACCATCGACGCTTTTCTTTGCTCGTCGAACTGCACGACGTTCTTCTTTTGCAGAGGGATCATCCAGGTTGCCAGCCGGACAAAGGCCTCAAGGAGCGTTCGCGCATCGCTTCACCTTCGCTTTACGGGACGGAGCCGCCAGGGTATCTCAGGTCGTCGCCAGTATAACGTCTGAGGAAAGGGTTCTCCATGGCTCTCGAGCGGTCCGAGCTCGCGCTCGCCGGCGCGGCCGGTTGGGCCCCAAGGCATCTGACGCGGCCGGTGACGGGCGTGGTGCACGGGTTGAGCGCCTTGGTGGCCGGGCCAGAGACGGAGCTCGCGGGCGACGGCGCCCTCGCGCTCGAGAACGGGCGGATCGTCGCCGTCGGCGCGAGCGCCGCAGTGCTGGCGCAATGCCCGAGCCTGCCTCGAATCGACGGCACGGGCTTCAGCGCCGCGCCGGGCCTCGTCAACGCGCACGTGCACACGCCGATGGGCTTTTTCCGCGGCTTGGGGCTCGGGCGCGAGTCGATGGTCGAGACCTTCATGTTCCCGGCGGAAAAGGCGCTGACCCCGGAGCTGCTCGAGCCTTTGGCATACGGCTATCTGGTCTCGGGCCTGCGCGGCGGCGCGACGACGTTCGGCGAGCATTACTATTTCGCAAGCGGCGTCGCCCGCGCCCTGGACCGCTTGGGGCTGCGCGGCGCCGTCGGCGAGACGGTCGCCGATCTCGGCGGCGCCTTCCCGGGGCGCGAAGGCTGGGAGCGTTGGCAGAAAGAGATGGCGGCGTGGGGGTACTCGAGCCGCGTGACGCCGGTGATCGCGCCGCATGCGGCGGACACGGTGTCGCCGGCCCTGCTGAGGGAGCTCGCGGCGGCGGCGAAAAGCGCGAAGCTGCCCTTGCACATGCATCTGGCGCAATCGCGCGGCGAGCACGACCGCGTCATGGCGCGCGAAGGGATCTCGCCGGTCGCCTACGCGGAGCGCGCGGGCGCGCTCGGCCCCTCGACCCTGGCCGTCCATTTGACCGCGATCGATGCGGAGGACGCGCGGCGCCTCGGCGCCGCCGGCGCGACGGCGGGTTATTGCCCCGCCTCGCAGCTGATCTTCGAGAAGCTGGCGCCGATCCGAGAGCTCGCCGCGGCGGGCGTGCCGCTCGCCCTCGGCACGGACTGCGCCGCCTCGAACGACGGCGCCGACCTGTTCTCGGAGATGAAGCTCGCGACGCTCCTCGGTCGAGACCGAGGCCTAGGCGATGCCTGGGCGAGCCCGGCGGCGAGCCTGGCGATGGCTTCAACCAACGGCGCCCGCGCCCTGGGCCTGGAGAAGACGACCGGCCGGCTCGCGCCCGGCATGGCAGCAGATGTGCTCTTCCTGGCCGACGGGATGGAGACGTGGCCGGCGGCGGCGCCGCTCAACAACCTGGTGTTGAGCACGAGCCCTAGACAAGTCGCGCACGTCTTGGTGGACGGCCTCTTCGTGCTCGTTGACGGCAAGACGGCGCGCGTGGACGAGCGCGAGCTCGAGCGGGAGTACCGTGCGGCGGTGAAGGAAATCGCGCGGCGCGTCGGCTTCTGAGGTTTTAGCGACGGGGCGAGGGCAACGGCAGGCGCAGGTACCGCCAACGGTCGCGCGCCTTTCTCATCTCCTCGAGCTCGCGCCCGAGCTTCGGGTCAAGTCGGCCGCCGTTCGCCGCGACGGCCGCTTCGAGCGTATCGATGAGGATCGTCAGCTTCCGGTCCTTCACGTACGCCGAGACGACGACGAGAGCTAACCCGACGGCCAGGTAGCCGCGGCCGAAGAAGAGCGGCACCAACGGCACGAGATGAAAGATGACGGCGACGAGCAATTGCTGCATGATGGACGGACGTACCACACGGAAATCGCAACGAACAGAGCTCCTTTTTGCGGAGATGCAGATATGGCTTCGAGGGCGCGTAATGCTTGGCTGACCTCTCTCACGCTCGTTCTCTGGACGACCCCGGCGTCGGCCACCGAGTTCGGTCTGATGCGCGCCATGCAGTCGGGCCCGATCGGAGACGCGCCGGCGATGGCGGGCCTCGAGAAGATCGAGGCAGAGGCTCAGTTCAGCCTCTATCGTACGTTCGGCAACTACACCCTGAACGACGACACCGACTCCCGCGCCTCGGCGACCGGCGTGAAGTCGCGGGTCGCAGCAGGCGGCGGCTTCTCGCCGACCAAGCAGTTCTCGCTCTCGGGCTTCATCGACGCGACCGTCGCGAGCGACTACGACGAGAACCAAACGCGCGGCACCTACGACAGCACCTACGATTCCGGCCTCTACCGGCACGAGCTCGCGCTCTTCGGCATGTTCAAGACGAGCGGCCTCGTCTTCGGCGGCGGCATGGGCCTCGTCCTGATCGGCAGCGAGACCAAGGAGTTCGAATACGACGACGACAAGTACGAGCTCGACATCGGCTCGGCCGCGATGCCGGTCCTGCGCCTCTTCGGCGGCCTGTCGACGAAAGAGTTCGACGGCACCCTCGGCGTGCGTTTCTTCAGCAAAGGCACGGCGGTCGTGACCGCCAAGGACGCGACCGGCACCGAGTCGGAGTACGACGTGGTGCGCCGCGCCCCGGCCGAGGTCCACGCCGACGCCAAGATCAAGTTCAACGGCGGCTACGTCTCCGGCATGGCGGGCGTCCTCCTCAGCGGCCAGGCGTCCGAGCAAGTCGACGAATTCTCGACGCGCTACGTCGTCACGCCCGACGGCAAAAAGAAGCGCGAGACCGGCATCGCGCGCATCAACACCAATACGTACAAGTTCGGCGTCGGCGGCCGCTTCGACCCGGTGAAGGTCTTTGGCATCATGGCCGCCCTGCAGTATCAAACCTCGGCCGCGGCTCAAGACGCGTACGTGATGCCCGAGCAGGAGAACTTGGGAGGGCTGCGCTTCGACCTCGGCGGCGAGGTCAACATCCAGAAGTTTCGCGGCATGCTCGATTTCGGTTACGTGCTCGAGTCGTCCACGTCCTACACCGTCGAAGACAACGACCGCAGCGCCACGAGCGTCGACCGCACGCTGAAGCCCGCGCTAGCGAAAGGCGACAAGGTGAAGGTGTCCCAAGGCGCTCTGTCGGTTACCCTCGGGGGCGGCCTCGCCATTTGAGCGCGCTGATCGACATTTCCCCGAGCCTCTCGCCCAGAACGGCCGTGTGGCCTGGGGACGTCGCTTTCTCCCGCCAGGTCGCGCTCGACGTGCATGCCGGCCACAACATCACGCTTTCGAGCGTGACGAGCACGGTGCACGTCGGGGCGCATGCGGATGCTCCCTCGCACTTTCACCGGGACGGGGCGACGATCGACGCGGTGGCGCTCGATGCCTACGTGGGTCCGTGCACGGTCGTGACGGTGTCGGTGGCGCCTGGCGGCCTGATTCGCGCCGGTGACTGCGCGACGGCCTTGCGACACGGTGCGAAACGGATTCTCTTTCGCACGCTGACGCAGCCGGATCCGGACCGCTTCAACGAGGATTTCGCCGCTTTCGATCCCGAGGCCGTGCGGGCGATGGGCGCTGCGGGGGTAGTCCTGATCGGGATCGACACGCCGTCGGTGGATTCCTTCAGCTCGAAAGAGCTGCCGGCGCATCAAGAGCTCCACAAGTTCGGCGTCCGCAATCTCGAGGGACTCGTGCTCGCGCACGTCGCGGACGGCGACTACGAGCTGATCGCATTGCCGCTCAAGCTTTCCGGCTGCGACGCGAGCCCCGTGCGTGCCGTGTTGCGCATGAGAGACAACTAGGGCCTTTTTTCAACGCCGTAAAAAAGGGTCGTTCCCGGTGGTCTCCCCCCGGGTTCTCCCTTTTCTTTGAGCGATGTCTGAGGATTTTGTGGGGATCTGGCGGAAGGACTCTCTAGGACTAGAGAGCATTGGGGTAGGATTTCGGGAGGTTTGGCTGAGGATCAACATCGCCCCGCGTCATCACACCAGTTCCATTGCAACGCGAGTGCCAACTCTTTAGACGGTCGCAGATGTCGTTTCGCCTTTTTCGCGCGGTGCGCTATTTCTCGCGTAACACCGCGTTCCGCCGCGTTCTCAAGGCGGCGGCCGCGCGGCTGTAGGGCGCGCAGAGTCGTCGTTACGCGCCGATTCGACCCGAGGGTCCGGTATACTTTTGCGACTCGGACCAAAATCGATGCGCGTCCGTCCGAAAACGAGACCAGGCGCGTCCAGATCGAGGAGGTAAGCGATGCGGTGGGTGATTTTGGTGACGGGAGTTACCGGGATCCTTGGCGGAATCATCGGCACGCGGTGGCGTCAGGAGACGTTTCCAGCGCCAGGTGTAGTCGCCCGGAGTCAGGTGAATGGCGGATCGGCGTCGGTCGGCTCGGGCAACGCGGCCTCACCCCAGGCCGGCCCGCACACGGACGCGGGTGGACGGCAGCCGGACGCGAACGCGTCCGCCCTCGTGCACCATTGCCACGACGGGGACACCTGCCGCCTCGGCTTCGGGCCGGGTCAGTCGGTCTGGCTCAACGTCCGCCTGGCAGGGATCGACACGCCAGAAATCAAGGGCCGAGGCGGCCCCGGCCAACCGCTCGGGGACGCCGCGCGCGAGGCGATCAACGCTGCAGCGAAAGGCAAAGTCGTCTCGGTTCGTCAGGTCGACCTGGATCAATACAATCGGCCCATCGTCGAGCTGGCCGTCGACGGCCGGATTCTGAACCTCGAGCTCGTCGAGCAGGGCTTAGCAGAAGTCTACCGGGGCGCCACGAAGCGGCTCGACCGAGCTCCCTATCTCGCCTCGGAAGAGCGGGCGCGCCGCGCGAAGCGAGGCATCTGGGGGCTCTCGGGGTACCAGTCGCCAAAGGCCTATCGCAGGAGCAAGTCGCACTGAGAAGAGGCCGGCGGATCTTTCTCTTGATCCGTCGGTCCTTGCATCGCCCCGACGCTGCTCTAAAGGACCGGGTCCGTGGAGATCCGCACGATCTGCTTCTTCACGACCTTGATCTCGTAACCGTCGCGATCGTACTGCCGCGCGTAGAATTGGATCCAGTTGCCACCCGTCGCGCGCCAGACCACGATGCGGCGGCGGTCGCGGCAGGTGAACTTGATCGATTCGCCGATGTTCTGCTTCGAGGTCATGAAGCAGCCGTACTTCTCGGAGAGGACGCGTACGATCACACGATACAGATGGTCGAAGTTCGGAACCTGCGCTTTGGTCGTGGCGAAGAACTTGGCGCCGCCGACCATACCGAAGACGCCGTCGTGGTAGTCGATCGGGTTCTCGATCGCCCGCGTGACGGCGAGGCGCGCCAGCTCGGGGTTCGAGCGCAGGCCGTACGGCATGGAGGCGAGGCGCTCGGGCGTCAGCATCGCGTCTTCGAAGATGATCGCCGGGTTGGTCTCGTAGCGCTCGATCGAGCCGGAAAGCACCTCGTCCCATTCGAGCGCAGCGTCCGGCACAGGGCTGCTCGCGGGCGAAGGGCCGATGTCCTCAGAGTCGAGGGGCTCGCCCTCGAAGCTCGGGTCGTCGTCGAGATCGACGGCCCGAGCCGTGCGCGCGACGCCGCTCCGCGATGGCGCGGACTCGGCGTCGACGCTCGTCCGCGTCGGGTTGCGGCGGGCGGGGGTCGCGAGCTTTCCTTCGCCCGGGTGAATACAGCCGAAGGCGCCGGTCAGGAGGACCGTCGCGAGCAGCAGCTCGAAGGAGCAG
Source organism: Pseudomonadota bacterium (assembly GCA_031416315.1). GTDB lineage: Bacteria > Bdellovibrionota_B > Oligoflexia > Oligoflexales > CAIYRB01 > JANOTL01. Next base: position 26,120 of record JANOTL010000198.1, read on the forward strand.
CGGCGCCTGCGCTCAGGAAGCTTTTGCATCTTTTTTCGCCTCGCGCGTGAACGCGAACTCGCAGAGATATTCGATCAGCTTGTCGCTCTGCTGGTCGTTGACGTTCGTCAGCATGACGCCGTGCGTGTACTCGCCGCCGTCGGTGTAGCCCCAGCGCACTTCGCCCTGCAGTACCTCGATGCCGTCGCGGGCAAGAAGGCCTTTCAGCGTGCCGGCGGCCGCGTCGAGGACGATGTTCATGCGGGTACCCTTCGCCAGGAGCTGCGGGAGTCGGATCGAGAGGCCGGTGTGCGAGAAGTTGACGAGCTGGCCTTCGCCGAAGTCACAGGAGAGTTGGAACTTCGAGGGGTCGTGGACGGGCCAGCGCTGGTCGACACGTTCAATGTTAGCACACTTGCGGAAGCCCTCGAGGGCCGCGGCGCGGGTCTGCGGGTCCTGGTAAAACGGGTCGTACTCGTACGCCTCGACGAGCTCCGAATGATGCTTGATGCGGATAAAACGCTTGGTGAACGCCTCTTGCGGGAGGCCGATGCCGCGCACGAGGTCGTCCGTCGTCGCGCCGATGAGGACCGAGTGCATCTCGCAGGCGCCCTCGAGGCGCTTCGCGAAGTTGACGCCGTTGCCGACGACGGTGAAGTCGATCCGCGAGCCGCTGCCGAGGTCGCCCAAGTAACACGAGGCCGTGTTGATGCCGATGCGCAAGGGGTACACGGGCTCGCCGGCCGCGGCCGCCTCGAGGTTACATTTCAGGTTGTCCTCCTGAATCGCGACGCCACATCGTAGCGCCTGTTCCGCGTGATCGGGTGAGGACGAGTCGGAGTCAAAGCGGTAGCCGAAGTAGCAGAGGAGACCGTCACCGAGCGTCTTGTCGATGACTCCTCCGTGCAGATGAATGGTCTCGCCGATCTTGGCGAGCATCTTCTTCAGGTTCTCGAAGGCCATGCGCGGGAGCATGTTCTCGGCGAGGAGCGAGAAGCCGACCACGTCGACGAACATCAGCGTCACGACGCGCTCGCGGGCCTCGAAGCTGATCTGCTCGGGATTTTTCAAAATCGCCTTCAAATCGTCCGCGTTGACAGAGCCTTCCAGCGCCAGGCGGAGGAGCTGGACCTTGCGCTCGCTCCTGCGGTTCTTCTCGGCGAAAACGGTGAGGGCGGCGCCGACGTAACCGACCGCGGGAAAGAGCCAGGGGATGACGAGCGACATATAAGCGAAGCCGTAGATCGACATCAGGATGCCGCCGAGAAGTCCGCCGAGCATCGCGATCCAGAAGGTCGTGGCCGCGCATTTGACGGCGACGACGACGCCGACGACGACGGCGAGGGCGATCAGAGACTCGCCGTAGGCGAGCGGCTTCAGCCACTGTCCGGTGAGGACGCTGTTCAGCATCGTCGCGATGACGAAGCCGCCCGGTGTGTAGCCGAAGGGCGTGAGCTTGAAGTCGGTGTTGCCGGTGAACATCTGCGGGATGATGAGGACGACGTCGCCCTCCTCGATCAGCTTCGAAGGCTTGCCGTCGCGGGCGAGCTGGATCAAGCCCTTCATGCTCTTGTTCTTCTCGGAGAACTTCGACGGCATGGGGAAGTTGACGGTCAACATGCCGTGGTTGTCGATCGGGACGAGGTGGCCGTCGAGGTAGAGGTGGCCGCGCTCGATCTTGCGCTCCTTCGCCAGATACAGCGAAAGATGCGCGATCGCTTGATCGTCGGCCATCCGCAGAAAGGGCTGGATCTGGCCCGAGCCGGAATAGAGAAAATGGCCGATGTCGCCGAAGACCGGCTGCAGCTCTTTTGCCGCGCCGTAGGCGTACCAGCCGCGATCGTCGGTCATCGCGGGGAGCTCGCTTTCGGCGAACTTGCCACCGGGCGAGCCGAGCATCCCGGAGAGCTGATACGAAGGCCGCGTCAGGTCGAGCGCCTCGCGGTAGCGAATCGGCGCCGGCGTCACGAACGAGCCGACGATGACCGGCACGTCGAGCGACTTCAAAACGTCGATCGTCTGGTCGAGGTCGCCGGTGAGATCATCGGCACGCGAGAACATGGCGTCGACGAAGATGGCCCGCGGCTTGTTGGCGGCCAAGGTTTTGAAGACGCGGGCCCACTCTTCGAGCGAGAGCACCCAGGTGCCGATCTTGGCGAAGGTCGAGTCGTCGATGGAGTAGAGCTTCAGCTTCGGGCTGATCTCGGGGCTCTTGCCGACGAACTCGCGGATGCGGAACATCAGCGGATGGGCGATGCGCGAGTCGAGATAGGAGCCGAGCTCCGAGCGGAAGGCGAAGACGAGCACGCCCGCCCACAAGACGCCGACGAGAAAGGCCCAACGCCAGCCGATCGACGTGCGGCCCGACATGCCTTGCATGTTGCCGCCTTCGGAAGCCGCGCTTCCGCCCCTCGACTTTTGTTTGTCCGCCATGGTCTTGGTTTCGGCGCGTCCCGCCGCGGCATTGAGGCGGCGGCGAGGGGGACGCGTCAGAAAGACCGGCCACCTGGCCAATCTCGCGCTTGCGCCTCTCGCAATTCCCAGCTATACGTTTTCATCAATCGCGGACTTGTGCCGCGGGGTCCCCCCAGAGCGTATCCCGACACCCTTCGTTTTCAGACGAAGGCGTCGCTTTGGCTCCGTATTCGAGTCGTGAGTGATCCCGGGCCCAACGGTCTGGATCATGTTGATTCTGCGGCCATATTGGGGGACCCGCGCTTTGTCTCTTTCGCCTATCTCCGTGCCTCCGGCGCTCCTGAGCGTCGAGAGCCTTCAGACGACGTTTTTCACCAAGGCCGGCGCCGTGCGCGCGGTCGACGGCGTCAGCTTCTCCGTGCCGAAGGGCAAGACGCTTGGCATCGTCGGCGAATCGGGCTGCGGCAAAAGCGTCACCAGCTTTTCGATCCTGCGGCTTCTTTCCGCGCCGGGTCAGGTGACGGGCGGCCGCATCCTCTTCAAAGGGCAGGACCTGCTGACGCTGGCGCCGGATGCGATGCGCAGAGTGCGCGGCAAAGAGATCGCCACGATCTTCCAGGAACCGATGACGGCGCTGAACCCGGTGCTGACGATCGGCTACCAGATCGCCGAGCAGATCATCGCGCATGAAGGCGTGACGAAGGCCGAAGCGCGCCGCCGCGGCGTCGAGCTCCTGGCCCAGGTCGGGATTCCGTCGCCGGAAAAGCGCATCGACGACTACCCGCACCAGCTGTCGGGCGGCATGCGGCAGCGCGCCATGATCGCGATGGCGCTCTCGTGCAATCCAGAGCTCCTGATCGCCGACGAGCCGACGACCGCGCTCGACGTGACGATCCAGGCTCAGATCCTGGACCTCCTGCAGAAGCTCCAGGCGGAGCGCCACATGTCGATGCAGTTCATCACCCACGATCTGGGCGTGATCTCCGAGATCGCCGACCGCGTCCTCGTGATGTACGCCGGCACCGTGGTCGAGGAGGCCGAGGCGGACGATCTGTTCGCACATCCGCGCCATCCGTACACGGTGGGGCTCATGAGCTCGATCCCACGCATGGACGAGCCGGAGACGGGCCGTCGCGAGCGCCTGCGGACGATTCCAGGATCGGTGCCGTCGCTTCTTTCCTTGCCGCCGGGTTGCCGTTTCCAGAATCGTTGTCCGCGCGCTTCCGAGCGTTGCCGCAGGGAAGAGCCTACGCTCGCGCCCGTCGGAGTCCACAACCCGACGTCGCCTGCGCCTGCGGACACCCGCGTCGCCTGCTTCCACCCGTACTGAGCGAGGACAAAACGCCATGACGCGCGAGCTGCTCGCCATTCACAACGTCAAGAAACATTTTCCGATCCGCTCGGGGCTTCTCCTGCGGCAGACCGGAACGGTGCATGCCGTCGACGGCGTGAGCCTCACCTTGAACGCGGGCGAGACCCTGGGCCTCGTCGGCGAGTCCGGCTGCGGCAAGTCCACGCTCGGCCGCACGGCGATCCGCATTTACGAGCCCACGGCGGGCGAGGTGCGCTTCGAGGGCAAGGACGTCTCACACCTCTCGGGCAAGGCGCTCTTCGACTTCCGGCGCGACGTGCAGATGATCTTCCAAGATCCTTACAGCTCGCTCAACCCGCGGCGCACGGTCGCGAGCATCATCGAGCAGCCGCTCGTGATCCACGGCGTTCCGGCGGCGGAGCGGTCGCGACGCGTGCGCGAGCTTCTCGATAAGATCGGCCTGGGCGCCTGGGCGCAGAATCGCTACCCGCACGAGTTCTCCGGCGGCCAAAGGCAAAGGATCGCGATCGCCCGCGCCATCGCCCTGAAGCCCAAGGTCGTGATCGCGGACGAGCCGGTCTCCGCCCTCGACGTCTCCGTGCAGTCGCAGATCCTGAACCTGATGGCGGAGCTGCAGGACGAGCTCGGAATGGCTTACCTCTTCGTGTCGCACAACCTGGCCGTCATCAAGCACATGTGCGACCGCGTCGCCGTCATGTACCTCGGCGGTGTCGTCGAAGAGGCCACGCGCGAGGCGCTCTTCGCCGCGCCGAAGCATCCCTACACGCAGGCCCTCATGGCGGCGAACCCGATCCCGGGGCAGGGCCGCCGCCGCATGCGGCCGATGCTGACGGGAGACGTGCCGTCGCCCGTGAAGCCGCCGCCGGGCTGCAAATTCCATCCGCGCTGCCCGCTCGCGACGGCAAAATGCAAGGTCGAGGTTCCCGCCCTGAAGAACATCGGCACCGCTGAGGCACCGTATAAGGTCGCGTGTCACTACGTTCTAAGCATGACTGATTATCCGAAAATGGCCCCCACCACGTAGGTCTCACTAAGGAGCTCGCATGAAACGCAGGAAAAGTGTCTGGAAGGGAATCGCGATCGCTGCCGTCCTAGCGGCGACGGAAGCCTCGGGAGCGCAGCTCACCGTGGGCACGAGTCAGGAGTTCGAGAGTCTGAATCCGCTCATCGCGCAAATGTCGGCCTCGACTTGGACCTACCTGGCCGTGCAACGGCCGGTCACGTCGATCAACCCGGACTGGAAGTGGCAGTGCTACCTCTGCGTCACCCTGCCCACGCTCGAAAACGGGCTGGCGAAGGTGATCGACGAAGGCGGCGTGAAGAAGATGCTCGTCACCTGGGAGCTCAAGCCGGAAGCCACCTGGGGCGACGGCAAGCCCGTGATCGCCGAGGATTTCAAGCTGAGCTGGGAGGTCGGGAAGGATCCGGGCGTCCAGGTCGGCTCGCGCGACACGTACGAGCGCATCGAGACCGTCGAGATCGACAAGGCGAACCCGAAGAAATTCACGGTGAAGCTCCGTGAGGCACGTTACGACTTCAACCAGCTGCCGATAAACCTCCTGCCGTCGTCGGTCGAAGGCCCGATCTATCAGAAGGCCAAGGGCCAGCCCGAGGCCTACGAGAAGGCGACCGCCTACACGACGGACCCGACGAACCCGGGCCTCTACAACGGGCCCTTC
>JANOTL010000199.1:0-43549 GCA_031416315.1 Pseudomonadota bacterium
CGCGATCCGCGATCCGCGATCCGCGATCCGCGATCCGCGATCCGCGATCCGCGATCCGCGATCCGCGATCCGCGATCCGCGATCCGCGATCCGCGATCCGCGATCCGCGATCCGCGATCCGCGATCCGCGATCCGATGCCGTCTCCGGCATCGGATCGCGGCTATCGGTTTCGGATGGCGGCCGTATCAGAGGGCCGCGAGCTGGCGCCTCAAGTAACCGTGATGCCCGGCTCCGTCCCGGCGCGGTAGAACACGTGCCGCCCGTCTTTCACCGCTTGAATCGCGCTGTCTTCCGCCAGGCGCTTCAGAATGCGCTTCGTCGTCGCCGCCGAGATCTTGAGCCGTTGGCTCAGCTGCACGGAGGACATCGGCCCGTCGTGGAGCAGCCGTAGGATTTCCTGCGCGGTATCGAGCCCCTCGCTCCGCGGCGGCTGGATGCGGATCGCCTCCTGGAAGAGCTGGATCTGGTCGGCGTGCACGATGATCGGCGCCATCGTCTGCGGGAAAAAATCGCGCAGGCGCATGATGGTGTTGCGGATCTTCTGCTGCCATCCCTGCGACTGCAGGCTTTGCTTCCAGACGTGCGTCTGGATCTCCGCCGTCGAGGCAGAGAAGTTGCTCTTCAGCAGCAGGTAGTGCAGGAGCTCCGCCAAGGACGGATGCCGCTCCAGGCTCACGACGTAGTGGTCACCGACGCGGAAGTGCCGTTCGTCGATTGCCTCCAGGGTCGGAGCGAAGTAAGTCCGCGTCGCCCGCGCGACGAGCTTCACTTGCCAGTCGGCGGTCAGCCGCGAGCTCCTGCCCTCGATCGTCGCCAGCCAACCCCCGAGCACGAACTTGTCGGCGAAGCTCAGCCGCGGCCCCTTCGACGCCAAGCGCAGCACGCGCTCGCAGTCCTGGAAATCTCCGAGTTGATAGGCCCGCGCGGCGTGCACGAAGAGCACGTGCGTCTTCAGCGGCGTCTCGCCGAGCCGCGCGACCATGATCTCCAGCTCACGGACCTGCGGCTCGAGGAGGCCCACCTGCCGCTGCCGCAGGCTCGTCTGGACCAAACCGAGCAAGCCCAGGGCCTCGTGGTAGCGGTCGCCCGTCTGCCGCGCCCGCATGAAAGTCCCCTGGAACTCCCTTTCCGCCTCGCCGTATTCGTCCCGATTCAACGCCAGGTGCCCGAGCGCATAGATCCGGTCGAGCCAGTTGAAGTTGTTTTTCTCCAGCGATTCATCGATCTCAGGCTTCGCCAGCGGAGTGATCTGGTTCAGGAAGGCCGACTGCAGGTGGTGGCGTGCCAGAGTCGCCAACTCTTCCAAGGTATGGACGCCCTGGGTCTCGAACGGCGCGGTCGCTTCGCGCAGGAGCGTCTGGCTTTCGTCGACGAGCCCGTCCTCCCACAAGATCTCGGCCTGAAGGTTGGTGTAGCGCGATTTGAACCGCGAAGACTCCTCGAGCGATGCCAGGTCGAGCGTCTGCCGCCCGAACTTCCGGGCCAAGTGGTACCGCCCCATGGCCAGGTACGTGAACGCCAGCATCGACAGAATGTGCAGGCGCCGAAAGCTCTTGTCCGACAGCGGCAGGCATTCCAGGGCCCGGCGCATATGCTCGCGCGCCGCGGCGAAGTCGCCGTGCTGATACGCGTCCATGCCGTAAGCGGCTTCGCAATGCGACAGGGGACCCGGCAGATCCTGAGCCTCGGCCAAGCGCCGGCACTCCTCGATCATGGCGAAGGCCTCGTCGGTCCGCTTGGTGCCGCCGTTCAGGTGGCAAGCCGCCGTATTGAAGATCGCTTTCGCCGCCGCTTCCCAATCCTCGAGCGTCCGGTAGAGCTTCGACGCCTCGTAGAAGACCTCCGCCGCCTGCTGATAGCGCCCGAGGTGGAAGTTCATGCGTCCCATGGTCACCAAGAAATCGGCTCTTTCGCGCGTCCCGAGCTCCGAGCTCTGCAGCAGCGCGTACACGTCGTGGAGCTGACGCACCGTCTTCTGCCGCTTACCTTCCTCGGCGTAACTGCTGCAGATGAGCATCTCGAGCTGCAGCTTCTCCGCCGGTAGGAGCCCGGTGAGCCGCAGCGCCCGATTCGCAATGTCGCGCGTCGTCGAAGGCATGCCGCTCTCGAGGAAGACCTGCGCCGAAGGGATCGCGACCGCGACGGCCGGCGCTTTCTTGGCGAACTCGGCGATCTCGCGGCCGAGCTCCAGGTTCCAGCTCGCGAGGCAGCCTTGGATGAGCCGCCCAAAAATCCGCGGGTCATATTGCAGACTTTGAGGATCCGACTTCAGCAGTCGGAAGATCTCTTGAATGGGCTTCGAGTTGCCCGTGCTCGCAATCGCGTCGCCGTGCTGATCGAACAGCGCTTCCCAAGGCTGCTTCGTATGGCAGTCCCGGGCCTGCTTCGTTACGGCATCCCAATTGGTCACGAAAAGTCCTCGAAAGCTTGCTCAAATCTATAACAGGGCGCACGAGGGAGAACAAAGGTTTCTCGATGAGCCGGGTTTATTGCAAGCATTCCGTAGATGAATCCATAACCATGTAATATTTTTACAGATAATTTCAAAGCCGCGGCAGAATGCCTAAAGCTCGGGATGGCGTCCTCCGTACTTATCTGAAATTTATGAAGAAATACAATCTTTACACAAGATACTCGCTGGGTAAGGGACCTCTGCTACCGTCTACTAGGCATTCAAAGACATGGATTAAGTCGTTCTCTTTGACGGGTCGGGGCTAGAAGCTCATGACTGATCAAGGCGTATTCAAGATGGCCAAGCTGGCTACCTTTGCCTTCACGAAGCTCGTCGTCGTCGCGCTTACGCTGCCGACGGCTGCGGCCTTTGCGACCAATTTCCCCGAGTCCGTGAAGGACGGCCCCGCGGAGGTCGAGCTCTTGAGCTCGGTCATGTGGCAGCCTTTGTCCTACGGCGAGAAGTACATCTATCCGCCTGGAATTCCTGCCGTGCTCCGCGCCCGCGAAGCGAACCGCTCCTTCCGGATCGAGCAGTATTTCAGTGAGCAGCTGACGAGCGAGATGCTCGTTCCGCACGTCAGTGGCACTTGGTCGCGCCACGCGGAGAACGAGCTCGTCTACGACGCGCCGAGCCGTCGCTGGTCGAACCGCTTTGTCGAGATCACCTCGCCCCGCTGCGACCGCGCTTCGGTCGCGGATTACGGCTACCGCTGCGTCGCCGACATCACGGTCAGCGAAGACACCCCGGCCGGCACCATCGGCGTGTCGATCGGCGTCACCATCGAAGGCGTCGAGTTCACCCACCCGAACTCGATCTTTTGGATCATCCTCCCCGAAGAAGAGGTCGGCTACGTCGCGAAGCGCCTCGAACAGGCCAAGCGCGTCGCGGTCCCCGCCCCGAGCGAAGTCCAGGAAATGGACGTCACCGAGGTCCGCAAGAACGTGGTCCGTATCACGCTTGGCGGCAACTTTTCCCTCGGTACGGGCTTCCTGACTCGGAACATCGAGCCCGTCCGCAAGCTCTTCAAGCCCGAAGTGATCGCGGTGCCGACGCCGCCCGTGCGTGAGGACCGCCTCTACGTGGTGACCGCCGCCCACCTCTTCCCGGTGGCCTACTCTTACGGTCCGATGAGCGACGGCGAATGGCAGCAAGGCAACACCGACTCCGAGCCGACGCCCTTTCGGTCAGGCTATCAGTACGATCTCGACGTCAACGGCGAGCGCATCGAGCAAGCCGCGACGCTGCTCGCTCGCAACGTCGAAAGCGACCTCGCGCTCCTTTCGGTCCGCGTCGCCGCGCTTCCCGCGGTCGCTCGCGCCCTGGGACTTTCCGACGAGTCGGACATCCACGGTCTCGTCATGGCCGACTCGATCGACGTCGAGAACGAAGGCGATGCTCCGAAAGTTATCCTCGGTTACCCGGCCGAGCTCGGCGGCACGCTAGTCCAGCGCGTCGGCAAGCTGGCCCGGAGCGAGTATCCGACCGACGACACCTCGAACTTCGGCCCCCTCGACAAGTTCAAGCTCGAGGCCATGGACCCCTTCGCGACCGATCTCGCCGAGCCGGGCATGTCCGGCGGCCCGATCCTCGACGAGCGCGGCCACGTCATCGGCCTCACGGTCGAGCGTCCTAACGACACCAACTCGCTGATCGCCCTAGACCTCACCTCGTTGGAGCGCTTGGAACAAGGTTACGCGCTCGACGAGAAGAGCTGCATGCTCCGCTTCAATCCTTTCGACCGCATTCTGACTCTGGTCAAGCGCGACCTCGCCTGCGACTACGGCCGCTTCGGCAGCCCGCGCGGATTCACCTCGCTCACCGGCGAATGGACGATCCAGGAAGTTCTCGGCTTTGCCGACGGGCCCGAGCAATCACCCGCCGCGAAGTTGATGTCCAGCGGCCGCCATGAGTACACCAACGGCCACGCGATCATCAACGGCCACGCGATCATCAACGGTCACGCGATCATCAACGGTCACGCGATCATCCGCAGCACGGTCGTCGTCGTGAACCGCGACAACATCGAGGAAGTGAACGCCGAGGAGCTCCGCAACGGCTTCAAGCTGAACCCCGACTCTTTCCGCAACTTCTTGCCGAAGGGCGTGCGTATCCTCAGCCATGAGGGCAACGACGTCGCCTCGGCGCCGCCGCTCGGGCAGCTGATCATCGGGACGCGGGAGAAGATGTCGGATCCGAAGTTCATCCCGGTCTATTCGATCCGCGAGTTCGTGATCTGGCTCCATCGCAATGCGGGCCAAGAGAACTACGCTCAGCTCATCTGTCTCCACGGCGATCGTTGCTCCCGCTGAGACGCCGATCAGGCCGCGATATCGCGCACGTCCACGTTCAGGGCCTGGAGGATCAGCTTGAGCAAGGGCTCGATCTGCTTCTTCACCGCCGTCGGCGCGCCCGCTAGGACGAAGGCCGCATGACGTAGCGAAGCCTTGTCGAGGTGCGCCGTGTTCGCCATTTGCGCGCCCGGGGACGAGGGCTGGGAGTCGCCGGCGGAGCCCGCAGAGCGGCCCGTTTTCAAGCGACCTCCGTTGAAGCTGACCTCGCGGTAGCTGTCTTGGTTGCGGAAGGTGAGAAGCGCTTCCTCGAGCTCGAGGCTCTCGGGCTTCGACCGGAGGAGGAGGTCGGTCGGGCCATCGCCGCGAAGGCAGACCCACTCTTCGCCCCGGTACTTCTCGTTGCGCATGTCTTGGCCCAAGTTGACCAGCGACTTGCCGCAACGCAGCGGTTCGATGACCTCGCGAAGGAAGACCAAAGTATCCGGCGCCTCGTGCAGGAACACGCAACCTACGAACAGAGTCCGAGCGCTTTGACCTACGGTCCGCACGGCGCTGAACTTCACCATGATCTCTTGGTCCAAGACCTTCATGCGGCCTTTGACCTCGTTGCCGAGCTCCAAGGGACGGCCGTCGGTATCGAAGCGGACGGCCATGCCTCCATAGCTGAGATCGCGGACCAAGCCCATCTTGGGGATGTTTCCTTGGCCGCCGTTCTCGATGAAGATCTGAGCGACGCCGTCGCCTTGAATCATGTATCGGGAGTGCACGCGATTGTCGCGGCTGAGCTCTTGAAGCATCGCCTCGGCCTCTTGCGCCGGCGACTGCGTTTTCCCATTGCCGCTCAGCATCTTGCCGAGCTTCGAAAAGAGCCCCATATAGACCTCCGCTTCGTAAGATCAATCGGGCTCTTCGGCGTGCGCCTTTAGCTTGAAAATCATGGATTTGTATGGTAATTATGCGAGCGTTTCTAAAGAGTCCGTGCAATCTACCGTAAATTCTTGAGTGAATTCACGAGAATGCAGGCCTTGGACCCAGCCGAAGGCGGCCGGTCGCCATGGGCCTTTTTTGTTTCGAGTCAGAGTGAAATGAACCGAGCCAAGCTCAACGACATCATGGAACTGATCAGCCGCCTGCTCGAGCCCGAAGCGCTCGAATGCATCGAAGCGGAATGGGATCAGCACGACCGGATCCTTCGCCTCTACGTCGACCGCAGCAATGCCGCCGCCGCCGACGGCGCGACCGTCAACTTGGACGATTGCGTCCGGGCCAGCCGTCGCCTGAACGAGGCCCCCGAGCTCGATGAGGCCGTCCCGGGCGCTTACACCCTGGAAGTCAGCTCCCCCGGCGTCGAGCGTCCGCTCCGCCTCGAGCAGCACTTCCAACGCTTCGTCGGCAGCAAAGTCCACGTGACGCTGCGCGAGAAACTCGAAGACCGTTGGCGGGCAGAGGGCATCCTCGAGACCGTCGAAGATCGCAATATCACCTTGAACACGCCTGAAGGCTCGTTGCGCTTCCCGCTCGACAGCTTGAAGAAGGCGTCACTCGTTTATGACTGGGGCAATTGAGAATGGCCGCAACCGAGACCACAGAGTCCTTTGACACGGACCTAACCCGTGTCATCAACGTCGTCAGCAAAGACAAGAACCTCGACAAGGCGATCATCATCGACGCCCTCGAGCAGGCCGTCCTTCACGCGGCGCGCCGCGACTACGGCGCCACGGCCGACCTCGAGGCCCACTACAACGAAGAATCGAACGAGATCGAGCTCTTTCAATTCCGCACCGTCGTCGAGGACGTCCAGGACGAGGTCCGCGAGATCTCGGTCCCCGAAGCCCACAAGCTGGACCCCGACGCCAATGTCGGCGACGCCCTGGGAATCAAGATCGACACGTCGACCTTCGGCCGCATCGCCGCGCAGTCCGCGAAGCAGATCATCGTCCAGAAGGTCCGTGACGCCGAACGCGCGCAGATCTACGAAGAGTTCAAAGACCGCGTCGGCGAGGTCCTCTCCGGCCACGTCCGCCGTTTCGAGAGGAACGACATCATCGTCGACCTCGGCCGTACGGAAGCCATCATCCCGTATCGCGAGCAGATGCCGACCGAGCGCTATCGCGTCAAAGACCGCGTGACCGGCTACGTCTTGGAAGTGAAGCGCTCCTCGCGCGGCCCCCAGATCGTCATGTCCCGCGCTCACCCCGGTTTCCTCGTCCGCCTCTTCGAGCAGCACGTCACCGAGATCTACGACAACATCGTCACGATCGAGTCGGCCGCGCGCGACCCGGGCCACCGCTCGAAGATCGCCGTCTACTCCCGCGACAACTCGGTCGACCCGGTCGGCGCCTGCGTCGGCATGAAGGGCGCCCGCGTCCAAGCCGTCGTCCAAGAGCTGAACGGCGAGAAGATCGACATCGTGCCCTGGGACAAAGACCCGGCGCGCCTCGTTTGCAACGCCCTTGCCCCGGCGCAAGTGAGCAAGGTCATCGTCGACGACCAGAACCATTCGATGGAAGTCATCGTCGGCGACGACCAGCTTTCCCTCGCCATCGGCAAGCGCGGTCAGAACGTGCGCCTCGCCGCCCAGCTCACCGGTTGGCGCTTGGACATCAAGTCCGAGTCGAAGCTCGAGCAAGAGCAGGTCGGCGCGAAGATCATGGTCGCCAACATCCCGGGCATCGGCCCGATGCGTGCCGAGATCTTGGTCAATGAAGGCGTCAAGTCGCCCGCAGAAGTCGCCGCCCTCAGCGCGCGCACCCTGCAGCGCCTCTTGAACATGGACGAGGCCGAAGCCGACAAGGTCGTCGAGGAAGCCCGCCGCATCGCCGGCGAAAAGGGCGGCCCGGCGCCGAAAGCGCCGTCCGAGTCGGGCGAGCACGGCGACCTCTTCGCGCACGCCGCGGCCGATCCGCGCCGCCGCGAGGAAGCGGAGAAAGTCCCCGAGCAAGACACGGGACGCAGCGACCGCGTGAAGCTCTTCCTCCGCCTCACGGGCGTGGGCGAAGCGACCGCGACCGCCTTGGGCGACGCAGGTTACGGCACGATCGGCGACATCATCGCCGACTCGGCCGAAGAAGTGGCACAGAAGACGGGCCTGTCGATCGGCATTGCGCGCACCGTGCAAATCGCCGCCGACCGGTACTTGCAGTCCGAGTTGGTCGACGACTCGAATGACGACTGAGATGAACGCTGATCTGGTTCTAAAAGCTCCGGGAAGGGGTCGAGAGATATGTCGAAGGTGCGGGTATACGAGCTTGCGCGTGATCTGAACGTCGAAACGAAGGTGATGCTCGCGCGTCTCCAGAAGATGGGCGCGAAGATCACCAATCATCAAAGCACACTCACCGACGAGCAGGTCGCAGCCTTGAAGCAGGCATTCGGAAACGTAGCGGGAACGGCAGCGCCGTCGACCGCCGCAGCGGCTGCCGCCGCCGGTGAAGCAGGAAAGCCCCGTGTCGTCATCCGCCGCCGCGCCGCCGAGGCCGAAGGCGGGGCGACGCAGCCCGCCGTGGCCGCCGACGAGGTCGCCGCCGCCGCGCAAGCGGTTCGAGCCGAGGAAGCCGCGCGCGTAGAGTCTACGCCGGTCGCTCCGCCTCCGGCCGTCATCGACCAGCCCGAGGTTGTCGAAGCCGTAACGCCGACCGTGGCTCCGGTCGTCGAGGCTCCTATCGTCGCTGCCCCGGTGCAGCCGCCGGTCGTCGCGCCGATTGAGACGCCGCGCACCACGCCGCCGCCTGCCGCTCGGACCGAGACGACCGCCGCGCCGCAGCGTCCGGCTCCGACCGCCGCCGCGCCGACGGCGGCTCCGCAGCGTCCGACGACGGCCCCGATTGCCGCCTCCGCGCCGCAACGCCCGGCGACGAACGCACCGGCCACAAGCTCCACGCCCCAACGTCCGCAAGGCAACGCTCCGGCGGCCAGCTCGGCGCCGCAACGCGCCGCCGCTCCGGGAGCCGACACCGCTGCGCCGATGACGCCGGCGGCCCGCCGCCGCGAAGTCGGAGGCGCGACCATCGTCCGCCGCGCGACGCCGGAAGAAGTCCAGAATCTCGAGAGCGCGAACCGCCAACGCCACGCCGGTCGCAAAGAAGACCACCGCGGCACGCGCGTCACCGGCTTGGGTCTCCTCTCCAACCGTGTCAGCTCCGAACAAGCCGGTGGCCCCGGTGGCAACATGCCGCCCCCTTCGGCTCCGGGAGAAGACGACGCCTGGGGCGCTCGCCGCCCCGCCAGCTCCGGCCCGATCTCGGCGCGCGATCGTCGCGCGGCCGAAGAAGAAGCCGAGCAAAAGCGTAAGGCAGCGGCCGCCAAGAAAAAAGGCGCCGCCGCCGCGCAAGGGCCGCTCACGACCCGCGCGCTCTTAGAACAAGCCGCCGAGCTCACCGACGACTTCGAGGGCGCCGAGCCTGCGGTCGAGGGTGAGGAAGGCGTCGTCGCCGAGGGCGTGCCCGCGCCCGCCCCGGTCGCGCCGCGCCAGGCCGCCGCGCCGACCCGTACCGTCTACACTCCGTCGGCGCCGCGCAACCGCCGCGATCTCAAGCGCCGGAAAGACCTGCGCAAGACCAATATCACACAGCCCCGCGCCAGCTACCGGGTGGTCGAGATGGAAGAGTCGATTTCAGTCGGCGACCTCGCCAAGCAGCTTTCGGTAAAAGCGTCCGAGGTCATCAAGAAGCTGATGAGCCAGGGCGTGATGGCGACGATCAACCAAGTCATCGATTACGACACGGCCGCGCTCATCGCGACCGAGTTCGGCTTCGAGATGAAGTCGATCCACACCTCCGACGAAGACATGATGCAGCAGGCCGTAGGCGCCGCCGCCAACGACGCCGAGACCATCGAGCGTCCGGCGATCGTGACGGTCATGGGCCACGTCGACCACGGCAAGACCTCCATCCTCGACGCCATCAGAAAGGCCGACGTCGCGGCAGGCGAGGCGGGCGGCATCACCCAGCACATCGGCGCCTACACCGTCATGCGCGACGGCCGCCCGATTACCTTCCTCGACACCCCGGGTCACGCCGCCTTCTCGGCGATGCGCGCCCGCGGCGCCAAGGTCACCGACATCGTCATCCTCGTGGTGGCCGCCGACGACGGCGTCATGCCGCAGACGATCGAAGCCGTCTCGCACGCGAAAGCCGCGAACGTGCCGATCATCGTCGCGGTCAACAAAGTCGACAAACAGAACCTCAACTTCGACCGCCTCTACACCGAGCTCACCGAGCACGGCGTCCAGGCCGAGGAGTGGGGCGGCGAGACGCAGTTCCTCAAGGTCTCGGCGCTGAAACGCACCGGTATCGAAGAGCTCCTCGACGCCGTCCTTCTCCAAGCCGAAGTCTTGGACCTCCAAGCCCGGGTCACCGGTCCGGCTGAAGGCACCGTCATCGAGGCGCATTTGGACAAAGGCCGCGGCCCCGTCGCGACCATGATCGTCCAAGCCGGTACGCTGGAAGTCGGACAGTACGTCGTCGCCGGAACCGAGAGCGGTCGCGTCCGCGCGCTGCATGACCACAACGGCAAAGACATCCGGACCGCGGGCCCGTCGATTCCGGTGGAGATCATCGGTCTCTCCGGCGTCCCTAGGGCCGGCGACCTCTTCAACGCGGTCACCGACGACAAGGTCGCCCGTGAGCTCGTCGAGCAACGTCAAGAAAAGGCGAAGGCGGCCAGCGCCGCCAAGTCCAGCGCCTCGACGATGGCCGACCTCTTGGCCCGCGTTAGCTCGCAGGCCATCCCGGAAGTCCCCTTCATCGTCAAGGGCGACATGCAAGGCTCGGTCGAGGCGATCGTCGAGTCGGTCACCAAGACCTCGACCGAGAAGGTCAAGACGCGCATCATCCACGCGGGCGTCGGTGCGATCACCGAGTCCGACATCACGCTCGCCGCGGCCACCGGCGCCGTGCTCATCGGCTTCAACGTCCGCGCCGGCCGCGGCCTGGAAGACACCGCCGAGAAGCAAGGCGTGCTGATCAAGTACTTCTCGATCATCTACGAGATCGTCGACACCGTGAAATCGCTCATGGTCGGCAAGCTCCCCCCGGTGGTCAAGGAAGTCGTCCTCGGTCATGCCGAGGTCCGCAAGCCAATCAGCGTGCCGAAGATCGGCATGATCGGCGGCTCCGCGGTCACGGACGGCAAGATCACGCGCGCCTCGCACGTGCGTCTCGTCCGCGAGAACGTGGTCATCTACACGGGCAAGATCGGCTCGCTCCGCCGCTTCAAGGACGACGTCAAAGAAGTCGCGATGGGCTACGAGTGCGGTATCGGCATCGACGGCTACAATGACCTGCGCGAAGGCGACGTGATCGAAGCTTACGTGCTCGAAGAGTCGGCCGCGACTCTCTGAGACACGACACAACTTGCTGAGCTTTGAGAGAATTCATCCATGGGTCTGAGAAAAGATCGACTGGCGGACGAGATCCGCGACATCCTGGCGGTCGCCTTCACGGGCGGCATGCTCCGGGATCCGCGGCTCGACGGCATCACCATCACGGCGGTGAAGCTCACCCCCGATCTGCAGCTGGCGAGCGTCTATTTCCGTCTTTACGGGCCGAATCCCGAGGCCGTCGCCGGCGCCAAGATCGGCCTGGCGAGCGCCGCCATCTTCCTGCGCCGGCGCCTCGCCGAGTCGCTCGACATCCGCCGCGTCCCCAACCTCCGCTTCTTCTTCGACGAGAGTCTCGACCGCGGTTCCCGCATCGAGCATCTCCTCAACCAAATTCACGACTGATAGGAAACATGAGTGCACGGGCTTTTGGTCGTGAACAAGCCGGCCGGGATGATCTCCAAAGACGTCTCGCGCTGGCTGGTGAAGAGAATCGGGAAAGTGAAGCTCGGCCACGTCGGCACCTTGGATCCCGGAGCCTCCGGCGTCTTGCCTTTGCTGTTGGGCCGTGCCACGCGCCTGCAGGACTACCTGCTCGAGCTGCCGAAATCCTACGAGTTCGACGTCGAGTTCGGCCGCGAGACCGACACGCTGGACAATGACGGCCAGAACGTCAAGGAGCTCCCCTGGGAGCACGTGACGGAAGACTCGCTGCGCGAGTCGATCAAGGCTTTCGTCGGCGAGCTGGAGCAGACGCCGCCGCTCTACTCCGCGGTGAAGTACAAGGGTCGTCCTCTTTACGACTACGCGCGTGCGCAGGAAGGCGACGACCTGCCGCTCGAGGCGATGAAGCGCATCGTCACCGTCTCACGCTTCGATTTCCTCACTTTCGGCGGCAAAACGGCGAGCTTTCGCGTCACGTGCTCGAAGGGCACCTACGTCCGCACGCTCGTCAAAGACCTTGCAGAGAAAGTCGGCACTTGTGGTACGCTCACCCGACTCGTGAGGACCCGTGCCGCAGGTTGTGAACTGCAAGCTGCGCATGACCTCGAGGCCCTCGAGGCGAAGCTGAACTCTCTCGATGATCTCGTGGTTCCGGTCGAGCGTATCGATCTCGGCATGCCGCGCTGGTGCGCGGTGCAGAAGCCTGCGGCCGACAAGTTGCGCTCCGGCCAGACGATCCAGCTCGAGTTCGCTGAGTTCAGCGAAGGGGCCGATGAAGGTCTGACACCCGTCGGCTGGTCCAAGCCGGTGGTGCTTTTGGATGAAACGAAGAAGGCATATGGCATCGGAACCGTCCGTCGACTCGAATCGGGACGCGTACTCGTCACTATGAAAAGGGGACTCTGATCATGACGCAAGCGAACCTTGATTATCTGTTCACCTCGGAATCCGTCTCTGAAGGTCATCCGGACAAAGTCGCCGATCAGATCAGTGACGCCATCCTCGACGGCCTGCTCGCGCAGGACAAATTCTCCCGCGTCGCTTGCGAGACCTTGGTGAAGACCGGTCTCGTCGTGATCGCCGGCGAAGTGACGACGAAAGCCCGCGTCGACTACGCCAAGATCGCCCGCGGCGTCGTCGCGGAGATCGGCTACAACGACGGCCAACTCGGCTTCGACGCCAACAGCTGCGGCGTCATCGTCGCCGTGGAAGAGCAGTCCCCGGACATCGCCATGGGCGTCGACTCGAACGACGGCAAAGAGCAGGGCGCCGGCGACCAAGGCATGATGTTCGGCTTTGCCTGCGACGAGACCGCGGAGTTCATGCCCGCGACCATCTCTTACTCGCACAAGCTCCTGAAGCGCCTATCGGACCTCCGCCGCGCGAAGGCCGTCCCCTTTCTTCGCCCCGACGCGAAGAGCCAGGTCACGGTCGAGTACAAGAACGGCAAGCTCGCCCGCGTCGACACCGTCGTCATCTCCACTCAGCACGCGCCGGACGTCGCTCAAAAAGAGCTCGAGTCCTACGTGATCGAAGAGTGCGTGAAGAAGACGATCCCGGCCGCGATGCTCCAGAATACGAAGTACTACATCAACCCGACCGGTCGTTTCGTCATCGGCGGACCTCAGGGCGACTGCGGCCTCACCGGCCGTAAGATCATCGTCGACACGTACGGCGGCCACGGCGCGCACGGCGGCGGCGCCTTCTCGGGTAAGGACCCCTCCAAAGTCGACCGCTCGGCCGCCTACATGGGCCGCTACATCGCGAAGAACCTGGTTGCGGCCGGCCTCGCCTCGAAGTGCTTGGTCCAGCTCGCCTACGCTATCGGCGTCGCCGACCCGGTTTCCGTCTTCGTCGAGACCTACGGCACGGGCAAGCTCTCCGCCAAGGAGATGGAAGCCCGCGTCCGCAAGAACTTCCTCCTCAAACCCCGCCAAATCGTCGAGCAGTTCGACTTGCTCCGCCCGATTTACCGCGCGACCGCGTCCTACGGCCACTTCGGTCGCGAGGAGTTCCCGTGGGAGCGCCTCGACAAAGTCTCCGCCCTCAAAGGCTGAGCCTGAGAATCGCGGATGTTCGAAGGGCGGACCGCGGGGTCCGCCCTTTTTTGTTCGACGCTTCCGGGATCTTCCCTATAATCGCGGGATGACCCAAGCGAAGACCAAGCGCATCGTCCTGATCAACCGCGACTTTCAACTCCGGTATGCGCGCAGCGCGGTCATCGTCGGCTTGATCTCGACGGTTCTGACCGTCACCCTCCTGCTCTACCCGCTCTTTCACTTCGGCATCATCCGCTTCCCCAATTTTCTGCCTTATCCTTTTCTCGTCGGCATGTTGCTTGCCGCCGCCCTCAATTTCGCCCTGGTCGCCTACTTCGGAATCTTGATGACCCACCGGATTGCTGGTCCGATGTTCAGTCTTGTCCGGCAGTTTAGGGCAGTGACCAACGGCGACCTGAGGGCGCAGTTCAAGATCCGCGACGACGACGAGATGAAGTTCGTCGTCCGCAACTTCAACGAGATGATGGAGAGCCTGAGCGCCATGGCCGGTCGGGATCTCGAGAAAGTCGACAAGCTCCTGGCCGGGCTCGACTCCGACCGCGAGGGCGCGCGTCAGGCGGCTCTGGCCTTACGCAGCGAGCTCAAGTCGCGCCTCGAAGGCAGTGCTGGAACCGGCGCCGCGGAGGCCTCATGATCGAGCGCTTGAAGGGCGTCTGCGTCGCGAAGTCGGCGACGACCGCGATCATCGACGTGCAAGGCATCGGCTACGGCGTCGAGATGACGGAAACCGGTCTCATGCGCCTCGTGATCGAGGGCGATCCAGTCGTGATCTACACGCACACGCACGTGCGCGAGGATCAGCTCAAGCTTTTCGGCTTCACGCGGGTCGAAGAGCGCCAAATGTTCAGTCTTTTCCTCGGGATAGACGGGGTCGGGCCGAAGTTGGCCCTAGCGATCCTCGGTCATTTGGACCTCGCTTCGATCGTCGGCGCTTCGGATCGCGACGACCCCTCGAGCTTCGAGGACGTGCCTGGGATCGGCGCGCGGCTCTCGAAGAAGATCTTGCTCGAGCTGAAGCCGAAGCTGGAAAAATTGCAGTCGGCCGGTCTCATCGCCGCCGCCCGCGCGCAGCAGGCGGACCTCCAACTGATCCCGCAACGTGCCGGAGCCGTCGGTCTGGACAAGGTGATGGTCAACGATCTCCGCTCCGCGCTCGAGAATTTCGGTTACAAGGAGAAGGAGCTCATGGCTCTCCTCAAGCGCTATGAGCGGAAGCCGCCGGCGCGGGACATGGCCTCGCTCGTGCGTCTCGCTCTGAAAGAGCTCACCAGCGGCAAGCCGCCGCCGCTCGAAGAGGTCTTTTGAATGTCGATCGTGATCGACCGCTTCGTGGCTCCGGAGCCTCAACTGGAAGACTTCCAGATGGAGGTCGGCAAGCCGGAGCTGCGCCCGGACCGCTTCGAGACCTACCTCGGTCAAAAGAACGTCAAAGAGAACCTGAAGGTCTACGTCGAGGCCGCGAAGACGCGCGGTCAGCCGCTAGATCACGTGATTCTGCACGGACCGCCGGGCCTGGGAAAGACCACGCTGGCGCGAATTCTCGCGGCCGAGCTCGGCACGCAGCTCTTCGAGACGCGGGGGCCGGCGATCGACCGTCCCGGCGACCTGGCCGGCATCTTGACCGGCCTCACGCCGGGCGCCGTTCTCTTTGTCGACGAGATCCACCGCCTCTCGATCAAGGTCGAGGAGGTGCTGTACTCGGCGATGGAAGATTTCCACATCGACTTCATCATCGGCCAGGGCGCCGGCGCGCGCGCCAGTCGCCTGCCGGTCGTGCCGTTCACGCTCGTGGGAGCGACGACGCGCCTCGCGCTTCTCTCCAAGCCTTTGCTCGACCGCTTCGGAATTCAGGAGCGCCTCGATTTCTACGACGACGCGGCGCTCTGCGGAATCTTGCGCCGCAGCGCCAAAATCCTCGGGATCGCCGTCAATGCCGACGGCTGCGCGGAGATCGCGGCCCGCTCGCGCGGCACACCCAGGATCGCGAACCGCTTGCTGAAGCGGGTGTGGGACTTCACGCTGGGCTTCGGCGAGAAGGAGATCGACCGCGACATCGCCGATACCGTGCTGCAAAAGCAGGGGATCGACCGTGCCGGGCTTGACCGCGTCGACCGCCAGATGCTCTCGATCGTCGCCGAGCAGTACGCGGGCGGACCGGTCGGCATCGAGGCGCTGGCTGCGACCTTGAACGAGGATCGTGCTACCCTCGAAGAAGTTTACGAGCCGTATCTGGTCCACAAGGGACTTCTCGCGCGGGGGCCGCGCGGGCGCGTGTTGACCGCGAAGGGACGGGCTCATTTGGGAGAAACGGCGGGCTTGTGACCGAGACTCCGACCCCGACCCCGATCAAGCGCTCGATCAAGTCGTCGGTCAACGTGCACGATCGGACGCAGATCGAGACGGTCTTCGATTACTTCCTGCATCGCGGCCCACCGCGCGGGGTAGGCAAAGACGAGATCGAGTATCGCGTCGAGTGCTTCCTCTTTTACCCGCGGCAGTTCGGGCTCGACGCCACGACCTATCCAAAAGAGCGATTTTACAACGATATTCGCCCCATGCTGCGGTTTCGAGAGCCGCGGCTCGGGACGAAGCAAATGCTGGGAATGAAGACGGCGGTGGAGTCGCCGCTGCTTTATCTCGGAAGCTACATAGCTGAGCTCGCGGTCGGGAAGATGAACGACCCGTTGCCGCGCGCGATCGACGAGGTGCGCGTTTTTGCGTGCTCCTTCGTCAGCAACTATCTGAAGAACATCGACCGCAAGCGCAAGCGCTTCATGGAGCTGCGCTCGTTCAACGGTCCGGAGCGCGACGCGGCGATGAGCGACGCCTTGCGGAAAGCGGCGCGAGTGGTCGAGAAGGCGCATACGACGGTGCTCGAGTATCGGAAACTGATCGACGCGGCGATGCGCCTGCCCGAAGGGTTCGCCGAGGATCTGAAGCACGAGCTGAAGCTGGTCGACGAGTACTGCTACTACCGGATGCGCGACGGAATCGCGTACTTGCTGCTGATGACGGAGGACTGCCGCTTTTCGGCGGCGACGTCGGATGCGCAAGCATTCATGGAACAGATCACGGGGCTCATCAAGCTCCACGACGATCATGCGCGCGTCGCGGGTTTCATTGTCATCGAGACGTCGAGCTCTGCTAGCGTCAAGGAGCGCTTCATCCGGCGGCGCGGCGAGCTCAAGCGGCGGATCTGGAGCGTCCTGTTTCTCGACATCCGCACGCAGCCGCTATTCTCCGTGCAACGGCAGATGGGGGCGATGATCGCCGCCGGCTTCGCCGCGATCTGGGCCGTGCTCGCGCAGGTGATCCTGATCCGCCGCATCATGTTCAGCGACGCGCAGAACGACCTCATCGGCCTTTCGGGGCTGACCTTCCTTTCCGCGGGCGTCTTCGCCTACGTGATCAAGGACCGGATCAAGGAGATCGGTCGGAGCTACTTTCGCTCGGGGCTTTTTCGCGAAGTTCCCGACCAGAGCGAGCGCCTGAACTATCGGTCGAAGACGGGCGAGACGATCCCGATCGGGGCGATTAAAGAAGTCGCCGTCTTCAAGGCCCTCGACAAGCTGCCGAGCTACATCTCGACCCTGCGCGCCCAGCTCGGGGCGAAGACGATCTCCGACGCCGAGAGCGTCGACGCGGTCCTCTGCTACACCAAGACGATCACCTTGCACCGGCGGATTAAGATCCTTGGACGCTATCCGCTGCGCGCTGTGCACGACATCCTGCGGCTGAACATCGACGCGTGTCTGCCGCGGCTGGGCGAGCCGACCCGCCGCCTCCATATCGTCGACGCGCAAGGTGACGTGAGCGCCGTCGAGTTCCCGAAGGTTTATTACCTGGACATGGCGCTGAGCTACTCACAGATCGAGCCGAGCGAAGACGCCGCCGGCCGCACGGTCGAGTATTTTCGTCTCGTGATCGACAAGAACGGGTTGCAGCGCATCGAGCGGCTGTCTTAAGCTGCGGTAAATTCCTGCGGGGAGGGCGGCAGTGAGAGAATGGACGGTGGCTGCTGCATTGTGCGTCGCGACCGGGGCGCAGGCCGAGGACGCGCAAGTCAAGACTCTCGCGGACTCCCTGACGTTGCATGCCCAACTCCGCGCTGAGCTGCTTTACGAGGACCACGGCCTCGAGACGCGCGAAGGCGAGTCGAAACAGCCGACGACGCGGATGGAAGTGCAGCACGCGGCGCTCAAGCTCGACGGCAAGCTCAACGAGTCGACCGACTTCGCGATGCGCGCCAATTTCCTGCGGCCCATCGATCCCTTGGACTACGGCTTCGGCACGCACTGGTTCAACAAGATGATCGGCTGGTCCTTCGGCAAAATGAAGGTCATCCAAGGCGGATGGGACAATCAGTCGCTCGATTCGGCGCACGACGTTCACGTCGCAGGCACCTATTACGGCAATGTGATCTTTAACGAGTACGAGACGATGACGGCGCTGCACGTTCGCGCCGCCGGAATGCTGACGGTTCAGGTCCTGAACGACAAGGTGATGGGTCGTGACGCGCTCGCCAGCTGGAACAACTCGCAGCATCCGACGTGGATCGTCAGTTACAAGACCGAATTCGGGCCCATTAGCCCGATGGTGTCGCTCGGATCTTACGATGACAACAAGTCGCGGTGGGTAGACGCCGGCATCAGCACGACGATGAACGGCCTCTATGCGACGCTCGACATCTTCAATCGCAATCACGTCGTGCGTTACCGCGACGCGAACAACGACAACGTCGGCAAGGCCAACGTCGCGACCTCGATCACGGTGTACGCCTCGTACGAGATCAAAGGGGCCGGGAAGCCGTGGTTCTTTTTCTCGACCTACGACGACAAGCAGGCGGAAGACAAAGACCTGAATCTGGAAGATCGCCAGTACAACACGACGAAGGGCCCTGCGGGCGATTTCACTTACGACACCTGGGACGACAATGGTCAGGTGGTTGGCGGCGGCTTCGATCTGCTCGCGCTCGGGGAGCGTTGGGTCCCTTACCTTGCGATGATCTCGCGCTCGGGCAAGTTCGAAGATCCGAAAAGAGCGGGCGAGCCCGAATCGAAATCTGAGACGAATGTGCGGTTTGGCGCTTACGCGAGCTTTTGAGCTCGGCGTCGTCTTGGCCGCGGTGGCGTCACTCGCCGCCGCGCCCGAGCCCGTTACGCTTTGGCACACCCAGGATCGCACGCAGGCCAAGATCCTCGCGGGCCTCGTGAAGGACTTCTCGATCGAGAGTGGGGTCCAGGTGACGCTCGAGACCGGGCTCGATCTCATGGAAGCCCTGGTCGTCCAAGCCGAAATCGGGAAACCGCCGGACGCCGTCCTGGCGCCGTCCGATATCACGAGCCTAGCCGCTCGCATCGAGCTCCACGAGATTCCGGCGGCGATGAACGGGGGCGTCACGCCCGAGATGCTTTCGACCGTCAGCCTCGATGGCCGGGTTTATGGCGTGCCGGTGTTCGACGGCAACCACCTGGTCCTTTACTACAACCGCAAGCTCGTGAAGGCGGCGGCGACGACTTGGGAAGAGCTCGAGACGGTGAAGCCGATTGCGATGCACTTCGATGCGCCCTATAGCGTCGTCCCCTTTTTTGGCGGAAGCATCAGCTTCATGGATCGTTGCGCGGAGGCGATTCAGGCTTACAAGAACCTTGCCGAGCGAGGCGTGATCAAAAGAGACTGTGACTACACCTGCGCCAGCGACGACTTCTATGCTGGGAAGTTCGCGTATGCGATCAACGGCGATTGGGCCTTCGGGGATGCCTCGCGAGCCTTAGGCGCGGACCTCGGCGTGGCTCCACTCCCGTCACTGAACGGACGAAAGATGGTCTCACCGCGAGCGACGCATGCGCTGTTCTTTCCGGCGCGCTCGCTGGAGGGTCCGCGGGGAGAGAGTCTTCGCTTGCTGGCAGCGTACTTCGCGCGGCCCGAGGTGCAACTCCGCTGGTTCACGGCCGCAGGGCGGATGCCGGCCGCAAAAGTGGCGCGCGATCAGGCGCTAAAGCGTGCGAGCGGCCCTCTGGCGGAGCTGTTGCGCGCGCTCGACGACGCCGCGTCGATTCCGAACGACGCGAAGCTTCCACACAGGTGGGTCGCGTTGCGGCGAGGGATTCACTTCACGACTCTGGGTCTACGCGGACCGGCAGAGGCTTGCGCGATGATGCAGGCGCTTTTGGATGGGTCGGGCCCATGAAGTTTCGGACGTGGCTGACACTTGCCGTCATCGCCCTGGCGACGATGCCGCTTATCTTCGGCAGCGTGATGCTCGCGAGCGCGATCGAGCGACAAGCGCGCACCTCGGCGCAGCGCGAGCTGGGGCTGGCCGCGGGACGCGCAGCCGATGCCGTCGGCGCACGCTTGTCCCTGCTCGTGAGCGAGGCGCGCGCGCTCGGCTCGGACAGCGACATTCACCGCGGCGTGAAGAGTTTGTTGTTCATGAACCGCGCCGACACCTTACTCGGCGACTTTCTGCGGCGGAACGAGATCGCCGGTTCCGTGCACCTGCTCGACGCGGAGGGTGGACGCTTCGTCACCGCGTCTCCGCTGGCGATGCTCGATTGGCCGCTCACGGCGGAATTGAGCGCGGCGATGCCGGGGCCGAATGCCATGCTCGTGAAAGATCCGCAGGCGCTGGCGAAATGGCGGGGGCTTCTGGTGCGGGAAGGCCGAGCGGTCGAGGAGGGGGAGCCGCCGGTGCTGGCGATGGTCTTGCCGGTGCCCGGGCTTCTAGGGCGGACGGCAGGGAGCATGGTGATCCTGGTCTCGGCCGGGACCTTGGCGCGGATCGCTGCCGACGCAGCGCCGCCGACTGATGCGATCGAGCTCCGTTGGGCGGACGAGTCCGTCGCCGCGGGACGGAGCTTGCCGACCGCGACGGCGGGCGAAGCCGGCTCGGACGTGTTGTCCGCGACCGCGGCGATGCCCAAGCTTGCGGCCGCGACCGGGATTTTGCTTCCTTTGAGCGTGCGAGTCGTCGAGCCGGGCACGATCAGGTTCGAAGAAATGCGTCGCGCGCGGCTTCTCCTCGTTTTGACTTCACTCGCGGCGATCGCGCTGGCGGCGGCTGCGGCGTGGCACCTGGCTCGGCGCGCGGTGCAGCACCATTTGTCGGTGCTGACGGAGGAAGAGCGTCGCAAGGCGGAGATCGAGCGCGCGCAAATTCAGGCCGAGCTCGACGCCATGCGGAGTCAGATGAATCCGCACTTTTTGTTCAACTCGATGAACAGCATCGCGACGATGATCGCCGTGGAGCCGAGCGCGGCCGTGACGATGATCTCGCGTTTGGCCGACCTGCTGCGCGCCGTCGTCGATGGCGGCCGGCAGGGCACCTGGGCGTTGACGCGCGAGCTGGACGTGGTGCGCAGCTACCTCGAGCTGGAGTCCGTACGCTTCGGCAGCCGGCTGGACTGGCGAGTCGAGGTCGCCGAGGATCTCGGCGCGGCGCAGGTCCCGGCCTTGGTCCTGCAGACTCTGGCCGAGAATGCGGTAAAGCACGGGATCGCCAAGGCGCGCGAAGGCGGTAAGGTGGTGGTCTCGGTGCTGAGGGATGCGGAGAGTCAGGGATACTGGGCAGAGGTCCGCAACGGCGGAGCGGCGTATACTGGCGACAAGCCGGGTGCAGCCGGCGGCACCGGGCTGGCAAATACGCGCAAGCGCCTGGCGCTACTCTATGGAACGCGGCACGAGCTCACGATCGAGGGGCAGTCGAACGGCGAGACCGTCGTTCGCTTTTGGTTCTCGGGGAAGTCTGCATGACGGCGAAGAACGCGATGAACGTCTTGATCGTCGACGACGAAGCGCTGGCGCGCTTGCGGATCCGCCGTTTTCTGGAGAAAGAGCATCCCGACTGGACGCTACGCGAGGCGCAGGACGGCTTCGAGGCCTTGGCGGCCATCGCCGACGAGACGCCGGGCCTCGTCTTCCTGGACGTCGAGATGCCGGAGCTCACCGGGTTCGACGTCCTGCACGAGCTAGCGGAGCGCACATTTCCGGTGATCTTCCAGACGGCATACGACCTGTTCGCGGTAAAGGCCTTCGATGCCAACGCCGTGGACTACCTGTTGAAGCCATTTACTGACGAGCGGCTGGCGCAGGCCTTGGCCAAGGTCGCCAAACGGCCGGCGACGCCGACTGCGCCGGAGCTGGACGATCTCGAGAAGGAGCTGCGCGGGACCGCGCGCGGCATGACGAAGCTCGTGATCAATGCGGGCCCGAGGCAGAAGATCGTCGACGTCGGTGAGGTGTCATATTTTTCGAGCGAAAGTCACGTGACCCGCGTGTTCCTCGTCAATGGGCAGGACTACGCCTATGGGCAGTCGCTGACCCATTTGGAAGAGCGCCTCGATCCGGCAGCCTTCATCCGGATTCATCGCAATGCGATCGTGCGGATCGACGCCATCGTCGCCGTGGAGCGGGGACCGCGGGCGGAGCTGAGCTTGCGGAGCGGCGTCAAACTGGCCGTCTCGCGAGAGCGCCGCAAGGCTTTGAGCCGTGTTCTCGGCGGCGCGGACGAGGACGGGAAAGAGGATTAGCAAAGTGCTAGAACGGGAGCAGGAGGAACCCGACGTGGAAACAGTCTCGGTCGTCAACATCGCGGCGTACAAGTTTGCGGCGCTAAATGACCTAGCAGAATTGCAAGGGGAGCTCCGCACCTTGACGACGGAGGCGGCTTTGCGCGGGACGATCTTGCTGAGTCCTGAGGGAATCAACGTCGTGGTCGCCGGCGACCAACGCGGTATCGACCGCTTGCTGACGCGGCTGCAATTGATCCCGGGGGTAGAAGATCTCGCCGTGAAGACGAGCTACAGCCGGGAGCAGCCTTTCAACCGGATGCTGGTCAAGCTCAAGCGCGAGATTATCGCGTTCGACGTCCCAGGAATCGATCCGCGAGCGTATGCATCCCGCCGCGTCTCGGCCGGCGAATTGAAGCGGTGGCTCGACGAAGGGCGTTCTGTGACATTGCTCGACACGCGCAACGCTTTCGAGGTCGAAGTCGGTACTTTCGAAAACGCCGTGCAGATAGGCGTCGACGACTTCCGCGATTTCCCAGCGGCAGTAGAACGCTTGCCCGAAGCGCTGAAATCGCAGACGATCGTAACGTTCTGTACGGGCGGCATCCGGTGCGAAAAGGCGGCTCCGTACCTGGAGCGTGCGGGGTTTCGCGATGTCCGGCAATTGGATGGCGGCATCCTGAAGTATCTGGAGGAAAACGGCGCCGCGCATTTCAGCGGCCATTGCTTCGTGTTCGACAAGCGCGTCGCGGTGGATGCGACCTTGGCAGAGACAGGTTGGCGGCAGTGCTACGTGTGTCGCAGCGTTTTGACGCCCGCGGACTCCGCGTCTCCGGCGTACTCGGAGGGTGCGTCTTGTCCTTACTGCGAGGACGAGTCTGCACCACGGCAGGATGCGGAACCGGCAAGTGTTTCAACGGTTTCGCGACGAAAACGGTAGCCAGCCGCGAGCTCACCTTGCCGCTGGTAAAGAATTGGCGACGGCATGCGGATTGACCTTTACCCGTCGATCATAACCGCGGGGATGCGCCGTCAGCGCTCTGTCGCGGCCCCGCTAGTTGTCGAAGCTGCTGAGCGAGGGTTCGATCCTGTTTTTTGGTAGGTGCGCCGCAATCAGCTGTTTATTGAATCAGGGCGCGGCCGCGGGATCACCCCTAACTTCAAGTTGCGCATGTTGTAGCGGTACTTAGCTAGACCCTGGCGCGAAAGCGCCAGGGTCTATCCCGAGCCGCAGGCGAGGGATCTCGGCGATTACAGCTCCGTCGCGATTTGAATCCTGTGCATCCGATCCGCTTCATGCCTCTTTTGCGTTCGATGTCGCCTCGCTTCGGATTATCTGCCGCAGATTGAAGCCGAGGACAGAGGAGTATCCCGCGGCCAACGTCGCCGCACGGTGTCATGTCGTTGGACGTCAGTCGATGCTCTGGCGAGACTGGACTTCGACGCAAAGCCCCGAGGACCAACACGATGGAGCATGGCTACGTCTACATTTTGACGAACGACCGGCTGACGGTGCTGTACGTCGGCTGCACGAACGATCTGCGCAAACGCTTGGTGCACCACAAGCGCCGCCTGATCCCGGGCTTCACGAAGAAGTACAACGTCCACCGACTGCTATACTTCGACCGCCTTCCAGACATGGATGCCGCGCGGCGGCGCGAGCGTCAGCTCAAGGGGTTGAGCCGGGCGAAGAAGGACGCGATCATCCACGCCGCAAACCCAGGCCGACGTGATTTTTTTGATGGAGCGGGGCCAGCGACGGCGCTGTAATCGCCGAGATCCCTCGCCTGCGGCTCGGGATAGACCGTGGCGCTTTCGCGCCGCGGTCTAGCTATGCTACCCTGTTGAGCAGCACTCCTGCGGCGATCAAAAGTTTCTTAGCCGCGGCTCCGCGCGGCCGACTGGCGCGCTGCCCCCGGGGGAGTCGTGAGACGAGGACGGCGCCCGTGATCCGAACCACATTCGTTTCCCGCCTGGCCAGGGCGCTTCGCCGCGACAAAATTCGGGTCCTGTTTGCCGTCAAGAACGGGTTTAGCCTTGCAACGGCTTGGTCCTTGATCGAAGAGCTCTTAGCGGATCGCCGCTTTGTCGTTCGGCTGACGCCGACACACGCGCTGACTGAATCACTCCTGTTTGAAGGTCAAGCGAACAAATTCGCTCCCTTGAAGGTCGACCTCGCGGAAGCTATGGCGACCAAGTGGGACTACATTCTCCATACGCATCTTCCCTTCCCCGAGAACGAGCACCCGGCCGTCAACATTTACACGCCCCATGGCGGCGCGTTCGGCAACAAGCCATTTGGCAACGACCTCAGCTATTCTGCTTGGGTGTCCCAGCAGCCCGGGCTGGACGTCTACTGGGGCCTGTCGTCGAACGAGCGGACGCACATCGAGTCGAAGCTTGGCGCCTCGCCGTTCGACGGGCCCAAAAGGTTCGTCCCCGTCGGCTATTTTGAGATGGACAAGCTGATCAAGCCGAGCCCGTCGGGCGCAAACGTTCTCGCCAGATACGGGCTGGACACGTCGAGACGGACGATACTGCTGACGTCGACTTTCGGACCGATTTCGCTCTTCGCGACTTTCGGGGCCAAGGCGCTCGAGCGATTGAGCCGGCTGAAGTGCAACGTGATCTGCACCGGTCATCCCCACATTTGGACCGGGTACTACGGCGAACACAGTGAATCCGAGCGCGAACTTCTGAGCTCGTTGCGCGAGATCGAGCGCTCAGCGAGCAATGTCCGAGTCCTGCAGACCCTCGACCTCATGCCGCTGCTGAAGGCGGCCGATGTTTTCGTCGCCGACCACACGTCGGTCATGCCGACGTACAACGTGCTCGGCAAGCCGAGCCTCTTTTACCTCCACCCAAAGCAAAGATTCACCGATGACCGCATCGAAACCCTGTACAAGCAAGTTTCCCGGCGGTTCGAGGATCTGGAGGAGCTCGAAGAGAACTGTTCGCAGGCTTTTCGGCAGGTGGAGTCCCGGACGTTCGCGGCTGACCGAAGCCTCGGGCAATTCGTGTTCGGCAGCACGCCCGGACACGCCGTAGCCACCGCCAAGAAGTTTCTCCTGAACAGGAATTGACACGTCGTCGGAATACCTGGGTCCGCGGCCGCCGACATGCGAGGCGGGCGCGCCCCGCGTTTCCCGATCAGCTCCACCTTGCCCGGACGATGATCTTCGGCGAGATAAGCCTGGGACAGAGCGCCATCAAAGCCGTGATCAGCGGCTTTCGCAGCGGGCGAGGCAGAACCTCGTACTCTTTCATCCAGAGGCCGGGAACATGGCGAACGTCGAGCTGCACGACCCCTGATCGCTCCAGGAAGCGCCTCAGAGTGTGTTCCGTGAACCATCGCAAGTGCGTCGCGTCCATGATCCCGACGGGAGCGTACTCAAAAAACCCCCGCAAGAGTCGAAGCCGTACGGTCCAATGCGCAACGTTGGGCACGCTGATGATCATCAGACCATTTGGGCGCAAGAGCTGCCGACAAGAGTCGAGAAACCGACCAGGGTTGGCGATGTGCTCGATCACGTCGAGCAAAGTGACGATGTCATAAGCGCCCAGCTGATCGCGGGGCATGTCGTCCACGGACCCGTGGATAATTGACAGGCCTTGTTGCTGCGCCTGCCCGGCGCGATAGGGGTCGCTTTCTACGCCCGTGACGACGCAGCCCTTCAGGTTCTTGACGAACGACAGAAAGCTGCCGCTTCCGCAGCCGACGTCGACCAAGGCGCTACCGGGCTGGATCCAATCCAGAATGGCACTGACGGTTTCCGGGGGGCGGGACTGAAACGTGAAGTACCGCCCCTCGTCTGGCGCCTTGTCCAGAAGGTAAGGCGTCTCGAGCGGTCTACCTGGGTGGGGGGCCAACGCCTCAGACATGTTTCCATCCGGCATCGTTATGCCCAGCAGGGTGTTTCCTCGACAATAATATCGTTGTGGCGCGGACTGCAATGTTTCAGCAACTGGTCCGCCAATTGTAAGCGCCAAACGGCCCTCCTTTCCGGGCAGTCCCTGCACGTGATCTGATCGCGATGGCGTTCAGCAATCCCACGCCGAATCGGGCCCAGCGGCGTTCAGCAGAGCACCGTTTCATGAACGCGGGGACATCCCGCGGCCTTGCCGAGCGATCATGCCGCCGGGATAGCATACGGCGGCGCTACCGGCGTCTTCCTGGGTGGAGCGGGACGGGTCGTCTTTCGCTGGGACTAGAAGCCGAGGCGCAGCTCTCGCTGCGCCTCGGCTCGGCCCTGAAATTCCGCGAGCGTCGCGTAAGACCTGAGGTTTCAGTCGATGACGAGCGGCAGCTTCACGACTTGGATCTGGGTGCCGTTCGCTTTGACGTCGAGCGAGATCCACTGCGTCGTGCCGCGTAGGGCCGCGCTGACGTTGTACGCGAAAGTGACCGGGTACGGCGCGCTTTGCGGGCCCCATTGGCCCGGGCCGACGCGAAAGGTGCCTTCGGCGTTGGAGATGCCCGAGTTGCTCGTCGCCAGTTTGCCGAAGTCGAAGTTTTGCGCTTGCGTGCCGGTGAAGCGGAATTGCATCGGCAGGGAGAAGGCCTGACCGGCGCGGACGCGCAGCGGCATGTTGACCGGCGCGCCGCAGGTCGGCAGGCACAGCTCCAAGACGCCCGAGCGCGAGACCGTGATGCCGATGCTCTTCGAAATCGTCACCGCGGCACCCCCGCCGATCGCCCCCGGTGCGAGCTCGAAGCTGACGAGCGAGTTCGGATTCGCATAGGCCGTGGGCGTCACGGCGACGGTGACGTCGGCGATTTGTCCGGCCCCGATCTCCGGAATGCGGACGGAGCGCACCGCCGAGGTCAAGCCTTCGCCGACCAGGCTAAACGGCGCGTCGACGGCTTCGAGGCTGGCGTTCGTGTTGTTCTTGATCTTCAGAGTCGCGTTCGCGACGGCACCGATGCGCAGCGGTCCGGGGAAGGTGACGTCGCTCAGCTCGAGCGGCAGGCGGATGCCGTCTTGGAAGACCGCTTCGTCGACGGGCGAGCCCGCCGAGGTCTCCAGGATGGCCCGTAACTTCATGACGCGGCCCGCGGTCTGCGCCGTCGCGCCGGTGAGGACCCCGGTCAAGGTCACGCGGGAATCAGCGGCGACCGCCGGCAAAGCGCGGATGACGAGGGAGAAGCCCAGGTTTTCGAGGTCGATCAGGCGGATGCGCAGGCTGCCTTCGGCGGCATTGAGGAGACCGTAATTGTCGAGCACGACCGACAGCTTCACCGCTTCACCGGGACTGAAGACGCCGTCGTCGACGGCCTGCTCCAGGCTCGCCACTCTGAGCACCGGCAGGATGCCGCGGCCGCGCAATTCCTCGACCGCTTGGCGGCCGCTTTGCGCGGCGCGCGTTCTTGCGGCAGACAGCGTGCGGGAGAAGCCGTCGAGGACACCGACGTCGCGGCCGCCGAGCGCGGCCTGGGCGTCATACGTATCTTGATGCTGCGTCGCACGCGCGGTGGCGTACGCTGGCGCGGCCGCAGAGCGGAAGGCCTGCGCGTATTTCGCCAGGTATTGGCGGCGGTAGCCCGTTTGATAGCCGGAAACATAGTTCGCTGCGTATGCGTCTGTGCAAGCGCGAACGAAGGCTTGAATGGGCTCGCCGCCGCAATCCGGCGCATAGTAGCGACGATCGGCCGCCGGAACGATCACGTTCGGACTATCGACAGCAGGGACCTCGACGGCCGGTTCCGCGTGATTGGCGTCAGCCGGTGCATCCAAGGAGCCGATCGGGCGCGGCGTCGCGTCCTGGAGCGGCCCGGAGCGACCAGGCACTTCCGGAAGCTCGGTGGTGATGTCGTATGACGCGGCGTGCGTCGGCGGTACGGCGAACACTTCGTTCAAGCGGGAGTTGTAGCTGGTCGGGAAGTCTTCGGCGGCCGCCTTGCCCTCGGCGACGGAGGCGCCGGCGGCGAGGCCGTTTTGGTACGCGGTCGAGAGGCGAGGATCGGTGCGGCCTTGCGCCAAGCCGAAATTGTAGCCGCGCGCAGCAGCAACTTGGACCGAATCGGCCAAACCCTCTGCGGTGCCGGCGGCGGCGCCGCGGGAATTGCCGTCCGCGGTACCGCTGGCGGTGGCGCGTTCCGCGCCTTCCCGGCCGCTATCACCCTCGGCGTCCGAGCGCCCGTGGCTCGTCGCTTCGGCAAGGCCGGTGTTGTAATTGCCCAAAACGGTTTGGTAGTAGGCGCTGGCGTCACGTTCGCGGCTAGCCGCGGCGTCGCGCGCGGTTCTTGCGGAGGCGACGACGACACGCTGCCCGTCGCGGCTGGCGCGGGCGACGTTCAAATCGTCGCGGGCTTCGTCGAGTTCTTGGACGGCCGAGCTGATCTGCGACTGAAGCGAAGCGATCCGATTCTCGAGCCAAGTGATGCGTTGGTTGAGCGTCGTGATCGCGTCTTCGGCGTCGTCGAGATCGTCGCGCAGATCTTCCAGGTCGTCGCGGATCTCGCGGTAGTCGGCTTCGGCGCGGTCGAGTTCGCGAACCTTTGCGTCAAGGTCGCGCTGAACGTCCTCCCGATCAGCGCGCGCACGGCGCAGCTCGGCGCTGTCCGGCTGAGCGCAGTCGGATAGCTCGCAGGATCCGTGAACGGCCAGGCACGCCGCCTCGGCGGCGTCCGCGGCGGCGGCGCGGTCATTGTTGGTCGACCGGTGGCCGCCGCTGTGCTCTTCCCAACCGCTATCGACGTAGACGCACGTCCAAGGGCCGTCGCCGGGACGGTTTTCAAGCTCACGGATCAGAAAATCGAGCTGGCGAACCGCTTCTCGGAGCGAGCGCACTTCACCTTCGAGGTTGTCGCGACGGCGCTGCATGTCGCTCAGAGCGTCTTCGCGCTCATTGATGTCACGCGTCAGATCGCGCCGGCGCGCCGTTTCGGTGGTGAGTTGGCCGCGTTTTGTCGTTAGCTCGGATTGGCTGGAGGTTTGCTCGGTGCGCAAGTCCTGGAGGCGCGCCTCCGCCAGATTGACCTGCGTCGTGCGTTGGTCGACTCGTTGCTGAAGCGGCACTAACGCGTTGGTCTCTCGGTCCAAGGTCGCCTGCGCGCTATTCAGCTCCTGGCGGCGATCGTCCCAGACCCGTTTGGCGGCTTCGAAGTCATAGTCGACCGCGAACGCCGCGGTGCTGGCGAGCATGCCAATCGTGATGAAGGTCCGAATAAAGTTCCCCACAAAGCGTTCTCCCGATGATGTGGCCCGGCGGCGAGGCGCCATTCTTTGCAAAGCCTTGACCACGGAAAAATCGCTGGAATTCCGGCGCGCCGAGCGGGGAATCGGTCGCATTTTTATACCGGCGCGCGACGCTTCGCGCGCGAGTTCCGCCATATTTGCGGCCGCTTGTGTGTCACGACGGCGGGAGACGATTTGCGGTCGAGAGCTCTTCGGTATCCGCCGTGCGGGCCGGCTCCGGTGGGAAGTGCCTAGTTTGCCCCGGGTTTGGGGATGGCGGGGCTCACTCAATAGCGTGAGTTCCTTAAAGGACCTCAGGGGCTGACGCGATCGAATGCGATTGCACTGGAGATGTCGCCCCTACCAAACGTTCCGCTGTAAGATGTGCCACCTATAAAGTCGCCATCGACGCGGAATTTGCCGTCAACGACGGCGAAGGACGAATACTTGGTTTCTTTGTCGGATGCTTCAATTCGGTCGGAGCAAAATTGATGCGTGCTATCTGTAATGTCTTTCGAAACTCCAAGCATCCAATCGTTGAAACCGCAAGTGGCAAAGGAATTCGCAGCTGCTAGACCTGCAGCGTCAAAAAAGGCTTTCTCGGACTTAGTCAACGCAAACCCAAGTGCATACGGATCGGCGAACGTTCCAACGCCTTCGGCGATTCCTTGCCACGTTCCACTAAGCTCGAGGACGGTCGACTTCTTGGTTTCATCGCACGCAGACACGTCGCTGTAGACTACAGTCGTCTGCTTGAAGGTGTTCGAGGCAAACACAATCGTAAATTTGCGCGCATTCTCATCGTCGCCGAGGCGGCACGTTTCCCAGGTCCCGATGAAAAGAGCCGCGAAGTCGGGAGCTGTTGCCACGACGTCCGAGGCGCTGCCGGTATCCGATCCGGATCCAGGCTCCGCTTCCGATCCGACATCCGGGCCAGGACCCACTTCTGATCCGATCTGCGACTCCGACCCAGATCCCGTGCCCGCAGCAACAGAAACTTCGAGGTAAGTTTCGCTGCGAAAGAGGACGGTGGTTCCGGATGGCTTCGTCCAAACGACGTGAAGCACGCGCGGCGATCCCGTGAACTGAATGCCGCAGCGGAGCGGCTGAAAGCCCTCTGCCTTGGTATCGGAGTAGCGTTTACCTGTATCTGGAAGGGGCGCCTGAACGATTGGTGCGACGTGTTTGTCCAGCTCCGCGACCGTGCAGGGATAGTCCGCCGGGACAACGTCGGCTTCACACGCAGCCGTCGCGGCATTCCAGAATTGGTTTTTGCTGCGACAGTCCACGGCTGCGACTGATTGATCGTGCTCGGCGATGATATCCGGTTTTGCGGCTTTTTTTTCGGAGTCGTCGCTAGGGGAGCCACAAGAAGTGGCAACGGCGATCGAAAAGAAGACCGAGATTTTTGAATGAGACATTCGGAACCCCATTAATCAAGAGATACGGAGTTTACGGCTTAATCAATTCGCTGCTTAACAGGATGGCCGAATAAACTAGTTGAATCAATTAATTGCGATCACGACGAAGTCTCGAATGATCCGGATGCGCCAGGAGGCGACCTGGTCTACACGCTGAAAACAGCCTGGTCCATCGGGGCCCACGGAATCGTGCTGTCCCCGCGCGAGCTGATCGAAAAGCTCGTCGCGTTGATCCCGCCGCCTTATGTGCATCTGTCCCGCTGTTTCGGAGTCCTGTCGCCCCTCAGCAAGTGGCGGCGTATGATCGTCGCGAAGCCGCAGTTGAGGACGCCGAAGAGCCGAGGGCGCCGAAGGGATTGAAAGCCGCCTGCC
Source organism: Pseudomonadota bacterium (assembly GCA_031416315.1). Classification (GTDB taxonomy): domain Bacteria; phylum Bdellovibrionota_B; class Oligoflexia; order Oligoflexales; family CAIYRB01; genus JANOTL01. The sequence goes on from JANOTL010000199.1 coordinate 31,049, forward strand.
GGCGGTGAAAATGCTGCTGAGCCGGCTTGCGGTGTCGTCGGCCCGGCGACCGGCGGACTGGCGCTGCCTGACCTGATTTCGGCGCGTTCAAACAAGCTTTCCGGCGGCACGCCGCTGGTAAAGAATTGGCGACGCAAAACGATACCAACCCTACACTTGTTTACCGCAATTCTGGCGCACCGCTCCGTATGTTCGCGTGTTTAGACCTCGTTCCACGACGGCACGGCGCTTGCTTTAAGGTCTGTGTGCGACGGCGCAGGTGATTCTTGGCAAAGGGGGCGCTGGGGAAAACCGAGGCCGTCGTCACACGAAAAACCCGATGGAGCTTGCTCCATCGGGTTTTCTGCGTGCGCAGGGCGATTCCCCCGGCGGACCGGGGGCTCGCAAGTCGGCTTAGGGCGCCGGCGTCGCCAAGATCGTGTCGGACGCATCCGGACGGCTCGGGTCGAGCATCGGGATTGGCGCCGGGCTTTGGCGCGGCATGACGAGGAAGCGGGCGAAAATCGGCAGGTGGTCGGCGCGGCCGCCGAGCTCATGGCGAGTTTCTTTGTTCACCCGAACTTGCTTCCAGCGGTTGGTGCCGCCGTTGGCCTGGAAGAGCGCGCCGACGCCGAGCATCTTGGCGTTGGTGGCCTGGAAGCTGTTGTCGACGTAGCTCGCGCCGGTGCGGTCGTAGAGTCCGGAGCCGATGATCATGTGGTCTAAGCTATTCCAGCCGAACTGCGGGTACCATGCCGTCGCGCGCGCCGCGCGGTCGAGCTCGTAGTGCAGGTTGTACTTCAGGCCGGGCTGGTTCTTCGCGACTGCCGTCTCGTCGCCTTGCGCGTGCAGAACGTCGTTGATGCCGGTGGTGCGGTCGGTGTCGTTGTGCTCGGCCTCGATGATCACCTTCTCGTTGTACTCGCTGTTCAGGTCGCCTAACACGATGTAGTCGTACTTCGGCGTCGTGACGAGCGTTGCCGCGATGTCGGCCTCGAGCGCTTCAGCGTAGAGCTTGCGGTGCGATTCGGGTCCGCCTTTGGATTTCCAGTGGTTGACGTAGACGGTGAGCGGCATGCCGCGCACGGTGAGGGTCACCTTCAGGATGGGGCGCGACGGCTCGGGGTTCGTGCCGGGAGGCGTGGCGACCTTCAGCACCGACCACGAGGCGATCGGGAACTTCGCGATGACGGCCATGCCGATCGCGGTCTCGCCCATGTCGGGCGCCCATTGCGAGAACTGCTGCGAGACGTAGCCCAGGTCCTTGACGCTCTCGAAGAGAACGCTGAGCGCTTCCGCCGACTCGACTTCGATGAGGCCGAGGATCTCCGGGCCGTTCGGCACGGCGGCGGTGACGGTGTCACGGATCGTCAGGGATTTCGCCTCGGTCCAGCTCATGGTGCGACCTTTGAACTCCACCGGCTGGCCCCAGTTGCTGAACTGACCGGCCGCGTTCGGCGCGATGCGGTAGTCGCCGTAACCCTTGTTGCGTTCGTCGTCCTTCTGGTCGAAGAGGTTCTCGACGTTGTAGCTCATGACGGTAAACTCGGCGTCCGCCGGCTCCTCGAGCAAGCGGCCTTCGGCCGTGATCGTGCCGGTCGCGTTCGCGAGCTTCAGCGGCATCATGACCTTCATCTGGCCATCTTGCTCTTCCCAGAGTAGCGGGCGCGAGCTCAGGCTGAGCGTCGCGTCTTCCGGCGCCGCTTCGAGCAAGCGGCCGGCGGCGGCTTGCAACGTCAAGGTCTCGCCCGAGATCAGGAGCTCGACCGGGTTCTTCGTCTTGCTCGCGTCAGTGCCGAGGTAATAGGTGACCTCGCCGCCAACGTGGAGCGTGAGGCCCGCGGCGTCTTGCTTCATGCTGATCCGGCGGCCTTTGGCGTCGTTGAAGGCGAAGAGCGAGGGCTGTTTCCAGTCGCGCACGCCGAGGGCGGCGTCGACTGAGCCTTGCGTCAAGTCCAGCGAGGCCTTCGCGACTTTCACGAACACTTGCACGGGCGACAGGCCTTCGGCATTCGCGATCGGTAGGCACGAGAGCGCGAGCGACGCGGTCTCGCCCGCTACGAGCGTGAGCTCGGCGTCGGCTTTGCAGGTGTGCGTCTTCGCGTCCCAGTTGAGCTTGTCTTTGTAGAGGCCGGCCGTGACGGTCGCAGTAGCGGCGGCCGGGAGGCGGTCGATCGTCACGAGCTGGTTCGGACCCGGGATGTCGCCGGCGCGTGCGATTGGCGCCTTGCCGATCGGCGTGACGATCACTTCATAGATGTTCGGATTCCCGAGCAGCTCTTCGCCCGGGGCGAACAGCATGCTCAATCCCGACGTCGGCAGTTCACCGAGACCGTGGCGTTGCGGGGCCTCACCGAGGCGCGCGCAGCCCGCCAAGACGAGAAAAGGCAGCAAGCCGAAGCTCATTTTCATAGGAAAATCCTGTGCTTGGGGGCTGTTTTCAAAGACCGGACGGTCGCGAGAACGGCATTGTAGCACAGGGCTTGGGCGCTTATTGTAAAACTAGGAAAAAGACAGCGATTGCGAAGGCTACGCGATAGATCGCGAAGGCTTCGAATCCGAAGCGTTTCAGGAACTTCAAGAGTCCGCCGATCGACAGGCAGCCGACGACGAAGGACGTCAGGAAGCCGACGATGAAGACCGGGTCGCCGGCCGACGCCAGGAGCTCCTTCCCTTCGAGGACGACGGCACCGGCCATGACCGGGGTGCTGAGCAAGAACGAGAAGCGGGCCGCGTCTTCGCGCCTCACGCCGAGAAGACGCGCCGTCGTGATCGTCGATCCCGAGCGCGACACGCCGGGAACGAGCGCTAGCGCCTGGCCGCAGCCGATGAGGAACGCGTCAAGGCGCGTCATCTGGCCGAGATCCTTGCGCGAGGCGCAACGCTTGTCGACGAGCCAAAGGACGATGCCCATCACGACCATCGGGCCGACGACGGTGTATGGATGATGAAAGACGCTTTCGATCTGCTTGTGCCAGAGGAGCCCGATGATTCCGGCTGGCAAGGAGCCGAGGACGAGGCCGGGCAGGAGCACGTCCGCCTCGAAGGATTTCTCGTTCTTCGTGACGCGCCGGAGCGTCTTGCCGCCGATGTTGAGCCAGTCGCGCCAAAAATAGAGCACGACGGCCAAGAACGTGCCCATGTGCAGGGCGATGTTCAGGGCTAAAGGCAGCGGGCGCCCGTCCATCATCCACGAGAGGACGATGAGGTGCGCCGAGCTGGAGATCGGCAGAAACTCAGTGAAGCCTTGGAAGGCGCCGAGGATGGCCGCATGAAGAACGGTGGTGTCATTCATGCGGCCAGCTTAGCAGACCTGATTACCAGGCGTAACCGAGACCGATGTTGCCTTCGGGGATCGGGCGGACCGTCATGCGCGTGTCGGCCAGGTCCTCGATGATGCGATCGTAGTCAGTGCGCGCGTTCGGGTCGCGGCTCTCGACGCCGACGGTGCGCTTGAAGGTGCCGGTGATGCTCGCGCCGACGGTGAGCGACAGGTTCTGGTTCCAGATGAGCCAGCGGTTGCCGAAGGCGAGCGCCACGCCGTGGCGAATGTCGGTGACGAGGTCCGTCTCATCGTCCGGCGTCCCGGTGAAGAAGTTGGCCGCGATCGCGTCGCCTTCGCCGCCGGCGATCTGCTCGTCGAAGCGGTTGGCGCGGCTGTTGATGCGGAGGTAGCTGTAGGCTGCCGTCACGTACCAGTCGCGCATGGAGGACTGTTCGCCCCAACGGGTGAAGTTCCAGCGTAAGCGCGTCCCGTCGAGCTTGTGGCGCTCGCCCGGGAACATGTCCTCGCGGCGGAGCGTTTCGGCATTGCCGTCGCCGCGGACGACGAAGTTGCCGGTCCAGAACTCCGGGCCGGTCGAGAGGATGCCGGCGATGTTGAAGTCGACCTTGGCGCCCCATTTGCTCGAGGTGTCGACGCCGGCCTCGAATTGCTCGTCATACGCGGCGGAGGACGGTGCGATCGGGTCCAGCTCCGCGATGATCTTTTTGTGGATGTCGGCCGCGTTCGCCGTGATGGCGAAGGATGAGCACGCGGAAACGCCGGCTAGGGCGAGTAGAAGACTGCGCATGGGTGACCCCTCTGTATTTGCAGTTCAACTGGCTCTTCGGCGGGGAAGGCGCGGGCTTGAGGGGCGGCGCTTGGCACTTCACCAAGGGGGGATTGGGTGTTAGTGTCGATCGTACGCAAATGAGGAGGAAGTCTCTTGTCGCAGGTAATCGTGACCGACGATCTGCTGAAGCAGAAACGGGAGTCCACTCGGGCTCAGGAAGCGAAAATTTCCCGCGAGGAGATGTTCACGCGCTGGCGGAAGAGCAATATCGTCGGCAAGAAGGACCCGGTGAAGTTCGTCATCACCTTGGCCCTGCTTCCCGTACTGGCCCTTTGGGCCCTGCTCACCGGCTTCATTTACGTCGTGATCGCGATCTGCGAAGGGATCTTCAAGGTCTTGGGCAAGCTCGTCGGCGGCACGAAGTCCCTGATCACGGGCAAATAGCGCTCACTCCAGCGGCAGACGCGTCACGCAAAAGAGCTGACTGCCCTGGCAACCTCGAATGGCTCCGTCCGTGCCCGAAGCCCCGCCGCAGTCCGCGACGCTGCCGATCGGCTCGCTGCCGGCGGGGCAAACGGGCGCGTCGAGGTGCGCGTTCTCGGCGGTCATCGCGAAGTTGGTGATGATCTTGGCGCCGGGCGTCAGCTCGTCGAGATTCTTGCGCGTGGCGCAGATGAGTTGGTTGCCGAAGCATTTTCCGCCGCCGCAATCCGGGACGCCGCCGACCTGGACGCTGGGCGCCGGACAGGCGATGCCGCCGACGATGTGCGTGTTTTGCGGCGTCATCGTCAGGTCGGTGAGCACGGAGACTTTCGGGTCGAGTTCGAGCGTCGTCGCCTTGCGGCAGAAGACCAGGTTGCCGAAGCAGGAGACGGTGCCGTTGCCCGAGCATTCGCCGAGGCTGCCGGTAGTTTCGTAGCCTTCCGGGCAGGGGAGTCCGCCAACTTTCTTGGTGCCTTCGGGCGTGCTCTGGAGCCAGTCGGCGAAGACGACGGTGCCCTTCAGCTTCTTCAAGATGGGATCGAGCTCGTCGTTGACGATGGTGAGATCGCTCGAGGTCGTTGCGTCGTCGACGACATCGACGACATTGTTCGCGGACGTCGTCTTGTCGAGCGTGCTGAGGCTTACGACCTCGGCCGGGGGATTCTTCGGGTCGTACACCACGACGTCGATCTTCTTCGCGTCGTCGCACGACAGCTCGACCTTTCCGGCCTTCTCGCCCTTCACGTCGGCGCCTTTGACTGACGCGACGGCGTCGCCGCCTTTGCAGTCCTTCGCGCTCGGCGGCAGGGCCACTGTGCCGCCTAGTGGCACGTAGAGCGTCTTGGCGTCAGGCGAGGGAAAGCCTTTCGCGGGATCGCGCACGGTCGTCGACGGCTTCGACGGCTTGGCGGACGAGCCGCTGTCGTCGTCGTCGTCATCGTCGCCGGGCTTCGCGGTGTTGTTCTCAGACGCGGTTTCTTTTTTGCTCGCGCCGGTAAAGCCGCCATCGGAGCAGGCAATCATCGATCCAAGCGCAAGAATGACGAGGTGTTTACGCATAGGTCAAACATCGGAATTTCCTGGGATCGGCCTTAGGGATTTCTCGAGATCTGCGCAACACCATGAACTTTAAGGGGTTTGGTCGAGATTCTTTTTGATCATATCGATCATGGCGTCGATGTCCGACTTCGCGAATTTCCCGTCCTTCGCGAAAAGTACCTTGCCCTGCTTGTCGAAGACGAGGACGTCGTAGCTGTCGTCCGTCATCTTCCACTCTTTGACGAGGACGCGCTTCAGATCCTTCACGTAGACCGTGTCGGGATACTTTTCCTGCTTCGACTCGAGCGACGAGGCGATCGCCGCGTTCGGCAACCAGGTCGCGTCCATGTTGATGACCGCCGTCGAGGCGTACTTGGCCGCGGGGAACTTCTGGTCGGCGAGCGCCGTCTCCAGGGCTTCGTTGGCGTCCTTCTCGTCAGGGTCGACGTAGAAGAAGGCCCAGATCTTGCCCTTCAAAGAGTCGCTCGACCATTCCTTGCCGCTGATCAGGCCGCCGCTTTCGCCGCCGATCTTCACCGTCGGCGGCTTGTCGCCGACTTTCGGGCCCGCGAGCGCCGGCGTTGCAAGGGCGAGAGACAAAGAAGCGAGCGTAAAAATGCGCATGTCGACTCCTAGAAAAGAGTCCCGACGCTACCTCCCGCTCGCGCGGCGCGTCAATTATTTTGCAAATACATAGAGTTGGATTGACTCATGGCGAATTTCGCGGCGTGGTGGTCTAATCCACCGCTGAATCCCAGGGGAAAGGAGGCCGTCGTGCTGCAACGCAGATGCTTCGTCGTCATGGCCGGCCGCTCGACCCGCGGCGACTCGACGCGATTTTGCGGCTTCACCGACCCGCCGCTCTCGCTCGAAGGCCGCAAGGTGATCCTCGCCCTGCGCGAAGATCAGGCGACGACGGGCCGACGGCTGCCGCCCATCTGGTACGTCTCCGACCGTCGCCGCGCCGTCGAGACCTTCGAGATCCTGACCGCGGGCGCGCGCGCTCCCGTCGTCCGCCTGACCGAAAAGCTGCGCGAGATCAACTTCGGCGACTACGAGAACCTGACCTGGGAAGAGCTGCCGCAAGACTTCCAGCGCCACTACGAAGCCTGCCTGCGTGCGCCGATGGAGCTGAAGTTCCCGCGGGGCGAAGGCTTCCGTGACATGTGTGACCGCGTCTCTGCCGGCGCGCTCGAGATCCTTTCCTATGAGGACGACGACTCCGACATCGGCATCGTCGGCCATCAGGGCAGTATGCGCCTTTGGTTCATGATGGCGCAGGGCCTGCCCCCCGAGACCTTCTTCGACGACACGCCCGAGCTCGGCAAAGGCGCCTGGCTCGACATCGGCGTCCAACACGTGGCGCAATGGCGACGCAAACACCTGAATCCCCCGGGCGGGCTCTGAGCCCGACCCGAGACCTCCGGAAGACCTGGGCGGCGCGCGCGGCGGCGATCGGCTTCGTGCTCGCCATCGCGTTCGGCAACCTTTGGGCTGCGAATGCGATGATGGCGAACCCGCCGCCGGAATGGGTGCGGCTCGGCTTCTCGGTCGGGATGATCGTGGCGGCATTGTCGGGATTGTGGCTGGCCGGTGTGGCCATTTATTGGCGCCTCGCGCCTCGAGCTGAAATCCGTGAGGACCTCCCGTGAGGATCGATTTCTCGCGCGGCACACTCGTCGTCGACGGCGCGGGCAAGGACGCCAAGCTCGCCGGCGGCTTCGTTTGGGACGATCGCACCCTGCAGTGGCGCGCTCCTGCGGTCGCCTACCGTGAGTTGATCCTCGACTGCGTGGAAAAAAATACCCGATACGAAGACGCTGCGCGCGCTTACGACCGAGTTCCGCTCGAGCTCACCATCCCCATCACGCCGCGTCCGCATCAGGTGGAGGCCTTAAAATCTTGGGTCGACTCTGGCCGCCGCGGCGTCGTGCAGCTCCCGACGGGCGCCGGCAAGACCATCCTGGCCCTCCTCGCCATCATGCAAACCGGCAGGCCGACGCTCATCGTCGTGCCGACGATCGACCTCTTGCAGCAGTGGCAAGACGTGCTGCAAAAGCATCTGCGCTCCACGGACGGCAAGCCGCTCGTCGTCGGCACTCTGGGCGGCGGCACGCGCGATCTGCGTGACGTCACGGTCGCGACCTTCGACAGCGCCGCGTTGATGATCGAGACGATCGGCAACCGCTTTGGCCTTCTCGTCGTCGACGAGTGCCATCACCTGCCCGCGCCGCAGTATCAAATGATCGCGGTCGGCGCGATCGCTCCGTTTCGCCTCGGGCTTTCGGCGACCGTCGAGCGCGCCGACGGCAAGGAGGCGCGCATCTTCGAGCTCCTCGGGCCGAAGGTGTATGAGGCGCGCATCGATCAAATGGTCGCGACCGTGCTCGCTCCCTACGACGTCGTCAGCCTCGAAGTGCCGCTGTCGAAGGCCGAGGCTGTGGCCTATCAGGCGGCTCGTGAGACATACTTAGCCTTCGTACGGCGCATGCGCATTCCCATCGCGCAGCCTGGCGGTTGGCAGCGCTTCGTGCAACTTGCCTCGCGTATGCCCGATGGACGTGAGGCCTTGAAGGCCCATCGCGAGCAAAAGCGATTGGCGCAAGCCTCTTCGGCCAAGCTCGGCGAGCTCTGGCGCATTCTGGGCGAGCACGCCGAGGACAAATCGATCGTCTTCACCGACGACAACACCATGGCCTACCGCATCGGCCGCGAGTTTCTTTTGCCCGTGCTCACGCACCAGACGCGCTTGAAAGAGCGCAAGCAAATGCTCGAGCGCTTTCGCAACGGCGACGTCAACGTCCTCGTCACCTCGAAGGTGCTGAACGAGGGTGTCGACGTGCCGGACGCCGGCGTCGGCATCGTCATCTCCGGCTCTGGCGGCGTGCGCGAGCATGTGCAGCGCCTAGGCCGCATCCTGCGACATCGTCCCGGAAAACGTGCAGTTCTCTACGAACTGGTCTCGCGCGGCACGAGCGAGCGGTGGACCAACGAACGGCGAAAACAGCATCATGCTTACCAAGGAACACCTGAAGTATCGGGTTAGGGCGGGGCGTCTCCATCCTGCCTTCATCGAGCCGATCGATGCCGCCGCGCGCGCGACGGCTGCGGCGATGGTCGACGTGTTCGCCTCGGCGGCTGGATCGACCGTCGACGAGTTGGAGGAGCTCGCGTCCGAGGCCGCCGGCCCGGGCGTCGGTGCCGCCTTCGCCAAGCTCCTCATGGACCGCTGCGAGGTCGGCCCGGACGATCCATCGGTCGAAGATCTGCGTTGGCAGGTGTTCGCAGCTGCAGCCAGGATGCGTCGCGGCTCGGGGCGCTACGTCGCGCCTTCAGTTTTTCGCGAGCGCGTTGCGGCGGAAGTCGACGTCGACGCCCAGGGTCTCCCTGAGAGACTCTACTCGGACCTGCCGGGCTGCCGCAAAGTTCGGCAAGTGCCCGCGCTATCGGCGGAGAGCCTCGTCACGCGCTACAACGTGGCACAGGTGCAAGGGCTGCTCTTGCAGTCGAAGTCGCTCACGATCACGATCGGAAAAGACGTGAGCCAGGCGGAGAAGCGCGCCCTCTTCCGCCAAATCCGCTTTCACCGCCTTCTCTGCCAGGTCGTGCCTGGTGACGCGGAAGCTGGTGAAAGCGTGACGCTTTCGGGGCCGCTCGACCTGTTCGATCAGGCCAGCGTTTATGGCCTCCGCCTCGCGAACTTCTTCCCGCACGTCGTGCGACTCGGGTCGTGGAAGCTCGAGGCGACGGTCCACCTTAAGAAGCGTGATCTCGTGCTGAAGCTCGATCAAAAGGCCGGACTGCAGGTCGAGGGTCCGACGCGCGGCGTCTACGTGCCCGAAGAGTTGACGGCCCTCATCGACGGTTTCAACAAGCAACACGAAGGCCGTTGGCGTATGGCGCCTGCCGACGAGTTCGTGCATTTGGGACGCGAGTCCTACTGTTTTCCCGATCTAACGATTACTAGCTATGACGGGAAGCAACGCCGTCATGTCGAGCTCTTCCACTGCTGGCACAAGGCGCAGCTCGCCATGCGCCTCGAAACCTTGGAAACGGTCGTCGAATGCGGCCTAATCATCGGCGTCGCCAAAGCCGTCGCGGCGGCGCCGGAGCTGAAGGAGCGCCTGGCCAAGTCGGCGACGTTCGCCCGTCGCGGCTTCCTTTTTGCCGAATTTCCCACCCCGCGGCAGCTCGCGTCGCATCTGTAAGTCGTGGCAAGACCCTGTGGTAATGTTGGAAAGCGTCCTTCCGAAACGAAGGGCGGATCGTAACGGAGAGCGCCCATTTGAAGCGGAAAGCCGAAGACAAGTCGAAGCCGATGAGCGGAACCGTCAAGGCGGCGGTGAAAGCGTCGGTTCCTCCCGGACCGAATCGGGGCTCGCCGGCGCCGCGCACGACGCGTGAGACCGGGTACGTTCGTCACAAGGATCAGGAGAAGCTCCGCGCGCTCGTCGAAGGCCAGCGCGACGTCGCGACGCGCCTCGAGGGCGTCGACGAGCAAGTCTACGGCGCCGCCGCGATGGATCTGCATCGGGCGCTGAAAAAGGCCCGGGGCAAGCGCCTCCTCATTTGCATCAAGGGCTATCCCGATCCGGACAACATCGCGACCTCGCTCTGCCTGCAGTGGCTCGCGAAGCACTACGACATCGACTGCACCATCCTTCACTTCGAGTCGATCTCGCACCACGAGAACAAGGCGCTGGTCAAAAAGCTCGACCTCGATCTGGTCGAGTATGAAGACGGCTTCGACGTCTCCTCCTATCACTACTATGCGATCAACGATTCGCAGACGACCGACTTGCCGATCAAGTTGCCGGCCGAGTGCCGCCTCCTGGCCTTCATCGATCACCATAAGCCGCTCGGCGTGATCGACGGCGAGTTCGTCGACATCCGCGAGAACTCTGGCTCGACCTCCGCGATTTACGGCGAGTATCTGATCGAAGGACCCCTCGGCTTCACCGGCGACTCGGCGACCGAGACGCGTATCGCGACGGCCCTCATGCACGGCGTGCGCAGCGATACGGATAACTTCGTCAACGCGACTCCGCTCGACTACCGTGCCAGCGAATACTTCGCGCAATACGTGGACAAGGACCTGTTGTCCTTGATCTCGCATCAGTCGATCCCGGCGAAGACCATGGATCTCACCCAGATTGCCTTGCAGCGCAAGGACATCCGGTCGACGTTCATGTTCTCCGGCGTCGGCTTCGTCCGCGACGAGGACCGCGACGGCATCGGCCAATGCGCGGACTATCTGTTGCACCGAGAAGGCATCGAGACCGTCGTCGTCTACGGCGTCGTCGGCAACCTGGTGATCGACGGCTCGCTACGGACGAAGTCGCACACGCTCGACCCTGACCGTTGGCTGAAGGACGTCTTCGGAACCGACGAGCACGGCAAGTATTACGGCGGCGGCCGCAAGGACAAGGGGGGCTTTCAGATCCCGCTCGGTGTCTTCGCGCGTTGCAACGACCGCGAGCTCCTCTGGATTCTGATCAAAAAGACGATCGACGAGCTCTTCTACCAGAAAATCGGCATCGAAGAGTCCGCCTCGATCGACAACGACATCAATCCGCCGAAGGTCTGAGCGGCATGTACGCCTTGCTGATCGCGGCCGCCGTGTCTGCGGGATTCGTCGACTCCGTCGCCGGCGTCTACAAGACGCGGTTCAAGAACGCTCTGGTCGACGGCTCGAAGTACGACTCCGAGAACATCCTCGAGGTCGTCCCGTTCGGGGACGGCGCGGCCTACGTGCGTATGGATTTGCAGTTCTTCAACGGACACGTGGGCGGGATCTCCGGGATCGCGACCTTCGATGCGAAAGCCGGCGACACCTTGATCTACGACGGCCCTGGCGACTCGGAGAAAGTGCGCTGCGTCGTGAAGTACGTATTCACGGATAAGTCCGTGAAGACCGAGGCGACCTACCCGGGCTGCTCGACGTACCACGGCGCGCGCGGGACCTTGACCGGCGCCGAGTGGCCAGCCAAGGCGAAGCGTGCGATCAAGTACATGGAGCGGTTGAAAAAATCGAGCCAGTACGGTGCGGCCGTGACGGAATTCGAGGCGAAGGCGCCGCCGCAGCCGACGGCGCCTCCCACGAAGTAGCTCACTCGACGCAGGGGATGAACCCACTGGTAACGACCGGTACCAGTCCGCGGCTGAGCGTGCACCACTGCTCGGTGACCTCGGCTTTGTCGCTGGCGTTGAACGCATCGATCCGCGGACTTTCGTGGTGATAGCGCACGGTCACGACCTGCTCAGGGCGGCCAGCGAAGACTTCGCGTACTCCGTCGAGATGGTGCGGGCGGTCGTCGACGAAGACAATTGCTGAGACTGTCGTCGAAGTCTTCGCGAGCAAGCTGCGGAGCATCTCGCCCTTGTGCTGGCCTTGAGTCAGCATGATGCCGTTCTCGTAGATCACTGTCTTCTGTGCCCCTTCGGGCACGTACGTGCCGGCATATCCGCCCCGTGGGCCCGGTGCGGTCCGCTCCAAGTGAATGCCATTCCGGGATAGCTCGCGAACGGTAGCGTCGCGCAGGTCCGGCATCCGAGAGGTCAGCGCCATGAACTTCACGCCGCGCTCTTGGTACGCGGCGACGGTCGGCGGCAGCGCCGGTTCCGTGGCGTGCATCTTCGTCATCGTGAGAATCCAGCCCTGCACCGTGAGCAGCTCTTCGACGCTCGTCGCAACGGTGCCGCGGCTGAAGTCCAGCGCCTTGATGCGCGCAGCCTGCCACTGGAACCAGTGCTCGCTCGCAATGTCGCCGTCAGTCGCGGCGAGCGTGTTGTCGATGTCGAAGACAACCAAGACGCTTTCGGGACCGTGCGCCTCGACGGCAGAGTCGATCTCGTGAGCGACCCGATTGAATGATTCGGTGTCGACGTGGGGCGTCGGCGTAACGGGGCTAGAAATGAATAAAGACAATGAAAATAGAATGTTGTT
>JANOTL010000200.1:0-51638 GCA_031416315.1 Pseudomonadota bacterium
GGAAGAAGTCGCATGCAGAGCGACGCGGCAACACTGGCCGCCGGGTACGCCTCTGTCCTCGGCTTCAATCTGCGGCAACTGACCAGGGCGCAGCGAGCAGGGAAGGCAAAGTCTGCATGATCAAGCGATCGGGAAATTGCCCGGGAATCCGGCGAGAGCGAGGGTCGCGTGACGGACGCTATGGGTAGCGCCGCGAGATCCCTCGCTCCGCTGAGCGCAGCGAAGGATCTCACCACGTCAATCGAATCAGTTGGTTATCGCCGAGATCCTTCGTCGCTTTGCTCCTCAGGATAGTCTCTGGCGCGTTTCGCGCCAGAGACTAGTTAGGCAAGTTCTTCCTAGTGCGCGGGCCTGGCGACGCCGCGCATCGGCGCGCCGACAACTTCCATGGCGCGGCCGAAGATCTCGCGTGAGATCTGGAGGTAGCGCGCCTGAACATAGCGGAAGTAGCGACCGCGGCCGGAGTGCTCGTCCATCGCGCGGGCGAGGATCCAGAGCGTGCGCATGCCGCGGAAGAACTCGTCGGCCAGGTCGTCGAAGAGCGGGCCTCCGCGCGCGAGGCGCTCGTCGAGAGCGCTGGCGAGCTTGTAGAAGCAGAAGTGGAAGAGGCGCGGATCCTTCGCCGAAACCGTTGCAAGCTCGTACTGCGCCGTCAGCATGTCTTGTTGGCTCGCGGCGTCCTCGGCGATCGTGCGCGCCTCGGTCATGCAGATTTGCAGCGTCTGTTCCGGCGGTAGCTCGTGTGTCGTGAGAAGGACGCGCGTCGCCCATGCGGTCGCGGCATCGGCGTGCGGCAGACCGAGAGGATCGCCGTCCTCTTCTCCTCCAGAAAACGCGGCCGAGACGGAGCTTTCCGCCGGCTCCTCCTGGTCCTCGGTCGGCTCCTTCTGCTCGTCTCCGCCGAGGATGGCGCAAGCGGAGAGCAGGAGGAGCGCGAAGAAGAGAAGAAGCCTCTCAGCGCCACGCGGCCACGGCGACGCCGCCGTAGAGGAGGCTGCGCTCGCGGCCGGTTTGGACGCCGAAAACGAGGTCGTAGCCGAGCGCTCCGTAGAGGACGCGCAGCCACCTTGCTTCGAGCCAAAGTCCACCGGGCCACTCAAACGCGATCCCTTTCGATGTGAAGTCGCTTTCGCGATCCGGTGCGGCGGTCCTGCTTTGGCCGGCTTTGCTGAGAGCGGCGTAGCCGCCCGACACGAGCCAACCCGAGAAGGGGCCACCTTGCGGTGGCACCGGGTCGATTTTGCCTACTCCCACCATCGGCCCGAAAAACGTGAGGCCGTAGCGTCCGGGCTTGCCCTTAAAATAACCGGAGCCTGAAAAAGGCGCGATTCTCGCCCCATAGAAAAGATCGGTGCCGCCCGCCGGCGCCGAGCCGTGGCGCAGGGCAAGGGTCGCGTGCGAGCTGGCATCGACCGTGTAGCCGCCTTTGTCGCCGTCCGTCACCGCCGCGCCGAGCACGATCGAGAGCTCGAAGAGGAGATCCAACGGCCGTTCCGCGAGCGTTTCCGCGCTGAGGCTCTTCCGCCGCGTTTGTGCCGGCGTCGACTCGGCCGGCGCCGACTCCACGTCTCGGCGGGCGCGATCCGTGCGCTTGGCCTCCAGGTCGGTCTCCGCGTCGCGGCGCAGATCCTGCGGCGGCGCCTGCGGACGGGGTGGCGCCAAGTCCTCGATCTGCGCCGCGGCGAGGGGCGCGACGCCGAGCGCGAAGGCGAAGAGGGACAAGGCGACGAAGACGGGCAACATCTGCGCACTCTAGTCGCAAAGCGCGGGCAAGTCCTGCCCATTTTTTCGCCAAGCGCGCCTCTCTACACTGGAAAGAGAGAGAAAATCACGAGGTGTGCGCCATGGGCGTTCTGCGCTTCAAAGAAGACGTCGAAGAGATCCTCGAAAAGGATCCTTACGAGCTGTTCCAGATCGAGACGCCGCATCGATTGGGGCGCAAGCTCTCGCCGGGCGCGCTCGGCGCCGCGACGCTCGGCGTGGCGCTGGCTTTCGCCGTCGCTGCCGCGGCGTTCTGGCACGCCGGGAGACCGGCGACGGCCGGCGGCGACGCGCCATACGCCTATTTTGAGGTGCGCGCGCTCGATCCCGACGGCCGGCCGGTCGCCGGCGCCGTCGTCAAAGAGGCCGGACAGGCGGTCGGCGTCACCGATAGCTTCGGCGAGTGGCGCCGCTTCATGCGCGTGAAGCCAGGCGCGACCGTGATGCTCGAGATCGCGAAAACCATCGGCCAGACGACGCTCGCCGCGACCAAAGCGATGGCCGTGCCGCCGACGATGCCGGCCGACGGCGACTTGGAGCTGACCGGATCGGTCCAGCTCGTACGCAACGGCGACGCGGTCGCGGCCGCCAAGTCCTCGGAGAAAAAAGCCAAGGCGCGGGCGGCGATCGCGGCCGCGGCCGGCGATCCGCGCGCCGCCATGCAAGAGCTCTCGGCTCAGGTCGACGCCGAGATCGCGGCGGCCGAGAAGAAGGTCCAGCGCGAGAACGCCGAGATCGCGCGCCGCAAGGCCGAAAGCGAGAGCGCCGTGACCTCGGAGCGCGCCGCCCCTTTCGACGCGGACGGCGGCGCCGATGCCGAGATGGGCGACGTGCCGACGCAAGCGGTGGCCGTGGCTGCTGACGCGCCTTCGCTCGAAGACGAGTCGACCGGTGGCGGCCGCGCGCTGGACGGCGCCAGCCTTTGGATCGTCGTCGAGGACAAGGGCCAGTTCGCGCCCTTGTCCGACGTCGGCGCCGCGCTCAAGCGCCGCGCGCGCGAGCTCGGCGCTCGCTTGGACCCGAAGAGCCCGATGCGCGTGATCGTGCGCGACCTCGTTGCGCCCGGCACCGGCGAGGACGGCCTCGCGCACCTCGTCCAGGTCACGGCCGAGGTCCAACGCGAAGGCGGCTCGAGCGAGACGATGTTCTCCTATCTCCGCAACTACCAAGACGATGCGACGGCGACGGCGCGCGACGTGCTCTGGGCTGCGACGATGCATGCTCCGGTTGCCCACGAGGTCGAAAAGGTCGGTAGAGACTGGCTCGTCGGCGCGCCGTCGGCTCGCTTGTGGGCGCTGACTCCAGGCCGGCTCCTGCAGCGTACCGATGGCGAGCTCATCCCGGTCGTCGCGACCTCCGGCGACCAAGAGACCTTGAAGCTTCTCCTCGGCGAGGACGAGGCGCCTTGCGCCGCCGGCGCCGAACGCTGCGCCCTGGTTACGCCCGGCATCGCGCACGTCGCGCCGATCGCGGGCTGGCGCCGGCTGACGCTGAATCTGCACGGCATGGTCGGTGACGGCAAAGGCGATCTGAAGGTTTACGTCTCCGGCTTCGCGGCGACGCCCGTCGAGGGCAAGCGCTTCGCCTACTCGTACTGGGGGCAGCCCGGCGGCTCCGCGAACCTGACGGTGCTGCGCGAGGGCCGCGTGGCCTTGCGCTCGCGCCTCGCGGCTTCGGCGAAGGGGCAGGCCTCCAAGACGATGCCCTTCGGTCCGGTGGCGACGCGCCGGTAAATCCGCGATAAAGGCTGTGGTCCAGAGCTAGCCTCCGTGCTAGCTTTTTCCTACATTTTATCGAGGTTTCAGCGATGCGCACCAAGGTCCTGATCACTGGCGCCCTGCACGAGGGGGCCATCGCCGGCTTCAAGTCGCGCCGCGACTTCGACGTTCAATACGCGCCGGATTGCACGCGCGCCGCGCTCCTCGAGGCGGTGCCCACGGCGCACGTCCTCGTCACCCGCAGCGAGACGGACGTCGACAAGCAAGTGATGGACGCCGCGCCCGAGCTCAAGGTCATCGCGCGCGCAGCCGTCGGTGTCGGCAACATCGACATCGAATATGCCACGAAAAAGGGCATCCTGGTCATCAACTGCCCGGGCAAGAACACCAACTCCGCCGCCGAGCTGACGCTTTCCCTCATGCTCGCGATGCTGCGCAACGTGCCGCAGGCGCAAGAGACGATGAAGAAGGGCGGCTGGGACCGCCACCGCTTCGCCGGCCGGGAGCTGCGCGGCAAGCGGATCGGCATCGTCGGCTTAGGCAACGTCGGTCACCGCGTGGCGAAGTTCGCCCGCGGCTTCGACATGGAGGTCTTCGCCTACGACCCATACATTGCGCCGCAGGTGTTCGAGCGCCATCAAGCGAAGCCGTTCTCGGACCTGCGCGAGATGCTGAAGGTTACGGACATGCTCACCGTGCACGTGCCGCTCAACAAAGAGACGAAGAACATGATCACCGGCGAGATGCTCGACCTCATGCCGGCCGGCAGCTGGGTCGTCAACGCCGCGCGCGGCGGCATCATCGGCGAGAAGGAGCTGGCGCCGCGGCTCAGATCCGGGCACATCGCCGGCGCCGGCATCGACACCTGGGAGACGGAGCCCAAGGTAAGCCCCGAGCTCCTCGCCATGGACAACGTCTGGTGCACGCCGCACATCGGCGCGTCGACCCTGGAGGCGCAGATCGCGATCGGCGAGACCATTCTCCGCCAAGTCGAGAAAGCCGTCGAAGGCGGCGTCGTCGACTATCCGGTCAACCTCCCGCAGATCGGCATCATCGAAAGCCCGATGCTGAAGGCTTACGCCGTCCTGGCCGAGAAGCTCGGCTCTCTCGTCGGCCAGATTTTGGGCTTCAATCCGACAACCGTGAGCTTCAGCTACCGCGGCGATCTGGCGAAGCTCGACCACTCCATCGTCAGGCTCAGCTTCTTTAAGGGCTACGCCGCCCAGGTCGTCGACGGCCATGTCTCCTTCGTCAACGTCGAGACGCACATCGAGAAGCTCGGCCTGCGCTGGGTCGAGAGCACGGATCCCGAGTTCCAAAGCTACAAATCGGCCCTGAAGGTCCGCGTCAGCGGCACCGACGGCAAGGAGCTCACGGTCGGCGGCGTCGTCTTCGACGACCGCGTCATGCGCCTCTCTTTGATCAACGACTTCTACTTCGAGGTCGAGCCGACCGGCGACTTCATCCTGCTCGAGAACAACGACCGCCCGGGCGTCATCGGCGACGTCGGCCACTTCCTCGCGACGCGCGGCATCAACATCGACAGCTTCAACCTGAGCCGCAACAAGAAGGGCGGGCGCGCGATGGCCGTGATCCGCATCGACTCGGCGCTCAGCGCGGAGAACGTCG
The DNA here is from genome assembly GCA_031416315.1 of Pseudomonadota bacterium. Lineage (GTDB taxonomy): Bacteria > Bdellovibrionota_B > Oligoflexia > Oligoflexales > CAIYRB01 > JANOTL01. The sequence goes on from JANOTL010000200.1 coordinate 5,109, forward strand.
CGGCCATGCAGGCGATCAAGAACGTGATCCAGGTCAACGCGGCGAGCCTCTAGTGGCTTAGTCCGCAGCCGAAATCAGTTCCAGCTGCTCGCGCAGATCCTCGATCTGCTCGCCCCAATAGCGATCGGTTCCGTAATGCGGAAACGCCCGCGGAAACGCCGGATCCTGCCAGCGCCGGCCGATCCAGGCGTTGAAGTGCACGAAGCGCAGCGCGCGCAAGGGCTCGATCAGCGCCAGCTGCCTTCGGTCGAAGGGCCGCCAGGTCTCGTAAGCCTCCAGCATGCCCCGGATCTGCTCCTGCGCTTCCTCGTCCCGCCCCGGGATCAGGAGCCAGATGTCCTGCACGACCGGGCCGCGAACCATGTCGTCGAAGTCGACGAAGAACATGCCGTCGCGGCCGGTCAGGAGGTTGCCGAGGTGGCAGTCGCCGTGCACCCTTTGCGTCGGGATACCGGCGAAGAGCGGGGTCATGCGGTCGATCAGCGCCTCGACGACCTTTTTGTAGGCATCGGCGTGATTCGCCGGCACGAGGCGCAGATCGAGCAGGTAGCGCAAGTTTTCCACGCCGTAGGTCACCGGGTCCAGTGCGACCCGATGCGGCGCCTCACGGGTGGCGCCGACGTTGTGGAGGCGGGCCAGAAGGCGACCGACCTGTGCCAGCTGCTCGGGGCCAAGCTCGTCCGGCGAGCGACCGCCGATCTTCGGGAAGATGGCGTACCAGATCGGCGCGTCGGCGAGCTTATGCAGGGTCTTGCCGTCGAGGAAGGGCCGCGGCGTCACGACGGGGATCTCGACCTCGGCCAAATCGTGCAGGAACTGATGCTCTTCCAGGATCTGCGCCTCGGACCAACGCCCTGGGCGGTAGAACTTGGCGATCACGTAGCGGTCGGGGCGGGCTGAGCGCGAGGCGCGCGGGCCCTCGTCGTCGCCGAGGTCGATCTCGATCTCGTAGACGCGGTTCTCCATGCTGTTGAGGGCCAGCGCGCGCCCGGTGCAGCGTAGCCCGGTCGAGCGCTCGACGGCGTCGAGGATGCGCTCGGGGGTCAGCTCGTGGAAAAATTGGGTGGCTTGATCGCCCCAGGCGGACTTCTGCATCCGCCCTGTCTATCACATGCCCGAGCGCCACGTCATCGTGCCGCTCGGGCTTGGGTCAGCCCGGCGTCGGCGCGCCGGCGGTGATCCAATCCTCGAGGGCCTTGAGCGCCGCCGCCGGCATGGGGATGGGCTCCCCATCCTCGTTCTGCGGCATGTCCGCGTCGTCCTTGATCCGGATGATGATCTTCGACTCCTCGACGGAGCCCGGCTTCACCTTCTTCTTCTCGACCATCCACTTCAGGTCTTTGTAGTTGGAGTGGCAGCCGCTGGTCTTGCAGTTCTGCTCGACCGACTTCCAAGCGGCGTCGGCCACGGGATTGCCGACCGGCGTCTCGCCGGTTCCCGTTCCCGTTCCCGTTCCCGTTCCAGCATCCGTCCCGGTCCCCGTATCCGTCCCGTTCCCCGTATCCGTCCCGTTCCCGGGGTTCGTCCCCGTGCTCGCGACGTGGACCATTGGCGTCAAAGCCATCGCGATCGGCAAGGAGCGCAACGTCTCACCCCCAGCGCGCGAGATGGCGTTGATGAGCGACGGCGCGATCGACGGCACCGCGACCTCGCCGATGCCCGTCGGCGCGATGCCCTGCGCCTTGTCGTTCACGAGCTCGACGATGATGTCGGGCGTATAGTTCAGGCGGAGGAGGTCGGAGTTGTTGAAGTTGCTTTCGACCGTGGCGCCGTCTTTGAAGGTGATCTTCTGCTTCAAGGCGGACGTGAGACCGAAAATGACCGAGCCCTCGACTTGCTGGCGGACGATGTCGGGGTTCACGGCGAAGCCGACGTCGATCGCGGCCCAGACCTTCTCCACACGGAGCTTGCCGGAGACGAGCGCGATCTGCGTGACGATGGCGCAGAAGGAGCCGAAGCAGGCGTGGGAGGCCACGCCTTTGGCGCGTTTCGCCTCGTCTGGTCCGGTCGCCGCATCCGCCCAGCTCGACATCTCGCGGACCTTGCGCAGGACGCCCACCATCCGGTCATTGCCGCCGGTGAGGCCCTCACGGAAGGCGAGGGGATCCTTGTTGGCGGCGGCCGCGAGCTCGTTGACGAAGCATTCGCCGGCAAATCCCGTATGGAAATGGCCGACTGAGCGCCAGTAGCCGATCGGCACGCCGGTCTCGACGTAGTGATAGTCGACGTTCTGCGTCGCCATCGCGTAAGCGGAGTCTTTCGCGCCTTCGACCGAGAAGGGGTCGAGGATCACCTGCTTCGACGCGGTCAGCTGCACGACTCTGCCGAGAAAGTTGATCTTGTCGCCGTCGACGAGCGCCGGCAGGACGGTGGTCAGCGAGTCCTTCGAGATCGCGACGCCCATCGACTGGCCGATGATGCGCTGGTTCCAGGCGGCGATCTTGCCGCCGGAGACGGCGCCTTTCATGACGTGCACCATAGCCGGGCGGTAAACGTCGTGACGGACGTCGTCCTCGCGCGTCCAGATGAGCTTCACCGGCTTCTTGATCTTGAAGCTGATCTCGACCGCCTCGGCGACGAAGTCGAGCGAGAGGCGTCGACCGAAGCCGCCGCCGATGAGGGTCTGGTTGACGATGACGTTGGCTGCGGCGAGGCCGGTGATGCGCGTGCCGATGCCTTGAACGCCGTCGGGGATCTGCGTCGGGCACCAAATCGTGAGCTTCGTGCCGTCGTAATGCGCGGTGCAGTTCTGCGGCTCGAGCGTCTGGTGCGGTGCGTAGGGCACCTCGTACGTCGCCTCGACCTTCGTTCCGGTCGACAGCGCGGCGGCGGCGTCGCCTTTCTTCGTGACCGAAACGGCTGGGGCGGTCGCGAGGCCCTTGGCCTCGACGAGCTTGCCCAAGTTGCCGTCGAAGCTCGGGTCGATGCCGCCCGCGGCTTGCATGGTGACGAGGTCCGCGGCCTTTTTCGAGGTCCAGAAGTGCTTGGTGATGCAGGCGACGCCGGAAGCAATCTGGACGATCTCGCCGCCGCCGCCGTTGGCCTGCATGTACTCTTTCGCCTTGGCGTCGTCGAACGAGGTGACCTTGGCGCCGTGCGCGCCTGGACGCGCGACGCAGGCGATCAGCATGCCCTCGACTTTGACGTCGATGCCGTAGACGGCCTTGCCGACGACCTTGTCGGGCGAGTCGAGGCGCTTGACGCTCTTGCCGAGGGTCTTGTACGAAGACATCGGCTTCGGCAGGGGCGCGGACGGCGCCTTGATGTTCTCGGCCGTGAACTGCGCGATGTCGGCGAACTTGACGTCCTTGCCCGTGGGCTTGTGGACGATCTTGCCCTTCTCGCAGACGCACTCTTTGACGTTTACGCCCATTTTCTGGGCGCCGCCGGCGGTGAGCATCTCCCGCGTCGCGGCCGCCGCGAGGCGCAGGGGCTGCCAGCTGCCGGAGAGGGACGTCGTGCCGCCCGTTGCCTGGGCGCCGTAGCCGGGATTGAAGTAGATCTTCGCGGGCGGTGCGAACTGGACGATGACCTTGTTCGGCTCGATCCCCAGCTCCTCGGCCACGATCGAAGCGTGCGAGGTCATCGTGCCCTGGCCCATCTCCACCCGGTCGAGCGTGTAGAGGATTTGGCCGTCTTTGGTGACGGCGACCCAGGCGTTCGGGAACTTGATCGCGGCGATGGCTTGTAAGGTTTCGCCGAGGCCTTTGACGTCGGACCGGTTGCCGCCGGTCTTGCAGGCGACGACGAAGCCGCCGGCGAAGGCGGCCGTGCCGATCATGAACGTACGGCGGTTGATGAGATCAATCGACTCGGTCATCGTTTCAGCCCCCCGCTGACATGAGTTCGGCCGCGCGCTTCACGGCCTTACGAATGCGCGGGTACGTGCCGCAACGGCAGAGGTTCGACGACATGGCTTCGTCGATGTCCTTGTCGGAGGGGTTCTTGTTCCCGGCGAGGAGCACCGCCGCCGCCATGATCTGCCCGGGCTGGCAGTAGCCGCACTGCGAGACGTTTTCCTCGAGCCAGGCCTTCTGCACGACATGCATGCTGTTTTCGGTGCCGAGACCCTCGATCGTCTGCACGCTCGCGCCCCCGCAGTCCTTCAGCTTCACCTGGCAAGATTTGGTCGCCGCGCCGTCCATGTTGACGGTGCAGGCGCCGCAGAGGCCGGTGCCGCAGCCGTACTTCGTGCCCGTGAGGCCCAAGTTGTCGCGCAAGGCCCAGAGGAGCGGCATGTCGTCAGGACCGTCGACGGTTTTGCCTTCACCGTTCACTTTAAATTGAGCCATGGCGACCTGTTTCTCCCTGAGCTGTGGATCCCTCGAGCATCCGCAGACGCTCGAGATCGGCGGTGGTGTCGACGTCGACTCCCGCCTCGACGCATGGGACGAGGCGGACGTGACCTTCATACCGGGCGAGCAAGCGGCGGGCTCCGGCGGCCGGAGCCAGCTCGGCGAGCGCGCGGAAGAACGGGCAGGCGAAGATCGTCGGCGCGCCTTGCTCGGCATCGGGGGAGCCGTAGCTCGTGGCGACGATGCCACGACCCTCGTGCTTGCGGAACGTTTCGAGGAGGCGGGTCAGGTGCGCGCCGTCGACGAGGATCTGGTCCGGGAGAAGGACGAGGGCGCCGTGCGGCGGCGAATCCGAGAACTCCGCTGACAAGACGGCGGCGCGGAGCGAGGTGCCCATGCCCAGCGCCCAGTCGATGTTGGTGATGAAGGTGACGGGGAGGCCTTCGAGCGCCTCCTCAATCTTCTCGGCGTCGAAGCCGGTGACGACGGCGACACGCCGGACGCCCGAGGCGAGCGCCAGGCGCACGGCGCGGCGGACCAGGAGCTCGCCGCGAAAGCGCAGGAGCTGCTTGTTTTGGCCGAGGCGCGAGGAGTTGCCGGCGGCGAGGACAATGGCGTCGACGAGGAGCTCAGCCATGCCGCGTCTCCTCGAGCGCCGCGGCGGCCCGCGGGGCCGCCCATTTCTTCAGGTCGCGGCGGTGCTGCGCCGAGGCGTCGTGGCGCAGCTTCTGGATCTCGGCCGTGACCGCCAGCGCGATGTCCCACTCGCCGGCGCCGCCCAGGTCGAGGCCGATCGGCGCGTGGAGCGTGCGGCGCAGTTCGCCGGGGAGCTCGGTGCCTTGTGAGCGCAGCCAATCGTAAACGCGATCGCGACGATGCGTCGGGCCGAGAAGTCCGACGTAGAAGAGCTCGCGCTCGGCAGAGGCCTTGAGGATCTCGGCGTCGACCAGGAGATTGTGCGTCATAATTACGACCGCGGTTCGCGGCGTCGTCTCGAGCGCGTCGAAGGGCGCCTCCGGCTTGTAGGCGACGAGGCGCGTCGACTCCGGAAAGCGAGCTGCATCTAAACGCGCCGGGCGGTGGTCGAGAACGCGAACGTCGAAGCCCATCTGGTCGGCTAAGCGGGCCAATGCCGGCGCATCCGGCCCGGCGCCGAAAACGATCAGGTCCTGCGGCGGTCGCAAATAATGGATCGAGCAGGAGATTTGTCCGTCCGGCAGCGCGATGTCCACGACGTGACCGGTGCCGGCGCCTTTGCCCGTCTCGATCGCTTCGACGAGGAGAGTGCGCAGAGCCGCGGGCATCGCTCCGCTTTCCAAAGTTTCGCCGTCGTCACGGGCTGCGAGGCGATCACCGGCGCGTACGCCACCACAGGTGCCGCGCGCTTCATAGACTAAAGCTACGCCGCATGGCTCGTCTACGAGCGCGAGACGATCGGCCAGGATGCGCGCTTCTTCTCGCGTATGCGCGACGAAGCGCTCAACGAGCACGGTGAGCTGGCCTGAGCAGCCTTTCCCGTAGCCGACGAGAAACTCGCTCTCTGGCATGAGGTCGAAGAAGAGGAGCCGCGTCTCTTCGCCGGCCGGCGAGTCGAGCAAAGCGCGCGCTGCGCGCACGATCTCGTCCTCGAGGCAGCCGCCGCTCAGGAGCCCGATCGCGGGACCGGTGCGTCCGACGAGCATTTGAGCCCCGGCTTTGCGGTAGGTCGAGCCTTCGGTGCGCACGATCGTCGCGAGGCAAAGCTCCGCCCCGGCGTCGAAGCCCTGGCGGGCGGCGATCCGAAAAGCATGAGCCAAACGCCGTCCGTCGTTTGCGAACATGATCGACGCATCTTCGTGTAGGTGAAAGTTCAGTCCACTTTAGCGAAAAAAGGGCCTTTTTCCAACCCCTCGTGCACGTGGTCAGTACCAGGTCAGGGTCCGGAGGACGTTGGCGTAGTCGTCGGCCCAGACACCGACCTTAGGATTCTCCTCCAGACCGCGCCAACGCTCGTCGGCGATCACGTGCTCGTAGAGGCCGTGCTGCCCGACGATCACGGCCCAGGTGGAAGCTCCCTTGCCAATGGCCTCGTCCCCTTCCTCGTAGCGTAGGGCGTAGCCGAGGCCGCGCTCGTTGGCGAGATTGAGGAGGACCGGCTCCAAATTCACGTAGCGGTTCGAGATGTGGAAGGCGATGAGGCCGCCCTCGTTCAAGTGCAAAAGGTAGGCATCCAATGCCTCCTTCGTGATCAAGTGCACCGGGATCGAGTCGGAGCTGAAAGCGTCGACGACGATGAGGTCGTAGGTCTCCCTCGACTCGAGGAGCTTGAGGCGCCCGTCACCGATGACGATCGACAGGTGGCACCAGCGCTTTAGGCAGTCGTCCACGTAGGTGAAAAGTTTGGGATCGCGCGCGATCTTCTCCACGTGGGGATTCAACTCGTAAAACGTGATCTCGTTGTCCGGCGTGCCGTATGCGGCGATGGCCCCGGTACCGAGGCCGATCGCGCCGATCTTCGGCCGCTCGCGGTGCTCGGTGACGACCTGCACGAGCTGCCCGAGCGGGCCGTCGGGATGATAGTAGGAGCGCGGCACGGCGCGCTCGTCGGGGTCGGCCATGCGTTGCTCGCCGTGCAAAATGCCGCCGTGGGCCAAGGAGTGCGAAGCCGGATCGTCGTATTGGCGCACGGTCAGCGTGCCGAAGAAGCTGCGCGACTGGTAGAGCACCGAGCCGTCGTATACGTGCGTCGTCGAGAGGATGACGACGCCGACGACGGCGGCCGCCATGCACCAGGGCCTTCGCCAAAGACAGAGCGCCGCGAGCAGCGGAATGCCGTAGACGAGCGTCGAGCGCGTCGCCTCTTGCGTCCAGAGCCCTTCGAGCTGGAGGGCTACGGCGTCGAACTTGCTCTGTCGGTAGAGCTCGATCATCTGCGAGGTCAGGAGCGCGGCGGCCGCGACCGCCACCATCATCATGACGACCGTGCGCAGGTCCTTCCGCTTCTCCTCGCGCAAGCCGGCGGCGAGCACGAGCGATGCGGCGAGGATCAGCGGATACTCCGCGATCGTCTTGAACACGTTCGGCGCGATCAGCGTGTTGAAGAGGCCGCCGAAGACGCCGCCGATCGAGAGCCAGAGATAGAATTCCGTGAGGTATTTAGGCGCCGGCCGCCGCGCCGCGAGGCGGCCATGGCAGACCATCGCGCACAGGAAGAAGCCGACCAAGTGGAGGGCGATCAGCCAGCCCAGATTCTGGCGGTAGTCGGCGAAGACGCAGAGCAGCATCGCCACGATCGCGATCGGCAGCGCGCGGCCGAGGACGCGGTCCAAGCGATCCGGGTACTTCCAGAAGACGATCGCGAACGAAAGGATGTAAATGGCGAGCGGCAAGATCCACAGCATCGGGATCGCCGCGACGTCGGTCGTCATGTATGTCGTCACGCCGAGCATCACGCTGGACGGGACGAAGGCCAAAGCCACCCAGAGCGCGCGCTCTCCCCAGCTCGGCTTGCCTCCGGCGCGTCTCGACCCAGGGCGGTTTTCCTTGGACGACCATTCCTCGAGCGTGTCGAATGCCCACTCCTCCTTTGGCTGCAGCGAGGCGAGGAGCGTCGCGTCGTCCTCCTCCTCGAGCGCGAACGGCTCGGGCGTAGGCTCCTTGGTCCATCCCGATTGCTTCGCGGTTCGCCACACGAAGACGCCGAGGCCTATGAAAAGCAGGACGAGGGCGGCGTAGCCGAAGGTCCAGAGCCAGGACTGCTGGCTGAGGCGCAGACTCGGCTCGACGATCGTCGGGTAGGCGAGAAGGGCGAGGAGGCTCCCGAGGTTGCCCGCGGCGTAAAGAACATACGGGTTTTTCGCGGCCGCGCCGGTGCCCGTGCGCGCGTACCAGGTCTGGAGAAGAGGTGACGCCGTCGCGACGACGAAGAAGGCTGGGCCGCTTGTCCCCGCGAGCACCACGAGGAGCCACTTCATCGGCTCGGTCGAGAGCCACTCGGTCCGCACGTCAAGGCTCGGCAAGACCAGCGGCAGGAAGGCTACGGGAATCGCGAGCAAGGCGAGCTGGACGACGACTTGAAGCTGCGGCCGAAGTTTCGTCGTGAGGTGCGCCGTCAGATAGCCGAAGAGCAGGATCGCCTGGAAGAACACCATGCAGGTGTTCCAAACCATCGGCGCCCCGCCGAAGAGGGGAAGGAGCATCTTCCCCTGGAGCGGCTCGATGAGAAACAGCAGGAAGGAGCTGAGAAAGGCGGTCGCGGCAAACAGAGCCGTGGCGGCGCGGGGAGCAACCATCTCGGGACCTCTCGCGATTCTGGGAAGAGGTCCCATCATCGCCAAAGATTTCCCGATGGTAAAGGTGCGACCCGCGCCGCGCCCGGATTACCGCTTGGTCGACTTCTTGGCGACCGGCTTCTTCTCGGGCTTCTTGCCGTCGAAGTCGCGTTTCACGCCTTTTTGGTCGATCGAGCGCTCGAAGCTCTCGGGAGTCTCCTGTTTGGAGCTCGGCTCAGGAGTATGAGGAACATGCGTCATGAAAGACCTCTTTGGTTTTGCAGCCGTCGCTCAAAAGCGACGGTGCTGTTTCACTTATGACCGTTGCCGGTCGGTTTTTTGCCCTGCGAGCTCACGTCAGGTCGCCCTGAGACGCCGGTCTGGACGTTGTTGCGCTCGCGGCCGCGGTGCGTACCTTGGCCCGATGGACCAATGTTGCCGCGCTTGTCGTCTTGGCCGTCGGCGATCTCGCCGGCGTCCTTGCCCCGGGTCTCATGGCCCTTTTTGGGCTCGCCACCAGAGTTTTGCTTACCGTGCTTATGACGTGTCATGACGCACCTCCTAGGCGGAAGTGTGCAAGAACAGGACCGATTGAGCAGGGGAAGTCGGAAGATGGTAAGATCGAGGGAGACTGGACTGAAGATGGAGCGGGAAACCGGATTCGAACCGGCGACCTTCGCGATGGCAACGCGACGCTCTAGCCAACTGAGCTATTCCCGCCTTCAGTAGGGTCAGTTTTTAAAGGTCTTACCGAGACCTGTCAAGGCGGATGAAGTGACCAGAATGAGATTTTTATTCCGGAGCTTCGCGGCTTTCGCCCGCCGCTTACTGCCGCAACGCCGCCGAGGCGACCTCGGGCACGAGGCTCCGGTCCGTCGGTCCCCAGAGACCCTGGAGCAGCGCTACGTCCTGATCGACGAGGACGCGGTCGCCGATCAAATCTTCGAACGCCTGCGCCGGCGCGTTTTCCTGCTGCTCGACCAAAATCCGCGCGAGATCTCGGTTCTGCGCGAGACCGGTCGGATCGCGCCGGGACGGCCTTACTTCTACCTGAAGCCCGCGTCCGGCGTCGGCTTTCTCTTCGAGCGTACCGGCTCCGGCTGGGTCGTCGCGCCGGCCGAGAAGATCGTGGCACGGGACCTCTTCCTGCGCCAAGGCGCGCCCCGCGAGCGCGCCACGCTCTATGCGTCGCGCGACTCTGGCGTGACCGGTGCAGCCCCGCGCGTTCGCTCGCCGCTCTTCGGCGACGCGCTGACGCCGTTCGCCGTCTACGAGCAGAAGCTCCTCGAGCGACTGGGGCTCTGACGCGATGCAGGCGCTCGGCCGCAAGCTCTTCCTGACCGGTCTGGCGCTCGCCTCGGCATCGGAGACTGTTGCGGGCCCGTATGCCTATCCGGCCTTCGGCTGGGCGGTCCTCGCGCCCCGCCCGACGTTAGAGGAAGCCACGCCGAACTATTACGGGTACGGCGCCGCGCTGTCGCTTGGCTATTCGATGAAGCAGGTGATCGACCTCGGCGCATACGCCAACTACCTGCCCGCGAGCCGCAAGGATGCGCGCATCGGCGCGGAGCAGGCGAGCTTTCTCACGTACGGTGGCGAGGTCGCGCTCCGCGTCGCCGACTCCGTCTACGTCAGCCTCCGCGGCGGCACCGCGACCTACCGTCTCATCGCTCCCGACCCGGCGCTCACGACCGAGCTGGTCGGCGCCTGGGGCGGACCTTTCGGCGGAATAGGGATCGGCGCGGTCTCGCGCCTCGGCCGTCAAACTATGCTCCAAACGACCATCGAGCTGATGCATACTATCGTTGAGCCCGAAGATTCGGTGAGATCCGGCGCGAGCGGCACGCGGCGTCTCGACTCGTTCGGGCTCAGCTTCGGTCTCATGCTTTCGAGCGACCAGCGCTCGTCCGTCGAAGACACCATCTTCAAAGACTTCCTCGACACGTTGAATTTTTTCTAGCAGGAGCCCCGGCGGATGCAGTTCAACCTCATTGAGAAACTCCTCGGCATCACCATGCTCGGCACCGTCTGGGTGCTCTGGCTCTTGATCGCGGCGAGCGTCATCTCGGTCACCATCATGCTCGAGCGCGCCGTCTTCTACCTGCGCCTGCGCCTCGACTTCCAGACTTTTGCGCGTGAGCTGACGAAGAAGCTGATCGACAACGATTACGACGGCATCAAAGGCCTTTGCGGGACCAACCCGTCCCTTTCGACGCAGGTCGTCCTTCGCGGGCTCGACTACCGCGCGCGCGGCACGAAGGCGATGCGTGAGTCGATGGAAGGCTACCTGATCGGCGAGCGCCAGGTGATGGACCGCGGCCTCGTCGTGCTCGGCACCTTGGGCAACAACGCCCCGTTCATCGGCCTTTTCGGCACGGTCATCGGCATCATCGTCGCCTTCAAGGACCTCGCCTCCAACCCCGCCGGCGGCGCGTCCGTGGTGATGGCGGGCATCTCCGAGGCCTTGATCGCCACCGCCGTCGGCCTCATCGTCGCCATTCCGGCCGTGATCGCTTTCAACGGCTTCACGCGCGTCGTCAAGCGTCACTACCAGAACGCCGAGGCGATCATGCGCCTCGTCCTCTCGCACAGCACGGAGAAGTAAGCCCATGGCCTCCAGCACGGGCGGCGGCAACGACGAGGACGAGATCACCGGCATCAACGTGACGCCGCTCGTCGACGTCATGCTGGTGCTTCTCGTGATCTTCATGGTCACCGCGACCTACATCGTGAACCAGTCGATCAACGTCAATCTCCCCAAAGCCGATACCGCCGAAAATCCCGAGAAAACCAAGAATTTGGCTTTCACCCTGGACAAGAGCTCGGCGCTCTACCTGAATGGCCAGCCGGTCAGCTGGGAAGAGGTCGGCGCGCGCATCGAGGCGGAGAAGAAAATCGAGGGCACGACGGCGGTCAACGCGATCATCGCCGCCGACAAAGAAACGCCGCACGGCGCCGTGGTGAAACTGATTGATACCGTTCGGAAACACGGTATAACGGACTTCGCCATCAACGTCGAGGCAGGCGCCGCAGAAGGCCCGTGAAGGTCGTTCTCGCCGCCCTCCGCGCGCGCCGCGAGGTTATCCATGCCGCTGACCCGTGCCCTTCTTCGGGAGCACGTCGAAGAATCCACCTTCAAGCTTCGCCCCGCGGAATACGCCAAGAAGTATCCGAAGTGGCCGGGGCAGGTGGGCCTCGAAATCGAGATGCTGCCGGTGTACGCGCCGCTCGCGGGCACCAATCTGCCGCGCTCGGTGCCGCTGCAGGGCGATCGTGCCGACACCATCGCCTCGATCCTGCGCGCGTGGGCCGAAGGGCGCAAGTTCACCATCGAGGATACGAAAGACGATCACGGGCAGACGCTCCTCCTCCGCATTCTCCTGGACCAAGAGGACAACGTCAGCTTCGAGCCGGGGGGGCAGGTCGAGTTCTCCTCGAAGCCTTATCCTTGCCTCTCCGACGCCGTGCGCCGCCTGCGGTCGATGCAGACGGAGCTCGATCGGACGCTCGGCGCGCACGCCGTCACGCTCGTGCAGACCGGAATCAACCCCTGGCACACGATCCCGGAAATCGGCCTGCAGATGGCCAAAGGGCGCTACCGGGCGATGGACCGCTACTTCTCCGGCATTAGTCCCTACGGACAGCGCATGATGCGCCAGACCTGCACCGTCCAGGTGAACCTCGACTTCGGTCCGGACGAAGAGACCCTGGCGAAGCGCTACCTCGCGAGCATGCTGCTCGCGCCGATCGCCGCGGCGACGTTCGCCTATTCGCCGGTGGTCGATCGCGAGAAGACCGGCATCCCGGGCTTCCGCACGCGCGTCTGGCGCCACGTCGATCCGGGGCGCACCGGACTGCCAGGCCTAGAGCGTGTCGCGCGCGAAATGACGCGCGAGGCCTGCATCGCGACTTATCTCGATTTCGCGCTGGACGCGCCGGTCGTCTTCATCGAGGCGCTGGACTACCGCGTGCCGGCCGAAAAGCTGAAGGGCCTCACCTTTGCTCAATGGCTCGAGACGCCGGTCGACGGCGTGAGCCCGACGCTCGCCGACTTCAAGACGCACATGACGCTGCTCTTCCCGGAGGTGCGCGCCCGGGGCTTCCTCGAGCTGCGCTCGATCGACTGCCAGCCACGCGCCTTCGAGGCGGTCCCGGCCGAGTACATGACCGGCCTCCTCTACGACGGCAAGACGCTCGACCGCGTGCTCGAGCTGCTCCTCCCCATCCGAGCTCAGGCCGTAAGCCTCCTCGCCGGGGCGGAACGGGGCCTCGCGCACCCGCAGCTGGCGAAGTTGGCGAAGGACGTGATGGCGCTTGCCAGAGCCGGCTTCGCCAACCTGCCCTCTTGTTTCATCGCCGACGGCGGCCAGCGCGAGCTCGCCGCCTTCCAAGCGCACTTTACCGACCGCGGCCGCACGCCGGCCGACGACCTCATGGACCGCCTCGCGCAGAGCGGTGGCGACTACCTCGACCTCGAAGGCTTTCAGCGCCTTGAGGCGGGGTGGGAAAAGCTCAAGAGCTGAAGGACACCATGGCCACGAAGCAGAATCCCTCGCAGAAGAAAGCCTCGATCGACATCGACGAGGATTTCGACGACACGTCGATGACGGCCGAGGGCAAGTCGTCGACTTCCTGGGAGGCGGTGAAGACGGGCGACGAGCTCGAGACCTACATCGAGGACATCGCCGACACCGTCCGCATCGGGCTCGATCAATCGATCGCGATCCTGACGCCTTGGTTCTTCAACAACATGCCGCGGATCTACTATCAGACCACGCCCCGACCGGAAAAGGTCCGCCACCTTTCGGCGATCATCACCGGCCACGTGTTCGAGACGAAGCAGACGGTCGAGCTCTGGGACCGTGACCGCAGCAAAGTGACCTACATCGGTCCCGGCGGCGACAAGCAAATCCTGGTCGACATGGCCCACCGTCTGGCGCCGAACGCGCTGAAGATGGGATCCCTCTATTTCTCCCGCGACAAGCTGCTCTTCCTTTCGACCTTCCACTGCACCGAGTACAAGCCGATCGACCGCGAAAACCGCCGCATCGTCGAGAAGATCAAGGCGGCGCGCCAGCTCATGAACGAAGAGTGGCCCGGCGACGCCGAGCTGATCGACAAGTACCTCGAAAGCCTCGACAACGACTTCGTGATGTACGCGACCGCGATGCGCATCCAGCTGACGTACCGCATGGTCCGCCACATGCACTCGCACGAAGGCGCGCACACGTTTTTCGACCCGATCGAGAACTCGCTGACCGCGCGGCTCACCATCGGGATGAAGAACGTGCAGGCCTCGGAGATCTTGGAGCAGATCCTCCACCTCTTCGGGCGCTATGAGTTCGCGGTCTCCCGCGCGTTCCTGGTCACCTTCCAGCACGGCTTCGACGAGCCGGTCACGGTCATGCACTTCATCGTGCAGCGCGACGACGACGAGGCGATCGACGTCGGCTCGGTCGGGTTCATGCGCCTGAACAAGGCGGTCAGGACGCTCGGCTGGGTCGACGTCGACGAGTACGGCGATCTCACGCGCGCTCCGTACGGCTTCTCGATCAACGCGGCCAACCTGATGCGCGGCATCGCGACCTGGTGCACGTCATGCTTGGGAAGGACAACCCGTACTACTATTCGCAGTACAAGATCCGGACGACCTTCTTCAAGTATGCGGACTTCACCCGCGAGCTGATCACGCTCTTCCGCATCAAGTTCGACCCGCTGAAAGCGAAGGAGCGCCGGAGCAACGCCTACGACAAGACGAAGTTGACCTTGCAAGGGATGGTGCGTGAGGTGATCGACGAGGTCGAGCGCTCGATCCTGACGGAGAGCATCAACTTCCTGGACCACGTGCTGAAGACCAACTACTTCATGCCGACGAAGACGGGCCTGGCCTTTCGCGTTGCGCCCGAGGTCTTGAATCCGAAGTACTACCCGAACAAGCCGTTCGGGATCTATTTCATCGTCGGCAAGAACTACCGCTTCTTCCACGTGCGTTGGAAGGACATCGCCCGCGGCGGTCTGCGCGTCGTCATGCCGCGCAACGGCTCGGACCACGACTACGCGCTCGCCGGGATCTTCGACGAGGTCTACGGCCTTTCGTTCGCCCAGCAGCTCAAAAACAAGGACATCCCGGAGGGCGGCTCTAAAGGCGTCCTCGTGCTAAAGCCGGGCGGCCACCGTCATCAGGCGGTCCGCGGCGCCATCAACGCGATGCTCGACCTGCTCGTCGCGCGCGACGAGTCCGACGACGCCGGCGCGCCGCCCCTCGTCAGCTACTACGACAAAGACGAGATCATCTATCTCGGCCCGGACGAGAACATCACCAACGACCTGATCGAGTGGATCCCGCTCCAGGCGGCGCGCCGCGGCTACCGCTACGCGCTTGCCTTCATGTCGTCTAAGCCCGGCGCCGGCATCAACCACAAGGAGTACGGCGTCACCTCCGAAGGCTTGAACGTCTACCTCGACAACGCGCTCCGCTACCTCGGTATCAACCCGCGGCAGCAGGATTTCACGGTAAAAATCACGGGCGGCCCCGACGGCGACGTCGCCGGCAACGAGCTCAAGATCCTGCACCGCGAGTACGGCGCGCATGCGCGCGTCGTGGCGGTCGCCGACGGTTTCGGCGCGGCGCACGACCCGAGCGGCCTGAACTGGCAGGAGCTCCTGCGCCTTTTCCACGAGGGCAAATCGATCGCCGAGTTCGACCCGAAGGCCCTGTCGAAGGCCGAGGGCGCCTTCGTCATCCGGGCCGACACGTCGGAGAACATCCGCACGCGAAACAACCTCCACTTCACCACCAAGGCCGACGTCTTCATCCCCGCTGGCGGCCGTCCCTACACGGTGAACGAGAAGAACTGGCAGCAGTTCATCGGGCCCGACGGGGTCCCGACCTGCCGCGCCATCGTCGAAGGCGCCAACATCTTCTTCACCGCCGAAGCGCGCGAGCACCTGCAGAATGCCGGAATCCTAGACATCAAGGATTCCTCGGCGAACAAGACCGGCGTGATCTGCTCTTCATACGAGATCGTCGCCTCGCTGACGCTCACGGCCGAAGAGTTCATGCAGATCAAGGAAGTCTACGTCTCGCAGGTGATCGAGATCCTGCGGAAGAAGGCCGACCAGGAAGCCAAGCTCCTCTTCCACGAGTACACGCTCTCCGGCGGCAGGAAGACCCTCGTCGAGCTGTCGATGGCGATCTCGAAGCAGATCAACGACGTCACCGACATCCTCCTGGAGCGCCTCACGGAGCGTCAGGACGAGGTCTTGGCCGACCCGATGTACCAGGAGATGATCTACCGGCACGTGCCGCCGGTGCTCGTCGAGAAGTACAAGGAGCGCGTGCTGAAGCGGCTGCCGCCGGCGCACCAGATCGCGATTCTATCGGCTTTCATCGCGAGCTACATCGTGTACCGCGAGGGGCTCGGCTGGCTCGACGGCATCCCGGCGGACGGCCGTTTCGACGCCGCGCGCACCTACATGGGACAGGACCTGCAGACGGGAACCCTGATCGCGGCGGTCGAGAAGTCGTCGCTCCCCGACAAAGAGAAGATCGTCTCGATCCTCAAGATGTCGGCGACGCGGAACCTGACCATTCTCGAGCTGGAAAAGCGCTTGGCCGACGTCAAGTGATCGGACGCGCTACCGGGTCAGTGATGGCCCGGTAGCACCAACGGCTTCTTCGCGCGCGTCGCTGGCTGCGCGTCGCCGTCCTCGCCGCCGTCTTCCGGAAGGACCTCCGCCGGCGCCTCGCCGCCGTCCATCTCGGCGATGATCTCCGCCAAGTCGCCTTCCATGTCGCCCGCCATCGAGCAGGGCTCGACCTTGACCTGGCCTTTTTCGATGCCGATCGAACAGTAGATCGAGCTGGCGACGTTTGGATCCGTGCACTCGGCCTTGGTCGAGATGTCGACCGTGATCAGGTCGTGGCCGTAGTCGATGATCGGGTCGAAGTTCATCTTCATCTGGTAGCCGCCGCACTTCTCCGGCTGCCAGGCCATCTTGCGCGCGGTCGGCTTACCCGCCTCGTCATAGACGGGGGCGGGTTGGAGCTTCTGCACGAGCTCCGCGTAGGTCGGGAGAAGCAACTCGCTGCCTTGCTCGTCGAAGACGCGGCAGCCGTCGGGCTCGAAGTTGGCGAGGTTGCAGAAGACGATCGGCGTGCCGGCGGCGCGGAAGGTCGAGAATTGGCCGAGGCCCTTCTCCTGATCGACGATCTTGCCGTCCATCGCCGGCTCGCCGGTCTTGTGGAAGCGCTGGAACGCGGTGAGGCGGTCGCCCTCGTAAGTGCAGGTCGCGGCCACTTGCCCGCCCGGGAAGTAGGAGGTGAGCGGGCCTTCGAGCTTGCCGTCGCGCCAGACGATCTCGACGGCGATCTGGCCGTCGGGGTATGTCATCGTGGCCTTGCCTTCCTTCTGACCCTTGCGGAAGCTGAACTCCTGCGCCGGCTTGCCGGAGGCGTCGTAGCTCGTCCAGGTGCCTTCGGGCTCGCCCTTTTTGTAGGTGCGCTCGGTGATGACGACGCCGTTGGCCAAACTCATGCGGAGGAGGCCGTCGGGCTTGTCGTCGCTGAAGCGGCCCTCGTAGAGCGAGCCGCCGTCCTCGTAGGCCCAGCGCAGATCGCCTTCGAGCTTCGCGTTCTTGTAGTCGGCGCGCACGCCGACGCGGCCGTTCTCGTACCACATGGTGAGCGTGCCGTGCGGGTCGCCGCCGTCGTAGGTGAGCTCGCCGGCCTGACGACCGGAGCTGTGCCACCACCTGCGTACGCCGTGCATTGTCCCCTTGGCGTCGAAGCGGGTGTCCTCGGCCGGGAAGCGATTCTCGTACCATTCGCGGTAGGAGGTGAGGACGGCGCCGGGAGCAAAAGTGACGTGGCCCGCGAGGGCGCCGTTCGCGTAGTAAGAGCGCTCGTCGCCGAGCGGCTTGCCGCCCTTGCGGTGGCCGATCATCTTCAGCCGGCCGTTGTCGTGCCATTCGAAGACGTCGTACTCTCCCGCGCTTTTGCCGAGATCGCCCTGGTCGGGAACCTTGAAGTCCAGCGCGAGGGCGGGACCGCTGGCCTCCCAAACGAGCTCGGGGCCGTGGAGCTTCTCGCCCTTCAGGGTCGACAGATGCATGAGGCGCTCCTCGAAGTCGACGTCGACCTCGGTCGCGATGTCCTGGTCGGCGTCGGCGAGACCCAAGACGATCGTCGAGAGCCTCGGGAAATAGTCGGCGGCCGCGGTGGCGTACATGCCGACGAGACGGCCGTCGCTGCGCTCGCAGCTGAAGAGACTGAGCTCGGAGCCCTTGCGCCGCTTCACTTCGATGAAGCGGTTGCCGCGTTCGGTGCAGAGAAGTCGCTGCGCGGCCGCCGTCTCTTCCAGGATGCGGAACGCGTCGCGGAACGAGTCGTAGTAGCCGTTGAGGGAGCCGGCCTTCTTGTCGCTGAAGAGCGCGGTGAGCTCGGCGAGCGGCACTTCGGCGGTCTTCAAGCGCTTCGCCATAACGGCGACCGGCCCCGAGTCGTCGGGATTCCCCGACATGAAGCCTTCGCCCTCTTCGTTCACCGCTTCGCCCTCGGCCGCCTTCGCGCCCTCGACGCTCGGCGACAATGCCTTTTGATCGTCCTCGGTGATGAAGATCGGGCTTGGATTGCTATCGATGAAGAGGAGCATGCGCATCAGCGGGTCTTCCATCGACACCGGCGGCGGCATGAGCTCGATGCCGTTGAAGTTCGAGCCGTCGGCGTTGAGCGCGTACGACATCCCCGCGGTGCAGACCTGCTCGGGATTGCGCAGGAGGAAGTTCTCGAAGACCGCGCCTTCCTCGCCGTCGGCTTCCAGCGCGGGTACGCCGCCTGGCAGGGACTCCGGCAAGGCCTTCGGCGTCTCGACGGGCTTCGGCCGCGCGTCGAGGGCGCCGCTGAGAAGGCGGGGGAGCGAGGTGACCTTGCCGTCGCGCGTCTTGCCCATGCCGAGGAGGAGCTGCGGATCGTTCGGGATCATGTAGGTGAAGAGGACGTCCTCCTCGCGGAACTCTTTCTCCCACTCCCGATCTTTGGCGGTGCGGTCGGCGAGCACGCGGCTCAGCTTGCGCAAGCTTTCCATGGCGGGATGCTGGAAGAGGACGGCGGACTGCCGCGCCAACCACTCGAGGTCCTGGGTCGCCATCACGTCGCGGAAGGAGCCGAGCTCCGCGGCGGTGAACCCTTTTGCCGCGGCGAAGGCGGCCGGCGCCGGCACGTTCGGCGCGGGAGCCTTGGCTTCCTCCGCCATCGAGACGCTTGCCGCCTTCGGCTCCGACGCGGCGAAGGCCAGTCCGGAGAGCGTCGGAAGGAGAACGAGCGCGAGAGCCTTCGAGAGGCGAGCCATGATGACAGTCCTGCGCCTTACGGCGGTTGCGAACCAATGGAAAAGGGGGCGAGTAAGGTATCGGCGGCTCTAGGTTTACAACTTACCCAAAGCCCTTGGCGACACCTAATACTCGCTTTCTAATCCGCTGGTTATCATCGCATCCGGCTCTGCGAGACATAGCGCTTGCAGGCTTCGGGCGCCGCCCCCTCGACCTTCACCGCCGCGAGCTTGTCCGCGTCCGCGACCGGCAGCGGGCAAAGGGCGCGATACTTCGGGCAGGTGGCCTTGTAGTCGAGGCGCAGGGGATAGCCTCCGTCGGCCTTGTCGTTGGCGCGCGTGATCTCGAAGATCGGCGCCACGGCGTGGAGCAGCTCGCGCTCGTCGCGGGCGGCGCTCGCCGCGGCGGCTTCCGCCTGGAGGAGGAGGGCCTGGTACTCGGCGCGCTGCGCTTCCATCGTCCGAACCTTGGCGCTGGCGCGGTCCGCGGCGTTGGCGCGAGCCAGCTCGAAAGTGCCGGCGGCGGCGGCGGCCTTGGCGCTCGCCAGCTCCTTTTGCGCCGCCTTCAGGGCCGTCTCGGTGTCTGCGAGCTGCCCGGCCAGCGATTTCGCCAGCGTGCGGTTCTTCTCGCGCTCGTCGTAGACGCGAATGTAGGCGCCGGAGATCAGCTGGCGGCAGCCCTCGCGCACGTTCACCTTGTAGTCGTCCGGCACGGCGTGGGCCGAGGGAGTCGTGAGGCTGACCATGACGAAGAGATGGGGGAGAAGGCGCAGATGCATCGAGGAAGTGTAGCAAATGCCTTGTCTAGGCGCATCTCGGCGGTAGAATGCCGCCAAGTCGCTGTTCCGCGACCTTCTCAGCTCGAGGCAGCCCGATGCAAGCCAAGGCCAACTTCTTCACGGACAATCCGGACATCCGCTTTCATCTCGAGAAGCGGGTCGACTTCGAGGCGCTCTTTCAAGGCATGACCAAGGCCGAGCGCGAAGCGTCCGCCTGCAACAACGCCGAGGACCTCCGCAACGTCGCGTTGAGCGTGCTCGAGACCTTGGGCGAGATCTCCGGGTCGATCCTCGCGCCCAACTCGGCCGCAGTCGAGAAGGAAGACCTGAAGCTCGTCGACGGCGACGTGCCGCTGCCGCCCGCCTTGGCCGAGAACATGAAAGCGCTCCTCGACTTCGGCTGCGCGAGCCTAGGGATCGGCCCGGATTACGGCGGCATCGGCACGCCGTTTATCCTCGAGGCCTGCGCCAACGAGATCATCCAACGCGCTTGCCCCTCGACCGGCCTCAACATCTGCTGGTACAGCGCCATCGCCCACATCGTCGAGAAATTCGGCTCGAAAGAGATCAAGGACCTGGTCCTGCCGAAGATCGCGGCGGGCGAATGGTCTGGCTCGATGGCCTTGACCGAGCCGGACGCCGGCTCCGATTTGGCGAGCCTGCGCACCTACGGCGAGCTGCAGGCGGACGGCACCTACCGGCTCCACGGCATGAAACGCTTCATCTCCAACGGCTGCGGCATGGTGTCCCTCGTCCTCGCGATGAACGAGAAGGGCGCCAAGGGCCTTCAGAACCTGAACCTGTACATTTGCCTGCGCAAGCACGAGGGCAAAGACAATTTCAAGGTGACGAAGCTCGAGGAGAAGGTCGGGCTCCACGGCTCCGCCACCTGCGAGCTCGCGTTCGACGGCTCGCACGCGCTCCTTCTCGGCGAGCTCAATAAGGGTTTCCAGCACATGCTCGTCCTCATGAACGACGCGCGCATCGCCGTCGGCTTCCAGGGCCTGGGCTTGATGGAGGCGGTCCACCGCATGGCGGCCGACTTCGCCTCCACGCGGAAGACCTGGGGCAAGCCGATCGCACAGCACGAGCTGATCGCCGAGCGCCTCCTGGACATGGAGGTCGAGACGAAGGCCGTGCGCAGCCTGTGCTATCAAGCCGGGACGAACCAGTCGCTGATGTATCAGATCGAGCGGCAACTGAAGGCAAAGGACTCGGGCCTCGACGAAGCGAGCCGCGCCGAGCTGGAGAAGAAGCTGGCGAAGCACCGCCGGCGCGTGCGGCGTTGGACGCCCTTGATCAAGTGGTACGTCGGCGAGAAGAGCTTCTCGATGGCGCGCGAGGGCCTCCAGATCCACGGCGGCTACGGTTTCACGAAGGAGTATCGGGCCGAGTGGTGGGTGCGCGAGAGCTTGATCCTCGCCCTGTACGAGGGCACGTCCCAGATCCAGGCGCTGATGTGCATCAAGGACACGCTGAAGGACGTGACGCGCAATCCGGCGGCCTTCGTCGAGACGGCCCTGGGGCTGAAAGTGCAGAGCCTGCGCGTTCAGGATCCCTTGCGTCGCAAGCTCTACCGAGCGAAGCAGCTGGAAAGTGGCGCGGTTCTGTCCGTGCTCCTGCGGCTCCTCAAGGCCAACGTGCGCGCCACGATCTCCGAGGTGAAGCCGACCGATCTGATCCGCATGGTGAAGATCCTGTCGCGCGATCTCGTGAAGATGCAGGACGTCAGCCAAGCGCTGCTCCACGCCGAGCGTATCTGCGAGATCAAGGCGCTCGTGGCCCTGGGCGAGTGCCTGATCTGGGACGCGGAGGCGGATCAGTCGCGGCGCTGGATGGCGGAGCGCTTCCTGAACAAGAGCTTGCCGCGCCTCGAGATGCTGAAGATGGAGATCGAGATGGATGATCCCGTGTTGGCGGGGCGGCTGGCGCAGTATGCGGAGACTCCGGCGCAAACGGCGGCGGCGGCGCAGGCCTGAGGCGTGGCGCCTCTCGGCGGCCTCACTCGGCGACCGAGTCGCAGTCAAACCCGTCGGAGCTCTCGAGCGGCGTGCCGACGCCGTCGCTCACCTGCAAGCCGGTGAAGCTCGCGGCGGTCTCGGCCGCTTCGAGCGCTTTGTCCCGCGTGTTTCCCAGCTCTAGGACGATGCGGTAGGCACCGCCCGGCATCGCCGTCCCGACCGTTTTCGATTTGCGCTCGGCCGACGCGGAATCCGTCCGCGCCGTCGCGATGAAGGCGTCGCCCAGGCGCTCGATCCTGAGGGTCCCGGTGCCAGTCTTTCGCGCGCCGATCGAGGCATGGGTGTCGTCGGCGTACTCAGCGTCGCCGCTCATCGCGGCGACGAGGACGTCGCTGTCGGCGAGCACGCTCGTCCACGTGCCGAAGCGCGCCGCGGCGAAGGCTCCAGGCTTGTCGAGGCTCTCGATCTTGAGGCCGACGACGGCGCCGGCGCCGCCTGCGGTGAAGTCGCGGACGGCGATCGTCACGGCGAAATCACCGGCGAGGGTCGGGCCGACCAGCTCGCGCTTCTCGTTCGCCGCGAGCTTGGCGGTGCTCCAGCGAAGCTCCCCCTCGGCGACGTGTGGCGCGTCCGTGGCGATGCCGCGCTTCGTCCAGCGCGTCGGACAATTGGCGCCGCCGAGCCCTGAGACGCTCGTGCGCGCGAAGATCCAGCGCGCGGGCGCCGCGCCGCCGCAGACGTCGGTGTTAGCGCTGGTGCCGCCCGACATCGAGAAGCTGTTGATGCCGTAGGACTGCAAAGACAAAGCGAAATTCTCGTTCGTGCCTTCGACACCGAAAATCTGGCTCGGGCAGCGGTCGGGGCAGGCGCCTTCGCACTTCCCCGCCTCGTAGCTCAGGACCAGGCGGCCGCGCGTGCCGTGCGCGGAGGCCAGTTTCTGCGTCGCGAGGCAGCTGCCGTCAAGCTGACGCTCGAACCTCGAGCCGCCGCTCTGCTTGCTGTCGACGAAGAGGCGCACCGGACGCACTGGTTTCTCAAGGGCGCCGCTGGCGCATTCGGCGTTCTTCAGCTCGAAGACGCCGATGCCGACGAGCTCTTCGAGGGGCTTTTCGGTTTCGGGGATCCCAGGTCCGCTTGCCGACCCGGTTGACGAGCCCGCGCCCGCGCCCGCGCCCGACCCCGTGCCGACGTCCGTCCCCCCGTCACTTGCCACTCCGTCGCTCGACCCGTCTCCCGCCGAACCCTCGCTCGCATCCCCACTGCCGCCGCCACCACCCGGCGACCGAAGGTCCTTCCTCTCCGTGCGGTCGATGCAGCCGCTCAGCGCCAACAGCAGTGCGAGACAACGGATCACGGACAGTGGCTCTTTTCTTCGGGTTTTAAGAGGTTCCGGCAGAGCTCGAAATGCAGGTCGACCTGGATGCCGTCGACGCCTGCGAGCGCTCCGGCGATGCCGCCGAAGAGGCCGCCGCCCGCCTGGGCGGCGACGTCGAGCGTCTGGCGTTTGGTGACGATGAGCTGGACCAGCTCGGCGCGCGTCTCGTCGACGGCGTAGGTCGTCGCCTTGGGAAGGCTGACGGTCTCGTCGGCATAAGGCGCGACGAGATCGTCGGTGACGCGATGGCGCTCGAAGCGGATGGCGAACGTCGCCGGCGTCGGATCAATCGTGTGCAAGGCGTAGGGAATCGTCGCGACGTCGACTTTGGAGATCGTGGTCGCTATGGTCTCGACCAAGACAGGCGCGGTGTCGGGTTCGGAGCAGTCGACGCTTCCACCTTCGTATAACGCGACCGTCCAAGGGCCGTAATCGCCGTAATGAGCGTCGTAGTCGACTTCTTTGTAGTTCGGCGGCGCGCCGTATGGGAAGGGCTTGGGCTTCGCCGTCGCCGGATCGGTGAAGCAGATCGTCTGGGACGCGCCCTCCTTCGGCGCGACCGTCATCTTCTCGATGCAGAGGAAGACGCCGGGACAATCGGCGGAGTTGAGCCGGAACAGAGTCTGCAAAGCGCTCGCGGTCGGCTGCCCCTCGACGCGGTTCGCGTCGCCGGCGGAGTTCGTGACGTCCTGCGTGGCGAGGCTGCGCGCGACGCCGTCGCCGAAGGTCTGGGTCAAGATCATCCCGTCCTCCGGCGCCGAGGTCAGCGAATCCACGACTTTTCCGAGCACGAGCGGGCCGAGCGCCCGGTAGCCGCGACCGGCTTTCATGCCGATCGCCGAGCTCGTATCGAAATAGGAGCGTAGCAAGAGCTTCTTGATCGGGGCTTCGGGCGCGAGCTTCGGCGTCTCCTCCACGGCCTCGTCGTGGGTGACAGTCCCGACGTCGTCGAGCGCGGGGAGGGGAGGCGGCGTCGCGCCGGCGGCGATCACGGCGATCTCTTCGGCAGGGACCGCGGCGGATGGCGGCAAATCGGCGGGCAAAATCACGATCGGGGCGTCGGCCGCGCGCGCGTCGGCGGCGCCGTCGCGCGGCGCGCCGTAGCTCTTGCTGCCTGCGGCATAGTGCGGGCCTTGGTCGGCGCCGCAGGCGCTAAGGACTGCGAAGTGCAAAGCGCAGGTCATTCCCGCGAAGAGGACCCTAGTCGCGGCGCGCGTTTTCATGGTCCCGCTCCATGCGCTGACGTAGGACGTCGGTGAGGTTTTGGTAGGCGAGCACATGATTGCCGCCGTCGGCGACGAGCTTGTCGTCGATCGCGACGACGCGGCTGTGTCCAGCGCCTTCGCGTTGGATGAAGCGGAGGAAGCGATGCTCTTTGACGATCACCTTGTCGCTGACGGCGTAGTCGAAGACCGCGGTCAAGTCGGGCGACAGCGAGACGAAGACGACGTGCGCGCGGAATTTTACCGTCGCGGAGGAGCTGGCGAGCTCGACCGTGTAATCGTAGGTTCCGTCAGCGTTCTGCGCGAGGTCGTAGACGCGCGAGTTCTTGATGCTGACGAAGGAGTCGGCGTAGTTCGGATCCTCGAGCTCCCTTTTCACGAGCGCCGTCTGCGCTTCTAGGCCCGACTCCGTGGTCAGGGCGTACGCGGCGTAGAAGGCGAAATCCTGACTCGCCTCGGCGTCGAGCGCGGTCTTCTCGATCACGCGGCGGAACTTGTCGGAGGCGCCGACGCCCCGCCAACCGCAGGGCTCGAGAAAGAGATTCAGCAGGCGGCGCTCCTCGCAGATGCGTTTGAACGACGCGGCGAACGCCGTGCGGAGCGTCGGCTCCTCGAGCGCGCAGAATGCTTCGAAGCCTGCGGGAAGCGCCGGCGCGGGGCCGAAGCAGGTGAGGGGGGCGCCGCTGCCTTGCGTCCCGCCGCCTTGCGCAGGAACGGCGTCGCCGCTCCCGCCGGGTGTCGTAGAAGGGGACGCGCCGTCGCCGGCGTCGGAGCTTCCGGTCGGTGTCGGCGTCGTGCCTTCAGCGCCGGCGTCGACCAGCGGATCCTCGGCGGCTTCGGCATCGTTCGCGGCCAAAGCGCGCGCCTCGAGGGCCTTCTCGCGATTCTCGCCGACATCGACCTCGGTGCCGCAGCCTGCGAGGGCGACGAGCAAACCGGTAAAAATGATGGTCTCGAGACGGCGCACGCGATTCCTCCAGCTTCCGAGAGGGTCATCGGAGTCGGCTTGGCACGACCTTAACTTTCCAGTGTAAGCGGCTGAAATCGATGGATTTCGGCGGCAATCCTGCCGATGGCGCCAAAGCGCGCAGACCGCCGCGCCGCCGATTTCAGAAGCTCGCTTTGACGGCGCCACTGAATGACATGACCTCGAGACGGTAATAGCCGACGTTGTCGCCTTCGTCGCTGACGACGCGCTCACCCTGGGTGCGCGACAGCGCCATCGACAGGTCGAGATTCGAGACGCGCGCCTTGGCGCCGAGGCCCATGGTGCGACGGTCCATCGCGTCGAGGCGGCCGTAATCGACGCCGTAGACGTGGTTCGCGAGGTCGCCGTCGTCCTTGCCCTCGCCCCAGGCGGTTGGCTGATACGAGTAGCCGGCGGTCAACGCCGCGCGCCGCGGCAGGAGGACGCTCGCGGTCGCGGAGACTTCGGTGACGTCGCTGAGATCGGCGCTCGGCTCGTCGTCGTAGGTTAGGCTCTTGACCGAATCCCGGCCTTCGCTCCACCACAGGCGCCGCACCTCGACGCCGAGCGCTGCGCGTCCTAGGGTGCCGGAGGCGCCGACGCTGACGCTGGCCGGCTCGTATTCAGTCACCCGCGGGTCGGTCGCCTCGCCGACTGCGGCATTGCGCTGCTCGCCTTCGAAAGTTTTCTTCAGCGCCGGCTTGGCGGCGAGCGTTGCCTCGAGGACGGTGACGGGGGCGAAGTTGACGCCGACGATCGGACGCACGAACGTGTTGTGATAATCGGCGGAGAAGAGCTCGCTCTCGCTGCCGACGAGGCTGGCGTCGATCTTGTGGCTCTCGTAGATCACGTCGGCGCCGAGGCCGAGCGTCAGGCCGTGGGCCAGGCGATAGGCCGCCGCCAAGCCGAGCTCGAGGATCCGGTCCTCGGCCTTGGCCTCGATCGGAACGACGCTCGTGCCGATCTTTCGCGGCAGGGCCGGGATCTCTGTCTCGCCGTTCTTCGACGGAAAGAGGACGGCGCCGAGGACGACGCTCGAGCCCAGCGTGCGCGAGAAGCCGAGCGTCGCCGTGGGGGAGCGGACGGAGACGGTCACTGGATCGTAGTCCGGATGCTCGTACGTGTACTGGACGTCGACGAAGCCGAGCTCTGCGTAGGGCTGAGTACCCGCCGCAGCGCCGCCGAGGTTGGCGGGATTGTAGAGGGCGGCCGGTGCGCCCTCGCTGGCGAGCGCCGACTCAGTGCCGGTGACCTTGCTCTCGGTTCCGGCGGGAAAGAGCGCGCCCGCCGAAGCGACGGTCGCGACGCTGCTAGCGAGCAAAGAAGCGAACGTAGTCCGTATCATTCGGGTCGGCCTCCATCGGCTTTTTGCAGCTCGGGCAGACCGCGGCCTTGATGACGCCGGTGACGAGCGCCTCCTCCCGGTGCACGAAGCCGAACTGCACTTCGTCGTCGTCGCAATGGTCGCAATAGAAGCGGATCTCGAAGGAATGAATCGTGCGCCCCTGCGCCAGGACCGGGATGATGCGGCAGAGGCTGATGAACGTGTAGGGGACGCGCGTGAAGGCGACGCTCATGCCGTCGAACGCGGCCATGTGCGCGATCCAGGTCGAGACGCCGATTGAGTTGACGAGGCCGACTTTGGCCAGGTCGAAGAGCGCTTCTTTCGTCTTGATCTGCGCTCGGATCTCCGCGAGCACCGGGCCGATGTGCTCGTCGATCGCGCCGTCGAAAGCGACGGTCGTGAGGTCGGACGCGAATTTGATCTTGTACTTCACCGCGGGGGCCTCATGCCTTTCAAGCTCTCGGCGAAACTGCCGAAGAAGGTGTCGGATCCCCCGACTTCGTCCTTTACGGCTCCCTTTTCCCACGCGCTGGGAGAGGCGATTATGCTCAAACAATTCAAACACTTGCCTCAGGCCCTGCAGGTCATGGCCCTGGCTTTCGTCCTGGCGCCCTTGGGCTTCGCGGCCGCGTTCGCCGCGCATTTGAGCGGCGGCGGCTCCCTGCCGCACTGGTACGTGGTCTACCTCGGCGTTACCTATTTCGTCCTGCCATGGCCGCTCGCGGTCCTGCTGGTGAAGCGCAACGCCATCTTTCTCGCGGTCTTCGGCGCCGAGTGCGTCCTCCTCCTCGCGCACCTCTTCATCGCCGTGCAGCCGATGCCGGACTTCGCGCGTTACGCGCACGTCGGCTTCGCCCTCGTCGCTTGCGCGATGGCGCTCATGCTGGTCAACCGCGATCTCTTGTTTCCCTTCATCTTCGAGAAGTACCGCGGCTTCCGGCAGGCGCCGCGCGTCGCCCTGAACCAGATCGTCACGATCGTCTTCCCGCGGCTCGGCCAAAGCGTCGACGTGATGATCGAGGACGCTTCGCTCACCGGCATCGCGGTCTACGGCGGCGACGACGTCCTGGCGGACCTTCTGATTGGCGTGCAGCGCGGCGATACCGCGACGCTCGTCTACCGGACCGGGAAAAAGAAGCTCGAGATCGACTTTTGGTACCTTTGGGCCGCGCCGATGTCGGGCGTCGTGAAGCTCGGCTTCCGCGCCGCGGATCTGGCGAAGATGGAGCTCCTCTTCGAGGCGCTCGGCTTCGCTCAAGGGGCGGTCGACCTGAAGCGCCGCGTCGCCGGGATCTGGGGCCGGACCGGCGTGCGCCGGACTCTGACCTTCGTCCTCGCGATGACGGTGATCTTCATCCTCGCCTTGCCGCTCTTACCGTGGACCCAGGCGAAGCCGGCGAAAGAGGCGCCGACCCGCCCGGCGGCGCGCTAAGCTACTTTTCGGCTTTCAGGAAAAAGACCGCGTCGTTGCCGGCGATGT
The DNA here is from genome assembly GCA_031416315.1 of Pseudomonadota bacterium. Classification (GTDB taxonomy): domain Bacteria; phylum Bdellovibrionota_B; class Oligoflexia; order Oligoflexales; family CAIYRB01; genus JANOTL01. The sequence goes on from JANOTL010000200.1 coordinate 33,112, forward strand.
GGTCATAGATGTCGCCGTTCGCGGCGCGGTCATAGGCTTTGGTGATCTTGCAGTCGAAGCTTGCACCGGGGGCGATGTTGTTGCCGTGCGGGCAAGGCGCGCCGTTGGTGTGGAGGCGGTGGTTGACGGTGTCGTCGTTGACGATGCGCAGGATCTGGCCGACCTTCGCCGTTACGAGCTCGGCTTCGGTATTCCAGCCTTTCGTGCCGGTGCCGGCCTTGATGCGGAACTCGACGATGTTCGGATCCTTCGCCGGGACGGGCGCCGGCGCCGGTGCCGGAGCTGGAGCCGGCGCGGGTGCCGCGGGGGCCGGAGCCGGCGTCGCGACGGGGTCGACCGGATTCGTGACCGGCGCGGCGGGCGCGGGCTCGAGCGCTTTCGCTTCGACGACGATCTCGTCGTCGTCGTCGCAGGCCTCGTGGTCGCCGTGCAGCGCGACGCCGTCACACATTTCTTCGTGCGGGGCGGCGGGCGCCTCGACGGGCTGGGCCGGCGCCGGCGCCGCAGTGGCGTCGGCCTCGTCGGCGAAGCCGCCTTTTTTCTGCGATTTGCCAGCGGTGAACGTGCGCTCGTTCTCTTCGACGGGGGCGCCGCAAGCGGCGATCGTCAGGCCGAGCGCGACGACTGCGGCGGCTTTGAGCTTGTGGAGTTGCATGCGGCGTTTCCTCTAAGTCCGGCGCGAAATGCGCAAAGGGGTCCTCGGGGAAGCGCGGCCCGAGCTTGAGCGAAATCCGAAAAGACGTCAAAGCACCCGCAGATCCGCGCGCTTGTGAGCCTCAGAGAATCCCGGATTGGCGCATCTCAGGGCGTGTAAGACCCGCAGCAAAAATGATTCGCCATCGCCTCCTCGTCTAATTCGGCTTCTTGAAAAGGGCGATAATCCGCCGCACAGCAGCCCTCTGCTGCGCCGCGTCGCGCACGGCGATGAAGACCGTGTCGTCGCCGGCGACCGTGCCGACGACGCCCGGGATCTTCGCGGCGTCGATCACGGTCGCTGCGCTCGGGGCGTGCCCCCGGCCGACGAAGATGACCACCATGTGATCGCCGACCGCCTCGACCTTGAGCTCGCTCACCAGCTGTAACTGGCTGGAATCTAGGTCCGGTAGGCGATAAGCTCCCTGAACCTTCACCGCGCCGAGCTCTGAGAGGTCGCGCGAGACGCTCGCCTGCGTCGTGTCGAAGCCCGCGCGCACCATGGCGTCGAGGATATCGGCCTGACTCACGCGCGGCGTCTTCTTCAAGAGCTCGCGCAGCTTGATCTGTCTCTGCTGTTTCTGCGGATGCATATTATCCAGAAATAATGCATAAACGACGATATATACAGCTATATACAAAAATTTGGGCCTGCGCTACATCCGATCTCCGAACCCACGCGAGGCCTGCATGTCGATTCCAAGCCCGTTCCATTCGCGCACGTCCGAGCACTGCACCAGCCTTCTTTGGAAGGACTGGGCCGGCTACTTCGCCGTCCGCTCCTACGAGACCAGTCACGACGCCGAGTACTTCGCCTTCCGCCAGGGCACCGGCATGATCGACGTCTCGCCGCTCTTCAAGTACGACGTCACGGGCAAGGACGCCGCGAGCTTCCTGGCGCGCCTCACCGTGCGCGACGTGCGGAAACTGAAAGCGGGCCGCGTCACCTACCTCTGCTGGTGCGACGACGACGGTAAGATCATCGACGACGGCACGGTCACCAACCTCGGAGGCGGCACCTACCGGATCATCGCGGCCGAGCCCTCCCTCTCCTGGTTCAAGCGCTTTACGCGCGGCTACGACGTCCAGATTGAAGACATCTCCACGCAGGTCGCGACGCTTTCGCTGCAAGGCCCCACGTCGCGCGGCGTCCTGAACGCGGTCGTCGAGGGCGGCGTCGAAAGCTTGAAGTTCTTCGGCGCCGTGAAGGCGAAGCTGAAGGGTGTGCCGCACGAATGCTGGATCACCCGCACCGGCTATACCGGAGACCTCGGCTTCGAGGTTTGGTGCCGAACGGAGGACTCCGTCGCGCTCTACGACACGCTCCTCCGGTACGGCAAGGCTTTCGGCATCATGCCGGCGGGGCTCGACGCCATGGACGTGACGCGCGTCGAGGCCGGCTTCGTGATGAACGGCGTCGACTATTTCTCCGCGCATCATTGCATGACCGAGGACCGCAAGTCCTCGCCCTACGAGCTGGGCCTCGGCTGGACGGTCGAGATGGAGCGCGCCGCCGGCTCGCCCGTCTTCGTCGGCCAAGCTGCGCTCAAGGCCGAGCTCGCCCGCGGCGACGCCGGCGCGGCGTGGCAATTCGTCGGCTTGGAGATCGACTGGGTCGAGCTCGAGAACCTCTTCAACACTTACGATCTCCCGCCGGAGGTACCGACCAAAGCGTGGCGCGACGGCAAACCCATCTACGACGTCGCCGGCCACTGGGTCGGCATGGCCACGAGCGGCGCCTGGTCGCCCATTCTGAAGAAGAATTTGGCGATCGGCCAGGTCCGCGCGCCCTACGGCAAAGAGGGCCAAAAGCTGAAGATCGAGGTGACGGCCGAGTACCGCCGCCATCAGATCACCGCGACCGTCGTCAAGACGCCCTTCTTCAACCCGCCGCGCAAGAGATCCTAAAATGAGCTCCTCGAAGACCAAATACGACGCGATCATCATCGGCGGCGGCCACAACGGCCTCGTTTGCGCCGCGTACCTGGCCAAAGCCGGTAAAAAGGTGCTCGTCCTCGAGCGGCGTCACCTCGTCGGCGGCGCCGCCGTCACGGAGGAGCTCTATCCGGGATTTAAGTTCTCGGTCTGCTCCTACGTCGTCTCGCTCTTCCGTCCTGCGATCATCCGCGATCTCGAGTTGGCGAAGCACGGCATGGAGATCATCCCGCTCGAGACGGCGTACACGCCTTTGCCTGGCGATCCGGGCCTCTGCCGCTGGCCGGATTACCAGCGCTCGCGCCAAGAGATCAGCCGATTCTCTTCGCTCGACGCCGAGGTCTATCCCGAATTCTCGATGGCGATGTCGAAGATGTCGCGCTTCGTGAAGGACATCATCGACAATCCGGCGCCGGATCCGACCTCCTTCAACCCAAAGGAGCTGTTGGACATCCTCCGCCTGGGCAAGATGTTCAAGGACGAGGGCATCGACTTCCTGAACCTCCACGCCAAGCTCCTCACCATGAGCGCGGCCGACTTCCTCGACATGTGGTTCGAGTCCGACATCTTGAAGGCGCCGATGGCCGTATCCGGCATCATCGGCACCTACCTCGGCGTGCGCTCGCCGGGCACGGCCTACGTGCTTCTCCATCACTACATGGGCGAGATCGACGGCGCGTTCCGCTCCTGGGGCTTCGCAAAGGGCGGCACCGGCGCCGTCTCCAACGCCTGCGCCCGCGCCGCCGAGTCGCACGGCGCCGAGATCCGCGTCAACGCCACCGTGCAGCAGGTGCTGGTGAAAAACGGCCGCGCCTCAGGCGTCGTGATGGCCAACGGCGACGAGATCGAGGCAAAGCTCGTCATCTCGAACTGCGATCCGCACATGACCTTCAAGAAGCTCGTCGCCCAGAAAGACCTGGACGCCGACTTCATCCAGCAAATCGACCGCTACAAAATGCGCGGCTCCTCCGGCAAAGTGAACTTCGCCGTCGACCGCCTCCCACAGTTCGCCGGCCGTCCGGGCGAAGCGCATCTGCGCGGCGACATCGCCATCGGCCCTTCGATCGACTACCTCGAGCGCGCCTACGACGAGGCGAAGTACGGCGACTTCTCCAAGCGCCCTTACATTAACATGGTGATCCCGTCCCTCGTCGATCCGAGCGTCGCGCCCCCCGGAAAGCACGTGGTCTCCTGCTTCGTGCAATACGCGCCTTACCGTCTGAAGGAAGGCCCGGAGGCTTGGCCCTCGAAGCGCGAGGCTTTCGGCGACACGGTGACCGACACGATCGAGGAATACTGTCCGGGCTTCAAGAGCTCGGTCCTCTTCCGCCAGACGCTCACGCCCTGGGACCTGGAGAAGGACTTCGGCCTCACCGAAGGCAACATTTTCCACGGCGAGCTCAGCCTCGAGCAGCTCCTCTTCCAACGTCCCGCGGCCGGTTGGTCGCGCTACAAGACGCCGGTGAAGGACCTTTGGATGTGCGGCTCCGGCACGCATCCCGGCGGCGGTCTCATGGGCGCGCCGGGCCATCTCGCGGCGAAAACCATCTTGAAGTCGGGGGACCTCTGACATGACCGCCACCACCGCCGTTCACGCGCAAAAATACGACGTCTTGGTGCTCGGCTCCGGCCACAACGGCCTCGTCTGCGCTGCGTCTCTGGCGAAAAAGGGCCGCAAGGTCCTCGTCGTCGAGCAGCGCAAGATCCTGGGCGGCCTCGCCGCCGGCGAGGAGTTCCATCCGGGCTTCACGTCGCCCGGCTTCTTCCATGACACGACGAAGCTCCGCCGGTCCGTCGTCTTCGAGCTCGACCTCGTCGGCAAATTCGGCCTTAAGCTCCGCACCGAGGAAGCGCCCGTGTTCGCGCCGGAAGCAAAGGGCAGAGGCCTCCTCCTCTGGCGTGATCCGAATCGCGCCGTCGAGGATCTCGCGCCGCACTCGCAGAAGGACGTGCAGCGCTACGGCGAGTATCGCGCCTTCATCAACCGCATCGCGCCCGTCTTGAAGCGCGTCTTCGACGACGCGCCTCCCGACGTGGTCAACATGAGCTTCCCGGGCGTTTGGGACCTGATGAAGACGGCCGTCTCGCTCCGCCTCCTCGGCAAGGGCGACATGATGGAAGTGCTGCGCATCGCCCCGATGTGCGTCGCAGACTGGCTCAACGAATGGTTCGAGACGCCGGTTCTGAAGGCCGCGCTCGCCGGCCCCGCGATCCATCACGAGTTCGTCGGACCGTGGTCGCCCGGCACGAACATGAACCTGCTCCTTTCCGAAGCCTTCGCCGAGCTTTCCGTCGTGGGCGGCCCGCAAGCCCTGGCGAAAGCGCTCGTCGACTGCTGTAAGGCGCAGGGCGTCTCGTTCCGCACCGAGGCGAAGGTTCGATCGATCATCATCGAGAACGGGACGGCGAAAGGCGTCGAGCTCGAGTCGGGCGAGAAGCTCCTGGCGCAACAAATCGCCGCCTCCTGCGACCCGAAATCCCTCTTTCTGAAGCTCGTGGCGCCCGACAAGATCGCCCATCGCTTCGAGACCAACATCATGAACGTCCGCTCGCGCGGCGTCACCGCGAAGATCGACTTCGCCCTCGACCGCTACCCGGAGCTTGCGGGCCGGCCGTCCCTGAAGGCCGAGTACATCCGCACCGGTGAATTCTTCGACCAGATGGAGCGCGCCTTCGACCACGTGAAGTACGGCGAGGCTTCCACGCACCCGATCTTCGACTGCTACGTTCCGACCCTCGAGGCGCCGGAGCTCGCGCCTGAAGGCAAGCACGTGATGTCGGTGCTCGTGCACTTCGCTCCTCACGCTCTCCGCGGCGGCTGGAACGAGGCGCAGAAGGAGACTTTGACGGCGAACGCGATGGCCGCGCTCGCCCAGTCTTTCCCGGGCTTGAGCGCCGCGGTGATCGCCAAGCGCCTCACGACGCCGGTCGAGCTAGAACGCGATCTCGGACTTTGGGGCGGGCATCCGCATCACGGCGAGCACGCGGCCGATCAACTCCTCGTCCGCCCGACGCCGGAGTGCTCGCGCTACAAAACGCCGGTGGACGGCCTGTTTCTTTGCGGTAGCGGCGCGCACCCAGGCGGGGGCATCACCGGCGCTCCGGGCCAGCTCGCGGCGCGAGCGATGGTCTCCGTCTGAAGGTCTTAGCGCGTTTCTCGTTGATTCTCTGGTGGGCTGCGAGCTTGGCGCTCGCGGCCCAGTCCTACTTCCGCTCGGATCCGCCGAACCCAGCGCTCCAAGGCACGGCGGCCTACGGGCACAATGCGCCCGGCGCGTTCGAGACGGCGCTGCCCTGGTACATCTTCGAGCTCGTCTTTCTGCTCGTCGTCTTAAGGCCCTGGTCCCGCACGCGCACACCCAAGCGGTTCGGGATCGCGATCCCTGCCTTGGGCCTCTGGTTTGGCATGCTCCTCTTTGGTGCGATGCACCAAGGCGGCGTCTATTACGCGCACGCCCTGTGGATCTTCGGTGCTTGGCTGGGCTGCATGATCACCTTGGTGTACGAGCTTGTGCTCGGAAACAAGGCTGAAGGCGAAGGCGCCGAGGCGCCGCCTCCGTAACCGGTCGCGGCGCCTGGCCGAGCCCGCGCTCGGCTGGCGGCACCCGTCATCCTCACCCCCCGTAACTGGAGGACTTCTGGGGGCTTGGCCGTGCTTTACGCGGGCTCGGCGCAAGCGCCGCCGACCCCTTTGTAAGGGACGGGACGAACTTATTAAAGTGAAACGAATTTCATAGCTTGTGCAGTTTCGCCGACGACCGGGATCAAGTCTCCCTGGTCCCCTGCCGAAAAAGGGAACGTTCTCCCGCAACATCGCGAGGCTCCATCCCATGAGAAACGTCGCCCTGTTTTCTGCCGTCGGCCTGGCTTTGCTCGGCACGGCCTGCCAGCCGAAAAAACCGCAGGTCGCCACGGTCAAGGACACGACGACCATCGGCGAGCGCACGGTGGATCTCACCAAGCATCAGAATGCCGACGGCGCCGACGCCGAGCGGCTGAAGGCGGAGATCGCCAAGCGCCGGGCGAAAGAGTCGTACGAAAGCAGCTATGCGTGCCTCACAGCCCAGTCGCAGAAGATCGTCGACCACTTCAAGCGCACCGACCCCGACTCGCCTTTCGTGCGCGACATCACCATCGACGAGCTGACGGCGATCCGGATCTACACGGGCAGTGCCTACCGCGACATCAACGGCCTCTTGCGGCAGAAGAACGCCGCCGGCTTGCAGGAATGGGAAGGCACGATCGGCGAGGCCTCGTCAGGTCTCGTCAAGCTGCAGAAGAACCGTGCCTACCGCCAGGAGGTCAAGCGCGGCGCGAGCCTCGACGAGGCCAAAATCAAGCCCTATCGCGATGCCATGAGCTCGGGCAAGGCCATCACCGAACGCGCCTTCGTCAGCTCCAGCTACGCTGGCGGCGGCTTCGGCGGCTCGGTCAAGTTCTTGATCCGCGGGCGCACCGGCGTCCGCATCGACGAGATCTCGATCTTCCCGAACGAAAAGGAGGTGCTCTTCCCGCCCGGCGCCGAGTTCCGCGTGATCTCGGTCGAAAAGAAGAAGCTGGCGCCCGAGGCCCCGGTCGAAGACAAGGGCTCCGCGTCCTGGGACGACGGCAAAACCCCCGAGATCTGCGAGAAGGAAATGGAAGCCGCGAGCAAGGCCGCCAACAACGGCAACGGCGATCCCAGCGTCTCCAGCGACGTGCGCACGGAGAAGTTCACCGACGAGGTCGGCATCGGCGATGGCCTGCTGTGGGCCGGCGACGGCCCGTCGAATCGCCGTCTGGGCGAGGCGATCGCCCTCGTCGACGTCGGCGGCGCCGACGGTACGGTCGTGGACGAAGTCCAGCAGCCGCAGCAGCCGGTGCAGAGCAACGGCGGGAGCGGCGGCTTTAACGACGGGGGCCTTGGGACGCAGCGCCCCGATGAAGACCAAGAGGTCACCGTCATCATGATGGAAGAAGTCACCGGGAACTAAGGCACGAGTTTCCCGAACGAAGAACTAGATCACGACTTCTTCCGCGGGCCTTCCTTGAAGGCCCGGCGCAGCATCGAAGTGACCAGCGCCACCTCTTTCGACGTGATCTCGAAGTGCGGCGTGAAGCGCAGCGAGTTGGCGCCGCCGTGGATGACGCCGATGCCGTTCTTGCGCAGCCACTCCTCCAGCTGACCCGTGCCGACGACGTCGAAGGTCGCGGGGCTCACCTCGATCGAGCAGAGGAGCCCGGTGCCCTGGACTTTGGTGACGATGCCCGGGAATTCCTGCATCAGGACGCCGAACTGCTCGAGCATCTCCCGGCCGCGCTCGACGATGTTCTTGCGCAGGGCCGGCGTGAGCATGTCCAAGACGACGCAGGCGACGTCGAGGGCCCGCGGGTTCGTCGTCTTGGTGTTGCCGTAGACGCCGCGTACGTAGAGCTTTGCTGCCTCGTCGGTGAGCGCCAAGATCGAGAGCGGATACTGACCCGCGTTCACGGCTTTCGAGTAGGTCTCCATGTCGGGCGGATCGAGCTCGCGGAAGCCCGGATAGTCGGCGAGGCTGAGCACGCCGTGCGCGCGTAGTCCGGCTTGGATCGAGTCGCAGAGGAGGAGCGTGCCGTTTTTCTTGGTGAGCTCGCGCGCCACCTTGTAGAACTCGGACGTCATCGCCTTGCCCGGGTCGCCCTCGCCCATGACCGGCTCGACGAACATGCACTCGAAGAAGACCTTGTTCTCGTCCGCCCAGGCGAAGGCTTGCTTGAGGCCTTCGACGTCGTTTGGCTGGACGGTCTTGAGCACGTCGAGGTTGCGGAAGGAAGCGAGGACCTTGTACTTCGCCTGCGAGGAGTCCGAGACCTGGGCCGGGCGCTCGGTGCGGCCGTGGAAGCCGCCCTTGATGGCCAAATACATGAGGCGCTTGCCGGCGTGGCGCGCTCCCGGATCGGTCTGTGTCTTGGCGTTGATGTCGGAGATGCGGCAAGCCACCGTGACCGACTCCGAGCCGGAGTTCATGCAGATGAACTTGCGGTAGGGCTTGGTCGCGCGCGTGTGGCCGAGCTCTTTCACCAGGCGCTGTTCGAGGCGGTACTGGCTGACGCTCGGCGTCATGATGTTCGCCATCACGTGGGGGCGCGTCATCGCCTTGATGATCTTATCCGGCGCGTGGCCGAAACCGATCATGCCGTAGCCGCCGGAGTCGTGGACGACCGCGCCGTGCAGGGTCACGATCCAGGGGCCGCGGCCGGCGACCGGGATGTAGGGATTGGTCTGATCGGCGGGGTAGAAGTTGACGAAGCCCGTCTGCAGCTTCGCGATCGCTTCTTTCTCGCCGAGGCCGCGCAGCTCCGGGAACTCGCGCTCAATGGCGTCGATCGCGGCGGCCGCTTCGTCGATCGCCTGCGCCAAACGCGGGTCGTCCGCGAGGAAGTCGCGCAGCACCGCATCGGTCAGGCCTTCGGTCTCACGCTTGCCGGATCTTGCCTTCAGCGCGTCGAGCTTGGCGAGAGTGGACTTGGTCACGTCGGGTGCGGAGCTCATGCGGTCACCATGGGTTGCGGTTGGCAGCGCAGTCTAGCACTTCGCGCAAATTAGGCAACAGCGTCGGGGGTTTCCGGTTTCGGATCGCGCGTTTCCGCGGGCGCGGCCTCGGGGGCTCTTTGACTGACGTGCGAGCCGACGACGACGAAGAGGCCGGCCATGATCGCCATGTCCGCGACGTTGAAGATGCCTGTGCGCAAAGAGCCGATGCCCATGTTGAGGAAGTCGACGACGGCTCCCGCCATGACGCGGTCGATCATGTTGCTGACGCCGCCCGCGAGGATCAGCGCGTAACCGGCGACGTCGGCGACGCGGAGATCTTTGCGCAGACAGACGAAGGCGAGGAGGAGCCCGAGGACGACGCTCGAGGCGACCGTGAGGAGCGCCCACCGTTCCCAATCCGGCAGCGTGCTGCCCATGCCGAGGAAGGCGCCCGGATTTTCGGCGTACTCGAGGCGAAAGGTGTTGCCGAGGAAGCTGTGCGCGGCCTTGCCTTTGAGCGTCACGGTGGCGAGCACCTTCGTCGCTTGATCGAGGCCGACGCAAGCGATCATCGAGATCACCAAGAGAAAGATCTTATTTGTGGTCTTCACGGGCGTCCTGCCCTCCCGCCTAGGGTATCGACGACTCAGGCGGCAGCCTTGACCGGGGGTGGCGCCGCGGACCGGCTTTTATTGAGGATTCGCGTCGCATCTTTCACATCTGCCAAGGCCAGCGGCAGCGTGAAGGTGGCATAGCCCGCCTTGATCTCGAGGACCGGACGACGAGCCACGACATGCAAGCCCAAGCAGACGAGCGCGATGGTCGTGCCCAAGGGATAGAAGAAGACGGTCACCAGGGCGACGAAGAGGAGAAGGCCCCGGCGGCGATGGCCGGTCTCGGCCCTGGAGATCTGCGAGACGGCGAGCGAGACGCGGCGGTGGACGGTCTCGACGCGCGGCGGCAAGAAGGTCCAGGACTTCTGCTGAAAGACGGCGAGGACGCGGTCGTTGGTGACGATGACGTGGCCTTCCGCGAGGAGGGCGACGGAGATCTTCGCCTGCCATTCGATCTTCTCGCCCGGCAGACCGTCGAAATGCTGACTCATCGCGCCGGGTAGGACGAGGCGGTCGCCGTTCGCGCCGGCGCGGCGTAGCTCGACCTGAGCCGCCTCCTCGGCGCGAACGGCGGCGCTGGCGGCGAGGACGTCCTCGAGCTCGGCCTTGACCGCTTCGTCCTCGTCCTCGTCGTCGAGGGAGAGCGTCGGCGTCATGGTCGTCGGCGGCCTTTTCTGGCCGAAGCGTTGGATCACGTCGTCGACCTTGGCGGCTGGGTCGAAGTTCTGACCGCCCTTTGGCAGAAAGACCGGGCGCGCATGGAAGCGCGCGGCGGCGCCGGTTTGGCCCATTGCGCCTTTGGTCGCGGCGTCGAAGTCCGCATCCTCGATGCGGCGCCAGCGGCGGAGCGTGAGGAGAAGGACGAAGAAAAAGGCGGAAGGTACGCCCCAACGCAGGTAGTCGTGCCGGTCCCAGGTCTCCCAGAAGGCCGGCGCCTTCTGCGGCTTTTTGGCCTGGCGCGGCCTGGGCGCGGTCTTGGCGCGCAGCCCGGCAGGCGCGCGCACGCGCGCCCGTTTTTTCGCTCGACGGGGCGCGCCCGGAGAGGGCAGGGGCTCGCTCGCGGCGGTGGGCGAAGCTTTCGTCGCGCGCTTTGCTTGCGGCACCGCGGTCGCAGGGGTGCCGGCGAGGGCGACGGCCAGCGCCAGTAAAAACATGAGTTTGTTTAGATGTCGAGCCAGGCGCGTCCCCCGGAATGTCCCGAAGGATCTTCGGCAGGATCCGGGCGTAAACTGAGAAAACCCCCGCCCAGGCCTAGGCCCGTCGGGGGTTTACGCAGCGCGGCGTTCGCCGCGAAGCTTACTCGGCCAAAGCCGTCAAAGGCACGTCGGTAAAGGTGCCGTCAAAGGCCCGCGGCGCGAGGTTGAGAGTTGCCGGCGCGAAGCCCGGAGCCGTGACCGTCACCGTTTGCGCTGAGCCGATGGCGGGGCGCGACAGGAAGGGCGTCGTGTAGCGCACGTCGCGGTCGGCCGTACCGATGCGGACGGTGCTCGCCGTGACGGGCTCGCCGCGGCCGTTGACGACCGCGAGGTGCATGCCGACGAGGGACGACTCGAGGTAGCCGATCAGGGATTCCTTGTTCTCCGCCCAGTGGCTGGCGAGCTCGGAGGCGTTCGGCCACTTCGAAAAGGACAGCTCGACGGTCGAGTGGATCGAGCTGCGATAGTAGTTCGCCCAGTCCTGCAGGCCGCCGTCGACCTCGTACCATTCGTAGCCGTAGGTGACGCCGCGGTCGAAGGAGCCGCCGGAGTTGTCGCGCATCGTCTCGTTCATCTCGGCGTAGTCGCGCGCGACTTTGTTCGTGAACGCGTCGTCGCCGAACTTCTCGTCGCGAGCGCCGTTCGCCTGCGTGTCCCAAGGAATGTTGAAGCAGACCTCGCCGCCGTGGAAGTTGATCGTCGACAGGAAATGATGCTGCGCGTGCAGCGCCATGATCGCCTGCGTCTCGACCGCGCGGCCGTTCGGCGTGTCGCGCGGGTCCGAGGTGAAGTCCGGGAAGTCGCGGTTCAAGTCGACGCCGTCGGCGTTGTAGCGCTGATGCAGCTCGAAGCCGTCCGGGTTCATCGAGGGCATGATGAAGATCTGCGAGTGGTTCACCAGGTTGGTGATGCGCTCGTCGGTGCCGTAGCCGCTCAGCAGCTCGCGCGCGAGGTAGATCATCATTTCGCGGCCGACGACCTCGTCGCCGTGCATGTTGCCGATGTAGAGAAGCTTCGGCTCAGCTTCGTCGGTCGCGGCGTCGTCCGAGATCTTCAGGTACCAGAGCTCGCGGTTCTGCACGGATTTGCCCGCGCTCGTCAGCGTCACGATGCCGGGATGGTCGTTCGCGAGCTTCTGCAGCTCGGCGGTGAGCGCCGTGTAGTCGTGGTAGCCCTCGGCCGCCAGGCGATGATCGCGGCGCGTCCAGTCGAGTGCCCCCTCCGGCAGGAAAGACGGCTTCAGCGACAGGGACTTCGCGTCGAAGTCGAAGCGACCGTACTGCCGGGCGTCGAGCTCGGTGATCTCGCCTCGCACTTCGTCCGCGAGCAAATCGAGCGCCTGGCGCGGGAGGTAGCCGAAGGCATAGGTGTCGTCGCGCTTGTGGTCGCGGTTGAAGCCCGTGGCCTGGAGGAACGAGCGTGTCAGGCGCGCCTGGGGAATCCGCACGTAAACGGGCTCGTGGGCGCCGACGGTGCGGGCCGAGAACGGCTGGCTGGCGGAGCCGTCGACGGGTTTCTGGCAGCCGACGACGGTGGCAAGGCCCGCCAGGATGGCCGGTAGGAGCGTGAAACGCATGATGAAAGTCCCCCGAAATGGACGCTTGAGCTCATTTTGCCGGAGGATATTCGGCCAGCTAGCCAATGTCTAATTGATTCGTCACCGGACGAAAAAAGGCCCGGAGCACGCAGCTCCGGGCCATTCATCGATTTCCAGCACCAAGCTTGGGGGGGGGTACCTGGGGCTGAAGTCGAGTCGTAACTTCATCTCTAGTTACCGAGTATAGAGAGCTTGACTCGGGAAAGAAGGGACAAATTCGGACATCGACCGCTGCTCAATTTCCAGGCAAGACCGGCCCCGAGCTCATCTTTCGGCCGCTTGGCACGAAGACCAATGCATCTGGAATTCCGAAGGCGTCGTGCCACGAAGCGACGTCTCCAGCGAAGACATGGAGTCGCGCACGCCGGTCCGGGCTCCGGCCTTCTTGATGTAGGCGAGCAGGTGGCGGTCTCGGAAAAGCCCGATGCGCTCCCAGCCGTAGACCTCGAGGTACTCGCCGTCGTCGGTCTCTTGCACGCTCGGGTAGACGCCCGACTGGACTTCGCCGTCGTCGTAGAACCAGAGGACGTAGCCGGTTGGCGAATCTGAGCGCGTCTCCAGCCTGAACGCGTCGTAGTGGCCGAAGCCTTCCAACGTGCAGAAGAACGGCCAATCACCTTCGCCGCCGCTCTGCGAATCGCCGATGGCAGGCGCGGCGAAGCCGAAGATGGTGACCAGGACGGCTGCGAGGGCGCCGCGCAGGGAAGCGAGGTTCGTCATGCTCTTCCTCCAGAAGCCACCGGCTCGTCCGGCAGCGTTAAGACATAGTTGCGGCCAAGCTGCGTTAGGAAGCGCGGCGCGGACTGATCGTCGCCGAGGAGCTTCCTCAAGCGGCCGATCGCCTTGTAGATCCGGTCATCGTGGATGAGCGGGTTGTAGCTCTCTTCCCAGACGCGTGTCACGATCTCTTCCTTGGTGGCCCCGCGCCCCCCTTGCGTCGTCAAGAACGCATACAGGGAATGAAGCATCGGCTTGCGTGAGATCTCGCCCAAGCTGGGCGTCAGGACGGCGGCGGCCCGCAGATCGCCCGCCTCGCGCGGCGTCTTGATGCGTACGAACGACTCGCGCTCGATCACGCCGTGTTTTTCGACCATCGCGTTGCGGAAGAGGCGGGGCGTGAGCTGATCGTCCATTTGATCGAGGAGCCGCTCGACGATCGCGAGCGCGCCCTCGAAGAGACCGCGGGCACGCATGAGGCGCGTCCAGCAGAGTTGTCCCCAGAACTGCCGCAGAAGGCTTCGCTGCTGGCGCAGGATGCGGTCGGCGACGCGAAGGCAGTCCTCCGCCGCCTCGAGGTCCTCACGGCCGAGGTGCGCCTGAAACATCATCAGCTGACGAATGTGCTCCAGCTCGGGGTCGTCGCTCATCGCGCTGCGCAGGAGGTCGACCGCGCAGTCGACGCGCTTCACGGCGAAGGCCAAGAGCGCGAGGCCCATGTTGCCGCCGGCGTAATCGCATTCGGTCGCGGCGAAGAACGCTTCTTCGATCTCATTCTTCGGCTTGCCGGCGAGGTAGTAGGACTGCCCCCGCAAGTAATGCAGCATGCCGTTCATCGGCAAGAGGCTGGTCGCTTCTTCGGCGACCTCCGCGGCGCGGGCGCCCTCGTCGAGCTCGCAGTGCGCCTTGATCTGGATCGCGAACGCCTCTGGCGTGGCAACCCCGCGTCGCGCGAGGTTGATCGCGTGCACGAATTCACAGTTATGATAGGCGTAGCGCGCTAGCTCACGCGTATCCATGCGCCTCTTTTCTTTGTGGAGAAGTCCTGCGCTGATTATGAACCGCCGCAAGGTCGTGGACAAGCTGCCTGGTTTCGCAGCGCCTTGTTTACTGGGAGCCGCGCTCCTGAAGGGGCCGAAGGGAATGGGCATTCCGGCGGCGCGCTCGAAAGTCCCAAACTGACCTACGAACCAAGGGCGCCTCGGAGGCGCCTGGTCGTTCGAGACTAGATTTGCGGACGGCGATTCAGCGAGCCGCGGGGACCTCGTCTTTCGTGGCGGCCTCGGTGAGCTCGGTCGGCTCGTCCAGGTCGCAGCCTTGGCTGGCGTAATCGACCTCGCGGCCGTCCGTGTACGTGATCTTGCCTTCGCCGAGGTTGACGACGAAGCCCAGCGTGATCTCGGTCGCGCCCGGAGCGTAGATCGAGCCCTCGATCTTGCCCGATGCGGCAACGCAGCCGGCGTCGCGAACGTAGACGACCTCGGTAAAGACGGTTTCGAGACGGCCGCCGTCCTTGCCCGTGGCGACGAGCTTGCCCGACTTGATGCGGCGCTCGACGATCTCGCCGCTCTGGGAGTCGCGCTTGACGGTGATGGCGAGAGGCGCGGCGGCGTCAGTCTTCACGGTGCGCACGACCTCTTTGGACTGGCCGTCCTTGCCTTGTGCGGTGAGCTTGCGCTCTGCTTCGAGGCTTACGGTCTTCTCCAGCGTGATGAAGCCGCCTTCCGTGGAGACCTGACCCCACTGCGCATGGTGGGTGCCGCTGACGAGCTTGGTCGTCGCGCGGTCTTGGACCTTCCCAGTCTTCGTGTTCTCGACGTGCAGCGAGCGGGAGCGCTCGTGCCGGAAGCTTACGTCTAGGGTCACGCCTTGCATTTCCTCTAGGGTCAAGGCGACCTGCTTGCCATTCTCGGCGCACGCGAGCCAGGCGTCGGCCTTCGCCCAGGTCCGCGTCTTTTCGAAGACGTTGCGGAAGCTGGCCGTGCCGCGGCGATATTTCAGCTCGAACTCGCGGGAGAGCTCGATGCCCCGGCGCATGGCGATGACCGCCTTGCCGCCGTCTTCCTGGCAGTCGCGCCAGCGCTTCGCTTCGATCTCCAGCGCGAGCTCCGACAAGCTCATGCCGCCGTCGTCCTGCTCGGCGTCGTCGGCGAGGGCGGTGACGGCGTCGTCGACCTGTGCGCCGACCTCCTCACCTAGGATCTCTTCGTCGAGCGCGGCGGCGGGGCTGCCGACGCCGACGCCCCAGCCATTGGCGCTGCCGTCGGGTGCGTTGGCTTTCGGGTTCTTCTGATCGTCCTGGTCGCCGCCGCAGGCGGCGACGAGAACGGTGAGGAGGAGGGTCGCGATCTTGGTTGTCATGGCTGCATCCTTTCGAGTTTGTGGTTGGGCGAGTGCGCCTAACATCAGCCTTATCGTCTAAAATCAATTTGCACTTAAGAACTTTCGTGAAAATCTAGTAAAAACAATTATTTATGTAAATATTATAATAAACAGTGGTCAATAATTTGCACTTTTCAATATGGCATAATACTTCGAATCTAAAGGCTAAGTATGATATGAGTGCAAAATTAGGCTCAAGATTTGGCGAAAACCGCCGAAAAGGCGCCTGAGGTGCGCGGAAGATGTCGGTCTCCAAAAGCATGATTCGCGAAGTAGTCAGGGCGCTCGACGTCAGCGCCTCCCTGTCGCCGCGTGACTTTCTGAAGGCGGTCTACGACGCGACGAAGGCGCGGATCGATGGCGCCTACTCGTATTTGCAGTACGCCGAGGACCTCGGGTTCTCGAGGTCCAACGTCGTCCGTCTCATGGTGATCGGGGAGCGGCCCATGACTCCGAAAGCGGGTGAGCGGCTCGCCGACGGTCTAGGCCTGCACGGCTCCGCGCGCCGCTACTGGACGACGCTCGTTCGCTATGTGCACGAGCGCTTGCCAGCGGAGCGCGAGCGCCTCTTTCAACTGCTGTGCAGCTACCGCAGCCAGACGGCGCCGCGCGAGCTCGACCCGCTCCAGCTCGAGTACTTCTCCGAGTGGTACCACCCGGCGATCCGGGAAATGGCGGGGCTCGAAGGTTTCGACGGCACGGCCGAATGGATCCAGGAGCGTTTGGGCTTTCCGCTGCGCCTGGAGCAGGTCAAGCGGAGCGTCGATCTGCTCAAGCGCCTCAAGCTCGTCGTCCTCGAGGCCGCGACGGGGCGCTGGGTGCGCGGCGGCGGCGTCATCGCCACGAGCGGCGAGGTCGATGCGGTCTCCATCGTCCGCTACCATCAGAAGATGCTCGAGGTCGCCCGGGAGTCCATCACCGTGGTCGACGAAGACCGCCGCGACGTACGCGCCGTCACCGTGAGCTTGCCGGAGTCGGCGCTTCCGTTGCTCAAGCGCAGGCTCGAGGCCTTCGCACACGAGCTCGCAGCGCTCGAGGTCGAAGGCGGCGACGAGGTCGTGCAAATCAACATGCAGATGTTTCCCTTCACCAAACGGCGCGGGCCGCGGAGCTGACATGCGAGACCTTTTCACATCGACGCTCGCGTTCGCGGTCGTCCTGCTCGCCGCCGCCTGCGGCACCATCGTCGGCAACCCGAAGAAGCCGGGCGGTACGACGCCCCCGACTCCTTCGGCGATCGTTTACGAGCTGCCGGGGGTGGATTTCGTTCTGCCTGAGGAGGCCCTCTCTCCAGATGACCAAGCTCTAAGGTTTGCGAGCACGAGCCAAGACGACCAGATCGGCTTCGACACGGGCGGCGGCAAGGGACCGCTCGTTTATTGGGCCAAGCGGCTCGACAAGCTCACGAAGCAGGTGAATCGCGCCGTGGCGCGAGTTAACGACATCACCCGCAAGGTCAAAGACGAAACCGGGGCGGTGGATCAAAGCGGCGTCCTGCGCTTCGCCGGCCGAGGTCAGGCGAACGCCTTGTCGGGTCGCCTGGCCGCGCTCGAGCCTTCGACCGGCTTTGCCTATGAGGCGGTGATTTGTCATGGCGGTGCGCCGTTTCTTTACCTGCGCTGGACCGAAGGCGCGACGAAGCTGGAGCTGACGCAGAGCTTCGCGCCGAAGCTCGCCGACGAGGATCAGAGCCTCGCCCTCGCGAGCCGCTATGTCGTGACCCGCGACGCCGCAAAGAACGTAGCGCTCGACGTTCAAACCTTCGGCGTTTTTGACGACGGCAGCACGACCGAAGTCGACGGCTTCGGCATCGCCGAGCGGGCGCGGGCGCAGCGCGACGCCGCGGGCGCCTTGAGCGTAACGACCGTGGCGGACCGATTCCCGGGAGACGCGGCACCGGCCGCCTTCGAAGGCGACTTCTACCTCGTCGGCAAGCTCGCGCCGCGCGTGGGCGACGCGAAGCGCTTCGACGCCGGCTTCGTGAGCTATTCCAAAGGCGCCCCCGCTCTTTGCCGGCAAGGCTTCGACGAGGCGGCGCCGGACCTCTGGGCCCCGGACTTCAATGGACCGCGGTTCTGTCTCGGACGGCCATTGGGCGCGAGAAGGTTTTCCTCGGTCGAGGAGTTCCAGCAGACGACGACCGAGCTCAAGCCCGTAGGGCTCGTCCCCAAGGCGGAGCTGGGAACCGTGGCATTTCCCACGACTTTGAACTGCGCGGCGCTCTAAAACCGTGGCGGCCAGGGCTGCACATAACTTACCAATATTGTTATGAGTTCTTGGAACATCATTGCAATGTTGTTAAAATGATATAGAAATCTCCCGTACTTTGAAAACTTCCTGGAGGTTCTATATGCGTTTCACTACGTCTCTTGCGGCGCTCGCGGCAGCGACTGCATTGCTCGCCTGCGGCACCAAGAACGAAGACAAGGGCTCCACGGCGCCCGCGCCGACGGCGCAGGACGCGCAGCCAGCCATGACCGCGGATGAAGCGGCGGCCGCCGCCGCGATCCCGCCCGCGGCGATCGTCCGCGTTCCGGTCGACGAGAACGGCAATGCCACGGGTCCTATGGAGATGAAAGTCGCGGCTACGGACGTCGACGAGTCCGCCGGCGCCGTCGTCGCGGCCTTCGACACCGGAGCGGCCCCTGCGCGTCTCACCACCTCGGATGAGCTCGACCGCGACAGCTCGACGCAATCGTGGGCCGTTTACGGCGGCGGCTATTCCAATGGCTCTTCGTACGGCGGCGGCTCGTCCTACGGCGGCAACAGCTACGGCGGCGGCTCGTCCTACGGCGGCAACAGCTACGGCGGCGGCTCGTCCTACGGCGGCAACAGCTACGGCGGCGGCTCGTCCTACGGCGGCAACAGCTACGGCGGCGGCTCGTCCAACGGCGGCGGCT
>JANOTL010000201.1:0-82878 GCA_031416315.1 Pseudomonadota bacterium
CGGGCGGAGCTCGCCCGCGCGCTCGCCGGCCTGCGCTCGCCGCCCCAAACCTGCGTCGCCATCGACCGCGACGGCTCGATTCTCTATCGCACGACCGGGACCGGCGTCGGCCGTCGGCTCGACGCCATGACGCCGGTCGGCGCCTTGGCCGGAGAATGGGGCGGCTTGGAGCCGCCGGAAACGCGGCCGCGGCGCATTTATCCGGCGACCGACGGCCCAACGCAGTTCGTCGCCACCGCCAACGAGCGCATCTGGGTCGACGGCTTTCACCACACCTGGTCGGCCGACGATCGCAAAGATCGCATCCGCCGCTTGCTCGCCTCCCGCGAGGACTTCGCCCGCGAGGACATGGAGCGGATTCAACGCGACACCGCGTCCCGCTTCCGCGTCATGCTGCTGAAATGGGTGGCCGATCGGACGCGGAATCCCAACAGCAATTTGTTGAGCAGCCTGGCGCGCTGGGAAGGCGACAGTCACTCGAACACGCGCGCCTTCACGCACGCGACGATGATGGAGAACGACCTCGAGGAGCTCCTGCTGCTCCGCGTGCGCGATCAGTTTCTCGCGAAGGACGATCACGACGCGAAATACGAGAGCTATATGCGCCGGGCTTGGCTTGTCGCCGTGCTCGAAGCGCCCGACGACGCCGGTTTCCTGCCGTTCGGCCTGACGGCGTCCGAAGTCGCGCAGCATCTGCTGCAGCGGGCCGAAGCGCGGGACAAGACCCTGAGCCCGCTGCACCCCGAGGAGAATCGCTGGCGCGCCCAGCACCCGTTCGTCGGCCGGATCCCAATCCTCGGCTGGCTCTTCGAGGTGGAGGAGCCGCCTCAATACGGCTGTGCCGACTGTATCGCCGCGGAAAGGCCCCTATTTGGTCCGTCGATGCGCATCGTGTGGGACATGCGCAAACCCTGGGCTTCGACCTGGGTCTTCCCCGTGGGACAATCGGGTCATGTGGCAAGCGCGCACTTCAAAGATTTCCAGCGTCGATGGGTCGACGGCAGCCCCGTCGCGGTCTTTCCGCGCGAAGGCGAAGGTTTCGCCTTTCCGGGGAGGGTGAGATGAGGTTTCCCGTCGGCCGCTCGATACTCGCGCTCGCCGTCGCTCTCGCGCTCGAAGGCTGCGGCGCGAGCTCGAATCTTCTCGGCCTCACGGTTCCGGCGGAGCACCGCCGCACGTTCGACGCGGAGCTCGACCAAGCGCAAGCGGGCTACGATCGCGGCGATCTCGACGAAGCGCTGCGCCACGCACGCCGGGCGCACGAGATCGATCCGGACGCGGAGGACCCGTCGATCCTCCTCGGTTTCGTCTCGCTGTCGAAGGCCCGCGGCGACCCGTTTTCGATCGCGATCGCGCTGTCGTCCGCGAAAGCGGCGCCCAACGATGCCGAGTCGGCGACCAGCGGCCCCCTGGGCATCTTGAAAGGCGTGCTCGGCTTGAAAGAGTCGGAGCTCGCCTCGATGGGAACGCTCGACCGGAGCGATCCGGCCTTGCCGCTCGTGGTCCCGAGCTGCGCCGAGGACGCGCGCCGCGACGTCGAGCGCATCGCCTTTCTGAACGAGGCGATCGTCGCCGTTTGCCCATTCGTACCCGTTTCGGCGCGCGTCCTCGACGACCAGAGGCAGCGCTGCGGGCCGACCGACCGGCCGATCCGGAGCACCGAGAAGGCTCTGTTTCTCTGGGCCTTCGCGCACCTGACCGAGGCGCTCGCCTTCAACGCGGTCTTGACCTACGGCACGGCCGATCCGACCGGGAAGAAGAGCAACCTCGAGCTGCGCGTCGAGGGCATCAACGCCAAGCAGACGGGAGATCCAACGCAGCTCGCGGACTTCCTCGCGGCCGTCTCGACGCTGGAGAAGACCTTGGGCGCCGTCATGCCGACGTCGGGCGCCTGCTCACCCACCGCGCCGACCACGCAGCTCGTCGCCGCGCTCAACGATCTGCTCGCCGTCGACCTCGCCTTCTCTGCCCTACCCAACGTGCCGAAAAAGGTGACGGCTTCGATCAAGGCCGCGGTCGCGAAGATCAAGGAGCTTCAGGCCAAGGTCGCCACCGTTCCCGGCGCGAGCTCCTCCCAGGCGCTCAAAGCCGACCTCAACCAGAAGATCGCCAAGAACCTCGGCGCCAAGCTCGACAAGATCGCCGCGGAGCAGGCTGATCAGATCACGCCCGAGCAGAAGACCCAGGTTTGCGCGGCGTATCAGTCGATCTCCGGCGGCATCTCGACGCCGCCGGCGCTTTGCGCCGGACTCTAGAGAGTCACCGTCACCGTCGTGCCTTTGCCGAGCTCCGAGCTTAGCTCGACGTTCCCCCCGTGCGCGCGCGCGATCGCGCGGACGATCGAGAGGCCGAGCCCCGTGCCGCCGCGGCCACGGGCGGTCGTGAAGAAGGGCGTGAAGACCTTCGCCTGATTTGCCGAAGAGATCCCGGGGCCGTCGTCTTTGACCTCAAGGACGACTTGGGGGCCGCGAGCTCGGAGCGTGACGACGCAGGCGGTACCCGGCGGGCAGTGCGACCCGACGTTGGCGATCAAGTTGCCGATGATCGATTCCAGGAGATCCGGCGCCATTGGCAGGCGCGCGGCGGGATCGGCCGCCGCGACCGTGACCTTGGCTCCGCCCGCCAGCGCCCGGCTCACGGCGCGCGCGAGGACGGGCGCGACGTCGATGGCCTGCGCTTGGGGCCCGGCGACGTCGGCGCGCGCCAGGTCCATCAGCCCGGTGACGAGATTCTCGAGACGCGACGCGTCGTTCTTCAAGTTGCCGAGAAATTTGCGGCGCTCCGCGGCGCTCATCTCGCCTTCGTCGTCGAGGAGGAGCTCGACCGTGCCATGGATCGCGGTCAAGGGCGTCTTGAACAAGTGCGAGACGCTGCGCGCGAACGAGGTGATGTAGCCCGCACGTTCCTGAATCACCGTCGCCATGCGCGCGATCGCGTCGCTCATCATCTTCACTTCATGGAGGATCGGGAAGCGTATCGGCCGCGTGGCGCGCGGATCGCCTAGCGCCACGAGAGCCGTCTGCTTGATGACCGATTGAATCGGCTCACTGATCGTCAAGGACGAGAACACCGAGATCAAGGTCACGACGAGCATCAGAAGAGCCAATGCGCTGAGGAGCTGGCCGCTGTTGCCGTACAGGAACTCGGTGATCCGCGACGGCGTCCCGGAGAGAACGACCGCGCCGACCACTAAATCCCGCTCCGTCACGGGCAAGGCCACGAACACCTGCACGTCGGCGCCGAGCACAAAGGCGTCCAGCGGCGACTTCGCGCCCTTTTGCAGCGTCTTGTAGCGCATGGTCGCGACGTACTCGCCTTGGAGCGCGCGTTGCACTTCTTCCCACATGCCGAGGCGACGCCCCTCGTCGTTAAAAGTCGACATGACGACGGTCGCGGCGTTGTCGACGATGCGCACGCCGTCCAAGTTCGCCGTCTGCGCCGAGAGGATGACGGGCGCTACGGCGTAACCCGCGACGTGGGACACACGCGTCGGGTCGAGGTCGAAATGCGGCCGCCGCCCGTGCGGACCGCGGATCCAGGAGTCGGCGATGGAGAGGCTAGGGACCGACGGCGTGTAGGCGAACGCTGGATTTCCCGGATTGCGCCATTGCGCCGCGATCGGGTGGCCGTAGTCGTTGGTTGCATCACCCAGCCTGTGAACCAGCTCACGCTGATACAGTGCGACGACGTACGCCGCCTGCGAATAAAGCGCGGCCTCCTTTTGCCGCACGATCTCGTTTTCGTACAGTCGCAAGAACGAGATGCTGCCGAGCGGCAAGAGCATCACGGTCAGGTTTACGACGAGAAGGACGCTCCGCAGTCGCGGCGGCCAAAAGCGAAAGCGGCTCATCGCGGCGACGCGATCTTATAGCCGACGCCGTGCACCGTCTCGATCGGGTCACCGCCGGCCTCTGCGAACTTTTTGCGGATCCGCCGCACGTGGCTGTCAATCGTCCGGTCGGTGACGACGATGTTTTCCGCATAAGCGCGGTCCATCAGCTCGGCGCGCGAGTAAACTTTGCCGGGGTGTCCCAGCAGCGCTTTCACCAGGTAAAACTCGGTCGCGGTGAGGATCACTTCCCGGCCTTGCCACGTCGCTTTGAAGAGCGTTTGATCCAGCACGAGCTCGCCGTGCCGGATCGTCGTCGCGACCGCGGACGCGTCGGCGGCCACGGGCTCCAGCCGTCGCAGCACGGCCTTGACGCGAGCGACCAGCTCCCGCGGGCTGAACGGCTTCGGCACGTAATCGTCACCGCCGAGCTCTAGGCCGAGGATGCGGTCCGTCTCCTCGTCGCACGACGACAGGAAGATGATCGGCGTGCGCGCGTCCTTGCGGATCTGCCGGCAGACCTCCGTGCCGTCGAGCTCCGGCATCATCACGTCGAGGATGACGACGTCGGGCTTCTCGGCGCGGAAACGCTCGATCGCCTTCGCGCCGTCCTCGGCCTCCACCGTGCGAAAGCCGGCGCGGCCGAGCGCATAACGCACGACCTCTCGGATGTGCTCGTCGTCGTCGACGATCAGCACCGTCTTCACCGCCACTTGGGGGTCCTCCTCCGGCCAGTTTAGCAGAAAATCCCGAGGCTTAGACTTGGGCAAAATTTCGCCACAAAAAGGCCCGCAAACCGTGACGCCGTGGCCATCCCCACGGCACGCGCCGGGTCGAAAGTTCCCCCGTGTTCAGCAACAAACGAGGAGAAGCCCATGAGCGCCATCGAAGCCATCAAAGCCCTGAATCTTTCCCTGAACCGCCCCTTCGCCGGCAAGAGGACCGAAGCTGGTATGTCCCTCATCGAGATCCTGATCGTAATGTCCCTCGTCGGCGGCATCATGGTCATGCTCGCGGGCACCTTGACCAAGAGCGCGGCGCAAGCGCGGGTGAAGGAGACCGAGCTCGCCTTCGGCCAGCTGCGCTCGAGCATGCAGATGTACAGGATGGCCATGAACAAATTCCCGACGACGGAGCAAGGCCTCGTCGCGCTGATCGAAAGGCCGAGCGCGGCCAAGGGATGGCGCGGCCCTTACATCGAGCCCGAGCTGCTCAAGGACGCATGGGGTACGGAGATCAAGTACGAAAGCGACGGTCGCAAGCTGCAGTTCCTTTCCGCCGGTGACGACCAGGAATTCGGCACCCCCGACGACGTCGCGTGGCCGGCCGAGGTCGCGAAAGAGAACGACGCGCATTAGTCGGTTCGGAGGCTCGAGGAGTCGGGGGTCTTCGGCGCCTCCCGCCCCTTCAGCCTATTCGACGGGGCCGCTGGCGGCCGGCTCTATATCTCTGTTATCGAAAGCTTTTCAGGAAATACTCATGCTGCTCGCGGGCTTTGGCGATAGCAGAGGCATGACGGATGATTCAAATCAGACCTTTGAGCTTTCCCCTACGACGCGCTCGCCGTCGCGTGGGGACAAAAGGCCGCCGGCGCGAAAGCGCGGCGATGACGACGACCGCCCCGATCAGCAGTTCCTCGTTTTGCGGGGCGACGGCTCGATCACTTACGTCTCCGAGCAACTCGCGCAGCTCATCGGCTTCGACCGGGGCGGGGACGCCGAGCCGCCGGTCATCGACGACGCGCTTCTTATCGGCCAACACAGCTTTTGGAACCTGGTCCTAGAGCGTTTCAGCGCGCATCGCTTCATCGAAAACGTGGATGCAACGCTCGTGACGCAGGCCGGCAGTCAGTCGGTCGTGGTCGACGCTAGCCTCGCTCAGGTCGGTGACGGCGACGGTCGTGCCTTCGCCATCATCGTCCATTTCCGCGAGCTTGGGACGGAGCCTCAGGCCGTCGCTCCGGCTTTCGCGGCCGAGGCCCTGTCGGCTGACGAGGAGCTGCTGCGCCTCGCCAACATCGGGCGCTCCAGCAGGATGCTTGTGCACGAGATCATGAATCCGATGACTGTGATCGTCGGCAATCTGGATATCACGGAGACTCTGCTCGGCCGGCCCGGCGCGGTCAGCCGCGATCAGATTCGGCATATTCACCTGCGGATGCGCCGCGCCACCGTGCAGATCACCGACATCGTACGCGGCATCACGGGCGTCGCGACCGCGCGGGGCAAAGCCTCCGCTCTTCGGTCTTCCGCCGTCGACGCGATCGAGGTCGTGCTGGATTGGTACGCCGCCGACTTCGCTGCGCAGGGCATCGAAATCGTCCGCCGGCTTCCGCCGAAAGCGCAAGCATCTGCGCTCGAGGTCTCGTGTCCCCAGCACGTCGTGATTCAGGTCCTGACGAACCTCTTGATGAATGCGCGCGACGCCCTGGTCATGGGCGCGCCGGGCGCGGTGCGGCGCATCCAGCTGCACGTGCGGCGCGTGGGCTCCTTCGTCGAGCTCACGGTGTCGGACAGCGCTCCGATCCCGGACCAAGACGCGCCGAAACGCGTCGGATTTGGCATCGGCCTGAGAATTTGCCGCCAACTCCTCGAGGGCGTCGGCGGCTTTTTTCACTGCGAAGACGATCCGAAGCCGACGCGCTACGTCATGGTGCTGCCCGCCGCCGAACCCCGTTCGCCCGTCTAGGAGCTTGTCACAAGCTCCTAGTGCGAAGCCGAGCGTGCTTTATGGCGTCGCTCCTCCGGCGGGAGACGTCATCGTTAGACTATAGCGCGAGGCGCCACAGGCGTAGCGCCAGGTCGGTCCATCCTTCGGCACCGGCGCGGGCCCAGTCATGATCCAGCCTGCGCCCAAGGAGCCCGACTTCGCCGTGTCGCGGGTCAAGCTGAAGAGGCGCTGGGAAAGCTTGTAGCGAACCTCGTCCTCGAAGCACTTCTTGTCTGCGCAGGCAAAGCACTTCAAGAATGCCGCCGGCGCCTCGCCGATGAGCTTCACCCTACCGGACATCGGGCCGCTCGCGTCGGGCTCGAGCTTCATTTCCACGATGTCGTGCTTGGCTTCGTCCCCAGCCCAGTACGTCATCGGCTGCTTCGTCAGCCCCGTGGCGAACAGGAAGTAGTCCTCGCCGAAGATCACCGTGCGGGTCGGCTTCGTCTTTGCCCATGCCTCGAGCGCCGCTGCCAAGCGTCTCCCCTGCGGCCCTTCGTGGGTGACGGTCACCGACGCAGGGTCGTCGCTCATGGCGAGGTCGACGTGCTGCGTCCCCGCCTTCTTGTCGTCCGTCGTGAACTCGAGCCTGTAGCGCGCGCCCCCGAGGCCGTTCCCCTCGGAGCAGGACAGAGGCTTGACACCTAGCGCCGGCAACTCACGTTCCGCATATGTACGAACGAATTCGGCCAGCGACTCGCAGCGCCGTTCGATCGAGACGTCGAAAAAGGCTGCCGGAAGGGCCGCCGCGCCTAGGCTCGCGATCAGGAGAAGGGTGTTCATGTTGATAAATAATATCGATAACTTAGGGCCTTGGCAAACAAGCGGCTAGACTTAGGACTCTTTCATGGTAGGACCTGAAAGATCAGACTTTAAGTAAGCAATCGTTTGGAGATGCGCATGATCGAAGTATCAGGCCTTTCGAAGCGCTATGGCGACGTCATGGCGCTCAAAGACGTGTCCTTCACCGTGCCCAAGGGACAGATCGTCGGCTTCTTGGGCGCCAACGGTGCCGGCAAGACGACGACGATGGATATCCTGTGTGGCTGCATCGGCGCCGATACCGGGACGGCCAAGGTCGCCGGCTATGACATCACCGAGCAGCCGATCGAGGCCAAGCGTCGCCTCGGCTATCTGCCCGACGTGCCGCCGCTGCATCCCGAGATGCGCGTCTCGGACTTCGTCGAGTACGCCGCGCGCTTGCGCAAGGTCGAAGGGGCCTCGGTCAAGTCGCGGACGACCGAGACGATCGACCGCCTCTCCCTCGGCGAAGTGCGCCATCGCCTGGTCGGCAACCTCTCCAAAGGCTATCGCCAGCGGGTCGCGCTCGCGCAGGCATTGGTCCACGACCCCGAGGTCCTCGTTCTCGACGAGCCGACGGAAGGCCTGGACCCGAACCAGATCGTGCAGATCCGCGAGCTGATCCGCTCGCTCGCGGGCCGGCACACGATCATCCTGAGCTCGCACATCCTCTCGGAAGTGCAGGCGACTTGCGATCACATCGTGATCATCGACAAGGGCACGGTCGTCCAGCAAGGCAGCTACGAAGAGCTCGTCTCCTCGATGCACGCTGGCCGCACCTACAAGCTCCGCGTCTCGAAAGACCCCGAGCGCATGGTCTCGGCCCTCTCGCAGGTCTACGGCATCGTCAACGCGCGCATGGCCGATCACGAGCCGGGCGCGATCGAATTCGCCCTCGGCGGCGGCGTCGACGAAGCGGTGATCGACGACGTCGCACGGCGCGCCCTCGAAGGCGGCTTCGGTCTACGCGAGCTCGCGGTGAAGACCAAGTCGCTCGAGGAAGTCTTCTTCCAACTCACGAAATAACGAGAGAGACACCAACGATGAACGCCGTGATGACCATCGCCTGGCGCGATTTCCGCTCTTACTTCAGCTCGCCGAAGGGCGGGGCGATCTTCTTCTTCTTCCTCGGCCTCATGGGCTTCTTCTTCCACAACTTCATCGTCACCTTCATCGACATGGCGCAAAAAGCCCCGATGTACGGCGGCGAGGCGCCGACGCTCGAGCAGCTCCTGCGCGCGTTCTTCTTCAACCTGCACTTCATCTTCGTGCTTCTGATTCCCGCCGTGACCATGTCGTCCTTCTCTGAAGAGCGGCGCAACCAGTCGCTGCGTCTCTTGCAGGTCTCGCCGGTCACCGCGACCCAGATCGTGCTGGCGAAGTTCATCGCCGCCTGCTCCTTCCTGGCGCTGGTCCTCGTGGTCTCCTCGGTTTACCCGCTGTTCACCAAGGCCTACGGCAACCCGGACGTCCTCGTGATCGCGACGAGCTACGTCGGCATCTTCCTGCTGATGTGCGCGCAGGTCGCCTTCGGCCTCTGGGTCTCGTCGATGACGACGAACCAGTTTATGGCCTTCCTCTTCACGATGTTCGGCCTCTTCCTCCTCCTCATCCTCAACTGGATCGCCCCGAACATCTCCGGCGGCGGCCTGACCGAGTCGGTGGTGAAGTACATGGCGTCGACCGAGCACCTCGACGTCTTCCTCAAAGGCGTCCTCCAGGTCTCGGACTTCGTCTACTTCGGCTGTTTCATCGCCCTTTTCCTCTTCTTCACCAACGTCGTCCTCGACTCGCAGCGCTGGAGGTAATGACATGAAGGCCGGACTTCTGATCCTTCCGTTTCTGGCGTTGCTCATCGGCGCCGTCGGCACGGCCGTCGGCTCGACCTTTCCCGAGGTCCGCTTCGTCGCCCAGGTCGCTTGGGCCATCGCGGCGAGCATCGTCGGCCTCTGGGTCTTCCTCGACCTGGACAACTTCAAGAACGTCTTCACGCGCAAAGGCGCGAAGTACGGCGCCAGCTCTGGCGTCGTCGTCGTCCTCGGCGTCGCGATCATCGTCGGCATCGCGGTTCTCGCGGCCCGTCCCCGCTTCAACAAGAGCTACGACGTCACCCGCGACCGGCTCAACACCCTCTCCGACCAGTCCCAGAAGCTCGTCGCCGAGCTGAAGGAGCAGATCGGCAAGGGCGGCAAGCCGATCCAGGTCACCGCTTACGTGGGCGAGGACGCGGCCAAGACGCAGCTGAAGGACCTGCTCGACATGTACCAGGCCGGCGGCGCGCCGTTCGAGGTCGAGTACCTGAACCCGACGCAGAACGCGATGCGCGCGGTCGCCGACAAGGTGACCGAGGCGAACACGGTCATCCTGAAGCGCGGCGCCCAGGAAAAACGCGTCAACACGTTCAGCGAGGAGAAGCTCACCAACGCTCTCGTGAACGTGATGAAGGAGAAGTCGAAGAAGATCTACTTCACCAAGGGCCACGGCGAAGGCGCGCTGCGCGGCACCGAGCCGAACGGCTACTCCGGCATGGTGACCGAGCTCGAGGGCAACAAGAACCAGGTCGAGGAGCTGAGCCTCCTGGAAGCCGTCAAAGTCCCCGACGACGCCGACATGCTCGTCATCGCCGGCCCTAAGTACGACTTCAAAGAAGAAGAGACGAGAGTCGTCGAGGACTACCTCAAAAGAGGCGGAGCGGTCTTGACGATGGTCGACGCGGTGATCCCGGTCGACACGCTCAACAAGATGCTCGAAAAGTTCGGCGTGAAGATGAACGACGACGTCCTGCTCTTCAACTCGGAGGCCGGCCGCTCGCCCTACGGCGACGAGTTCGTCTTCGTCACCGAGTTCGACGACATGAGTCCCGTAACTCGCGATTTTGCAAGACAATCTTCGACCGCGATGCTGCTTAAGACGCCGCGCTCGGTCGCTGAGGTCACCGACAACGCCAATAAGCTCAAAGTTTCGCTCGCGGGCAAGTCGAGCACCGGCACGGCGATCCGCATCAAGGGCGTCCGCAGCCAAGGCGACCTCCAACAGCTCGACGACTCGCGCGTCGAGAACGAAGGCTCCTTCCCGATCATCGCCGTCGCCAGCGGCAAGACTCAGGCTCCGGCCACCGCCGGCAACGACAAGACCGAAGGCCAGACCGACAAGAGCGACGCCCACAACGACTCGAGCGCGCCGCAAGCGAAGGAGACGCGCCTCGTCGTCGTCGGCTCGTCGAATTTCGCCAACAACTTCGGCTCCCAGCTCGCCGCGCAGCACAAGGACATGTTCATGAACATGACCAACTACCTGCTGCAGGACGAGGACTTCATCTCCATTCGCCCGAAGGATCCGACCAAGAGCACGATCGATCTGACGACGCCGAAGAGCCAGCTGACGCTGCTGGTTCTCGCGTTCATCTATCCCTTCGTGTTTCTCGGCGGCGGCACCTACGTGTGGCTGAAAAGGCGGCGCGCATGAACAACAAGAAACTCGTTCTCGTCCTGACCCTCGTTCTCGTCGGCCTCGGCGGCCTTGCGACCTGGGACGAATGGCAGACCAAGAAGGACGTCGAGGTCGAGAAAGGCCGCAACAAGGTCGCGACCTTCAAGCTCGAGGACCTGACCGGCATCGACTACGTCTCCAACGGGCTCGACGCCGACAAGCCGCAAGTCGTGCTCGCCACGCTCGCAAAGCAGGGCGACGCATGGCGCGTGACGAAGCCGGTCGATGCCGCCGCCGACGTCAACGTCATCAAGAACCTCGTCTCGACCGTCACCGACTATGCATATTCCCAGGTCGTCGCCGAGACGAAGGACAAGTGGGCCGAGTACGGCCTCACGCAGCCGACCCGCACCATCACCTTCCAGATCGGCGGCGAAAAGCCCTCGACCTTCACGCTCTATGTCGGCGCCAAGGCGCCCGTCGGCTACAGCGTCTATTTCCGCACCAGCCAGGACGACAAGGTCTACGCCGGCAGCCAGCACCTCCTCATGTCGACCGGCAAGTCGCTCGGCGACTTCCGCGACAAAATCTTCGTCAAAGCCGACGAGGCGACCGCGAAGACTTTGACCTACGCGCAGAAGGGCCAGGCGCCGTTCGAGCTCGGCAAGACCGAAGGCAAATGGAAGATCGTGAAGCCCGAGACGCTCGAGGCGGACGATGCCGAAATGCGCGAATTCTTCGGCGGTATCTCGCAGTTGCGCGCCGAGTCCTTCGTCGACCAGCCGTCTCCGACCGATCAGGCCGCGTTCCAGACGCCGGACTACGAGATTTCGTGGACCAGCGACGCGGGCCTAACCACGACCTTGAAAATCGTGGAGAAGAGCCAGCAGCAGCTCGACGCGACCCTCGATCCGACGCAGCGCATCTTCGTTTTGGGTGAGGACGCACGCTCCAAAGTGAAAAAGGAGCTCCTCAGCTTCCGTAACCGCCGCGTGCTCGCGATCGACTCGATGCAGCTCACGAAGGTCGAGATCGACGGGGAGCCATACGAGAACCTGAACGGCATGTGGTACAAGCCCGGCGACCTCGAGAGCGGCAAAGCGAAGGAAGGCGTTTCGGAGCAGGCCCACGTGCGCGCTTTCGTCGTCGACCTCGAGTTCGCCCGCGCCGACGAGTTCCTCGTGCCGACCGACGCCAAGGTCCAAGCGCTCGCGCCGGCTCCCGATCACCGCATCAAGCTCAGCTTCAAAGAGCCGGAGAAGAACCCGGATGTCACCGTCGACGCTTACGCCGCACCCGGCGAGCCGGACAAGCTCTTCATCAAGCGCAGCGGTTTGGACCAGGTGTTCCGGGTCAACAAGTCGGTCTTGAACAGCGTGAAGCCGGGGGCCGCGGTCGCGCCCGCCGAAGCGCCCGAAGGTCCTGGAGCCCTGCAGGACCTGCCGCTCGAAGACTCGCCCGATCCGGAGCTCCCGGGAGTCCAGGACCTGAGTCGCTTCGAGACCGAGGACAACAAGGGCTGACCGCGCTGGACTAAAGAAGTCCCTGGGGGCCGCCGATAGGGCCCGCATGGCAACCCACGCTCTAAAGTCCGAAGTCTGTCCCTCGTGCGGCGTCCCGTCTTTCGAGACGGGCCGATCGCTCGGCGCGCACGTTTTCGCCTGCCCCAGTTGCGACCTGAGCTTTCTCTCGCAGGCCGTTCGACCTGCCTCGGCGAACGACAATGCCTGGTACGAAGACCTCGAGGGCATCAGGGCCGCTTACCCCACCTACCTGGCTTGCATGAGAGCGGCCTACAGCCACCAATGCAGGCAGCTTCGAGCGCTTTCGCCCAAGCTCTCTATCGCAGACGTGGGATGTGGGATCGGCGTCTTTCTTAGCGTCGCGCGAGAGCTCGGCTGGGATGTAACGGCTTGCGAGTTGAGTCCGCATGCGCAGCGGTTCTTGAAGGACGATCTCGGCATGCCGCCGCGCGATCTCTCCGAGATTCCGGCGGAATCGCTCGGAGCGGTACGACTATCCCATGTTTTGGAGCACATCGCAGAGCCGGTCGAAGCGCTGCAAACGATGCACCGTGTTCTCGCGCCTCGTGGCGCCTTTCTCGTGATCGTCCCGCACCGCGAGCCACTGTGCGCCAAGATCGTCAACGCGGCGCGTCGCGTGAAGTCTTCGCTCCCAGAGCTTGCCGGAGCGATCTATCCCGACATGCACGTGCTCGGCTTCAATGAACGCTCGCTCACGCATCTCGTCGAAAGCGTCGGATTTGAGGCGCAGGACGTGTTTTCCGTCGGTATGGGCACGCCTGGGTACTTTCCGCTGATGTACGACGGGCTCCTGAGGCAGGTCGATCCACGCACTCAATCGGTACGCTCGCTCCTGAAGTTCTGGCTGCCACAGCTTCTCGATAATGTGGGCCGGCCGTTTGGCTTGGGGACTTGGGTTGTCGGGTACTTTCGCAAAAAATAGGTGACCAAGCGCCTCCATCTCCGGGCCGTTGTCGTAATCCCGACCTTCCGCCTCTTCCGAACGGCGAAACTGCGGCCAACGGCGAGACGCAAGCGAACGGCGAAAGCTCCTAGGCCGTCGCTTTGTCAGCCTTAGCAAGCGACGTCGTCATCGATCCCGCGACGACGAGCGCCGCGCCTAAATAGCTCCACCATGCAAGCTGCTCCGACGGTAGCCGCTCGGGCCAAAGATAGCTCCCGAGCTCTGCCAAGGACAGGGTCATCACGGGCGTCAACGCGATCACGGCGCTCACGCGCGACCCCTCCCAATGCGCCAAGGACTCCGCGAATGCGCCGTAGGCCACGATCGTGTTCGCCGCGGCCGCGATCACGAGCCAAAGGATCACCGGCTCTAGGCCAAGCATTTTCGACGGTGCCGCCAGAGGCGTCAATGCGATCGCGCACGCCGTGTAGACGAACGTCATGATCTGCTTTGAATCGAACGTCGTGAGCAGCTGCTTTTGCGCCATCGCATACGCAGCCCAGCCGACGCCTGCGCTCAGGACGAGCACGACGCCTAGTGCATAGCCAGGTCCCGCGGCCTCGGCATGGACGTAACGCTCGGCGAAAAAGAGCGTGTACCCCGCCGTCATGATCCCGAGCCCGACGCGCTGCAGGCGCGAGAACGACTCGCGAAAGATCAGGACCGAGCCGAGGATGAACATCACCGGCGAAACCTGGATCACGATCTGCGCCGCGCTGGGACCGATGTGCTGCAGTGCTGCTTGGAACAGCACGTAGTTCAAGCCGAGCCCCAGGCCCGCGGCAAAAAGCAGGCCCTTCGTACGCCCCGTCGTGCTGCGAAGATTCGGGATCTTCCGTTGCGCTGCGAGGTAGCCGAGCATGAACAAGGCCGCCACGAGAAATCGAAACCACGACAGGGTCACCGCATCGATGTCGCGCAGCACGACCTTGATCACGATCGGCAGCCCGCCCCAGCAAAAGACGGTAAAGAGCGCGAGCGCGAGGCCGAGCTTCCAGCGACCGGAGGGCTTGTGCAGCGTCAAGGTCGCGCCCGACGCAGCCAAAACGGCAGCGTAATGCCGCAAGCCGTTAATATTATTAAACTAATGAACTGAGACGTCGACACCCAGGTGCCGAGGATCGAGCCGCGGAAGTCGCCACGCAGGAACTCGAGGAGAAAACGCAGGTTCGCGTAGCCGACGATCGCAAAGTAGCCGACGGCGCCCGGTCGAAAGTGCGTTCTGATGCGCTGGTAGCTCGCGACCAGAGCCAGCACCAAGATGCCGACGAGGCCGGCCTCGAGAAGTTGAACCGGATATCGCGCGATCCCGTCCTTCAGATTCGGAAACACGACCGCCCAAAAGGGAGGCTCGCTCCCGGGCGACACCGGGACGGGAAGGCCGTAATCATCCCCGTTCAAGAAGCAGCCGACCCGTCCAACGGCCAAGGCCGTCAGGCCCGCGGGCAGGGCGCAGTCGACGACGTCGGCGAACCTGAGCTTCGCCCGCCAGACGTAAAGGGTGCCTGCGATAAAGGACGCAATGCCTCCGCCGTAGAAAGTCATCGCTCCGAATTGGAAGAGTGCCCCCAGGATATCCCCAAGGCTCCGGACCTCCGGCTCTTCGATCGCGATCGACAACCCGCGCGAGCCGAAGTAGCCCGCGACGTAAGTTGCGACGTAAAGGCGCGCGAGCTTCCGCTCTGGAATCTCCGGATGAAAACGCCGCGCCAGCCGCGTCAGCAGAAAGAACGCCGCAAAGGCGCCGAGCACATAGAACGTGTGCCAAGCGGGGAGGACAAGGGGCCCGATCGCTAGAAGGATCGGATACATACGCGACTCAATGGTGCCCGGTTGCGACTTCCGACGAGGCCTTGCCCATCGACTTCATCACGGGGCCCGGGAGGACCGTCCCCAGGAGGATCGTCAACGCCAAGGCGACGACGATCACGCCCGTGATGATTGGCGAGCGTAGCGGCGACAAGGGCGCGGCCACCTTGACGGGCTCCGACATGTACATCTTCACGATCACGCGGAGGTAGTAAAAGAGCGAGATCGAGCTGCCGATCACGCCGATCAAGACCAGCCCGTAGAGCTGGCTCGACAGCGCGGCGTTGAAGACGAAGAACTTGCCCATGAATCCGGCCGTCGGCGGCATGCCCGCGAAGCTGAACATCAGGACGGTCATACCGAACGAAGCCCAAGGGTGCGTCTTTGCCAGCCCGGCAAGGTCGTCGAGGAGGAGGTTGTCGTTCCCTTCACTCTCCAGCCACATCAGGATCGCGAAGGCACCCAGCGTGATGACCGAGTAGGCGATGAGGTAGTACATGATCGCCGCGACCGGGAACGCCCCAGCCTGGCCGCCCAGCGCGCAGACTGCGATCGCCATGTAGCCCGAGTGCGCGATCGACGAGTAGGCCAGCATGCGCTTCAGGCTCGATTGCACCATGGCCATGATGTTGCCGAGGATCATCGACACCATCGCGAGGAAGGTCAGCCCCGTCGCCCAGGCGTCGTAGACCGGCGCGAGGCCGCTCGCGAAGAGCCGCATGGTGACGATGAGGATCATGACCTTGACGGTCGTCGCCATGAAAGCCGTGATCCCCGTCGGCGCCGCTTCGTACGTGTCGGGGGCCCAAAGGTGGAACGGCGCCAGCGCCAGCTTGAATCCCAGGCCGGCGAGCGAGAACACGATGCCGAGCCGCACCCAGTGGTGATCGGCGAGCTTCGGCAGGGCTTCGACGATCGTGCTCATGCGCATGCTGCCCGTCGCCGCATAGAGCAGACCGAAGCCGAAGAGAAGGAGAGCTGCGGCGAACGAGCCGAGGACGAAATACTTGATCGCGCCCTCTTGGCTACGGCGGGTCGGGTGCAGGTAGCCGACGAGCGCGTACAAGCCGATCGACGAGAGCTCGAGGCCGACGAAGAGCGTGATCAAATCCTCGCTCGACACCATGACCAGCATCCCGGCCACGACCATCATAAAAAGAGCTGCGATTTCGCCGCGATAGAACGCTTTGCTGAGGAAGGTTTCGCGGAACAGCAGGCAGACGACGATCGAGATCACCAGGATCGAGATCTGACCGAACTGCGACAGCGCGCCGGCGAGATAGGCGCCCTCTAGATAGAAAGTCTCAACGCCCGGCATGAGGAAAATCGAGGCTGCCAGGGCGGCCACGAGCGACCCGAGCATCACCACGGTGATCGAGCCGACGCCGCCGACGGACTTGAAGACCGCTTGCAACATGGCGACGATCGAACCGAAGCATAGGATCAGGACCGGCAGCGCGGCGAGGTAAAACTCGCGCGTGAGGGTCGGAAAGCTGAAGTTCATGGGCCGTCCTTCTGCACCGCGGCGGTGCGCTTCACTTCTGGGACGAGATCGCCCGAGACCGCGACGATGCGGTAGTTGCGGTAGTTCTTCGCCAGGTGCTCGATGGACGCCCGCGATTTATCCAGGAAGTAGTTCGGGAAGACGCCCATGACGATCGCGAGGACGGCGAGCGGCACCAGGTAGGCGAACTCGCGCGGGCTGAGGTCTTTAAGCACCTTGTTCTCGTCCTTGTCCAAGGGACCGAAGAGGATCTTGCGGCAGAGCGTCAGCATGTAGATCGCGCCGAGAAGGACGCCGAGCGAGGCCAGGGCGCCGGCTAGCGGCGATGACTGGAAGGTTCCGAGAAGAATCAGAAATTCGCCGACGAAGCCGCCCGTTCCGGGCAAGCCGACCGAGCTCAGCGTCGCGATGATCAGCATGGTCGCAAACCAGGGCATCACCTTGGCGATGCCGCCGAAGTCGGCGAGCATCCGCGTGTGGCGGCGCTCGTAGATCACGCCGACCAAGAAGAAGAGCGCGCCCGTGCTCACGCCGTGGTTGATCATTTGATAGACGGCGCCGGTGAGCGCCTCCGTGGAGATCGCGGCGCCGCCGCCGACGAGGGCGAGGCAGCCGATGACGACGAAGCCCAAGTGCGAGACCGAGGAGTACGCGACCATCTTCTTCGCGTCCTTCTGCATCCACGCCGTGAGGGCGCCGTAGATGATCCCGATCACGCCGAGCGTCATCAAGAACGGCGCGAAGGTCGCGACGGCTTGCGGGAAGAGCGGGATGGCGAAGCGCAGGAAGCCGTACGTACCGAGTTTCAGAAGCACGCCGGCGAGGATGACCGAGCCCGCGGTCGGCGCCTCGGTGTGCGCGTCGGGCAACCAGGTGTGGAACGGGAACATCGGCACTTTGATCGCAAAGGCCAGGGCGAACGCGGCAAAGAGCCAGAGCTGCGTCTCGTACAAGGGCTGCGTGCGGTAGAGGTCGAGGAGGCTCGTCGACCACTGTCCCGTCTGTTGGTAGTGGAGGATGTAGAGCGCGATCGCCGCGACCAGCATGAAGAGCGAGCCGACAACCGTATAGATGATGAACTTGGTCGTGGCATAGACGCGGTTCTTGCCGCCCCAGATCCCGATGATGAAGTACATCGGGATCAGCATCGCTTCCCAGAAGAGGTAGAAGAACACCATGTCGAAGGCGAGGAGCGAGCCGAGCATCCCGCATTCCAGCGACATGAAGAGCGCGAGGAAGGCCTTCTGCCGCTTCTCGTCGACGTTCCAGAGGCTGAGCAGGATCAAAGGCGTCAGGATCGTGGTCAGCATCACGAGCAGGAGGCTCAGGCCGTCGAGGCCCATGATGAACTTGATGCCGAACTGCGGGATCCACTCGTAGGACTCGGTGAACTGCAGGCCCGCCGTCTTGCCGTCGAAGTTGGCCCAGAGGTGGAGACTCGCGAGAAAGGCGACGATGGCGCCGCCCATCGACACCCAACGTGCCAGCGCGAGGTTCGGGGTCGCGAGCACCACGGCCG
This sequence comes from Pseudomonadota bacterium, assembly GCA_031416315.1. GTDB lineage: Bacteria > Bdellovibrionota_B > Oligoflexia > Oligoflexales > CAIYRB01 > JANOTL01. Next base: position 18,088 of record JANOTL010000201.1, read on the forward strand.
CGGCGACCAAGGGCACGAAGGTCAAGAAGCTCAGGATGTGGCTGTTCAGAAATTCCATCGCGAACGCACCCTTTAGAAGATCAGCACCGTCAACATGCACAAGAGACCGATCACGAGCACCATCGCGTGACGGTGGATGCTACCCGACATCCGGAAGCTGGCGAGACCGCCAATCAACGTGCAGGCCTGGCCCACGCCGTTGACGATGCCGTCGATGATCATGACGTCGATCACTTTCCACATGAAGTGCGACATCTCGGCCAGAGGTTTGACGATGTAAGCGTCGTAGATCTCGTCGATCCAGTACTTGTTCTCGAGCAGCTCGTGGATGCCGCTGAAGCGCTCCGCCATCCGCTTCGCCAGGGGCGAAGGGCCCTTCCCGTAGAGGCTGATCGCGAACGCCGACGACAGGAACATGCCGAGCACCGAGATGCCCATGAGCAGGAACTCGAGGCTCGCGGGGTACGTCGCCGTCAGGTGAGTCCAGTTCTGCTTCGCGATCTCCGGCATCTCGACCACCGGGGCTAGGTAGTGATCGAAGAGCTGATGCACGGGGAACGGGATCACGTGCGGCACGTTCAAATAACCGACGAAGACGCTGAGGAGCGCGAGGATCGTGAGCGGGCCCCACATGACGACGCTCGTCTCATGCAGGTGCTCGCGCGTGTGGTGGTCCGAGCGGTTCGGCCCGTAGAAGGTGAGCATCAGGAGGCGCACCATGTAGAAGGCCGTGCAGAGTGCCGCGAGCGCGCCCATCAGCCAGATCACTGGTCCGCCGCCGATCCAGGCCTTCCAGAGGATCTCGTCTTTCGAGAAGAAGCCGGAGAGGCCCGGGAAGCCGATGATGGCGAGGACGCCGATGAGCATCACGACGTGCGTGATCGGCATGTACTTCTTCAAGCCGCCCATCTCGCGCATGTCCTGCTTGTGGTGCATCGCGACGATGACCGAGCCGGCGCCCAAGAAGAGCAGAGCCTTGAAGCAGGCGTGCGTGAAGAGGTGAAACACGCCGCCCGAGAAGGCGCCGACGCCGCAAGCCAAGACCATGTAGCCCAGCTGGCTCACCGTGGAGTACGCGAGGACCTTCTTGATGTCGTTCTGCACCAGGGCAATCGTCGCGGCGAAGAGGGCGGTTGCAGCGCCTACGGCAGCAACGATCACTTGCGTGTCGGGCGCGAGGTAGTACAGGAAGCTGAGGCGCGTCATCATGTAGATGCCGGCTGTGACCATCGTCGCGGCATGGATGAGCGCCGACACCGGTGTCGGGCCGGCCATGGCGTCCGGGAGCCACACGTAGAGCGGCAGCTGCGCCGACTTGCCGCAAGCGCCGATGAAGAGCGCCAACGTGATCCAGGAAACTGCCTCGAGCTGGACCGGCGTCACGCCGTTGCCGAAGACCATGTCCTTCAGCTCGGAGAAGGACACCGTGCCGAAGTACTTGTAGGTCAGGAAAATGCCGATCAGGAAGCCGATGTCCCCGATCCTGTTCACCAGGAAGGCCTTCATCCCGGCCGCGGCGTTCGCGTCGCTCTCGTACCAGTAGCCGATCAGGAGGTAGGAGCAGAGGCCGACGCCCTCCCAGCCGATGAACATGACGAGCATGTTGTCGCCGAAGACGAGCAGCAACATCATGAACACGAAGAGGTTGAGGTAGGAGAAGAAGCGCCAGGTCTCCTTCTCCTCGTGCATGTAGCCGCCGGCGTAAATGTGGATCAGAGAGCCGATGCCGGTGACGATCAGCATCATCATTCCCGACAGGCGGTCGAGGATGAAGTGAAAGGGCGCCTCGAAGCTTCCGGCACGCAACCAGTCCATACCAATGATGATCTGCTGCTTACCGCCGCCAGCCATGAACGGGATGTAGACGGCGAGGGCGCAGAAGAAGGCGCCGATGAGCGCCGCCGCTCCGATCACGTGCGACAGGGTCTTGGGCACCTTGTTGCGGACGAGGAGCCCGTTCACCAATGCGCCGAGAAGCGGCAGGAAAATGATCATCCAGAACATCGTCAGCCCCTGAGCATCCGGAGGAAGTTCGTATCGATCCGGCCGTATTTTCGATAGAGCGCGATCACCATGGCGAGCCCGACGGCCGCTTCGCAGGCCGCGACCGTAATGATGAAGAAGACCATGATCTGTCCGTCGAGGTTGTTCACGGCGCGCGACGCGGCCACGAACACGATGTTGACCGCGTTGAGCATGAGCTCGATCGACATCAGCACCATGATCAAGTTGCGCCGGGCCATGATGCCGACGATGCCACAGGTGAACATCACCGTGGCGAGGACGAGGTACATGTCAACGGGCACCATTGGTGAGGCTCCTCTTGCCGGCGACCGCGCCGTCTTTCGCGGCGGGCTTGTCTTTCTTGGCGATGACGACGCTGGCCACGATCGCGAGCAGGATCAGGATGGACGCGAGCTCGAAGGGCCACAGATAGCGGGTGAAGAGCACCATGCCGACCGCGAAGGTGTTGCCTCCCGCCTGTTCGATGACCTCTGGCGTCATGCCGCCGTTCGCCCCGCTCGGCCCGCCCAGGACCATGGTCACGGCGACGCCGATGAAGCCGACGATGGTGACGAGGAGAATCCCGACCTCCGGCGCGCTGACGCGGAAGCCTTGCATCGTCTCGGGCTCCAGGTTGAGCAGCATGATGACGAACATGAAGAGAACGACGATGGCGCCGGCATAGACCAGCACTTGGATCGCAGCGACGAAGTGGGCGTCCATCTGGGCGTAGAGGCCGGCGACGCAGAAGAGGTCGACCACGAGGAAGACCGCGGACGTCACCGGGTTGCGGCTGGCGACCACCATGATGGAGCAAAGGGTGATCAGGCCTGCGAGGGCATGGAATACGAGGAGCTCGGTCATTTTCTCTCGCCTATTTTCCGACGGGGCTAGAACTTCAGGAACGCGACCACGAGCGCAGTGACCAGGATGTTGGCGAGGCCCAAGGGAAGCATGAACTTCCACCCGAGCGACATGAGCTGGTCGTAGCGGAAGCGGGGCAGCGTCCAACGCACCCACACGTAAAACCACATGAAGAACGCGGCTTTCAACAGCAAGGCGTTGAAGCCGACGAAGGCCGCCAAGGCTTCCGAGCCGAAGAGCAGGTTGACGAGCTGCTCGTGCGAGATGAAGCCGACCTGCCAGCCCCCGAAGAAGATCGTCGACGCGAGGCACGAGAGGACGAACATCGACACGTACTCGCCGAGGAAGATCGCGGCGAACTTCGCGGAGTTGTATTCGGTGTGGAAGCCGGCGACCAGCTCGCTCTCGCCTTCGGCCAGGTCGAAGGGGGCGCGGTTCGTCTCGGCGAACATGCAGATCAGGAAGATCAGGAAGGACACTGGTGCCTTGATGAAGCCCCACTGCCAGAAGTACGTCTGCTCGATCACGATCTCGTTCAGGTCGAGCGTCCCGTAGATCAGCACGATCGGGAGGAGGGACAAGCCGAGCGGGATCTCATAGCTGATCATCTGCGCGGAAGCGCGGAGCGCGCCGAGGAGCGAGTACTTGTTGTTGCTGGACCAGCCGGCGAGCGTGACCGTGTAGACGCCGAGCGACGAGATCGCGAAGATGAAAAGGAAGCCGACGTCGAGGCGGATCACGCTGAGCGGGATCTTGGTGCCGAAGGCGGTGATGTCGTTGCCGAAGGGGATGGCGCAAGCGATCATGATCGCTGCGAAAACGGCGAAGACCGGCGCCAGGTGGTACATCACTTTGTTCGCGCCGTCGGGCATGACCTCCTGTTTCCAGATCAGCTTCACCGTGTCGGCGAGCGACTGGAAAAGGCCGTAGAGGCGCGACTTCAGCGGACCGATGTCGATACCGACCCGGTTCGGGCCCTTGCGCCGTTGCATGAAGGCCGGCGCGCGACGCTCGGCCCACACCATGATCGGCGGCACCTGCAGCACCAGGACGAAGACGAAGAGAAACTTCAGGAACGTAGCGATCAGCTCGATGCCCGCAGGACTCGACAGGTAGTTGATGACGCCGTTGAGCACGACGGTCGGGTTGAGCTCCGGGAGACCCATCATAAATTCAGTCCCACTCGAGTGCGCCGCGTTTCACCACGTAGACGTAGCCCGCGACCAGGATCAACAGGAAGACGAGGATCTCGACGACGCCGAACCATCCGAGCTGCTTGAAGGTCGTCGCCCAGAGGTAGAGGAAGACCGTCTCGATGTCGAACAGGATGAACAGGATGGCGGTGAGATAGAACTTTACCGACATCTTGTCGCGCGAGCCGACGGTCGGAACCCCGCATTCGTAGGGCTCGTATTTGACCTTTTTGTAGACCTTCTTCGGCCCGATGAAGGTGGCCATGCCAGAGAGGATCAGGCCGAGGGTGACACCGACGACGAGGGCGAGAATGACGGGAACGTATGGATTCATCGCCGTTCAGGACCTTATAATGGACGGATGGCGCAGAACCGGCACGGTGAAAAAATTCTAGTCCTGGGTTCCGGCAATTTCGGAACCTGCTTGGCCCAGCATCTCGCCGAGAAGGGCTATCACGTCACGCTATGGACGCGCACGGCCGACGTCGCCGAAGCCATCAATACGAACCATAAAAATCCAAAATATCTCAGTACCATTAACTTATCCCCGCGGTTGCACGCAACTACCAATATCAACGAGGGGTTGCTGAGCTCCGTGTCCGTCGTCGTGCACGTGACGCCGCTGCAAACGATGCGCACCGTGCTCGAGCTCGTGAAACCCTTCTGGCGCAAAGAGCTCCTCCTCGTCTGCGCGGCGAAAGGCATCGAGGTCGGCTCGATGAAATTGCCGCGCGACATCATCGCCGACACCCTCGGCGAGGACGTGGCCAAAGCCTCCGTAAGCCTCTCGGGGCCCAGCTTTGCGACCGAGATCGCGGCGCGCCAGCCGACCTGCGTCGCGGTCGCCAGCCACGACGAGCGCTGCGCTCAGTGGGCGCAGGAGCTCTTCCACGCCGTCCACTTCCGCGTCTACACCAGCGACGACCCGATCGGTCTCGAGGTGGCCGGCGCCTTGAAGAACGTCGTCGCCATCGCTGCAGGCGCCAGCGTCGGCATCGGCTTCCAGATGAATAGCCGTGCCGCCCTGATCACCCGCGGACTGGCCGAGATCACCAGGGTCGGCGTCGCCCTTGGCGCGAATCCCCTGACGTTCAAGGGTTTGGGGGGAGTCGGCGACCTGTTTCTGACGTGCACGTCGGAGAAGAGCCGGAACTTCACCGTCGGCTACCGCTTGGGGAAGGGTGAAGCCCTCGAGCATGTGTTGGCGTCGGTCGGCTCGGTCGCCGAAGGTGTCGCCACGACCGAGGCTGCTTACAATTTAAGCAACAAGCTGGGGGTCGAGGCGCCGATCATCCAGGAGGCTTACAACGTCTTGTACCGGCAGAAGCCGATCGCGCAGGCGGTTATGGATTTGCTGACGCGGGAGGCTAAGCCGGAGTTTGAGATCGGTTAATGGCCGAGGAAGCGGATCGTGGCGGTGCCAATATAGGTTCCGAGAGTGCCAGTATTGGCCGCCTGCCGGATCTGAATGTAATCGTTCTGATTTAATTTAATGAGGGTTTCCAAGCGTACTTTCCCGAGGGAAGGGGTCTGCTTGGAGACAAACCCTGTTGCGTTGTTGTTGAGCGTGAATTCCACCAAGTGGTTCGTCGTGCTACCGGATTGAAATTCAACATCTGCGGTGATCTCGTAATAGCCCGCCCGTGGAGCCACGAGCCTATCGGTGAAGGAAGCAGTGTTGTGGAAATCGTCAGTGTCGAAGCTTTCGGTCCCGAATAAAATAGGTGATGCCGTCGACGTCGCAGCGACGCCCGAGGTCATGCCCACGGACGCGCCGAGGAACTTGCCGAGCTGCACGCCGTCGCTCACGACCTGGCCTTTCACAATCAAAGCCCCCTCTGCCTGCAGCGCCAGCATGCGAACCGGCGCTCCGACTGTATGTGGACTAGGTACAGTCCCGTTATACCCGCGGGAAAGGCCTGAAAAAGTCGAGCCTGACACGGTCGAGTAGTAAATCGCTTCGCCGTCGATCATCAAGATTCCGGCCGGAGGAAATCCGGTCCCTGATGCCAACGTCAGTGTGGCGATTGTGCTGTCCATCGCCACACTCAAAGTGGAGCCATCGGGGGGCGTCGCGCCGACCTTTGCTGTTCCAGCAACGTCAAGCTGCGCTGACGGCGAGGTCGTCCCGATGCCGACGTTCCCACTGGCCGCCGCAACCATGATGGGCGCGCCGCCTCCATCCTCGACTAGCAATCCGTAGTTCGATCCGCCTTTCACGTGCAGCCGCGCCATCGCCGAAGGAGCAGAGGTACCGATCCCGACGGCTCCGTTCGAGTCGATGACCATCCGCTCTGTCAGCGACGGGGTGCCGTTGGCTGCCGTGCTAAAACCTAACTTCGATCCGGCGCTTCCACTACTGAATGCCTCAGTAGCCGTCGCGGTGATCTCAGCGCCGGTGTTGAAAGCCAAGCTGCCGCGGTACCCTGCGAACGAATGACTACCGAGGACGTCGCCGCTTGCCGCCACAGCGCCTGCACTGCGACCTCGACGAAGCATCAAACTCGGCGCAACGGTGTTATCGATGCGCCCAATCGTCAAATCACCGCCCTCGACGTGCAAACGAGATTCGGGAGCGGTCGTTCCAATGCCGAAGTTGCCCGAACGATCGAGCACGGCCAGCGTCGACGCCGTATTCCGAGCATCGACGTCGGTCTCGAACTTCAGCTTCGTGCCCGCGTTTGTGATCCGGAAGTTCTTCAGATCGGCGGCTTGGAACGTGTCGCTGAGAAGCAATCCGGTACCAGCAGCGGTATCGCCGGTGATCGCGAAAGCCCCGAGAGGACTTGCCTCAATCGCCCCGTTCCCCGCTAAGACGAGCCGTGCAACGCTGTCCGTTTTGAGACTGAGCGAGTAGTTGCCCACGGTCCCCATGTACGAGTTGAGGCCGAAGAGAGTGTTAACGCCCGGTTTGCCGTTGAGTTGAGTCTGGATGTCGCTCGTCACAGCGCCGAGGTAGCCGAACTCGGCAGCGGAGACGGTGCCGTCGCCGATTTTGGTCGCGGCGATCGCTGCGGTCGCCGAAATGTCGTCGTTCGTGATGGTCAAGTCGAGAATTTTGGCCGTCGTGACCGCGTCGCTAGCAAGCTTCGCCGCCGTGACGTTCGAATCAAGAATCTTCACCGTCGTGACCGCGTCGCTAGCGAGTTTTGCCGCCGTGACGTTCGCATCAAGAATCTTCACCGTCGTGACCGCGTCGCTAGCGAGCTTCGCCGCCGTGACGTTCGCGTCGAGAATCTTCACCGTCGTGACCGCGTCGGAGGCCAAGTCGATGGCGGCAACGCTCGAATCCGTGATTTCGGTGCTTCCGACGACCGCAAGTTCGGCCAAGGCGCCTAGCCCCAGGCTCGCGCGACCCGTCGCCGGAGTCAGGCCGGTCGCGCCGCCGTCCCACTTGAGCCGATCTGTATGAGCGGTATTCCAGTTCGCCGAGCTGTTCGTCAAGATGCCGTAAGTATTCGCCGCCGTCCGAACCATGATGCCGTCGGTCCCGAAATCCGCGTCCATCAACGCGCCCGTCGCCGTGACGCTCGACGTCGTCACGACGTTCGCGATGTCGACGGCCAGCGTGACGTCGCCGCTCAGCGCGCCGCCCGTGATCCCGGTGCCGTTGATGATGCCCGTCACATCGCCCGCGCCGGCCGGAGTCGCCCAGCTCATCACGCCGGCCGCGTTCGTCGTCAGATACTTGCCGTCCAGCGGCGCCGCGGGAAGTGTATACGAAACGTCAGCGGGCAAAGCAGCCGGCCCCTGCAGCGAAACGTAGTTCCGCGTCCCGGCCCCGTCATTGTCCCGGAATTTCACCGCGGCATCCGCGACGACTTTCGAGACCGTGACCTCACCCGACGCGTCCCGCTGGACGATCGTTCCGACTGCGTTCGAAGTAGTCGCTCCAGCAACCGCAGTCACGGTGTTCGCAACTTCCAAGGCGCTCTTGCCGCCGACGTTGTCGGCGGTCGTCGCGTTCGCAGCCGTGGTCGCGTTCACCGCGGACGCCACCGCGCCCTGCGACTTGAGCTTGAGAAACCCATTGCTCCACTCGAAATCGTCAGAATGGATTGGCACGCGTAACGCCAATGGCATCATCGAATAACGCTGGCGCTTATAAGCGAAGCCATTCGTCACGTCCTTAACCTCGACCCAAACTTCTTGGGCGACGTCCGGGAAGATCAAGGCGAGGTCGAGATCGCTCAGCTCGGTGAAATCGACCTGAAAGAAACCGTCCGGCGTGTTGATCTCGCGGACGATGGGGTCCGGCAAGATCGGGGCGCTGCCGGTCGCCGCGCGATAGAAGCGAAACTCCAGCTTCACCGTGCCCGTAAGCGGCTTATCGTCCGACTCGCCCAAGCGACCCGCGTAGGACAACGGCACTGGCGCAGCTTGCACGACGCTTCCGAAGAGCATGCCGGCGAGCGCCAACACCAAAACGGTGTGCTTGCAGCCAAGAGTTCTCGACATCGACCTGCTCCTACCTTCGTTATTCGCCCGGCGTGACGTATAGCGCCATCCCGGTCGAAATCTGCATCTTCGGACCCTGTACGCGCCACGGCGTCAGCTGCACGCCAAAGCCTTGGAAACCCTGCAGTCGCGCCGGCTCGCCTTCGCCGTAGCTCAGGAGCGCCGGCCCGCGCATCATCGCCCGCACGATTTTCGCCTTCGGAGCCGGCTCGGCGCCCGTCTCGACCTCTTTCGGCGCTTCGGCGACGAGCTTCTCGGTGAATGCCGCCTGAAACGTCCCGAAGTAGCGCGTGTCGAACGACACTTTGCCATTTTCGATGGTGAGATCAGCGCGCGAGAACATGCCGCTGAACTCGCGTCCGAGCTCCGCTTTGAGGACGCGATAGACTACGACAACGCGAGCATAAGGGTCGTCGCCGTCGTCGAGGCGCAGCCCGTTGCCTTCGCTCGGCAGATCCAAGGCCACCGTGAACGGCACCGTCGCATCCTGCGAGACCGCGGATTGAATCGAGACCGCGGCGCTTGAGGCAGTGAACGTCGTTTGGATGCCGAGGATCTCGGCCGTGTTGCCGACGGCCAACTGCACGTCCGCCGGCTCCATGCTGATTTCCGTGTCGATCGCGAGCGCTCCCGGCGGAAACGAGATTTGCGTCCCGGCGATCGAGCTGCCGGCGGCCGCCGCGACGACCTGCGTCAAATTGCTTGCAGAGCTGACGGCACCCTTCGTCTTCTCGCCCTCGGTCGTCGTTGCGATCGCGACCGGGCTTCCGGCTTCCGGCGCGGGCTTCGTTGGCTCCGTGACGGCCGGCGCCGTTTCGATGACGGCGGCGTCTTTCGGCGCGCTTCCCGATTGCTTCAGAAACGCCGGACCCTTCATGCATGCAGTCACCTGCATCGCAGCGATGATCGCAGCGAGCCGGACTACGTTCGGGCTCTTGGTCCTAAACTTCATGCTTTGAGAAACTCCCTGATCTTTCGCTGAGATCGGAAATTCCCAAGGCAGCTTGAGGTCATCCCCTAAAAACCTAGAAATTCGGGGGGGCTTGGCGCGCAAATGAGCCATCGGCGGGATGGCATCCTGCTTGCAGAGCTACCCCTAAATCCCAGGAGGACCTCATGGACGAGCTCTGGAACAACACCGAGGCGATGCTCACGTTCGACCCGACTTTGAGCGATCACGCCGCGGCGGAGCTCGTTTCCAACATGTTTTTCTGCCCACACGTCGAAAGCATCGTCTTCGACCTCGAGATCCTGCTCGAGCTCGTGCGCGAAGTAAGACGCCTCCACCCCGTAGCGCCGAACCGACAACTCGATTGATCAGGTCTAAGGGTCAGGAGACTCCTCCGCCGAACGGCCGCCGCCTACGACTTCGGCGTCGCCAGTCCCGCTTCCTGGAGCGCCCCCGGCCACCCTTCCACCGAGAGCTCGGATCCCGCGTGCGAGGCTTGTGAGCGCGTCGCCAAGCGCAGCGCCCGCATGACGTCCGCCGCGTCTTCCGCCCGACTCAGGAGGTATGTCAGATGGAGCCATCGCCGCTCGTTCCCTGGAGCTTGAAAGGTCGCTTCTACACTCCGACGGACGCCGTCCGGACGCAAGCGCTCGATGGTCGTCGCATGCGGCAGCTGATCGCGCACGCCGCTCACGACGCGCCCGGGCGCCGCCACCGATTTGATCGAGAGCAAGAGCCCGTCGAGGATCAAGGCCCGCGCTTCGCGCTTCGGATCGCACGGCACCGTCAGATCGAGGCCGTAAGCGCGGCTCATGAGCTCGCCGAGCACCATCGGCTTGCCGAAAGCCAAGGCCCCGAGCTTCGAATAAAGCTCCTCCGCCTCCGCCCCGGCTTCGTTCACCTGGCCGAAGATCAAGATATCGTCCTTGCCGTCTTTCTCAGCGCTCTCCCGCTCAAGCGTGACGCTGTCTGTTCCGTGACGCGCCAGGCGCCACGTTCCCTGCGGTAATGGCACCGCGAAATCGGGCTGCACCGCGAGCCATTGCATCGGCCCGACGGGCGCTTCGGCATCCGGCGAGCCTTGCGTTCCGGACAGCGGCAGCACCAGCGCCAACCGCGCTTTGTCGTCCGGCGTGCGCGCGACTTGCGCCTGGATGTCGGCGCGGAGCGCGCACACCGTCGCCTCGCGCCCAGGCACCGTCGCCAGCGAGAAGATCGTGAAAGCCACGAGGGTCACGACGATCGACAAAAGGGCTAAGCCGATCACCTTCACCATGCTGGTTTCACTCCTCTATCTCCATCAAAACATAGATATGGCGGCGTGACCATCGGCGGGGCATATTTCCGAGCACTTGCACCTGAGGATCCTACGCGCATGAACGAGTCCGATTTTTACAAGTCCATCGAGCGGTTCAATCAGATCTATCGCCTCCCGCTCCCGGAGCGTCCCGAGCTTCTGCCGGTCGAGCGCATCGAGAATTTCCAGGACATCCTCGCCGAAGAAGTCGAAGAAGGTGCCGACATCAGCGCGAAATACCGCGAGGCCCTCGCCGCCGCGAACGGCGCGCCCGTTCCCGACGACGTCCGCCTCGCCGTTTTGACCGACATGGCCGATTGGCTGGGCGACATCGTCGTTTACTGCGCCAGCGAAGCCCGGCGGTGGGGCTTACCGCTCGACCGCGTGCTCAACATCATCATGGACTCGAACTTCTCGAAGCTCGACGCCGAGGGCCGCCCGATCTACGACGAGCGCGGCAAAGTGATGAAGGGCCCGCACTACTGGAAGCCCGAGCCGAAGATCCGCGAGGTGCTGGCGAGTGAGATCGTCGAGTCCTGAGGGGCGAAAAGCTTGGCGCCCCCGATGAACGACCGCAACGCTTGGTTCGGCGCCGTTCTCGCCACCACGCTGATGACCGTCGGCGCCGTCGTCGCGGCGCTGGGCGGTGGCCACGGCGGCCTTCCGCTCGTCGTCACCGCCCTCGTCCTGATCGGCTACGCCTTCCCGTACTCGGCGCTCACGTTCGGCCCCGCGGCGGACTCCTTGAAAGACGGCTTCGAGGATCGCTGGCGCAACGTCGCCCTCGGCGGCGTCTTCCTGTTCGCGCTCCACTTGGTCTATGCCGTCGGCACCCAGACCTTCTCGCTCTCCGCCGCGGGCCGCCTCTTCGGATTCATCGCCGCGCCGATCGCCCTCGCCTTCGCCGCGCGCAACCGTGCCCGCCCGAGCTGGCTCGATCTCCTCGCCGTCGCCTGTGTCTGGCTCCCCTTCGACACCGGTCACCTCAAAGGCATCTGGGCCTGGCCCGCGGGCGACGGCGCCTACATTCTTAATACGGTCCTCGCCATCGACCTCGCGGCCCTCGTCTTCATCGGCGCGCGCGGCATCCGCGACGTCAAGCTCCGGTTTCATCTGAGCGGCGCGGACGCTCTTTTCGCACTCGGCATGCTCCTCGCGTTCATGGCCGTCGCCATCCCGTTCGGGCTCGCCACCGACTTCGTCCAATTCAACCCGCGCTTGGGCGACGCGGCGAAGCTGATCGGCACGCCGCTCGGCATCTTCTTCTTCATCGCCGTCCCCGAAGAGCTGCTCTTCCGCGGGCTCGTCCAAAACATCCTTGAGAAACGCCTGCGCCGCCCAAATCTGGCGCTCGGCCTCACCGCCGTCTTCTTCGGCCTCACCCACTTCAACAACACGCCGTCGCCCGACTGGCGTTACCTCCTTCTCGCCTCGATCGCCGGAGTCGTGTACGGCCTCACCTACCGCAAGACGAAAAGCCTCCTCGCCCCGGCGCTCGTGCATGCCGCCGTCGACACCATCTGGGTCCTTTTCCTGATGAATCCTGCAGTCCACGGAGGCGTCCGATGAAACTCGAGACTCTGCTCGTCCACGGCCATAAAAGCGCGTCGTTCGAGGAAAAGGACGTTGCCCCCGCGCTCCATCTCAGCACCACCTTCGAGCGCGAGCGCGACGGCACTTACCCCGAAGGCTATTCCTACACGCGCCGCGAGAACCCGAACCGCTCGCAGCTCGAGGCCGCCCTCGCCGCGCTCGAAGGCGGCGCCGGCGCCGCTTGCTTCGCCTCCGGCTCCGCCGCCACCTCGGCCCTGTTCCAGGCGTTAAAATCCGGCGATCACGTGATCGCACCGAACGACGCGTACTACGGCACCGGCGTCATCATCCGCGACTTCGCGCGTTGGGGGCTCACCGCCGACTTCATCGACATGGCCGATCTCACCGCCGTCGAGCGCGCGGTGAAGCCTGGGAAAACCGCGCTCGTCTGGGTCGAGACGCCCTCGAACCCGCAGATGCGCGTCACCGACTTAGCCGTCGTCGCGAAAATCGCGCACAAAGCCGGCGCGCTCGTCGTCGCCGACAACACCGTCGCGACGCCGATCCTCTGTCGCCCCTTCGCGTTCGACGTCGATTTCGCGATGCATTCCACGACGAAATACGTCTCGGGCCACTCCGACGTCCTCGGCGGTGCCGTCGTCGCCCGCGAAGCCTCGGCCACTTGGGAAAAGATCCGCGCGGCTCAGCATTTCGGCGGCGCCGTCGCCTCGCCCTTCGACTGTTGGCTCGCCCTCCGCGGCCTCCGCACCATGGCGCTGCGCGTTCGCGAGCAAAGCCGAAGCGCCTTGGCCCTCGCCCAGTTCTTGGCCACTCACCGCCACGTCGAGCGCGTCTACTACGCCGGCCTCCCCGAGCACCGCGGCCACGCGCTCGCGGCGAAGCAGATGACGGCCTTCGGCGGCCTCCTCTCTTTTACCGTGAAGGCGGGCAAGGAGGCCGCGTTCAAAGTCGCCGGCGCCGTGCGTCTTCTCACGCGCGCCACGAGCTTGGGCGGCATCGAGACCCTGATCGAGCACCGTGCCTCCATGGAAGGCCCCGGCACCAGCACGCCGGAAAACCTCCTGCGCGTCTCCGTCGGTCTCGAGCATGTCGACGATCTCATTCAGGATCTCGGCCAGGCTTTGGCTTCTCTCGACTAGGCGCCGAAGGCCGCAAAAGCTAGGCAATCCTTGTCCAGCGCGGCTTTCGCGCCTCTCGGGCTATTCTATTAAAGAAGAATACCCAGAGCACGAGGCCATTCCGATGAGTAGGGCGAAAGACCCGAAAGATCCCAATGGGGCGAAGGAGCCGCGGATCGAGATGTTCGCCGATGACGCGGACGATTTCGACGAGAAGGACTTCCTCGCCATCCGCCGCGAGAACCGCAAGGCCGAGGATCTCCTGAGTCGCGAGCTGGAGAGCCAGCTCCGCGACGCCGAGAGCATCGCCTCAGAGCAGAAGGTCCTCGAGCGTTTCTCCTCCGACCTCGTCCTGCGCGAGCAAGCCGCGCTGCGCGAGCTCCGCGAGAAGATCCTCGAAGTCGAGGGCAAGACCGCCAAGCCGCGCCTCGCCGAACGCCTCCGCGCCGAAGAGCTCTCCGCCCAGCACCGCCTCAGAGACCGCATGAACCAGGAGCGCGCCGAATCCGAGCGCCGCGTCGCCCGTCAGATCCAGCTCGAGCGCATCCAGGCGCAAAACCGCCTCACCGAGCGCATGGCCCAGGAAGAGAAGGCCGCGCGCGAGCGCGAGGCCGCGCAGATCAAGGCGGAAGCCGAGGAATCCGACCGCCGCCGCGCCGATAACGCCGACGGCGAGGTCAAGGAGGCCGAAGCCCGCCTTCGCGGCGCGCAGCAAGCGGAGCGCGACGCCGCCGACGGCCGCCTCCGCGCGCAAGTCGCTCGCGAGCGGCTCGAGATCGAAGAGCGCCTTCGCGAGGTGCTCACCCGCGAGGACAACGAGAGCAAGCGTCGCCTCGCCCGCCAGCTCGCCGACGAAGCCCAGGCGAAAGAGCGCCGCACGCAGGAAAACGCGGAGCGTGAAGCTGCCGAGTCCCGTCGCCGTCTCACCGAGCGCATGACCGAAGAGCGCCGCCTCGTCGAGCTTCGCGCCCGCCAGCGTCAGATCGACGAGACCGGGGAGACGACCAAGCGCCTTGCCGCTCAAGCCGCCAAGGAAGACGCTGCCGTCGAACATTGGCGCAAGGAGCAAGCGCGCCGCGAAGAGATGGAGGCGAAGCAACGCTTAGCCGAGCGCCAACGCAACGAAGAGCTCGCCTCCGAGCGCCGCGTCGAGGACCGCGTTCGTCTAGAGACCGAAGCCGCCGCCAAACGACGCGTCGTTTACTTCGCCAAAGAGAAAGCCGAATCCGACGATCGCGTCCGGGCACGCCTTGAGATCGAGGACCGCGAGGCCAAGTCGCGCGACAGCGCTCGCCGCGAGCGCGAGGCCGAAGAGACGCTCCGCCGCGTGGAGGCCCAGCTCGCCGGCGAAGCCGTCGATGCCGAGCGCCGTAACGCCCGCCGCCATGAGCTCGAGGCCGAGGGCGCCGCCGCCCGCGCTGCCGACCAAACCAAGAAGGAAGCTCTCGCCGCCGAGGCGCGTCGCGAAGCCGCGCTCAACACCGAAAAGCGCGAGGCCGATGCGCGCGAGCGCCAACGCCTCGCCGCCGAAGCCCGGGACGCCGACGCCCGCCTCGTCGCGGCCCAGCTGCTCGAGAAAAAAGCCTCCGAAGAGCGCGTCGCCTTCCGGATGCGCGAAGAAGAGGCGCGGGCCAACGACCGCCGCGACGCTCAACTCGTCGCCGAGGCCGGGGAAGCGAAAAAACGCTTCACCGCCGTTCTCGCTCGCGAAGAGCGCGAAGCCGAGCTCCGCGAAGCCGCCCGCGTCCCCGCCGAAACTCAGGAAACCGAGCGCCGCCGCGCCAACGCCCAAGAAGCCGAGCGCCGCTTCGCCGCCGAACGCCAGGCGAAGCGTCTCGACGCCGAGCGCCAAAGCGCCGAGCGGCGCGTCGCCGCGGCCATCTTGCAAGAGAAGAAGGAAGCCGAGCAGCGCCTGCGCCTCCGCCTCGCCGTCGAAGACCGCGAGGCCGAGCAGCGCCTCGCCGTCGTCGTCGCGCAGGAGAAGGAAGAAGCCGACAAACGCCTGCGCGACCAGAAGGACCGGGAGATGCGCGACGCGGAGCTTCGCCTCGCCCGCCGCCTCAAAGCCGAGGCGCGCGCCAACGAAGAGCGCAAGCGCGCCGCCGGCGTCGAGGAGCATGAAGCTTCCGAGTGCCGCGCCGCCACGATGATCGCCCGCGAGGAGCGCGAAGCGGAAGAGCGCGGCAAGACGCAGCTCGCGCAAGAAGCTCGCGACGCCGCCGAGCGGCTGAAGCTCCGGATGCAGGCCGAAGAAAAGGACTCCGCCCAGCGTCGCGACGCGGCCCGCCGCCGCGAGGACGAAGCCGTCCGCGAGCGCGCCGCGAAGGCCAATATCGAGGAAGACCGGCAGGCCGAAGAGCGCGTAGCGCAGCGCCTCATCGCCGAAACCCGCGAGCTGGAATCGCTGCGCGCCCGCCTCGCCGAGACGGAGGAGCGCTCCGCCGTCGAGCGCCAACGCGTCCGTCAGGGGAAAGAAGACCGCGAATCCGAGGAGCGCCGTCGCCGCGCCCAAGCCCTCGAAGAAGAGAGCGCCGCCGAGCGCCTGCGCCGCCGCGTTGCCGACGAGGAAGAGGCCTCGCGCCTTCGCCTCGACGTCCGCCTTCGCGAGGAAGAACGCTACAGCGCCGCGCGGCTGAAACAACAGCTCGCCGAGGAGGAGGCGGCCGCGAAAAAGCGCCTGACCCAACTCCGCTTGCAAGAGCGCGCCGCCTCCGAAGAACGCACGACCAAGCGCCGCGAGGACGAAGATCTCGCCCGCGAGCGACGCCTAAAAGCCGGCGCCGAGGCCGAGGCGGAAGAAACCAAGCGCCGCCACCAGGAGCTCTTCGAGACCGAAGAGCGCGAGTCCCGCGAGCGCTATGCCGCCGCTTTCCGCGAAGAACGCGAAGAAGCCGACAAACGCCGCAAGGCCCGCCTCAGTGACGAAGCCCAAAAAGCCGCCGATCGCGCGGTTCGCCGCCAGAAGGACGATCAAGAAGCGTTCAAAAAGCGCCTCACGCTGCAGCTCTCCGTCGAGGAGGAGGAAGCGGCTCGCCGTATGCAGGAGGCCATGGCCGCCGAGCAAAGAGAGGTCGACCTCCGCCGCGCCGAGACCGAGCGCGTCTTCGACGAGGACCGCCGCCGTCGCCATGAGCTCACGCTCGAGGCCGAGGCTAAAGCCGGTAGAGAGCGCATCGCTCGCTTGCAGTCGGAGGAGCTCATCGCCGCCGAGCGCAAGAAGCGCGAGCTACTTCGGCTAGAAGAGGAGGAGGCGAAGATTCGCCTCGCCAAGGCCATAGAAGACGAGCGCAAAGGCCACGACGACCGCCTCAAGCGCCGGCTCGAAGACGAGGAGCGCGACGCCCAAAAACGCCGTGTCGCTCGCCTCGAGGTCGAAGGCCTGACCGCGCGCAAGCGCCACGAGGAAGCGCTTTCCCGCGAAGAGTTCGAGTCCCAGCAGCGCATCCAGGATCGTCTCGCCGACGAGGAAGAGGCCTCGAAGCGCCACGAGGAAGAGCTCGTCGCGCAGGAAGCGATCGCCGCGGAGAAGCGGAAGATGGCGCGCCTAGTCGAGGAGCAAAAAACGCTCGGCGAGATCGACAAGGTCCGCAAGGCCACGCATCGCAAGCGCGAGGTCGAGCGCATGCAGCTGATCCAGGACCTCGCCCGCCGCGAGCAGGAAGTCTGGCTCGCCGAAAAAGTGCGCCTCGAGCGCGAGCTCGCGAAAGAGCTCGACGACTCGCAGCGCCAGCACGCCCGCGAGCTGCAGAATGAAGAGCAAGCGATGCGCCAACGCGTCGCCCAGCGCACCTCGCGCGCGAAAGAGCGCGAAGTTAGCCTGGCCGATCTCGAGCGCGAGCTGGACGAAGCCGATCAGCGGCGCCGCGAGCAAGCCCAGAAGCTCGCGACTCTCCCGCAGCCCGAGCCGCTAGCGCCGACGGCGGTCCTAGAGCCCACCATCGGCTGCGATCTCGCGCGCGTCCTCTCCGCCACCTCGCCGAAGATCCTCGCCCAAGAGCTGGCGATGAAGACCGCCGTCGAGGCTTTCGAGCTCCTCGACGACTGCAGCGAGGAAGCGCGCGGCGTCATCCTGCTCGCCATCAACGAGCCGATGAAAAGCCTCTTCGAAGGCGAGCTCGCGACATCGCCGCGCCTTGCCGCCGCACGGCGCCGCAAGGGGCCACGCCCGATCGACACCTTCGTCGAAGGGCTCGAACGTCGCTTCACGCGGTGAGCTGGACAGTCGACAAGGAATACCAGTCTCGCCCGCACGCTCGGGGCGACGCCTGGGTGTTCCGCATCGCCCGCGACGCCGCTTTCTGGGGCCTCTTCGTCGACGAGCAGACGCGCTACAAGACCCGCTTCGAGCCGGGAACCGAAGCGCATCCTGAGCTCGACGAGATCATCATCTGCCTCGAAGGCCGCTACTGGGTGCGCGTCGGCGACTGGTCCCGCACGCTCTCCCCCGGCGAGGCCGCGCTCATTCCCCACGGCGTCCAACACGACTCGGGCGTCGCGACCAACCTCGTCGGCATGCACTTCCTCGTACTGCTCTTCCCACGCGCGGCGAACGTCCTGACTCCCGAGGCTCTCCCGATCCCTCGCGGCGTCGCGCTCCCCCCCGGTGCCCTCTCTTGGTTCCGCGGCGCTTTCCGCCTCCTTCGCGCCACGCCGACGCCACTAGGCTTCCTCCCGCTCTCCATCCTGCCCGAGTTCATCACATCCCTTTGCGCGCTCCCGCCTCTTCCCGCCGACACATCGCACCCCGACCCCGTCGTCCAACAAATCATCGACCTCCTCGAGCAACCCGAAATCCCTTCGCTCGCGGCACTCGCCGCGCATGTCTCCCTCACGCCTTCGCATTTACAAAAACGTTTCCTGACCGCCGTCGGCTGCTCCCCACTCCAGTACGCGCGCGCCTGGCAGCTCGACCGCATCGCGGCGGAGCTCCGCGGCGGCAGCACCCGCCCGCTCGTCGACGTCGCGACTGACCACGGCTTCAATGACCAAAAGCACTTCCGCCAGCTGTTCAAGCGCCGCTTCGGCCAGGCGCCCGCCTCCTACCGCAAGAACCACCCGCCCGAAGGCTGAGCTGCCGCGCTACGTTCCGCGTGACCGGTAACCACCCCATTCACGAAGGATTATGCGCGATGAGACTCTCCCACCTGCACCTCGGCGTCCACGATCTGTCCGCCGCCGTCGCCTGGTTCCGCGCCGTCGCTGGCATCGAAACCACCTATGAAAACGACCATATGGCGAGCTTCGTCCTCGGCGACCAAAGCCTCGTCCTGGACCGCGCCGAGACCGATTCCGAGGCGACCCTGGCCGTGGAATCTCAGGACGTCGACGCCGATCACGCCGCCTTTCTCACTCGCGGGGGAGTCGACGCCGGTGCCCCGGAAGATCAGCCTTGGGGCGTGCGCTGTGCTTACATCCGCGGCCCCGGCGCGCTCACCATCGAGCTCGAGACGCCGCTCTAACTCACCCAACTATCATCCTCGATCCGCGATGTTACCAAGGATCTTCAGGAACGACCCCTAGAGCACCGAACGTGTTCCCCGTCCCTGAAACTCCCACTCCTCCCGCGGAGAGCGCCATGCGCGAAGCAACCGGCAAAAACCCGGAAATTTATGAAGTTCTGACGCTGTTCGTCGGCTTCCTCGGCCTGAATCGCCTCTATCTCGACGATGTCGGCGCCACGCTCGCGCGCCTTCTCTATTTCGCTTGTGCCGTGGCGCTAGGGTTCACCGGCTTAGCCCTGCTCTCGACCCCGGTCTTGGCCGCTTCCGGCGTGTTCGTGGCGCTCCTTTTCGCGCTCTGGGTCCGTGATTACACGCACCTGCACAGCCAAGTTGCCAAGGCCAACGCGCCCCGGTAACTCTCTGTCCCGATGCAGCAGATCCTCTCCTTCTACCGCTTTTTCGCCCTCGAGGACCCGCAAGCCAAAGGCGAAGCGCTCCATGCCGCCGCCGTGCGCTTCGGTCTCCTCGGCACGATCCTCGTCGCCAAGGAAGGCCTCAATTGCGTCTTTTCCGGCGAAGACGCGGCGATCGACGTGATGGCCGTCGCCCTACGCGGCGATCCCGATCTCGAAGACGTCGCCATGCGACGCACGCTGGTCCCGGAGAACACCGATAAGGCGCCGCCTTTCAAGAAGCTCGAGATGAAGGTGAAGCGCTGGATCATCCGGTTCGCCGACGACGAGGACCCGAGCCTCGACGCGATCTTAGGCGGTGCCCGCCTCTCGCCGGAAGACCTCGACCGTCTCCTCGCGGAAAAGCGTGACGACCTCGTCCTCGTCGACACGCGCAACGCCTACGAGGTCGAAGCCGGTACCTTCGCGGGCGCCAAACACTTCCCGATCGAGCGCTTTTCGGAGTTCCCCGAGGCTTTTGCCGCCGAAGCCGATCCCTCGAAGACTTACGTCTTCTTCTGCACCGGCGGCGTCCGCTGCGAAAAAGTCGTGCCCTGGGCGCGAAAGGCCGGCTTCGCCCACTCCTTCCAGCTCGACGGTGGTATCCTCGGCTACCTCGCGGAGCGCGGCCAGAGTCGCTGGCAAGGCGACTGCTTCGTATTCGACGGCCGTCGCGCCGTAGGAGCGCTCGATGTCGGAAGAGCTCGCTAGCCTCATCGCCGGCGCCGATCTGCAAAGAATCGGCGCCTCCGGCTATCTCGTCCTTCGCGGCGAGGTCCCGACGCACTTCCTGAAGACCGCGCGCGGCGCCGCGATGGAGGTGCTCCGGCGCGAGCACGACGTCCTGCAATTCCTGAACGGCCGCTACGCCGCGCCGAAGCCCGAGGCCTTCGACGTGGACGAGCGCAAGAACTCGCTGCTCACGAGCTTTATCGACGGCGCCACCGTCGCCGGCATCGTCGCCTCGCCGGAGGCGCCGCCCGCGGCCGCCTTCATTCCGCTCTTGATCGACCATCTCAAGCAGATTCACGCGCTCTCGGTGTACGTCGTGCCCTTCCGGCCGACCCTAGCCGGCCGCATGGCCGTCGCCCGTGAGCGCGCCGCAGGCGGATTCGCCACGCCCGCCCAACTCGAGAGACTCCTGGCGCTGCGGCCGAAGACGCCAGAAGATCTTGTCTTCACGCACGGCGATTTCAGCCTCACGAACCTGATCCTCGCCGACGAAGACACCTTGGCCGGCGTCGTCGACTGGGGCCGCGCCGGCATCGCCGACCGGTATCAAGACCTCGCGCTCTTCGTCCGCAGCTTCGCCGATCACACGCACCTTCCGCGCGAGGAGGTGATCCCCCTCGTCGCCAAAGCGTACGGCCTGGAGACGCTCGATCCGGAGAAGCTCGCGTTCTACGAGCTCTTGGACGAGTTCTTCTGAGTCTCGGCCGCTTCGTGGAACCGCTTCACGATCACGCCCACTGGCTCGACCTTCTTCACGCCGTCGACGCTCTTTCCGGCCTGGAAAAAGTCCTTGTAGGCGCTGCCCTTCTGATTCGATTTCCGCAGCTGCAGAACCGAGCGTAAGCTGTAGAACATCCGCGCGTAGTGCTTCGTCCGCCCGTTGGTCAGCAAGAACTTGGTCAGCCGGTTCGGCTCCGTCCCCATTTTCTTGATGTAGTCGGTGCGGATCACGGAGACCGGCACGCCCGTGATCTTCACGGTGAGCACGATGTCCTCGCTCTTCGCTTTCAGGATCGCGTCCTTGTAGTCCTGGTGCGCCGTGCACTCGGTCGTCGCGATGAACCGCGTCCCGAGCTGCACGCCGTCGTAGCCCATCTTCAACGCGTCGACGTAGTCGCCCTCGGCGCCGATCCCGCCCGCGCAAATCAGCGGCAGATCGTATTTCCTGAGATCGTCGAGGAGACGCTGTGGCGCCACGTTCCCGGCGTGCCCGCCGGCCCGGTTGTTGACGCAGATCAGGCCGTCGACGCCGCCGGCGATCGCCTTCTCGGCCCACTTCGCCTCGGTCACGTCGTGGTAGACCTTGCCGCCGGTCTTCTTCACCTTGTCGACGACCCAGCGCGGATCGCCGAGCGCCGTGATGAAGAACTTCACGCCCTCTTCGAGCGCGATGTCGAGCCACTGCCGGTTCCGCTCGAGGTAGAGCTCGCTCGACTTCTCGATGAGGAGATTCAGTCCGACGGGCTTGCCGCCTGCCAGTTTCTGGATCTTGCGCAGCCCTACGCGGAAGTCGTGCTTGTGCACGAAAACCAGGGACACGGGTTGAACGATGCCGATCGCTCCGGCAGCGGAGACCGCGGCGACGAGCTCCGGATTGCTACAGGGGTACATGGCGCCGCCGATGATCGGAATTTCGCATCCGGCGTCGCGTGTGAGTCTAGTTTCCATGGCCCGGATCCTATCACTTCGGCTGATCGCGGCCACACTGCCCGCGGCCGCCGAAAGGGTCCGGCCTCGCCTTGCTGACGGTCAGGATGAGGACGACGATACCGGGGAGGCGAGACAATTCGAGGGCCCTACAATTCTGCTTTCGAACTCAGCCGCAGGCCGGGCGGATGGCCTCGCGAACAACTCTCATTTCAGTGGGTTACGATTTCGTCGTCCGACGCGGCCCAAGTCCTCGGCACCACATGCGAGGCGTTCTCGCCGCACCGTCGTGCGAGTTCGTCATGGACAGGCGTTCGGACTTCCGGCCACACTCAGCATCACGCCAAAAACGTTGTGCAGTGATACCTGGAATCAATTCATGCGGTTAGCGGACGGATAAGCAGTGGCACGACCCAAATCGACCTCTACCTCGGCAGCTGCGAAAGCGGCCGAAGGCGACAGCGACTACCTCCAAAAGGTCAAAAAGTCGGCGAAGACGATCACCACGTCGAGCACGGCCGAATATTTTTCCAAGAACCTGCAACAGGTCGGCTTCTCCTCCCCCGTCAAAGCGGTCCTGACCACTTTGAAGGAGGCCGTCGACAACTCGCTCGACGCCTGCGAGGACGCCGGCATTCTCCCGGAGCTTTCGCTCATCATCCACCGGCTCGGGCCGGGGACGCTGAAGAACACCGACAATATCCGGATCAAAGTCGAGGACAACGGCCCCGGCATCGAGGCCGACGATATCCCGAAGGTTTTCGGCGAGTATCTGGCGTCCTCGAAGTTCGGCCGCGGCCGCTGCTCCCGCGGGCAGCAGGGCATCGGCATCTCGGCCGCGACGACCTGGGCGATGCAGACCACCGCGCGCGGCGCGAAAGTGATCACGAAGCAGAAATCGCAGCGCAAGGCGGTCAGCTGCATCATCGACATGGACCTGAAGAACAACAAGGGCATCGTCCGCGACAAGACGATGATCGAGTGGAAAGAGCCGCACGGCACCGTCGTCGAGTTCACCCTCGACGGGCGCATCCAGCTGAACGGCGAGGGCGGTCTCCTCACGTATATCCGCGGGACGATCCTCCTCAACCCGCACATGACCCTGCATTACGACATCACGGACCACCCGAAAACCAGCGTCGAGCGCGTCACGAACACCGTGCCGCTGATCCCTGAGGCCACCGAGCCGCATCCGCACACGATGAAGCTCGGCGAGTTCATCTCGCACGCGCGCCTCTTCGGCCGGATGAAGACGCGCGACTGGCTGAAGCGCGGCTTCTCCCGCATCAACGATCGCGCCATCGCCGACATCCAGAAGGACAAGGACAAGTCGAAGCGCATCGAGGACAAGACCCTCGACGCCTTCATCGACACGATCGCCGACGACAATTTCAAGGCGGTCTACGCCGCCATCCAGCACGCCACGTTGCTGCCGCCCGCGACCAACACGGTCATGGCCGTCGGCGAGGACGGCCTGGCCCTTTCGATCCGCCGCCTGGGCGACGTCGACTACTTTGCCGTCCTGACCCGCAAACCCGCGATCTGCGACTTCAAACCCGTGCAAATCGAGGTGGCCATCGCGCGCCTCAAAGAGCGTACGGGCGAGGACACGGACAGCCCCGTCCAAGTTCTGCGCTTCGCCAACCGCGTGCCTCTGCAGTTCGACAAAGCGTCCTGCGCCATCGTGAAATCTTTGACCTCGGTGCAATGGCGCTCCTACGGCCTGCGCCAGCCGAAGGATTCTCTGCCGCTCGGCCCGTATATCGTCGCCGTCTCGGTCGTCTCGCCCTTCATCAAATTCAAGAACGCCTCGAAAGAGACGATCGACGCCTCCGACGAGCTCGTCGAGGAATTGCGCCGAGCGCTCATGCAAGCCGGCCAGCGCCTGTCTCGCTACTTGAAGCGCGAGAACAAGGCCGACGTCCTCGAGCAACGCGTGCAGCACATGGAGCAGTTCGGCCCCGTGTTGATCGAGACGCTCGCCCGAATCCTCGAAGCCCCCGACGAGCGCAAGCAGCGCGCCACCGAGGGCCTTTCGAAGATTCTCGAGCGCGACACCAAAGGCCTGAAGAAAGATCTGAAGGACGCCGAAGGCCGGCTCTCAAGCTACCTCGAGCAGAAAAAGCAGCGCCTTTCGGGCTTCTTCAAGACGATCGAGGCGGAGGAAGAAGAGGCCGAGCGCAAGCTGAAGGCCGGCGACGACGACGAAGACACGATCGATGCCGAGGCCGAAGAGGTCGAGTCCAAGCCAGCGCCGGCGAAGAAGGCCAAGAAAGGCAAGAAGAGCAAGGCGGCCGCCGCCCCGGCGCCCGCGCCCGCGAAAAAAGCCGCGCCCGCCAAAAATGCCCCGCCCGCGAAAAAAGCCAAAGCCAAGAAGAAGAAGTAAGCCATGGCCAAAGCCACCACGACCGCCCGCCGCGCCGGGAAAAAAGGCGCCGAGATCATCGGTCTCGGCAAAGAGCTGTGCGAGAAGATGATGGTCGACCTGGAGAAGGCGAAACGCCCCATCCTCCAGGCCACCAAGTGCTCGCTCGACAACGCCAACTACTCGCCGACGGTCGGCTACCTGACCCCAGGCAACAAGAAGGTCTCCTCCGAGCTCAACGTCAGCTCGGTGAAGAAGATTACCCGCGCGATTTTCATGCTGGAGCTCCTCCTCCGCAACGTCGAGATCCAGACGATCAATACGAAACGGGAGCTCTACTACGTCGCCAAAGGCTACGTGAAGCACGACCCCAAGCTGAAAGCCCTCGATTTCGGCGATCAGGACGAGTCCGACTCCGTCATCGACTTCATCTGCGAGATGATGGAGGCCTACCGCGAGGAGCTGAACTGCGTCGCCGACGACCGCGGCGGCCAGACCTACTCGAAGAACCTCGTCGTCGTCGAGACCGAGTCGGACGGCAACGTCGCCACCATCGACTTAGGCTCTCTCGGTACGGCGCCCTTCCAGCCGAAGAACCGGCCGCAGAACCTCGAGCTCAAGACCACCGGCAAGCTCGACTTCTGCATCGTCATCGAGTCGCAGGGCACGGCGAACACGCTCGTCGCCAACGGCTTTACCAAGCGCAACAACTGCATCGTCATCGGCTCAGGGGGCGTCCCCTCCAACGCCGTGCGCGCCTGGCTCCGCCGGATCCAAGATCAGCTGGGCATCCCGCTCTACTTCTTCGGCGACCTCGACGCCTATACGATCCAGAACATCTACCGGACGCTCAAGGCCGGCTCCGCCGCCTCCTTGATCCGCAACTCCGAGTTCTGCGCCCCGGAGGTCCGCTTCCTCGGCGTCCTCCCCGACGACATCAAAAAATACGACCTCGTCGACTACGCCGTGCGCGAGGCCGACATCGGCGAAGCCCGCGCGCTGAAGAAGGCGAAAGACGCGATCTCCAACGACCCGTTCTTCAAAGACAAGAAGAACAAGGAGCTGAAAGAGATCCTCGACTGGCTCGTGAAGAACAAGCGCCGCTGCGAGCAGCAGGCCTACATCTCCGTCGATCCGCGCGATCCGCTCTGCATGGAGAAGATCCTGATCGACAAGATCAAGAAGAAGGACTTCATCTAGGACTTAGACCGTGCCCTCCGTCCGCGGCCTCCCCTCACTCGTGTCCGGTGCCCTAGCGGCTCTCGCGGCCGGACGAAGGGTGCAGGTCGCCGGCGTGTCGGAATCCTTGGCCGAGCTCGTCGTCCTCACCCTCGCCCGCCGTGCCGCTCGCAAGAAGCTCGTTCTGGTTCTGCCGCACCCGAAGGAGCTTACGCCTTGGACCCAGTTCCTCGAGCACACGCTGCCCGAGGTCGTCCCAGAGGCCCGTTCCGCGATCCTTCCGTTTTTCTCGCTCTACGGCAACGACCGCTTCATCAACCCGAGCCTCGCCCGCAAGCAGCGCCTCTATGCGATCGCGGCCTTGGCCGACCCCACGCGCCCGGCCGTGATTGCGACGACGCTCCCGGCCCTCGCGCAAGCCACGCTGGCTCCGAGCGAGCTCGTACCCCATCTCTTCACGGTGAAAACCGGCCAAGAGCTCGACCCCGACCGTTTCATCGCGGTCCTCGAGGACTTAGGCTACGCGCCGCACGCCTCGGTCGAGGAAGAAGGTCAATACGCGCTCCGCGGCGGCATCGTCGACGTCTTCCCCGTGAATCGCGACCTGCCGCTCCGAATCGAGTTCCTCGGCGACGACGTCGCCTCCATGCGCGAGTTTGTCCTCGCCGACCAGAAATCGCGCACGACGCTGGCCGAAGCGACCATCGCCCCCGCCTACGAGGCCCTGACCCCCGCCTCGAGCCGCAAGGGCGACGCGCAAAAGCTCTACGAGATCCTGATGGAGCTGAAGGACCTCCATCCCGCCGACCGCGACGGCATGGTCTCCGCCTTCCTCCAGGGCGCGCGCTTCGCCGGCTTCGACATGTTCTCGCCGCTTTTCCGCGCGGCGCCCGCCTGCGCGCTCGACTACCTCGATGCCGGAGACTCCCTCCTCGTCTTCCCGAAGGGCCTCGAAGCGTGCACGGAGCACTACACGGATTTTCAGGCCGCGCTCGCCGAAGCCTTCGTCCGCGACGTCGAGAAGGGGCGCCCGACGCTTCCCACCGACCGCCACTTTCCGTCACCCGCCGCCCTCGCCGAAAAGCTCGCGCCGCTCCGCGCCGTCGTCGAGTTCGGCAACCCTTTCGCCTCCCCCGAAGCCGAGCTCTTCCGCGTCGAAGGCCGCCTCACGCTCGACGGCGCCCCCAACGTCGCTTCCGTCGGCGCCGAGCTCTTCGAGAAATGGGCGAGCGCCATCCAGAAGCTCGCCGTGGAGAATTCCGGCAGCGTCATCCTGCTCGCGCACCACGACGAGCAGATGGACCGCATCAAGAACCTCCTCGGCCACCGTAGCCTGAACGCCGAGCGCACGCCGAGCCTTCTCGCGGCCTTCGTCGACCAAAAGCTGACCCCCGGCGCCATCCTCATCGGCAAAGGCGACCTCGCCTCGCACGCTTTCGTCGAGGGCGAAGGCGGCCAGGCCACCCTCGTCCTGCCGGAGCACGCGCTTTTCGGCGCCCGCCCGCGCAAGGCGAAGCCGGCGTCGCAGAAGCTGCAGAACTACCTGTCTTCCTTCGCCGACCTCAAGGCCGGCGACCTCATCGTGCACGTCCAGCACGGCATCGGCCGCTATCAGGGCATGTCGACCCTCACGGTCGCCGGCGTCGCGAGCGATTTCCTGATCCTGGAATACGCCTCGGGCGACAAAGTCTACCTCCCCGTCGACCGTTTGAACCTCCTTCAGCGCTACAACGTCGGCTCGGAAGGCGCCGGCTCGCACGCGCTCGACAAGATTGGCGGCCCCGGCTGGGAGAAGCGGAAATCCCGGGTCAAAGGCGCGGTCAAGGACATGGCCGACGAGCTCATCAAGATTCAGGCGAAGCGCGCCTTGGCCAAAGGCTTCGCCTTCCACGCCACCGACGATGAGTACGTCAAGTTCGAGGCCGCGTTCCCGTACGAAGAGACGGAGGACCAGACCCGCGCGCTCACCGACGTCGACGCCGACCTCCTTTCGGGCCGACCCATGGACCGCCTCGTTTGCGGCGACGTCGGCTTCGGCAAGACGGAGATCGCGCTCCGCGCCGCCATGCGTGCGGTCCTCGAAGGCTACCAAGTCCTCGTCCTCGTCCCGACCACCGTCCTTTGCTACCAACACTATCGGACCTTCCAGACGCGCCTCGACCCCTTCGGCGTCCGCGTCGCCCAGGTCAACCGCTTCGTCTCCTCCGTAGAGCTCGCCGAGGCGGTGAAAGGCCTCGAGGAAGGCCGCGTCGACGTCTTGATCGGCACCCATCGCATCCTTTCGAACGACATCAAGCCCAAGCGCCTCGGCCTCCTCGTCATCGACGAAGAGCAGCGTTTCGGCGTCGCCCACAAAGAGAAGCTGAAACAGGTCCGCGCCGGCGCCCACGTCCTCACGCTCACGGCGACGCCGATCCCGCGCACGTTGCACATGGCGATGGTCGGCCTCCGGGACATCTCGATCATCGCCACGCCGCCGCACGACCGCCTCTCGGTGAAGACTTACATCTCCCGCTTCGACGAAGCGCTGATCAAGGAAGCGATCGAGAACGAGGTGCGCCGCGGCGGCCAGGTCTTCTTCGTCCACAACCGCGTCGAGGACATCGAGGAAATCCGCCTCTTCCTCAAGACCCTCGTCCCCCACCTGGAGATCCGCGTCGGCCACGGTCAGATGCGCGAGCACCAGCTCGAGAAGGTCATCGTCGACTTCCTCGAGCAAAAGTTCCCGATCCTGCTTTGCACGACGATCATCGAATCCGGCATCGACATGCCGAACGTCAACACGCTCATCGTCGACCGCGCCGACCGCTACGGCCTGGCGCAGCTCTACCAGCTTCGCGGCCGCGTCGGCCGCTCGAACGTCCAGGCTTACGCCTATTTCCTCACGCCGGTCGAAGAGCGCCTGAGCGAAGAAGGCAAAAAACGTCTCGACGTCCTCGCCGCCTACCAGGATCTCGGCGCCGGCTTCCAGATCGCGAGCCACGACCTCGAGCTCCGCGGCTCCGGCAACCTGCTCGGCGGCGAGCAGTCGGGACACGCCGCCGCGGTCGGCCTCGAGCTGTACACGCAGCTCCTCGACGGCGCCATCGCCGCCCTCCGCGGCGAAGCGGTCGAGGAGATCGTCGACCCGGAGATCAAGCTCCCGGTCTCCGCCCTCATCCCTCCGACCTACATCGCGGAAGAGCGCCAACGCCTCGTCCTCTACAAGCAGCTCTTCGCCGCCGAGTCGACCGAGACCTTGAGTCGCCTGAAGCTCGACGTCGAGGACCGCTACGGCAAGGCGCCGCCGGAGCTCGCCCTCCTGCTCAAGGTCGCGCGCCTGAAACAGCAGCTCCGCCAGATCCGCGTCCAGCGGCTCGCGGCCTCGAACGACGCCTTCGAGCTCCGCTTCGCCAAGCTCGCCGAGACGCAGATCGACTCGCTCATCCAGATCGTAGCCAAGCAACCGGACCGTTACCGCCTGTCGCCGGACTATCGCCTCTATCTGAAGCTGAAAGTCCCCGGCCGCGTCACCCTCGAGTCCCAGGACGAGATGCTCAACCAGCTCATTTCGCTCGTCGACCCGCTCGTGGAAAAGTTAGCGACGGGGTCCTAGCATCGCCTCGACCGCAGCCAGCCGCGCGGCGAAATCGTTCTTCTGGTGCACCTTCACGTCCTGTTTCTCCAGCTCGGAGAACCGCTTCGCATCGCGCAAGTACTGCGCCGCCGCCGCCGCCTTCGTCTTCATCGCGGCGGTCTCCGCCGCAAGTCCGAGCGTGTCGAGCGTCCCGATCGCGAGGGCCCACGCCTCGAGGTTGAACAGCGAATAATGCAGGGGCCGCGTCCGCTCCAGCTCCTCAGGCTGCGCCCCGTCCGGCGCGAACTGCGTCCTTTCCAGCCGCGCCAGCTCCGGCAGCAGCGCTTTCGCCTCGCCCCGCGCCTCCGCCGCCGTCCGCGTCGCGCGCAGGAGCGTCAACCGCGTCGCGTAGTAAAACGTCGCGTGGTTGTTGTCGCGCGCCGCCTCTCGCTTCCCGGCCACGGAATTCTTCAGCCACCCATCGAGCTGCACGAGCCAAGCCTTGAACCCCGGGCTCACGGCATGCGCCGTATCGGCCGCATGAACGACGCGGATGATTTCCCGCACCTCGATGATGCCGATGCCGTCGTCGGGCTTGTTCGGCTTATACTGCGCGTACGTGAAATCCGGCTTCAACGCCGTGGGCGCGGCGCCGAACCAAGCTTCGAGCAAGGTCTCGAAGTCGGCCTTGCACTTCTCCCCGCACGCCGCGAGCTTCTCCAGCCGCTTCACCGTCTTCTGGAGGAGGCCCTTGTGCCCGACGCTGTTGGCGTCTTTCCGCCGCACTCCGTCCGTCACGTATGGCGGCACGGAGAAGTAGAGCCGCGGATCGCCGCTCGGCGCCAACTCCTTAGCGTCCTGCGGCATGGGCAATTCGGATGAGACCTCGGGCGCCGTCGTCACGCAGCCGGCCACGAAAAACACTGCAAAAATCGCGGTCTTCATACTCATCCGCGCACCATATGCTAAAATCGGAGCATGCTCAAATTCGTATATTTTGCCTTCTGCGCGCTGTTCTTCGGCGCCGGCGTCTACGTCTGGAAAGTGAAGAATACCGGCGCCGCGCAGGTCGCCCCGGACGATCCCGTCGCGGCGGCCCCGCCCGCCGAGGATTTCCGTCAAACCGGCGCCTTGGTCGAAATTGCCGGCACCCAGATCACCCAGGAAGATGTGAACTGGGAATACGACCTCGTCACCTCCGGCGTCGTCGGCAACGAAGAGCTCACCCCGATCCCCGACCTAGGCCCTCGTCTCACCGAAGAGCTGAAGCCGCTTCGCAAGGCGATCGTCGCCAACATCATCGAGCGCAAGCTCCTCTACGCCTTCGTCCAGCAGGACAAGTCGTTCGTGTTCGACGAGCCGAGCCGCTACGAGAGCTGCATGAAGGAATGGCAGGAGACGATCAAGGCCGACCAGATCGGCGCCCAATCCTTCGCCTCCAAGGAAGGCCGCAATCGCCTCCGCGCCCGTCTCTGCGAACGCTCCGTCCTTGAGCAGTACCTCGACGAAAAGCTGTTTGCCGACGTGACCGCAAGCCCGGACGAAGCGCTCGAGTACTATAAGAACCATCGCGCCGAGTACAGCGTCTCCGAGCGCGTCGTCATCCGCCAGGTCCTCCTCGGCAGCGACGCCGACGCGAAGCGCGTGCGCGCCCAGATCAATACGCAGAACTTCGCCGACCTCGCGCGCTCCAAGTCGATCGCGCCGGAGGGCGTCGACGGCGGCAAGCTCGGCCCTTTCACCAAGTCCGCGATCCCCGCGATCTTCGAGATGGCCTTCAGCATGAAGAAGGGCGAGATCAGCCCGATCCTGAAATCGCCGTACGGCTACCACATCATGACGCTCGTCGAAAAGCTCCCGCGCTCCGAGCTTTCCTTCGACCAGGTGAAGAACAAGATCACCAAGGTCCTGCGCCGGAAGCAGCAGGAAGAGCGCTACCAGAAGTGGGTCGACAAGGCCCTGGCCTCGATCGCCGTGAGCTCCCCGAAACCGCTGTGGTGAACCCGATGCGTCATTTTCCCGCGTTTCTCGCCCTCGCCCTCGTCCTGCTCTCGGGCGCATGCCGCACGCCCGAAGGCCCCGCGAAGCTCCGCGCCGAGTTCGGCGACGGCGGCATCCCGGTCGATTGGGGCAATGTCGCCGTCGCCTCGGTTCCGAGCTCTCCCGAAGCTTCGGTCGCCAATGCCGCCGCGCGCCGCTTGAACCAGGCCGCCACGCTCGCCAAGCTCGTCGACGGTTGGCCGGCGGGCTTCGCGACGCAGGACGCCATCGTCGCCGTGCCGCTCACGCTCCTCGAGGAGCCGCAAAATCAGCCCTTCGGTGACGGCCAGGCGAACGGCAGCATTGCCTGGCCCGGCTGGCCCGCTGGCGCCGAAGACGTCCCGGTCATCGCCTACGCAGCCACCTCGAGCAGCGGGCGCATCCTCGTCGTCGAGGCCGCGCAGGAGCTCATGGACCTCGTGCTCCCCGCGGACGGCGCCGTCACCGTCGAGCTCGGCGACGAGGCCCACGTCGTTACCGCCGCGATGACCTTCGACGCCGAGCGCAAAGTTTTCCGCACCCTATTCTCCGACGTTGCCGCGCTCGCGGCGAAAGACGCCTTCCCGACGAGCTTCGCTGCGCTCCCCGATTGGAGCTACGCCGCGCTGATGCCCGACTCTTGGGGCAAGCTCCGCGTCCGTTTCGCCCGCGGCAGCGCCAAGGACGAGCGCGCCTGGCCCCTCCTCTTCCGTTTCCCCGCCGGCAAGACCGGCGCCATCCTCGCCTCGCTCAGCGAGGACCAACGTAAACACAAACATTTGAGCAACGTCGCCTCCTGGCCTTTTACCGCCACCACGACCGCGACCCCCTACGAGCAGCTGAAGACCTGGCAAGCCGCCGCCGGCGACTCCGTCGCGCACTTCTACCCGGGCGCCGCCGGTGTCCACCACGAGCACGCCGGCCACATGACCGCCTCCGGCGGCGTCGACACTTTCGTCGTCGAGAAAGCTGCCGACGCCCCTAAGCTCCAGGTTCTTTACACCTGCTTCGACGGCAGGAACCCCGAGAAGGAGGCCAACTGGGCCGTCCCGTCCGGCGCCGGCTGGCACGTCATCGGTGAGAAGCCGAACAACGACTCCGAGCCGCAGACCTACGGCGAGTCCATCGTCCACAACCTCGAGAGCGCCGGAATCTTCGCCGGCTGGGGCGTCCGCAGTCCGATCGCCCTGACGGGCGAGGCGCCCTTCGGCGCGCGCGACGTCGCCACGTTCCGCGTGCTTCGCCCAGGCGAGACCTTCACCACGGCGCAAAATCACTTCCACTGGTACGCCATCGACGCGAAAGACCGCGTCTGCGCGACCATCTGGAAGCACTTCTGCCCGCTCACCTCCGATATGAGCCTCGGCTGCGCGAGCCACTAGCGCTCGCTCCCTCCCCCCTTTTCCTCTATGATTCTCGGGAACCATTCCGCCCCGGGGTCCCGATGCTACGCACCCTTCTCCTAGCCGCCTTCGCGCTCGCCGCTCCCGCAGCCGCCGCGCAATCCGCCGAGACGCTGATCGACCGCATCGTCGCCGTCTCCGACGGGGTCCCCATCCTCTTCACGGACGTCCAGGAGAAGGTCGCCAACGGCCCGCTCGTCGTCGTCTCCGACTACCCCGCCGACGAGCAGTCCCCCGAGTTCGAGCGCGCCCTCCAAGATTCGATCAACTTCGAGCTCATCATGGCGAAAGCCCGCGAGCTCGAGATCGACGTCCGCGACGACGAGGTCGAGGCCGAGATCACGTCCTTCCTCGAGCGCGGCGGCCTCAACCGCGAAGGCCTGCAGAAGCACCTGGACAGCCGCGGCATCCGCTTCGAGGACTACCGCAACGACTTCAAGGACCAGATGATCCTCCGCCGCTTCCAAGGCCGCGTGATCACCCCGCTGGTCAAGATCACCGACAAAGACGTCGAGACTTACTACCTGAAAAAATCGGGCGCGACCTCCGACCTCGTCGAGCTCACGCTGCGCCAGATCTTGATCCAGGTCACCGCCACCGCCGCCGCCGAGGTCATCGAGGCCAAACGCCGCCTCGCCCAGGAAGTGCACCAAAAGCTCGTGGACGGCATGCCGTTCGTCGACGCCGTGAAGATCTATTCCGACGACTCCGCCGCGCGCGAAGGCGGCGGCCTGATGAAGGGCATCCGCCTCAAGGACCTGAACGCGCAGATTCGCGCCGAGGTGGAGAATTTGGACGTCAACCAGTTCACCCCGCCGGTCCGCACCGCGATGGGCTTTCACCTCTTCTACCTCGAAGAGAAGCAGTTCTCCGGCAGCCAGGAATTCCAAGCCCAGAAAAAGCAGCTCGAGTTCGAGCTGCGCGGCGTCGAGCTCGCGAACCAAACGCGGCGCTGGCTGACGGAGCAGCGCCAGAAGTCCAAGGTCGAGGTCATCCCGGAATGACGAGCCCCTGGCTCACTCGGCCAGGTCCCCGGTCTCGAGATAGAAGCTAGTCAGCGCCTGGAGCTTCACCGCGAGGTTCGCGCCATTCGGCGTCGTGAGCACTGCTTCATGGTCCGTCCCTTCGGCGAGCGCGTGCTCTGCGTTGTTCTGCACGCCAGAAAATGCCACCAAGGATCCGGCTCGAATCGCAACCGCCGTCGCTTCATCCGGGATGCCTTCGGCTAGCCGAATGCTCACCACGTGGTCGAAATCCGGCGCCTTCTGAATCATGTGCGCCGCGAAGAGCTGATGCGCGTCACCGAACACGATGTAGCGCGATTCGGGCAAGGCACCCGCCATCGGATCGAATTTCTTTTGGAACACGACCCGCTTCACATTGACCGTGACGTTGGTCAGAAACGGCGAGCCGCCCCGCTCGAAATGTCCGCGCACCAAGGTCGCCTTGAACGACGTCCTCACGCCGCTGAAGAGCTCAGGCAGCGAGAGCTTCTCCGGCACCAGCGTGTAGACCTTCTCCCCGGTCACGTGCCGGTCCTCGACGTAAGTCGCTAACGGGTCCGCACCCGGCTTGACGAAATCGACCTCGAGCAGGACCTGGTAATCATGCGGCTGGTGAAACATCGGCAGGTGAGAGAGGTACACGGGACCATCGCCGAAAATGAGCATGCCGTGC
The DNA here is from genome assembly GCA_031416315.1 of Pseudomonadota bacterium. GTDB lineage: Bacteria > Bdellovibrionota_B > Oligoflexia > Oligoflexales > CAIYRB01 > JANOTL01. The sequence continues at coordinate 51,996 of JANOTL010000201.1, forward strand.
GTGCTCGGCTGATCGAGAGCGGCATGGTGCTGCTCCTTGACGCTCGCCACTGGCTCCTCGGTCGTCCTGCAACCTCCCAACCCAACTGCCAAAACTGCGGTCCAAAGCCAGACTTTCATAGATACGACCCATCTTCTATATGTAGGAACGGGATTCTACCACCGCCCGAGTTATCGGCGGAAATCATCAATCGATAAAATCGAATGTTCTGATCGTAGCTCCAAAATAACTAATACCAAGAAACTTCCCGCGAATCCCGTTGACACTCCCCCACCCCTGACATATTCACGACTCCCTCAGGTAAGCCTGCATCCGTGCATGCCTCTACCGGCCCGCAAGACGCCGTATGGTGTCACACGTGAGTTCTCGTCCAAGAGCGCTCAATCACGTGATCAAGCCTTCCCTGAGCTTTCTCCAAATACTCCCGTCTATTGCCGAACCGAATTTCCTTTCAAAGGAACTTAGGACCTATGGAAAGCCAGAAGATCCGCATCCGTCTGCGTGGGTACGATTACCGACTGCTCGATCAATCGGCAGCCGACATCGTCGAGCGCGCGAAACGTACGGGCGCCCGCGTCGCCGGTCCGATTCCGCTGCCCACCGCCATCAACCGCTACACGGTTCTGCGCAGCCCCCACGTCGACAAGAAATCGCGCGAGCAGTTCGAGGTTCGGACCCACAAACGGGTGATCGACATTCTCGAGCCGAAACAGCAGACGATCGACGCGTTGATGAAGCTGGACCTCGCGTCCGGCGTCGACGTCGAAATCAAGCTGTACTGAACTCTGCGCAACTCCTCCGGACCTAAACCAGAAAGCGACAGGTTGCACGTATGACGACAACCGCAATCATTGCCAAGAAGATCGGTATGACCCGCATGGTCGACGCCGAAGGCCGTGTTACGGCCGTTACCCTGCTCGAAGTCACGACCCAAAAGGTCACGAAGATCCTCACGCCCGAGCGTGACGGCTATCACGGCTTCCAGGTCGGCTATTACGAGAAATCCGAGAAGCACCTGCGTAAGCCGGACATGAGCCGTCTGCGCAAAGTCGAAGTTCAAGAGAACTTCACCCGCTTCAAAGAATTCCGCCTCGACGGCGCCGCCACGGTCGCCCTCGGCGCTGCGATCGAAGTCGGCCTCTTCGAAGGCGTCAAAGCCGTCGACGTGACCGGCATCAGCAAGGGCCACGGCTTCGCCGGCGCCCACGTCCGCTGGAACTCGGCCGTCGGCCGGATGTCCCACGGCTCGCGCTTCCACCGCAGCCCGGGCTCGCTCGGCATGCGCGCCACCCCTGGTCGCGTCATGAAGAACCGCCACCAGCCGGGTCACCACGGCGCGGCGCAAGTCACCGTGCAGAACCTCGACGTCCTCGACATCGACAAAGAAAACCACGTCATCGCCCTGCGCGGCTCGATCCCGGGCCATCGCGACGGTTATCTGATCTTGAAGCCCTCGATTAAGATCAAGACCAAAAAAGGCCCCCCGGGCATCAAGAAGTAAGCTGCGCGGCGCACTGATCACGGGCTTGAACGAAGGTTCCCAAAGAAGGTCTTCAACATGGAACTCCAGGTTTACAACATCGAGGGCAAAGCCCTCCGCAAGATTACGGTGCCGGAGTCTATCTACGGCGTCGAGATGAACGGCGGCATCCTGCACACCGTCGTCAAGGCTTACCTGGCGAACCGTCGCCAAGGCACGCACGCCACGAAGACCAAGTCCTTCGTCTCCGGCGGCGGCAAGAAGCCCTTCAAGCAAAAGGGCACCGGCGGCGCCCGCCAGGGCTCGACGCGCAACCCGCACATGCCCGGCGGCGGTGAAGCCCACGGCCCGCAACCGCGCGACTACCGCCAAGCCACGAACAAGAAGATGCGCCAGCTCGCGCTGAAAGTCGCTCTCTCGGACAAGGCCCGCCACGGCAAGCTCTTCGTCGTCGACGACTTCGGCATCGCCAAGCCCTCGACCAAGCACGTCATCAAAGTCATCGCCAGCCTGAAGGCCAACAAGGCCCTCCTCGCCGACGAGCGCAAGGACGACCTGCTCTACAAGTCGACCCGCAACATCCACGGCGCCGAGGCGCTTCTGCCGGCCGAGCTCAACGCAGAGAACGTTCTGCGCTACGAGAGCCTGATCGTCAGCGAAACCGCCCTCAACGCCCTCAAGCAACGCCTGGAGGGAGCTGAATGAATCCGTACAACGTCCTCGTTCGCCCCCTGCTCTCTGAAAAGAGCAACCGGGCCCGCGAAAACGAAAACAAGTACTCGTTCACGATCCGTCCCGACGCGACCAAAGCCGACGTGAAATCGGCCGTCGAGAAGATGTTCGACGTCAAGGTCGAGTGCGTGAAGACGATGGTCACCCGCGGCAAGATCAAGCGCCGCGGCAACACCGAATACAAAGCTCCGAACGTCAAAAAAGCTGTCGTGACCTTGGCCGAAGGCGCCAAAATCCCGCTGTTCGAGGACCTCTGAGATGCCAGTCAAGCAGTATAAGCCGACGTCCCCTGCCCGCCGTGCAATGTCCGTCGTCGACTATAGCGACCTGGACAAGGTCAAGCCGCCGCGCGCGCTGATCAAGGCCAAGCAAGAGCATGCCGGTCGTAACAACACCGGTCGCATCTCGGTCCGCCACCAAGGCGGCGGCGTGCGCCAGAAGTACCGCATGATCGACTGGAAACGCGACAAGCGCGACATTCCGGGCAAGGTCGAGACGATCGAATACGATCCGAACCGTACCGCGTTCATCGCGCTCGTGCTCTACGCCGACGGCGAGCGCCGTTACATGCTCGCTCCAGACAAGCTGGTCAGAGGCCAGGAAGTCATCGCCGGCTCGAAAGTCGACATCAAAGTCGGCAACGCCATGCCCCTGAGCTCGGTGCCGTACGGCGTCGACCTCCACAACGTCGAGATGAACATCGGCCGCGGCGCGCAGCTCGTGCGCTCCGCCGGTGGATTCTGCCAGCTCGTCGGCCGCGCCGACGGTTGGGCCCAGCTGAAGCTGCCCTCGGGCGAGTTCCGCCGCGTCCCCGAGAGCTGCTACGCGACGGTCGGCAAGGTCTCCAACGGTGACCACGCCAACGTCAAGATCGGCTCCGCCGGTCGCGCCCGTCACATGGGCACCCGCCCGACGGTCCGCGGCGTCGTGATGAACCCCGTCGATCACCCGCACGGTGGTGGTGAAGGCAAGACCTCGGGTGGCCGCCATCCTTGCTCGCCTTGGGCCGTTCCGACCAAGGGCTATAAGACCCGGAAGAACAAGCGCACCGACAAGGACATCATCCGTCGTCGCGCGAACAAGAAAAGCACTTAATTCATAGTTCGATATCTATAGGGAGTCGCCTGTGGCTCGTTCGATCAAAAAAGGTCCGTTCCTCGACCAATACCTGCTCAAAAAAGCAGAAGTGGCGCGTCAGGACAAAAAACCGATCAAAACCTGGTCCCGTCGCTCGACGATCATCCCGGACTTTGTCGGCTTGACCTTCGCAGTGCACAATGGCAAGAAGTTCGTTCCTGTTTACGTGACAGAAAATATGGTCGGCCACAAACTTGGCGAGTTCTCCCCGACGCGTACCTTCTTGGGGCACGCCGGTGATCGCAAAGTCAAAAAAGCACCGGGCGCCGCCTAAGTTGAAAGAGTCGGAGACCAGCCATGTCTGAGGCTTCTCGAGCAGTATTGCGAAATCTGAGGGTTGCGCCGCGCAAGATGCGGCTCGTTGTCGAATTGGTCAAGGGTAAGCCCGTCCAATACGCCCTCGACCTTCTCAAAGTGACCAACAAGCGGGGCGCGCCGATCATTGCCAAAATGATCACCTCGGCGATCGCCAACGCGAAAGAGAAGTCGACCGTCGACGTCGACCGCCTCATCGTGGCGGAAGGCTTCGTCGACGGCGGGACCTCTTTCAAGCGCTGGCTACCGCGTGCGCAAGGTCGTGCGACTCCGCTGTTGAAGCGGACCTCGCACGTGACGATCAAACTCAAAGAAGTTTAATTCTTCGTAGAGCAGGGGTGAGACCTTGGGACAGAAAGTAAATCCGATCGGCTTCCGTCTGGGCACGACCCGCACGTGGTCCTCGCGCTGGTTCGCCGGCAAGCGTGACTACGCGGCGTATCTCCAAGAAGACGTCCGCATCCGGAAGTACATCTCGAAGAAGTTCGACGCCGCCGGGGTCTCCAAAGTGGAGATCGAGCGCGCCGCGAAGAACCTCACGGTGAACATCCATTCGAGCCGTCCCGGCATCATCATCGGCAAAAAAGGCGCCGGCGCCGAGACGCTCAAAGAAGAGCTGGTCAAGATCTGCAAGATCAAGTCGGGCGAGCCGGTCCTCAACGTCTTCGAGATCAAGAAGCCGGATCAAGAAGGCAAACTCATCGCCGACTCGATCAAGCAGCAGCTCGAGCGTCGGGTTTCCTTCCGCCGCGCGATGAAGAAAGCCATCAGCCAGACGATCAAAGCTGGCGCCAAAGGCGTCAAGATCCAGTGCTCGGGTCGTCTCGGCGGCGCCGATATGACTCGTACCGAGCGCTACATGGAAGGCCGCGTGCCGCTCCACACTCTCCGTGCCGACATCGACTACGCGACCTCCGAAGCCTTGACGACCTACGGTCTCATCGGAATCCGCGTTTGGGTGTTCAAGGGTGAAGTGTTCGAGCGCGTGAACTGAGGAGCTGAGTCATGCTTTCCCCTAAAAAGATGAAATATCGCAAGGGCATGAAGGGCCGCATCAGTGGCCTTGCGAAAAAAGGCAGCACCCTCACCGGCGGCGAGTTCGGGATCATGGCCGCGGAATGCGGTCGGATCACGGCGCGCCAGATCGAAGCCGCCCGTGTCGCCATGACCCGTCATATCAAGCGCGGCGGTCAGGTCGTCATCCGTTGCTTCCCGCATTGGCCGGTCTCCAAGAAGCCGCTCGAAGTTCGAATGGGCGCCGGCAAAGGCTCCGTCGACCATTACGAAGCGCGCCTGCGCGCCGGCCACATCATCTACGAGATGACGGGCGTGGACAAAGAAACGGCGAAACAAGCGCTCACGCTCGCCGCTTCCAAGCTTCCGATCAAGACGAAGCTGATCATGAAAGGCACGGACCCCTGGGTCTGATGAAAAGGTTCAAGCATGGAACTCCATAAGAGCAACACCGAAGACCTTCGGAAATTCGAGTCGGGCAAACTCCGTGAGACTGCGACGGAAGTGCTCAAAGAGCTCGCGAAGATCCGCATGGACATCTACACCGCCCGGAACCTGCACATCGGCAAGATCCGCGGCCTGAAGAAGACCCTCGCGCGCGTCCTGACGATCCAGGCGGAAAAGCTGAAGGCCGAAGGCCCGAAGCCGAAAGTCGCGAAGGCAGCTCCGGCCGCGAAAGCGCCCAAAGCCGCCAAAGCCCCGAAGGCCGACGCCGCCCCGAAAGCGGACAAAGCGAAGGCCGCCAAGCCCGCCGCTGCCGCCCCGAAGGCCGCGAAAGCCGACAAGAAGCCGACCAAAGCGAAGACCAAGGCCTGAGGAATAAAGCGTGAGCCACCAAACTACCGTCAAAAAGACCCGGCCGATCCGCTGCACCGTCACGAGCGACAAGATGGACAAGTCGCGTGTCGGTATGGTCGAGCGCCTCGTGAAGCACCCGCGCTACGGCAAGGTCCGTAAGCGCCGCACGAAGATCATGTTCCACGACGAAGGGAACACCACCCACCTGGGTGACATCGTGCTGATCGAGCCTTCGCGCCCGATGAGCGCCCGTAAGAAGTACAAGCTGCTGCAGCTCGTCCTGAAGGCGAAGGAATAATAGCGATGATTCAGATGGAAACGGTGCTAACGAGCGCCGACAACTCGGGCGCTCGTCGCGTCAAGTGCTTCAAGGTCATCGGCGGTAGCAAGAAGCGCTACGCGTCCGTCGGCGACATCATCGTCGTCGCGATCAAAGAAGCGCATGCGAACAGCAAAGTGAAGAAGGGCACCGTCCACAAGGCGGTCGTCGTTCGCACTGCGAAGGACATCCAGCGCGAAGACGGCTCGGTGATCCGGTTCGACGAGAACGCCTGCGTTCTGATCAAGGGCAAAGAGAATGAGCCGGTCGGCACCCGTATCTTCGGGCCGGTCGCGCGTGAAGTCCGCAACAAAGGTTTCGTCCGGATCGCCTCGTTGGCGCCGGAAGTGCTCTAAGGGAGTCGTCCGTGACGAAGTACGTACCAACACTGAAAAAGACCTATCTGGCGAGCGTCAAAGGCATCGGCACGGATCTCGGCATCACCAACGTGATGAAGATTCCGAAGCTGACCAAGATCGTCGTCAACATCGGCCAAGGCGATGCCACCCAGAACATCAAAATTCTGGAAGGCGCCGTCACCGATTTGACCGCGATCACGGGGCAAAGGCCGGTCATGACGCGCTCCAAGAAATCCATCGCGTCGTTCAAGCTGCGCCAAGGCCAGCCCATCGGCACGTGCGTGACCCTCCGTGGCGACCGCATGTATGAGTTCCTGGATCGCTTCATCAACATCGCCGTCCCCCGCATCCGCGACTTTCGCGGCTTGTCGGCCAAGGGTTTCGATGGTCGCGGCAACTACAACTGCGGCGTGAAAGAGCAGATCATCTTCCCCGAGATCGACTACGACAAGGTCGACAAGGTCCGGGGCATGGGCATCACCATCTGCACGACGGCCGAAACGGACGTCGAGGCGAAGGCGCTGCTCGACAAATTCAACTTTCCGTTCCGCAAGAACTAAGGAAGACGGCATGGCACGCCTCGCAAGCATCAATAAGTGCAACGCGGTCACTCGCAAGATCACCATTAAGAAAGAAGCTCTTCGCAAAGAATGCAAAGAGAAGAAGCTTAAATGGCGTGATGTGAAGGACAAGCTTCAGTTCTCCACCAAAGTCTACACGCGCTGTGGATGCTGTGGCCGCTCGAAAGCCGTCTACCGTAAGTTCGGCATCTGCCGTATCTGCTTCCGCCTCATGGCGCTCAAGGGACTTCTCCCCGGCGTTCGCAAAGCATCTTGGTAAGTTGAGGAAACACGATGAACGTTAATGATCCCATCGCGGACCTCCTGACTCGGATCCGCAACGCACAAAAGGCCGGTCACGAAGTCGTGAGCGTTCCTGCTTCGAAAATGAAGATCGGCATCACGCATCTTCTGAAAGAAGAAGGCTTCATTCGCGCCTATAAGTGCATCCGCGACGACCGGCAGGGCATCCTGAAGATCGCGCTGAAGTACAACGACGAAGGCAAGGGCACGATCCTCGGCATCGACCGCAAGAGCTCGCCCAGCTGCCGCGTCTACATCACGCACGACCAGATCCCGTACGTGAAGAACGGCTTCGGCCTCGGTATCCTCTCGACCTCGAAAGGTCTGATGACCGATCGCCAGGCGCGCACCGAAAAAGTCGGCGGCGAGTACCTTCTCTCGGTTTATTGATCTCTCGATTCCGTCTCGCTTAGTGGAGCGATGTCATGTCCCGGATTGGAAAACGAATCATCGAGCTGCCGAAAGGCGTCACCCTCACCGTCAGTGGCCGTAAGGTCTCGGTGAAGGGCGCGAAGGCGACGCTCGAGCGCGAGCTTCATAAAGACATCGACGTCAAAGTCGAAGGCACGAACGTCACCGTCGTCCCGAAGACTGAGGCGCCGGAATCGGGTCGTTACCACGGCCTGACCCGCACCCTCATCAACAACATGGTCCTCGGTGTCTCGACCGGCTTCAGCAAGAAGCTGAAGCTCGTCGGCGTCGGTTACCGTGCCGCCGCTCAGGGCAAGGGCCTGGCCCTCACCCTCGGCTTCTCGCACCCGGTGAACTTCGATGCGCCTGCCGGCATCGAGCTCAAGGTCGACGGTCAAACGAGCATCACCGTCTCGGGCGCCGACAAAGAGCTGGTCGGCCGCGTCGCGGCTACCATCCGCGGGTTCCGTCCGCCTGAGCCGTACCACGGCAAAGGCGTGCGCTACGAAGAAGAAGTGATCCAGACCAAAGTCGGCAAAGCTGCCGGTAAGAAGTAAGGAACCAGGGTCATGGCCAAGACTGCGAAAAAAGCGGTACTCCGCGAGCGCCGCGCGATGCGCGGACGCAAGCGCATTACCGGAACGACCGAGCGTCCCCGCCTGTCGGTGTACCGTTCGGACAGCCACATCTCCGCGCAGATCATCGACGACACCACTGGCGTCACCCTCGCGCAGATCAGCTCGTTCGAGAAGGGCAACCACCGCCGTGCCAGCATCCCGGTCTGCGCGGAGCTCGGCAAGAAGCTCGCTGAGCGTTGCAAGGCGAAGAATATCGGCAAGATCGTGTTCGACAAGAACGGCTTCACCTACCACGGCCGCGTGAAAGCGCTGGCAGATGGTGCGCGTGAAGGCGGTCTCGAATTCTGAAAGGACTCCTCGTGGCTGAGAACGACGTCAAAGAAGGTCAAGATAAGCCCGCCGATGCGGCTCCCGAAGCTGCGCCTGCTCAGGCAGCTCCTGCGGCGGCACCTGCACAGGCGGCGCCTGCTCAACCTGCTCAACAGCAGCAAGGCGGCGGCGGCGGCGGCGGCGGCTACGGCGGTCAACGCGGCGGCGGCGGCGGCGGAGGCCCACGTGGTCCCGGCGGCGGCGGTCAGCGCGGTCCCGGCGGCCCTCGCGGTCCCGGCGGCCCTCGCGACGGTCGCGGCGGTGGTCGTGACCAAGACGGCGAAGGCGATGGTCTCCAAGACCGCGTCGTTCACATCGCCCGCGTCGCGAAGGTCGTCAAAGGCGGCCGTCGCTTCAGCTTCTCGGCCCTGGTCATCGTCGGCGACGGTAAAGCGCGCGTCGGCTTCGGTCTCGGGAAAGCCGGCGAAGTTCCGGACGCGATCCGCAAGGCGTCCGAGCAAGCTAAGAAGAACCTGGTCACGATCCCCTCGGTGGACGGAACCATTCCGTTCAACGTAGTCGGCACCTACGGCGCCTGCAAAGTCGTCATGAACCCCGCCCAAAAGGGTAAGGGGATCATCGCCGGCGGCGCCGTCCGCATCCTGACCGAGCTCGCGGGCATCCGCGACATCGTTTGCAAAGTGCACGGCACGAAGAACCCGGGATCGGTCGTGCGCGCCACGATCCAAGGTCTCCTCCAGCTGCAGACGATCGAGACCTACGCGACCAACAGGGGCACGGATCCGACGACGGCGCAGCAAAAGCGCCACGTCAAGACCACCAAGGCCGCTCCGGCCGTCGGTGCGACCGCTCCGGCGACGCCTGCGAAGCCGGCCGCCGCAAAACCTAAGAAGTAACGGGTTATCACCATGGCTACCATCATCGTGAAGCAAACGAAGAGCCTGATCAGCGAGCCTGAGAAGATTCGCCTGGTCGTCAAAGGCCTCGGTCTGCACCACATCGGTCACACCAAGACCCACAAAGACAACAACTGCATCCGCGGCATGATCAACAAGGTCAAGCATCTCGTTAAGTACGAGCTGAAGGCCTGAGCATTTAGGGTAGTCCCATGGCTGACAAGAAGACCAAAGAAGCGGCTCCCAAGGCCGTCAACAAGAAGAAAAAGACCGAAGCGAAGACGGAAGCGACGGGCATGAAGTCCCTCGCCAACCTCTCGCCGAACCCGGGCTCGCACCGGACGCGGAAGCGTCTCGGCCGCGGCATCGGCTCCGGTCTCGGCAAGACTGCAGGGCGTGGCCACAAGGGCCAGCGCGCTCGTAAGTCCGGCAACGTCCGTGCCGGCTTCGAAGGCGGCCAGATGAAGCTCTACATGCGCCTCCCGAAGCGCGGCTTCACGAACCTCTTCCGCACCGAGTACAACGTCATCAACCTCGACCAACTCGCGAAGATCTTTCCGGCCGGCGCCAAAGTCGACCACAAGACTCTGGATGAGAAAGGTCTCCTCCGTTTCGGCGACCGTCCCGTCAAGCTCTTGGGTCGCGGCACTCTCAGCCACAAGCTGGAAGTTTCCGTCCACCGCGCCAGCGACTCCGCGAAATCGGCAGTTGAAAAGGCCGGCGGAACCCTTAAGATCATTGACAAATTGATCTAAGGTCTCGAACTGAGGAGTACGGCGCGTGGGGCAACGCATCTCGAAGCTACCTGAAGGGACTCTCAACCACCTTCAGAAAAAGATCTTGTTCACGCTGGGCTTCCTCGCGTTGTATCGCATCGGCGTGCACGTTCCGATCCCCGGGGTGAACACGGCCGCGCTCGCTGATTTCTTCAAGAATCAGGGCGCGAACCTGTTCGGCATGTTCAACATGTTCTCCGGCGGTGCGCTCGAGCGCTTCAGCGTTTGCGCACTCGGCGTCATGCCATACATCTCCGCCTCCATCATCGCGCAACTCCTCACGGTCGTAGTTCCTCACCTCGAGCAGCTTTCGAAAGAGGGCGACGCGGGCCGCAAGAAGATCACGCAATACACGCGTTACGGCGCCGTGATCCTCGCCGTCGTGCAGGGCACCATGATCGCCAACACGCTCGAGCTTTCGGCGCCGACGGGACAGAGCCTGGTGCTCGACCCGAGCCTCACCTGGAAGATCGTCACGGTCCTCTCGCTGACGGCCGGAACGGCCTTCATCATGTGGCTCGGCGAACAGATCACCGAGCGCGGTGTCGGCAACGGCATGTCTCTCGTCATCTTCGCCGGCATCGTCGCGAGCCTTCCGCAGGTCATCACCGGAACTTATTCGCAGGTCAACAACCAAGAGATGGGGATGCCCCAGGTTCTGTTGATCGTCGGTGTCTGTCTCGCCGTGACCGCGGGCGTCGTGTTCATCGAGCAAGGCGCTCGTCAGGTTCCCGTGCAATACGCCAAGCGACAAGTCGGTCGTAAAGTGTACGGCGGCCAGAACTCGCACCTTCCCATTCGCGTCAATTCGGCCGGTGTCATTCCGCCGATCTTCGCGTCCTCGCTTCTCCAGTTTCCCGTGACCATCCAGGGCTTCTGGCCGGAGACCCCGGTCGGCGTCGCGCTGAACCTGCTCTTCGTGCCGGGCGGCTGGTTCTACAACCTCGTGTATATCGCCATGATCGTCTTCTTCGCATTCTTCTACACGTCGATCACGTTCAAAGCGGACGATATCGCGGAGAACCTGAAGAAGCACGGCGGCTTCATCCCCGGCATCCGTCCAGGCGCTCGGACCGCCGAGTTCCTGCAGAAGGTCGTCAGTCGCTTGACCCTGACCGGCGCGCTCTACCTCGCGGCCCTCTGCGTTCTTCCTTCAGTTCTAACCTCTCGCTTCAACGTCCAGTTCTACTTCGGCGGCACTTCGCTGCTGATCGTGGTCGGCGTCGCGCTCGAGACTTTCCGCCAGATCGACGCCCATCGCCAGTCGCTGCGGTATGACGCGTTCCTGAAAGGCACCAGCATCCGTCCGAGGAGTGGGAGCAGAGCATGATCGTCGTTCTCACCGGGGCACCGGGTGCCGGCAAAGGCACCCAAGCCGATCTCCTCGCAGAGCGCGGTGGCTTCCGCAAGCTCTCGACCGGTGACGCGTTGCGCAAGCACGTCAAAGCCGGGACGGACATCGGCAAAGTGGCCGGCAAGATCATGGAGCGAGGCGAGCTCGTTCCCGACGACGTCCTTTTCGAGATTCTGAAGGCCGAGCTCGGCGCGGGCAAGGGTACGGTCCTCCTGGACGGCTACCCCCGCAACGTGTCCCAAGCCACGACCTTGGACGGCCTCAAGGCCACGTTTCCGATCACCTCGGTCGTTCACCTGGACGTGCCTCGGGAGGAGCTGATCTCGCGCCTGTCCGGGCGCCGGGTCTGCGCGAGCTGCGGTTCGACTTACCATGTCAAATCAGGCCCTTCCAAGACTGAGGGCGTTTGTGACAAGTGCGGCGGTCAGCTCCAGCAAAGGGCCGACGACAATCCGGAAAGCGTCGCGGTCCGCCTCGACGTTTACGAAAAGAACACCCGACCCATCCTCGACTTCTACGAGAAAAAGGGCCTCTACCGGAAGGTACCCGGTGTTGGCTCGACCGAAGAGATCTTCCGGAGATTGAAAGAGGTCATCGGTACCGTCTGAAACTTGCCCAGGTCAAGGACTTGGGGTAGGGTTGCGCACTTCGAAACGTGGGGATTCATGGCCAAGGAAGATGTCATTGAGGTCGAGGGGACGGTAAAAGAGCCTCTTCCGAACGCAATGTTCAAAGTAATGCTCGAGAATGGCCATGAAGTGCTCGCTCATATCAGTGGAAAAATGCGGATGCACTTCATTCGCATCCTGCCCGGAGACAAAGTGAAGCTCGAGATCTCGCCCTACGATTTGAGTCGTGGGCGGATCGTTTACCGGTCCAAGTGAAGACAAGGGACGACGTATGAAAGTTCGCGCTAGTGTCAAACCGATGTGTGAGAAGTGCAAGGTCATCCGCAGGGCCGGTGTCGTCCGCGTGATCTGCGAAGTGAAAAAACACAAGCAGCGTCAAGGCTGAGTTGGAGATCTGATTCATGGCTCGTATTGCAGGTGTCGACCTTCCGGGTAAGAAGCGCATTGATATCGCTCTCCAGCATATCTACGGCGTCGGTAAACACGTCGCGGCACGCATCGTCGAAACGGCGAAGCTCAATCCGCTGATGAAGGCCGACGATCTCGACCCGACCCAGGTCAACGAGATTCGTAAAGCGCTCGATACGTTCACCGTCGAAGGCGACCTTCGTCGCGAGATCGCGCTGAACATCAAGCGTCTGGTCGACCTCGGCTGCTACCGCGGCTATCGCCATCGCAAAGGTCTTCCGGTGCGCGGCCAGCGCTCCAAGACGAACGCTCGTACCCGTAAGGGTCCGCGCAAGACCGTCGCCGGCAAGAAAAAAGCTCCGACCGCTAAATAAGACTGAAGTCGATAACTCGATAGGACTCGCGGCATGAAAGCACCTGTCAAAAAGAAGAAGGTCAAGCGTAACGTCCCCCAGGGCGTGGCGCACATTAAAGCGACCTTCAACAACACGATCATCACCTTCACCGACGTCAACGGCGACGTCGTGTCGTGGTCGACTTCCGGCGCCAAAGGCTTCAAGGGCTCGCGTAAAAGCACGCCCTTCGCAGCTCAGGTCGCAGCGGAAGAGGCCGCGCGCAAGGCGATGGACTCCGGCATGCGCACCTGCGTGGTGCTCATCAACGGACCGGGCGCTGGTCGCGAGAGCGCCGTGCGCGCGATTGCCTCTACGGGCATGAAGGTCACCTTGCTGAAAGACGTTACCCCGATTCCGCATAACGGATGCCGCGCTCCCAAGCGCCGTCGCGTCTGATTCGAGCGGGATGATCACCTTACTATTTTTTTGAGATCCACCGGAGGATTAGGCGTTGGCTAGATATTCAGGTCCCGTGTGCAGGCACTGCCGCCGTGAAGGGATGAAACTGTACCTCAAGGGCGAGCGTTGCATGACGGACCGTTGCGCGATCGAGCGCCGTCCGACGCCCCCCGGTCAGCACGGCGCGAAGCGCGGCAAAGTGTCCGAGTTCGGCACGCAGCTGCGCGAGAAGCAAAAGGTGAAGCGCGTCTACGGCATGATGGAGAAGCAGTTCCGTCTGTTCTTCCGTCGCGCCGCTCTTGAGCGCGGCGTCACGTCCGACATCTTCTTCCGTAAGCTCGAGCTCCGTCTCGACAACGTCGTCTTCCGCATGGGTTTTGCCCGCAGCCGTAACGAAGGCCGTCAGGTCGTTCGTCACAACCACATCTTGGTCAACGGCAAGCGTTGCAACATTCCGAGCGCGCAGATGAAGGTCGGAGACGAAGTCTCCGTCATCGAAGCGAGCAAAAAGGGCGTCACCACCGTCGCGTCGGCCGACGTGTTCGCGAAGCGCGCCGCGCTGCCGTGGATGCAAGTCGATCACGCGAAGTCGACCGGCAAAGTCATCGCCAACCCGACGCGCGACGACATCCATCTGCCGGTCAAAGAGCGCCTGATCGTCGAGCTCTACTCGAAGTAAATCGGACTTAGGGAGTCGAACATATGCATCGCAACTGGCAAGACCTCATTCGTCCGAAGAGCCTCGAGGCGGACTCGCTCACCGAGACCTACGGCAAGTTCTCCGCCAAGCCTCTCGAGCGCGGCTACGGCATCACGCTGGGCAACTCGCTCCGTCGCGTTCTGCTCTCCAGCATCAACGGCGCCGCGATCGTCGCGGTCCGGATCCAAGGCGTCGACCACGAGTTCTCGACGGTCGCCGGCTGCAAAGAAGATGTCACCGACATCATCTTGAACTTGAAGCAAGTCAACCTGCGCTACCTCGGCGAGAGCGACGCAACGCTCAAGCTGGAAGCGAAAGGCGAGCGCGTCGTTCGCGCCGGTGACATCCAGACCGACGGCGACGTCGAGATCTTGAACCCCGATCAGATCATCGCGACTCTCGACAACGAAGGTCATCTGGCGATGGAAATGATCGTGCGTCACGGTCGCGGCTATGTCTCCGCCGACGGCAACCGGACGGAGAATCTGCCCCTCGGCATGATCGCGATCGACTCGATTTTCGCGCCGGTTCGCCGCGTCGCGTACAACGTCTCGAACGCCCGGGTCGGTCAGATGACCGACTACGACCGGTTGACCCTAGAGGTGTGGACCAACGGTGCCGTCCGTCCGGACGATGCCGTCGCCTACGCCGCGAAGATCCTCAAAGAGCAGCTGACGATCTTCGTCAACTTCGACGAGACCGAAGAAGAAGAAGTGCGCTCCTCGGACGAGGTGTCCGCGAAGCCGGCGCTCAACGAGAACCTCTTCAAGACCGTCGACTCGCTCGAGCTCAGCGTCCGCGCGGCGAACTGCCTCGAGAACGCCAACATCAAGTACATCGGCGAGCTCGTGACGAAGAGCGAGGCGGAGATGCTGAAGACCAAGAACTTCGGCCGCAAGTCGCTCAACGAGATCAAAGACATCCTCAGCGAAATGGGTCTCTCGCTCGGCATGAAGATCGACGGCTTTGATCCGTCGACCTTGCGCAAGCAAGAAGACGAAACGAAACAGTAAGGGTTCGTCATGCGCCATCTTCACGGTTACAGAAAACTCGGACGCATCTCGTCGCACCGTCGCGCGATGCTCCGGAACATGACCACTTCGCTGCTTATGCACGAGCGCATCGAGACCACGGTCGAGAAGGCGAAAGAGCTGCGTCGCGTCGCGGAAAAGATGATCACCCTCGGCAAGCGCGGCGACCTGCACGCGCGTCGCCAGGCGGCGTCCTACCTTTTCGACGACTCGGTCGTACAGAAAGTCTTCTCGGAGATCGCCGGTCGCTTCAAAGACCGCAAGGGTGGTTACACCCGGATCATCAAGAAGGGCTTCCGCTTCGGTGACGGCGCCGATCTCGCCTTCCTCGAGCTCGTCGACTATCAAGAAGTGAAAGCGGCCAAGGACAAGGCCGACGGCAAGGCTGTCAAAGCCGATCCGGCGCCCAAGAAGGCCGCAGCGCCGAAAGCCCCGAAGGCCGAGAAGGCTCCGAAGGCTAAGAAAGAGGCCTGAGTCGTCGATGCGCTGCCTCGGCAAGCGCCTCGATCGATCGATCAACCCCGCGACATCGCGGGGTTTTTCTTTCGTGCTACAATCATGGCAGACCCCAAAGACAAAGGAGCCGGCATGCGATCCTGCGCAGCGCTTTCTGGACTTTTCGCTCTTGCCCTCTCTCTCACCTCGTCCGGCTGCATGAAGCTGGCGGAGGCGGAAGCGTTGGTCGATCGACGCCTCTTCAATCAGGTTGGCGGCACGCTCTTCTCGACGCCGGACCTCTTTTCGATGAAAGAGATCCATCTCGACGCGAGCCGAACCAAGGGCAAGGAGTTGATCCTCGAGGGTGCCGTCGCGGAAGCGAGCGAGCACGGCACTTACCTCGTTCTAAAGGACGAAGCGGCGCGCCTTCTCGTGGTGCTCACGGACATTGCAGGCTCGACGACGACGCTCGCGAAGAACGGGGCGCAGAAGGTAAAGGTCTGGGGTACGCTTGAGACCGGAAAGAAGGGCCTCCCCTTTCTGAAAGCGAAAGCTCTCACTCTGGTCCCTTGATGACGCTCTTCTGGTACATCCTGCGCGACTACATCAAGTACGTGGTCGGCACGATCGTGCTCACGGTGTTCCTTTTCGTCTTGTTCGACTTCATCCACAAGACGACCTCTTACTTCGCGAAGCACAATCCTCCCGGCGAGCTGATCTTTCGCTACTACGTGTTCCAGATCCCAGGGCAGATCGTGCAAGCACTGCCGATTGCCGGGCTTTTGGCCTCGGTCATCTGCATGATCCTGCTGTCGCGTACGAACGAGATCACGGCGATGCGGGCGGCGGGGATGGGGCCCTTTCGGATCGGTTTGCCCTTGGCCGTCGGCGGCCTGATCCTTAGCGCTTTGTCGTTCGTGGTCGGCGAATGGTTCGTGCCGCGATTCGCCCAGAAGGTGCATTACATCCAACAGGTGCAGATCGAGAAAGAGAAGGACGATGAGGTCGTCGGCGGCGCGCGGTGGCTGCGCGCCGGCTCGCAGCTGGTGAACTTCCGCGACTACGACGCGATCTCTCAGACGCTGACCGGGCTGCGGATGATCGACGTGCGGGCGAACTTTCGCGCGGAGCGCATGATCGAGTCGGACGTCGCGGTGTACAAGGCCGACACCAAAGCTTGGCTCATGCAAAAGACGCGGACGTCGTACTTCAAGCGGAACGGGACGCTCGATCGGATCGAGGACACCGGGGATATTCCCGTGACTCTGCCGGTCGAGCCGAAGAAGCTGAAGAAGGACCGTCGCCGGCCCCAGGAGCTGAAGTTCCGGGAGCTGGGTGACGTGGTCGCGCGCGGAGAGCAGTCGGGTATCGACATCCTTCCGTACAAGATCGATTACCACGGGAAGTTCGCGTACCCCTTCGCAGCCTTCGTCGTCAGCCTGATCGGCCTAAAGTTCGGCTACAAGAGCGAGCGGGCGACCGAGACGGCCAAGGGCATCTTGTTCGCCTTCGCCATCGGCTTCGGCTATTGGTTCGTGTTGTCGGCGTCGCGGGCGCTCGGCTTGCGCGGCGACGTGCATCCGTTCATCTCGGCTTGGATGGCCAACGTCGTGACGCTCAGCGTGATTCTCGGCGTCATTTGGGGAGCGAAGAAGGCATGATCAAGGAAGCAGCTCGGTCTTTGAAGAAGCGCGGCTGAGGAGCTTGGGGCAGCGCTTGCGGAGCTCGGCGACGGCAGCCTGGTGGAGCGCCGTGTAGAAGGGCTGGCGGAAGTGGTGGAGGTGCACGGGGATCTCGACCGGGGTCAAGCCGCGGACGATCTTCAGGCGCTCGTCGGCAGCCGCGAGGTGGCGAGGAATGACGGCGCGGCCGAGACCGAGGGCAACGCCGTCCATGATGCCGTAGATCTCGTCGAGGTAGCCTCGGCGGAACGACTTCGGCGTCTTGCCTTGTGCGGCGAGGAATTTCAGCGTCGTCTGATCTTCGGGATCGTGGTCGAGGTACACGGGCTCCGCTTCCCCTTCGTGCGCGCGACTGGCGACGAGGACGTTTTCCTCGGCTCCGAGCCCGTAGGACTCGACGTCGGCGCGGACGAGGGGTTCGTCGAGGACGATGAAGTCGGCTTCGCCGCGAAGCAAGTAGCCGGGAAGGGCGCGCGTCTCCGCTTCGAAGAAGTAGGGGGTGACGTTGGGATTGGTCCGTAAGAGAGGTGCCAAGGCCGGTACGACGACGCTGCGAAGGACCGTGGAGTAGGCGGCCACTCTAAGCGAGCCGCCTAGCCCTGGCTGACCGTCACCTTTCATTTCGAGGAGAAGCTCGTCTTCTAATTGACTGCGAGCTTGGCAATAGCGCAGCAGGCGTTCACCCGCGGCCGTGATCTTCACGCCGCGTGGATGACGGATGAATAGCGTCAGATTCAGCTCGTCTTCGAGGTTCTGAATGCGCTGCGTCAGCGCCGACTGCGTCAGGTGGATCTCTGCCGCCGCGCGCGAAAAGTTGAGCGTGCGCGCGAGCACTTGAAAGGCGTCGAGTTGCAGGCTCGGAAGGCTCATGTTAAGTCTTCAATATGCGGAGTATTTGTGTCCCAACACAAGGAGACAGAGCGATGTTGCGCACTTTACTTCAAGTTGTCGTGTGCGCAGGCGTGCTTTCCCACGTGGCGGCGTGCACGGGAGACGGCGGTGGCGGGGCCGCCGAGCCCGTGAAGCAGGCGGCGGACGAGAAGAATCCGTCGATCCCGGACGTGCCGGGCGACTCGGGTGAGGCGAAAGAGAAGCCGGCCGGGACCGGGCAGGCAGGCAGCGCCGAAGCCGTGCCGCCGTTGACCGAAACCAGTCAGCCGAACGCGGAGGCCGCGAAGAAGGCCCCCGAGACCTCAAAGGACAAGACGCGCACGCCGAAGGTCGATGTGGGCTCGGCGGCGGAGCCGATTGCCATCAAGTCCGGCGAGGCGACCGTGAAGACGGGGCTGCTCAACGTGCGTAGCGGCCCGGGAATGAAGAGTCCGGTGACCAAGTCCTTGAAAAAGGGCGAGAAGGTCACGGTCAAGGAATGTAAGGGCCGTTGGTGCCAAATCGGCGAGAACGAATACGTGGGCGGCAGATTCCTGCAGCAATAATTCACCGCCCAAGCGTTTGATTTCATAGGGTGTTTGTCCTCCGCTCTCAAGAACGACCAAGAGCCTCCGAACATGGAGAAGTAGGCTCTTGGAGGAACCCCCGTGTCGAACGCCCAGCTAGCCATGCCCGCGAAGCCGACGAAGGACTTCTCCTTCTTCAAGGTCGACACCCTGGTCGACAACTCGGTGACGGACTTCGATCTCTTCCTGAGCATCGAGGATCACTTCATCCTCTACAGCGGCAACGGCTACAAGTGGAACCGCGACGAGCTCCACGAGCTCCTGAGGCACGGCCACCAGAGCTTCTACATCCGTCACAACGACCTCACGCGCGCCAACATGTACCAGGCGATGGTGAAGCTGCCGGCGATCGAGAAATCGATGGCGCCCCCGGAGCGGATCCAGTCGATCGAGCAGATCGGCGCAAAGTTCGTGAAGTGCCTTTACGAGGGCGAGCTGACTCCGGCCTGCGTGAAGAAGGCCGAGTCCATCGCCGGGTCGCTGGTGGACTGCATCGCTGAAGACCAGCATTGCGTCGCCTTCTTGAGCGGCCTTGCCGACCACGACTACTACACCTACTACCATAGCGTTCGCGTAGCCTCGTATGCGGTGGCGATTGCGATCGCGATGGGCCTACGCGACCACAAGCTGCTGAACGACATCGCGCTCGGCGGCATCTTCCACGACGTCGGCAAGAAGCAGGTCCCGCTGTCGGTCCTCAACAAATCCGGCCCGTTGACGGAGCTGGAGTGGAAGCTGATGCGCGCCCACCCGACCGAAGGCTCGCAGATGGTCACCGACACGATCCTCGCTCATGTGCCGAAGGAGATCATTCTTCACCATCACGAGAAGCGGAACGGTAAAGGCTACCCTCACGGCCTCGACGCCAACAGCTTGATGACCGAGGTCCAGATCGCGACCTTGGCCGACATCTTCGACGCGCTCACGTCGTCGCGCTCCTACCAGCAGCGCCGGTCGAAGTTCGAGGCGCTCGACTTCATCAAGCAGAAGCTGCTGAAAGAGGAAGTGTGTCCGGAGGCCTTCAAGGCCTTGATTCTCTGTCTCGCCGAGTAAGGCTCGAACGGCTACAATGCCCGGATGCATCGACGCCTTACCGGCGCGGCGCTCCTCGTCGTAGCTTCGATGGGCGGGGTGCCGCTCGCGCTCAGCCCCAAGTCCGAATTCCTCGGGCGCGACGTGTCGTCGCTCGCTGGCAGCATCATGGGCTTTTACCCCGAGGTCGCGGCGCTCGAGACGGCGAAGGTCCTCGGGCTCGCGTTCGCTCTCGCCTACGTCGTGCTTTGGTCGATGGTGGCCGCACGGCGCATTCTTCGCAGGCGACGCTGGCCAGCTTTGACTTCTACACTGATGGTGGCGTCACCAATCTTGGCCTATGGGGCCTGGCTTGGCGCGACCGTGATCTCGTTTCCAGCGCTATTCGAGGAGTCACTTCCGGCCTCAGTGCAGCGCCTCGTCTTCCAGGCAGCATTCCGGGTCCAGCCGAGTTGGCTGTTCGCGGCGGCGGCGGGCTTGGCGCTCGTGCCGGCCTCGATCGTCGGGCTCGGCGCCTTGGTATCTCGGCCGCGTAAGCGAGCGGTGCTGGTGCCGACGATCATCGGAGTCACGGCGTCGGCCCTTCTCGTGGCGATGAGCTGGTCGGATCCTGGTGCCCGCTCGGGCGCGGATGCGCGGCCCGACGTGCTGTTCATCGCGGTCGATTCCTTGCGCTTTGACCGGCTGCAAAGGCCCGAGGTGCTGCCACGGCTCCGGGAGCTCCTCGAAGATCCGCAAACCGTGGCGATGAACGATCACTGGGTCGGGATCCCACGGACCTTTCCCTCGTGGGTCGAAATGATCCAGGGACGGCCTGCGGCGACGACCGGGATCCGCCACATGTTTCCGGGCTTCGGGCCCCGCGAGAAGGAATTCGGCGGTTTGGTGACGGCGTATCGCGACGCGGGCTATCGGACGGTGGCCGTGTCGGATTTCGCCGGCGACGTGTTCCCGCGTTTCGAGGCGGGCTTCTCCGAGGTGATGGCGCCCCACCTCAGCTTGAAGACGATGATCCGGATGATGGTGAATCGCGCGTTTCCGCTGCTCATGCCGCTCGTAACGAGCGATCTCGGTCAGGAGATTTTCCCGGCACTGCGCGAGAGCCCGGCCTACGCCGACCCCCATTGGCTCGCGAGACGGGCCGAGCGCAGCTTCGGCGGTCCGGAGCCTTTGTTCCTCACCCTGTTTTTTTCGACCGCGCACTTTCCTTATGCGGCGCCGCACCCTTATTACAAGGAATTCGCCGACCGGAGCTACGACGGCGCGTACCTTTTTCAGAAGAATCCGGAAATGGGGCTACGGCCTGAAGGTGCGGCGCGCGAAGCGGACGTGAAGCAGGTGCGAGCGCTCTACGACGGTGCGCTGCGCTCAGTAGACGCAGAGATCGGGCGACTCGTCGACTTTCTCAAGGCGAGCGGGCGCTGGGACTCGACGTTGATTGTGGTCACCGCCGATCACGGCGAGGACCTGTACGAGGACGGAATGCTCCAGGGGCATGGCGAGCACCTGCGCGGGAGAAACGTGCTCAAGGTGCCATTCGTGCTGAAGCTGCCGAAGGTGACGACGCCGGTCGTCAAGCGCATCGGCTTCACAACGCGCGCGATCGACGTCGCCGGGACCGTGTTGGGGACCTCCGGGCTTTCGCGCGCGGGAATCGGCGAGGGCAGCGACCTGACGCCCTGGATCCTCGGGGAAAGGCAAGACGACCCGGCGCACCTCGCGTACGCAGAGACCGAGATCTGGTTCGCTCGCGGCGGCGACGGCTTCTTCCAAGAAAAGCGCCTCGACTATCCGGGGATCTCTGGGCTTTTGTCCTTCGACCAAGGGTACACCGGCGAAATCGTGCTGAATCCGGCCTATGAGGAGGCTTTGATCACGGCGAAGCATCGGATGATCGCCGATGCGCGGTGGAAACTGATCTACATGCCGACGGCGCACGGCGTCGAGTACGAGCTCTACGATCGAAAGGCCGACCCGGACGAGCGGCAGAATCTCGTCGCGTCGGAGCCAGAGCGCGCCGCGATCATGCGCGAGAAGCTCTTCTCGTGGATCACCGAGCACGAGCGTGGGCGCAGGCTCGTCGACGGCTACGTGGTGCCCCGATGAGAAGATTCTTCGCCTGGCTCGGTTGCGGTCTTGCGGCGTCGATCGCGGCATCGATCGTCTGGTACGCGACGGTCGTGCACCCGAACGACGCGCGGATCGAAGGTGCCGACCTCGACCGGCTCGCCGCCTTTTCGAAGCATTACGTGCGAGCCGCGTCGATCTTTTCGAACGGTCTACGGCATCGAATCGATGCCGATGCGTCGAGGGTCGCCGAGGCGCGCGCGGCTTTGACCGCGGTCTTGCCCGAATACGCCGTCATGCGCTCGCGCCGGTTCACGAGTCCGCATCAGGTTTACGTCCCGGTCGGGACTTATCCGAGCCGGCTCGAGGCGGAGGACGGGCTCTTCATTCCGGCAGGAACGACCTTGACCGTGGAGCCGGCCTTGGCGGGGCCCGCCTCGATCCGGTTCCGCGCGGTGGCGCCGGGGCTTCCGGCGAAGCTTTCGGTCGCGATCGGCGGGCGGATCGTCGCGACGGCGAAGCTCGCAGGGACACCGCCGGCGACGACGGAGTCGCGCGACTTTTGGAACTGGCAGTTCCTTCGCTTTCTCGACGTCGATCGTGCGGTGCGCGTGCCGCGGTGGGAGAGTTTGCGCGCCGACGCCGAGATCGTGCCGACGGACGTGCTGGAGGTCGCGTGCGCGACGGAGGGCCCGGGTTGCGTCATAAGCGACGTGTCGTTCTTGAAGCCGGCGCCCGTCGGAAAGAGCCTCATCGTGATCCTAGTCGACACCCTGCGCGCCGACGCCTTGGCGTCTGCGCACGCACCGAGCTTGCGGGCCTTGGCGGCGGGCGGCACCTCGTTCGTGAACGCAATGGCGGCGGGAAACATGACGAGCCCCTCGACGAACGCGCTGCTCTCGTGCCGTAAGCCGAGCGACCTCGGGAAGGTGGGATTCGCCTATGGCTTGAGCGTCGCCGATCGCGAAAACCACTATGCGACGCAGCCGCCGAGCTTTCCGGCGCGGTTCGCGGCGGCCGATTACGACACGATGATGATCGGCAACGTATCGGTGATCTCCGAGGTTTACGGGGCGGGGATCGACCACGGATTTCGAAGGCAAATGGCGTTCGAGCGCGAGGCCTACGATACACCCGACGTGACACGTGCGGCGGTAGAATGGCTGGCGGAGAACGGCGATCGACCGTTCTTCCTCTACCTGCATTACAACGGGCCGCATTCGCCCTACCGCGCGCCTTGGCGAGACGTCCGCGCGACCTTCCCGGGTTTTGGCGTTTTTCATGACTATCCGTCGATCGTGCGCTGGCTCTATCAGTCGGAAGTCTCGTATACGGATCGCTACGTCGCGCAGGTCCTCGAGGCCGTTGAGAAGCTCGGGCTGGCGGAGTCTGCGACCGTGGTGCTGACCGCCGACCACGGGGATCAGCATTCGACGCGGAAGTTCGTGGGGAACGAAGCGGCGCCGCCGTTTTCGGGCACTTACTTCGACCATGGCGCGACGCTTTACGACGACGAGATACGCGTCCCATTCGTCGTGCGGCGCCCGGGCGCGCCCGGGGGCCAAAGGATCGAGGATCGCGTCTCGGGCCTGGACATCGGGCCGACTCTGCTCGAGTCGTTCGGACTGCCGGGGGCCGACGTTTGCTCGGGCACCTCGCTCGCGACGGCGGTGGTCGGCGGGACGATGTCGGAGCTCGCGCGAAATCGCGTCTTCGGTTCCGAAGGCTTTCAAGGCCGCGCCGTTTACTTCGACGGCGGCACGAAGAAGTTGATCGCCTTGCAGGCTCCGACCGACAAGCGCGTCTTCGCGCCGGGCACGTACCTCGGGGAGCGGCGCCTCTATTTCCGCGAGCGGCAGCTGTTCGACCTGGCCCAGGATCCGGAGGAGAAGCGGGATCTCTCCGACTCGGAGCCGGCGCTTCTCGCGCGCGCGGAGGGCGTTCTGCGCGAATACTACGGTATCAAGGACGCGCTGGAGCTGGTCGTCGAGACCGGCGCGGCGAAGGCGGATTTCAGCGCGCGCTTTCCGGCAGGGACGGTGGTGACCACCGACGAGACCGTCGCGATCGTCGCGGGGCAAGGCGGCACGATCGTGCGCGGGAAGGGCTTGGCTCGGGTCGCGCTGCGTCTCGAGCGCTGGAACGGCGAAGGCGCCGAGATTGAGATCGGCGGGGTCCGTGTGCCGCTGCTTAAGACCTCGGCGCGACTGCCGCTGACCGTAGCGCCGGGCGATCTGCCGCGCGAGCGCGGTGGACTCGCGTTCCTCCTGGCGCCTGGCACGCGCATCGCCGCGTACTTGCGGCGGGTCGAGGAGGATGGCCGGAAGGACCGAAGAATCGTCGCGGGCAACCCGCGCTTCGAAAAGGTCTTGCGCGAGTGGGGATATCTCAGCGATCGCTAATCGGCGCATGGACGCTGCTTACGGTCCTGAGCGGCAGGACCGAGGCTGCGCCGTGGCTGCATCTCGGCTCCTGCGTATTGGCGAAGGATCCGCAGACGGAGCTCGACGCCACGCCGGGATTCTCGGCGTGCGCGCGCGGTCGCGCCGGGGCCGAGATCACGGCGACTTTCGGGAACGCGAACGACAACCATTGGATTCAGCACGCCGACGGCTCCCTGGGGCTCTATTACTCCGACTGGCTCGGATTGCTCGGGCGCGCGCAATTCCGCGAGACGCGCGGGCTCGGGCGGGCTCCGGGCTCCCCGGATCGCCTCGTGGCGCCTGAATATTTCCTGGTTCAGCTCGGCAATCCCGCGCTCGACCGCTTTCGCGTCGAGGTAGGGCGCGTCGACGTGCCCTTCGGCGTGGGTCTTTCGGAGGCCTCGGCTTCGTACCGCTCTTATGAAGACCACCGCTTTTGGGACGGGCCGCAGTACGGCGTGACGCTCACGGTCGACAACAAAGTAAACACGCGTTTTGACGTGGGTTACGCCACCGACGACTTCAGCCGATTGACGAAGGCGCAGCTCGAGGCCCCGACGGCGCCCCCGGAGGCGCCCGTTGCGCCGGGAATCGGGTCGACCGATTTGCGGTCCAGGGGCGGCGCCAAATCCGGCGCGAGCGCGCGGCTCGCGCATGACGTGTCGGCGCTAGACGGCTCGCGGCTCATCGTCTCCGGTTATGGCGAGAACCACGGCGAGCGTCGTATGGGTTTCGCATTCGTGAACGTCAGTCGTCGTGACGACCTGACGCTCTTCGAGTTCGCACGGCGCCAGGTGCGGCCGGACGGGCAAGCTCAGGCTTTTTCGCAGGTGCTGCGGCTCGCGTATTTGAGCGCCTGGCGCGACGAGGGGCGATTCGTCGGACAATTCGACGACGAGCGCTTCCGGTTCCGGGCCGGCACCTTCGGCCGCGAGGTCCGGCTTTTCGGCCACGCGGTGCTCTCCCTGCACGTCTCCTACCGCAAATCGGAGACCGGCGACGAGATGAAGCGCTGGCAGTTTACGTCGGGCGTGGAGGCGCGCCTATGAAGCTTCTCGCATTGACCCTGGGCTTGTTCGCGGCGACGGCGTTCGCGCAGGACGGCGCCGAGCCGGAGACGCGCGATAGGCACTACGGCGAAGCCGTAGAGCGCGACGGCTCGGTCATCATCGACTACAAGCCGTCGACCGAAGAAGAGACGCTCGACGAGCCGACGTACCTGCAGCCGATCGAGCAGCTTCTCGCCAATCCCGCCCTGATCACGAGCCTCGCGTCGAACGCCGACGCCATCAATCGGTCGGTCGAGTCGGTCATGGACTCCTTGTTTTACAGCCTGCTCGATAACGAGCGCGCGTTCAAGCTGACCGAGCACTCGTGGATCTTGGGGAGCATGAAACGCGACGTCTACAGCGCCCCGAGCGGCTCGTACGTCGTCGTCGACCGCGTGGCTTTGGGGCCGCGGTACGCGCGGGAGTTGACGCGCGTGCACGGCATGCCGATCTCCCTCGGCATCGACGGCACCGTCGAGGTGGCACAGATCTATCTCCGCAACGACGGGATGCGGCTGGCGCAGCAGGATGCGTTGCCGACGTGGCGGCGTTGGCTCAACAACTGGTTCGGCCTGGTGCCCTTGCTCTCGGTCGGCCTCCCGCCGTCCTTCAACCAGAACGAGATGTACGATCCGCTGCGCCAGATCGAGACTCCCTTCGTCTTCCCGCT
Organism: Pseudomonadota bacterium; assembly: GCA_031416315.1. Taxonomy (GTDB): domain Bacteria; phylum Bdellovibrionota_B; class Oligoflexia; order Oligoflexales; family CAIYRB01; genus JANOTL01. The sequence goes on from JANOTL010000201.1 coordinate 77,738, forward strand.
CGACGCGGGGTCGTTCTACGACATGGCGATCGGCTCGATTCGCAGCTACTCCGTCTCCGGCGGCGTGCAGGTGCCGGTCGACTTCGGCGGCATCCTCGACCGTTCTTCGCGCGATCTCTTGCTGAAGATCGGCAATCTGTCGGCCACGGTGCCTTACGCGGTGTTCAAGCGCGGTGACTACCGAATCAACGTGCTGCGCCGCGGCGAGCATTCCGCCTGGGTCGGCTTGAAAGAGACGTCGCGCGCCGGCCATATCGTCAGTCCCTTCGTCGGGAGCCAATATTTTCTGCTGAAAGGCGCGCTTGCCGCGACGTTCTTCGGCTGGCACTGGGTGTGGCCGGGGATCTCCGTCGGGGTCCTGCCGGTGAACCTGGCGTTGGAGCAAGCTTTCGCGAAGCTTTACGACCAGGTCTACGAGTACGACCTGCGCAAGCTCCCCGCGCGCGAGGCCTACGAGAACGCCGTTCGCGGCGACTTCCTCCCGTCGCGCGAGCGCTACCTTGACGCGAAGGAAAAGGGCGAGGATACCGGCGTCACCTTTCACTTCACCCGCACGCAGCAGCGACTCGAGGAGATCGTCCGCAACGGACCCAACTTCGTCGTCTTCAAACGCGAGCGCCAGGGCGAGCTCAACGACTCGGAGATCGAGATCACCGACGTCGACGGCAAGTTCTACGTGCTCGAGACCTCGCGCGAGACCAACGACAAGATCGCGGACGTGCTGGTCGGCGAGGAAGAGCGGCGCATCCAGCAAGCCGTGGCGATGAAAGTGCGCCGCGTCCTCGAAGAGAACCCTCAGGACAAGGACCCCGACTTTTCCTACGTGTTCGACGCCGGTCCGGATCCGATCGGGCTCGCGGTCAATCTGTCGATCCAGGATCGTTACATCGACGTCGGCGAATATGACGACTACATCGCAGATTTGCGCTTCTTCTCGAAGCTTCCGCTCGAGGACGTGCCGAGCTTGCCGCTCAAGGACCGGGAGCTCGAGAACGCGTGGCGTCGGCGCCAATTCTACGCCGAGCCGACGCAGAACATCGCGGTGCCGCACGTGCCGGCGACCCACCTCGGGCGCTTCGGGGCGCAGACCTCGATGCATTTCTCCACGGCTGCCATCAACCGCATCCTGGAGCAGCCGCTTGGCGAGAAGTGGCGCGCCTTCGCTAAGGCATTCGGGGCTGACGAGGTGGCATGGTCGAGCGCCGACAAGCGGGCCAGCATGGGGCACTCCGCGCAGTGGTTCAAGGCGTTCCTCCTGTTCCCCTTGCGACTTTTCAACGTCCGCGTCGCTGCGGCCGATGCCATCAAGGAGACGGAGCGCGCCATCGGCGCGATGGAGCGCGTGCGCCTCCTCGAAAGTCCGCGCGCGAAGCTCGACGAATTCCGCATCCTTCTCGACACCGACCACCCGGAGCGCCTGGTGCGGGCGCTCCTCGAGCTCGCCGAGCTCGACTCGGTGCCGCGCCGCGTCAGCTTCTCGGTGCAACCGAAGGGCGCGGCCCGGCAGGCGATTCGGGACGCATTTCGCAAGCTCGACGGCATGATCTTCACCGGCGGCGGCGATTTCCCCGAGCCGACGCGCTATGCGCGCTCGAAGAAGAAGCTCGCGAACTTCTACCTCGACCAGCCGCGCGACGCCGACTCGAAGCCGAACGTGGCGCGCGTCCTCGTCGGAACGAAGCCGATCCCGGAATCCGTGCGTAATCTCTCGGTCGATCCTGAAGACGGCGAGGAGGCCGGGCTCGATCGCACACAAGAGTATGTGCATCTCACGATCAGCGTCTCGCAGGTGCCGCCGCGCTCGGGCGTGAAGCTTTACGTGCGCGTCGATCAGGCGGGCAAGATCAAGATCGGCAAGCTCGCGCTCGCGGAGAAAGTGCTCGAGCTCCCATCCCCGGACGAAGCGCAGACGGAGGTCATCCAGGCGAAGGACGGCAGCATGCATTCCGCCTCGCTCTACGAGTTTTTCCTCTCGGGCCCTTTGAGCCCGCTCACGAGCTTCATGTTCGATCGCTCGATCAAGGACGGCGAAGAGTTGCAGGTCACCCTGGCTGTCTCAGCGGACGGCAACGTGTGGAGCGACGAGCGCGTCGCCGAGTTTCGCTACACGAAGGGCCGGCTGGAGCCAATTAAGTAAATAATGTCAGATATATAAGTCATCATCGCTTTGGCGTTTACGAGGCTCGGCGTTTTGGACTAAATAGAGGCTCTCGCGCAGTGGGTATGGTGGCTGTGGCGAAGTGGTTAACGCATCGGATTGTGATTCCGACATCCGCGGGTTCAATCCCCGTCAGCCACCCCACTCTCTCGAGCGCCGTCCCGCAGGAGCGCCTTTGATCCAGGGTGACACCTACGATCTCGCGCAAGGCATCGGCCGGCTTCGTTGGGGCGATGCCCTGGCGACGGCCGTGGCCGCCTGTGCGCACGCCCTGCGAACGACGACGCCAGAAGGCGAAGAGCTCGCGTTCCCGCTCGAGCGTCTGAGTCACGCCGTGGAGTTCAAGCTCGGGGCCTCGGCCTTGTTCACGGCTTCTGGCTTCGAACGCGTCACGATCGCAGGTCGCTGCGCGCCGGGCGTGGATCGCGGATCGATGGACCGCGCGCTCGCGGAGCTCGCCGGCATCTTCGGCGTCGGCTTCGTCCACCCGGACCGTCCACGCCAAAAATGGCGGCGCGGGTCGCTCGAGATCGAGCTCGTTCTTAACGACGTCAACTTCGCCTGGCACGTGCGCCGAGTTTGACTCGTGTCCGCAAGTCCTTGAGCGGCATCAGGTTGAAGGCTTTTGGCCGCCTGGTCATTCGCTGTGGACACCGCGGGGGAATATTCGTTAAGTTCTCTGAAACGCTTCGTAAATTCAAAAATTCGCCACCCCTTGGAGGCGCCGATCTTGCCGACTCGCACCACCTTCGCCACAATTTTGACTTCACTGTGTTGCGCGTCCATAGCCTTTGCCGGCGTCGACGTCGATCGCGACGGCTCGCGCCTTCACCTGAGCTGGACGAGCCCGACCGCGGGGCGCTGGGAGCTGCGCGACGGCGAAGGCAAGGTCTGCGCCACTGGCGCCTCCCTTGCCGGCGCGAACCAGCTCGACTTGCTGAAAGTCGCCGCGCCCGAGGATCTATCGTTCGTCGTGCGCCCCGAGGGCTCCGGCGCCCCGAGCGAAAGCCTCGACATCGCCGGCGTCGAGCGGCCGAGCCGCCTGACGAAGCCGGACCGGGCCGTCAGCATCTATCAGCTCGCGCCGCGCTCCTATTTCGCCCGCGGCACCGACCGCGGCGGGGCCGGCCAGCTCGCCGATCTCACCGACGCGCGTTTGGCGGAGATCAAGGACCTCGGAGCCGACTACCTCTGGCTCACGGGAATCCTAGAGCACGCCTCGCGCACCCAATCCGATCCGGACGTCGTCAAAGGCGAGGCCGGCAGCTACTACGCGATCTACGACAACTGGGACGTTTCGCCGCAAATCGGCACGCTCGCCGATTTCGAGGCCCTGATCGAGCGCGCCCACGGCGCCGGCCTGCGCGTCATCATCGACTTCGTCGCCAACCATACCGCGCGCTTCCATCGCACCGACATCACCTGCAAGACGCCGATCGATTTCGGCAAAGACGACGACACCAGCCGCTTCTTCGACGCGCAAAGCAACTACTACTACATCACCGGTCAATCGTTCACGCCGCCTCCGCAGCCGGGCGCACAAGGCGCCGACGGCGTCTTCGACACCGACGTTTTCGCCGCGGGCGTTCAGGCCGAATTTCCGGCGCGCGTCACGGGCAACGACATCATCTCGGCGTCGCCCCAGGTCTACGACTGGTTCGAGACGGTGAAGCTCAACTACGGCTACGACATCGCCGCCCGCCAGCCGCAATATTCGCCGCGCCCGCGGACCTGGACGCAGATGATCGACGTCGCCCGTTACTGGGCGCTGAAAGGCGTCGACGGCTTCCGCGTCGACTATGCGCACGCGGTCCCGATCGAGTTCTGGCGCGAATTCGCCAGCGAGCTCAAGCGAGTTCAGCCGAACGTCTTCCTCCTCGCCGAGGCTTACGAGAGCGATCAGCGCATGAAGCTCCCTGGCTTCTCGTATCACGCGATGCTCGATGCCGGCTTCGACTCCGTCTACAACTCCGAGATCTACTGGGCCCTTCAGCAGCAGGCGACGCGCCCCGGCACGATGCGCTCGGCGAACCCGACGCGCATGCCGGCGATGGCGGCTGACAACGTCGACCGCGGCTTTTTGTTCACCAACTACCTCGAAAACCACGACGAGGTGCGCATCGCCTCGCGTCATTTCGCGCAGTGGATCGGCGATCGCCACCAGCGAGCGATGCTCGGCCTCGCCTACACCGCGTATCTGGCGCTCATGCCCGCGCACGTCATGCTGCACGGCGGCCAGGAGCTGGAAGAGGATGCGAGCGTCTTCGGCCCCTACGCCGGCGACAACGGCCGCACCTCCATCTTCGACTTCGTCTATCAGGCGCAAACGCGCACTTGGCTCTACGGCGAGCGCCCGCAATGGATGCGAGAGTTTCGCGGACGCTACAAAGATCTCCTGCATTTGAAGCTTGAAACGCCGTTTGCGGCGCGCCACAGCGCCGCCCTTCCGTCGTTCGTCGATCTCGAAGGCGCGAACTGGTACAAAGAAGAGAGCAAGTGGATCGCCGCTTACGTGCGCCACGCCGGCGGCTCCGCCTACCTCGTCGTCACCAACGCCGATCCGTTCGTCGGCCATGAGGCGACCATCCATTTCACCGGCCAAGAAAATGGTGATTCCCTGGGCGCGCTCACCGCCGCCGGCATCACCAACGACGCCCGCCGCTACAAGTTCGAGGAAGTGTTCGCACGCCGCGGCTTCGTGCCGCGCGACCCGAACGTCCAGGGGGAAGGCGTCCCGGGCTCGATCCTCTATCGTTCGGGTAACGTGCCCAGCGGCCTCTTCCTCGGGCAGGTGCCGCCGGCCACGACCTACGTTTTCAAGATCACGGCCCTCTGATACGGCCGCCATCCGAAACCGATAGCCGCGATCCGCGACCCGCGACCCGCGATCCGCGATCCGCGATCCGCGATCCGCGATCCGCGATCCGCGATCCGCGATCCGCGATCCGCGATCCGCGATCCGCGATCCGCGATCCGCGATCCG
>JANOTL010000202.1:0-78256 GCA_031416315.1 Pseudomonadota bacterium
ACCGGCAACCTCGACCCGACGGCCGGCAAGGTCCAGATCGCCGGCCGGCGCCTGACGCCCGACACGCCGGACGTGAAGCGCCTCATCGGCTATCTCCCGCAGAGTCCGGTTCTGCCGCGCTGGGTGAGCGGGCGCTCGCTCCTGCGATACGCCGCGAAGCTCTACGGCATCGCCAACGCCGAGGCGCACGTCACCGCACGTGAGATCTATTGGGACTGCGCGAGCTATCGCGATTTACCGCTCGCGGCTTTGTCTTACGGCATGCAGAAGCGGCTCGGCCTCGCGCTCGCGACCTTGAACGATCCGCCGCTCTTGATCCTCGACGAGCCCTTCTCCGGGCTCGACCTCTTTCACATCAAGGCGCTCGAGGACGCGATCTCGAAGCGGGGAACCGAAGGCCATGCGACGCTCGTCAGCACGCACGATGCGGCGAACGCCGCGCGCCTTTGCCACCGGGCGCTGATCATCAGCGACGGGCGCATCAAAGCGCTCGAAGGCTTCGCCGAGGCCGGCTTCCTGAACCGCATCCGGATGATCGAGGACGCGTTCTTCCGGAAGGAGCCGGCGTGACGGCGACCACTGCGGCCGCGCCGAAGCTCGGCTTCCTCTCGTTCACGCGGCGCTTCGTCACGCCACTGTGGCCGTGGTACGGCTCCGGAGCCCTGGTGCTCGCTGCGGTCAACCTCGTCAACCTCGAGATCCCGCAGCTGGCGAAGAAGGTGATCAACGGGTTCACCGACGGGATCGATCCGAAGGGGCTCACCGGGACGGCGCTGACGATCGCTTCGCTCGGCGTCTTGCTGATGCTGATCCGAGCGCTATCGCGCATTCTGATCTTCTGGCCAGGACGGCGGCTCGAGACGACGACGAAACAGCATCTCTTCGAGCGCGCGATCCGCCTGCCAGAGAGCTTCTTTCTGCGGCACGGGATGGGCGACCTGATCTCGCGCCTGTCGAACGACCTGGGGCAGATCCGCGCGTTCTACGCGTTCGGCGTGCTGCAGATCGCCAACGTGATCTTCCTGACGGTGTTCACCATCGGCAAGATGAGCTCGGTGCACGGGCCGCTGACGGCCCTGGCTCTGGCGCCTTTGGCGCTGATGCTCGTGATCACGAAGATCACGATGCCGAAGATGCATTTTTGGTCGAAGAAGAATCAGGAGGCGATCGGCGCCCTGACCAATCGCGTGACCGAAGCCTTCGTCAACGTGCACGTGATCCAAGCGAACGCGGCCTCGAGCGCGTTCGCGGCGCGGGCGGAGGTCGAGAACGGCAAGGTTTACGAGACGAACATGCGGCTCGTCTTCGTGCGTACGCTCGTCTTTCCGATGATGACCTGCCTCGCGGGGCTGTCGCAGCTCGCGATCCTCGCTTACGGCGGTCACGAGGTGATCGCCGGGCGGCTGACGGTCGGCGACATTCTCGCGTTCAACGTCTACATCGGCCTCTTGACCTTCCCATTGATGGCGATCGGGATCATCTTGTCGATGTACCAGCGCTGCCGGACGGCGCTGGAGCGGATCGGCGAGATCGAGATGGCAGAGCCGGAGAAGCCTTTGACGGCGCAAGGGACGCCGCGGCCCGAGGCGGCGATCTTGTCGGTGAAAAACCTGTCGTTCACGTACGGCACCGGCGATTTCCGCCTCGAGGGGCTCGATCTGGAGCTGACGCCGGGCAAGAAGATCGGCATCTTCGGGCGCGTCGGCTCCGGAAAATCGACCTTGTTCCACGTGCTGACGCGGCTCTTCGATCCGCCGCGCGGCACGGTGACGTGGCGGGGGCTCGACGTGCTCGACGTGCCGCCCTCGGCCTTGCGGCTCGAGCTGGGTTACGCATTGCAGCAGGTGCATCTCTTCTCGGATACGATTCGCGCCAATCTGTGTTTCGGGCTGGATCGAGAGCCGAAGGACGCCGAGCTGGAGTCGGCGTGCGAAGCGGCGCAGATCCTGGGCGAGATCCGGGCGCTGAAAGACGGCTTCGCGACGGAGATCGGCGAGAAGGGCGTGCGCCTGTCGGGCGGGCAGAAGCAGCGGTTGGCGCTGGCGCGGCTCCTGCTGCGCAAGCCCGACGTCTTGCTGCTGGACGACGTCTTGTCGGCGGTCGACCACGGGACCGAGAAACGGCTGATCGACGCGCTCCATGCGCGCAACGCGGCGATGATCATCGCCTCGCATCGGGGGTCGGCGCTCAAGCGCTGCGACGAGGTGATCGTTCTGGCCAACGGCCGGGTCGAGGCGCGCGGGACGTATGCGGAAATCGTGAGCAGATTTCCGGAGTTGCGGGCCGAGGCCTGAAAGAGCTGACCGCTGGCGCCTTTGATCATCGGGAAGCGCGTGCCGCCGCAGTCGACCATCCATGACGCATCTGCGCCTCCTGTGCAAAAGAAGCGGCGCAGTGAGGCCTGGAAGGTGTTGATCATGTCCATAGGCGGCGAATGAGCAGCGGTGAAACTCGAGGCCCTTGCCCGCCTCGCGGCTGACGAAGCCAAGGAACTCGCGGACGCCGACGGAGTTGACGTTGCGCGCCGCTGAAAGCTCGAGCTTCAAGGGACGCGGGTCGCCGTCGAAGACCTTGTAGTCGAGACTTTCGTCGATCTGGCCCTCGACCTTGTGTTCAAGGCGTCCATAAAGGCGAGCGAGCACTCGTGGAGCTCGACGTCTTTGTCGCGGCAGGCCTCGATGAAGCGGAGGAAATTGCGGACGCCCAGACTGTTAACCGTGATGACGTTCCCCAAGCGGATTCGGATCGGCGACGGCGCCAGAAGCAACGCCTGGTAATCGACGTGCTCGTCGAGCACGCCGGTGACGATGAAAAAGGACTCGTCCACGATGATGCGACCAATGGTTATGACCTCATTCTACGAGGGGTGTGGGAGGGATCGCCGGAGGGCAATAATTTCCCGGCGGGACGCGCGCTGGGCAAGGCTTGCCGAGCGCGGCGCCGTGCGCAAACTGCCGGCTTCGTCCAGGGGGCTGGGCGCGCTATCCTGATTAAAGGTCCACCCGCTTTTTCCCGATCCAGAGCTCGATGCCGAGTCTCCTCGCCAAACTCAATCTTTCGCGTCGCACGATCGCGCGCGACCTGACCTTGCGCCTCGTCGTCACCATCACGCTGGTGTTTGGCTTCGCAGGCGCGGTGAACTATTTCTTCTCCGTCGATCGCGACACCTCCGCCTTGCACGAGAAGGCGAAGGAGATCATGGACAACCTCGCGTCCGTGCTCGTGACGCCGATGTGGAATCTGAACGTCGAGGAGCTCGGGAAGATCGTCGACGTTTACCGACAGTCCGGGATCGTCCTCGACATCAAGCTGATCGACGACGCCGGCGCGCTTTTGGTGCCGCCGCGCTATGCGGGGACGATCGACGACGCCTACCTCGAGATGACGCGGATCATTCATCACGACAAGACGCCGATCGGGCGCGTGACGGTCGCATTCTCCGACTCGAACATCATCGTGAAACAGAAAGAGATCGCGATCTACTCGATCGCCGTCTTCACGATCTTGACGATCACCCTGATCCTCGCCACCACCTACCTCTTGAAACGCTATCTGAACGAGCCGTTCAAGAAGCTGGAGACGGGGCTCGAGGTGATTTCCTCCGGCAACTACGCCCATCAGTTCGAGTCGGTGCCACAGGAGGACGTCAACGACGTCACGAAGAAGGTGAGCTGGATGGCGGGAGAAATCGCCAAGCGCGAGGCCGCCCTCGAGGACAACCGCCGCAAGCTCGAAGTGCTGAACCAGGCCATCCTCGACATTTTCTCATGCTCGGAAATCGACGGACTGATCCGGACGGCCCTGACCTTGGCCCACAAGGTATGCGCCGTGGATCACGGCTGGTTCCTCGGCGAGCAGAACGGCGCGCCGATCACGGAAGAGGAGCAGGTCACGATCCCTGCGCCGATCATCTGCGTGCGCGGGCACGTCTTCGAGGCGACGATCCGCGAGGTCGAGCCGCAGCTGGCGAAGCCCGACTCAGACGTCCGCTTCAGCTTCCCGATCAAGTCGCGCTACCGGACGATCGGCTGCATGGTGCTGTCTTTCGACCGCGCGCCGGACTCGTCCACGACCTCTTTGCTCAAATCCTTGATGTCGCTCGTGACGCTGGCGACGATCCGGCAGTCTTTCATTCGCGAGACGGCCTTCATCGCCGCCGAGCTCCAGGTCGCGGAGGCCGTGCAGCGCTCGATGCTGCCGGACGAGGCACGAATGCCTGAGAATGCCTTGGTCTCATGGCACTACGAGCCCGTGCTCCGGGTCGGGGGCGACTGGTTCAACGTCATCGAGTCGCGCGACGGCGAGAGCCTCTACGTGATCGTCGGCGACGTCACGGGCCACGGCTTGGCCCAGGGCCTCGTGACGACCGCGATGGCCGGCGCGATGCAGGTCCTCGAGGCGATGATCCGCGACGTCGGCGGCGCCGCCTTCTCCAAGCCCTCGCAGATCGTGACGCAGCTCGGCAACGTGATCGCGCGTATCGCCGGCAAGAGCAATCTGCGCATGACCTGCGTCGCGGCGCATCTCGATTACCGGACCGGACAGCTGCACATGTGCAACGCCGGGCACACCTTCCCGATCTTGCTACGGCACGACGCGGCTGGGAAGACGTCCGTCGAGTCCTTGGCCCGGAGCCAGCAGCTGATGCTCGGGGAAGTGAACTTGGCGGGCGTGCGGCCGCCGTACGGGGATGCGACCTATCCGCTCGCGGTGGATGACGTGCTTTTGTTCTATACGGACGGCCTGACGGAGGCGGTGGACCGCGAAGGGAAGCCGTTCACGAGGAAGTTCCAGCGGCATTTCTCGCGGACTCTGGTGCGGCGGAGCGTCGAGGAGATTTGCGCGGACCTCCTCGGGATGTTCCGAGCGCATATCGGGGATGTGCCTTGTAAGGATGATATGTGCGTGTTGGTGGTGGGTCGGAAGGATAAGCGGGAGACCGTGGTCAGCGCGGCCTGACGCGCCTGCGAGGAATTCGCAGCCCGCCATTCAAGCTCGACGATTGAGTCGGGTGGAGTCAAGATCATGCAAGGGCGTCGCATCAATGCGACGGTCCGCGCGGCGAGCCAGCGTTGGAAGCGTAGCTCACCCTTTGGTACGGTTCGTGCTTCGTGCGGGGCTCAACTTTAGGAGGTCCCCCCATGAATCTGACGTTCGCTCACGGCGCCATCGTAGGCGTCACCCTGTTCGCTGCCGGCACGGCATCGGCCACTTTTGACCACAAATTCTGCAATGACAACGACTACACGGTCGGCTACTCCGTGGTCTCCGGCGAGCCCAACGGTTACGGCTGGGTCACCGACGGCTGGTACGAGCTCGAAGCTGGACAGTGCAGCGATACGTGGTCGTTCGACTCGTCGCCCGTCTTCGTGCGCGGCGAAGGCTGGACGTCGGAATGGGGTGGCGACTACCTCTTTTGCGTCGAAGGCGAAGGCTCCGAGTTTCTCTACACCGGAGCTGCGGGCGATGGTTGCGCTACGGCAACCCAGTACAAGATCGGCTTCGCAAAGGTCGAAGGCACTTGGGGCGCGGTCACCGAGACCCGCTTCCACGGCGGCAACTACGGCAACTCGGCCCAGACGCTGGACGTCTGCAACCGTACGGATCAAGCGACCTCGGTCGCGGTCGGCTTTCAGCGCGGCCCCTTCGCGACGCGCACTTACGACGGCTGGCACTCGATCGAGGCGGGTCAATGTCAAAGCCTCGACTTCCCGAACGTGGCCGAGGACCTCGAAGTCGTGGCGCTGCGTGACGACGGACGCATGATCTGGCAAGCGGGCGAAACCGCGCACCAGCATTGCATCTCGACCAGCGACAACTTCTGGTTCCAGAACCCGGACGAAAGCCGCGCCTGCAATCTCGCCGGCGAGCTGCGGGCTTCGTTCATCACGATCCCGATCATCGAAGGTCGTGGCGCGTTCGACATCACGGCGGACGCGGGTCAGGTGCTCGATCTCCACGACGGCATTGGCGGCCAAGAGCAAGGCCAGCAGCAGCAGGGCCAAGAGCAAGGCCAGCAGCAGCAGGGCCAGGAGCAAGGCCAGCAGCAGCAAGGCCAAGAGCAAGGTCAGCAGCAGCAGGGCCAGGAGCAAGGCCAGCAGCAGCAAGGCCAGGAGCAAGGCCAGCAGCAGCAGGGCCAAGAGCAAGGCCAGCAGCAGCAAGGCCAGGAGCAAGGCCAGCAGCAGCAGCAAGGCCAAGAGCAAGGCCAGCAGCAACAAGGCCAGGAGCAAGGCTTCCGCCGCCGCTAAGCGCCGACGCGAGTCTCCGGGGCGGCCGTGCGGCCGCCCCGACTCTCAGAAAGCGAAGCCGAACGTCAGCCGCCCCAACGCGAACGTCGGCCCGTAACGCAGGTAGCTCACCAGCCCCTTTAAGACTGAGCGCCCCTCACCCGAGACGGAGTCGAGTATCGGCGCATGCGCCTTCCCCTGCCCTATCGTGACGTACAACGTCAGCCAATCGGCGCTGAGCGAGCCGCCCCAGTCCCATTGCCATTGGTTGCTGATCGCGAGCGACAGGATTTGGTTCTCCACCTCGATCAAAGGTGGCACCGACTTCGTCGCGGGCACGTACTTCTCGAAGTATGAGGTCCCGAGCCGCAGGTCGTAGCTGCGCTGGCCGAGCCCGAGCATCAGGTTGAAGGAATTGCCGGGAAACCAGCGCGCGGTCGCGTGGTAGACCTTTTCCTCGAACGACGCCAGGTCCACCGTCAAAAGCGAAAGACTGTAGTCAGCGCTCGTGTAGTCGAAGCCGAACTCCCACTCGTCGTCGAAAATCCAATAAACGGCCGGACCCTTGCGACCGGGCAGCGCTAGTCCGTAAACGACGTAGCTATATCCGACGAGGACCGTCGAGTCGCGGCGGTTGCCCTCGGAGGTTTGCGCCGTCGCCGCATGCGGCGCCTTGCGCGTCGGATGATTCTCGGCGCCCTTCGCCGAGGACTTGGAAGCCGCGCTCGGCGTGGCCTTAGGCGCGGCCTCAACGTGATGGGAGAAGACCGAAAGACCGACGATTAGGAGCGAGCGCAGCAGCACGCGAATACCTCATTGTTCCAAGCTTTCTTTTAGCTTACGTCGCCCGCATCGGACATGCTACCGTCGCGGCATGGCGAAAGCGGGCTCAGAACGGACCGGACTCGTGCGCGAGGTCGCGGGACTCGCGCGGCTGTGGCCGTACATCAAGGTCAACCGCGGGCTGCTCGTCGCGGCGATCGTCCTGATCCCCGTGATCTCGGCCATGCAGACTGCGCTGCCGATGGTTCTGAAGTACGCCATCGACAAGGGCATCCTCGGCAAAGATCAGCAAGCGTTGATGCAGGCCGGGGGCGTGTACCTCGCGATCGTGATATTCGAGTACCTGTCGCGGGCGGGGCAGTCGGTCGCGTCCTCGCTTGCCGTGCACCGCATGATCCGAAAGCTGCGCGCGAAGCTCTTCGACCACGTCCTTAGCCTGAAGGCCTCGTTTCACGACCGCTCGCTCAGCGGCACCCTGGTGACGCGCGCAACCAGCGACTTCGACAATCTGTCCGAATCGCTGAACCTCGGCGTGCTCACCGCCGTAGTGGACGTGGCGGTCCTTATCGGTTGCCTCGTCGGCATGTTCACTCTCAACTGGCGCCTTGCCCTCGTGGCCGTCGTGTTCCTGCCTGCGGTGTGGTGGATCGTCGGGCTCTTCTCAACGGGACTCAAAAACGCGATGCTCAAGGCCCGCGTCAAAATCGCGTCGTTGAACGGTTACACCCAGGAAGCCTTTTACGGGCACACGACGGTGAAAGTGCTCACGGGCGAGCGCGCTGCGGCCGGCCGGCACGGCAAGCTCAACATCGAGTTTCGCGATGCGCAGATGGGCAGCGTGGTGCTCGACGCCTGGATGTTCGCCGTCCTGGACGGCATCGCGTCGGTAGCGGTAGGCCTCGTCCTCTGGCTCGTCCTCAACGGATCCCTGCTCGAGCTCGCCGGCGGCGCGACGCTGGTGAGCGCCGGCATTCTCGTGGCGTTTGTCCAGTACGTCCAGCAGATGTTCGAGCCCCTGAAGCAGCTCGGCAACAAAATGGCGATGCTGCAGGGGGCATTCGCCTCGATCGAGCGCATCTTTGGTCTGCTCGAGCAGGGCGAGAGGGTGAGCGGCGTCGAGCCCGTGCCGTTGCTGCGCGGCGAGGTCGAGTTCGATCACGTGACTTTCTCCTACGACCTGAGCCGGGAGAAGAGGACCGCGTCGCTGACGGACGTGAACTTCAAGCTCCTGCCGGGGCGCTCGCTCGCCCTCGTCGGACCGACCGGAAGCGGCAAGTCGACGATCGTGAAGCTGCTCGCAAAGCTCTACGACGGCTACGAGGGCAAGATTCGCATCGACGGCAGGGACCTGACGGCGCTGTCGGGCGAAGGGCTACGCTCTCGCCTCGCGATCGTGCCGCAGGACATCGTGCTCTTCGACGGGACCGTCGCTTTCAACATCGGGCTTGGACATCCGGACGCCACGCCGGAGCGCATCGCGGCCGCCGCCAAAGAGGTGGGAGCGGACCGCTTCATCGAGCGCTTGGCGGGCGGGCTCCAGCACGAGATCAAGGAGCAGGGGGCAAACCTGTCGCACGGCCAGCGGCAGCTCCTGGCGTTCGCGCGTGCGCTGGCGAAAGACCCCGGCATCGTGATCCTTGACGAAGCAACTTCCTCGGTGGACCCCGAGTCGGAGGCAGTGGTGCAGGCGGCGACGCAGAGGATCCTGCGCGGGCGGAGCGTCGTCGTGATCGCGCATAGGCTGTCGACGATCCGCGCCTGCGACGAGATCCTCGTGATCGAGCACGGGAAGGTGGTCGAGGGCGGGACGCATGCGGAGTTGGCGGCTAAGGGCGGGGCGTATGCGAAGTTGCTGCAGGCGCTGCACTGACTGCTCACTGAGAACAAAAAGGCCCCACCGCTTCCGCGATGGGGCCTTTGAACCATATCTCTACTGACTAACGATCAACGAAGGGGAACGATCTCGAAGAGGTTTCTGAGGAACTTCTGCTGCGCCGCGCGGGCGAAGTCGGCCGCTTCCATGTACGGCGTCCTGGTCATGTACACGACCTCGAGCAGGTTCGGGTTCTTGAACTCGCCGCACCATTTGACGTCGTACGAGGTGCCTTCGTAGTTGCCGTTGGCGGCCGCGTAGTCGGCTTGGTAGTCGTGCGTGTAGCACTCGTACAGAGGCAGGTTCAGGTCTTCTTTCGCGATGAAGAACGCGCCGACCCACCACTTGTCGTTCGAGCTCGGCAGGCCAGGGCCTTGTCCCGCGATCGAGGCGACGCACATCAGGAACTCGGCTTTGACGTTCTCGCCCCAGAAGCCGCGGTCGAGGAAGCGGATGGCTGGCGTCTTCTGGATCGTGCCGCGGCGGTTCATGCAGAGCTGCTCGAAGCGCGAGCGGCTCGCCATGAATTCGTAGTCGAGGTCGAAGACGTTCAGCATGATGCGGTCATGGTGGGTCGGGGTCACTTCGTCCGGGTCCGTCGCGATCTCGAGGTGGTTGTTGGCGAGACGGAACTCGCTGAGCCACTTGTAGAGGTCGCGAGTCGGAGTCGTGTTGCAGTAGTCGAAGTACTTGCCGGACGGGCTCGGCGCCGTGATGCGGCGGTCCCATTCGTGGTCGCAGCGATAGTTGCCGAGGTAGTACGGATCGGACTCAGGAAGGATGCGGTAGTAGTTGAGCTGACCGTTGTAGGTCTTGGTCGTCGCGTACTCGGTGACGTGCATGCCTTCGGGGACCAGGTACTCGTAGAAGCTGCCGAGCTGGAAGGACTTCACGATCGGCTGCGTCGGGCCGCCGTCGGCCGAGCAGGTGTCGATGCAGAAGGTCAGCATCGACTGCCCCAGGGCCGCGCCGTTGTTGCCCAGGGCCTGGATCTTCAGGGTGTGGCTACCGGAGCTCATGCGCTGGCGCTCGACGCGGATCGAGCCTTGCGTTTGACCCGTCGGGCAGTCGGCCATGGTGCCGTCGTCGATCGAGCACATGATGCGCGCGCCTTCGAGGCCCGAGCGGTCAAGGATCAGGTCGATGTCGGTGCGCTTCTTATCTTCGAGCTTCTCCTCGCCGTCGAGGGGGAGCTTGGCGCTCTCGACTTTGAAGCTCAGGCTCGTCTCGCGCGCCAGGGCGCCGTTGTCGCGATGGACGCCGCGGACGGTGAGCGAGTAGCTCTGGCCGTCGATCAGTTGGTCGAAGGCGTAGCTCTTCGTGTCGGTATCGTTGCACCGACGGAAGTCTTGCTCCTTCTCGCGCTTGCACTCGAAGCGGATCTTGTCGGCCGGGACCTCGCCGCCGGAGACGCCGAGCTCGAGCTTCAAGCTCGACTTGGCGTAGGTCGCGCCGACTTCGTCGCGGTTCAGGATCTCGGTGGCCAGATTCAGCTCGGGGACGACCGGGGCCGGGGCAGGGCCGGAGCCGGAGCCGTTATCCTCGCCGTCCTCGGGGCCGGAGAAGCTATAGATGAAAGGAGTCGCGTCCTCGTTGCCCGCGGCGCTGACGGCCTTGGCTCGGAAGACGTATCTGACGCCGGGCTCGGACTCGATCGTGACGCCTTCGGCCGGGCACTCGGCCCAAGCTTGAACTTGGCCGTTGACCTCGGTCTGGCACTGGTACTTCGCGCCTTCGACGTTCGACTGCAGGCTGATCTTCACCGTGCCGCCGTTCGACATCGCGAACGCGGAGGTTTCCACGTTCTCGACCTTTTTCTTGGGCGAGCCCGAATCGTTGCTCTTCTTCTTGGCGCAACCGGCACCGGCGAGCGCGACGGCGCTGGCGGCGAGCAGCATGCCATAGAACTGAGGCGTTTTCATGAGTTCTCCTCGTCTTGCGTATGGTTCGTTACGCAGTTTTTATGGTGACGGGAGATTTCTATTACAACTGCGCCATAATGTCAACGCAGTTGTAAAAGATTTTATAAATTGTATTGTAATTGCTAGGGAATGTAATGAAGTGGCGTGTCAGGGCCTTCGTCCGCAGGGGCCCAGAGGGCCTGGTCCTTGAGGATCCTATTGGCAATCCTTTCGTAGCCTTGGGATGAGGGATGCAGGCAGTCGGAGAAGTCTTTGACGTCCTTCCCCATCTCCTCGAGGTCATACGTCGTGAGGGCGATGTCGCCGCGCTCGGCGGCCACCTCGAGGATCTCCGCGTTCAACCGCATGCGGTGCAGGTTGTAGAACTCCCAGACCTTGGCGTCGTATTGAGGACAGGCCTCGAGCGAGGTCGGCCAATAGGTGAGAAAGACGGCGCGCTTGCCGCGGTCGTGGATCGCCTGGCTGATCGACCGCAGGTGCTCCCCGATCGACTGGTACTTCTCGTCGACGACGGCCGGGTCGCAGATGCGGTTGCACCAGGAGCTGCGGAAGGCCTTGATCCAGTCGTTGCCGCCGTGGAGCACCATGACGACGGATGCGTTCGGCGCCGAGCGCAGGGCCACGTCAATGCGGCCAGCCGCGCCGTCGGCGCGCTCGCCGGGAACCGCCAGGTTGGTGAAGGTGTAGCCGGTCTTCTGGGAGACCTTGCGAACCCACCCGCCGAGCGGGAAATCGCCGTAGCCCCAACTGACGCTGTCTCCGTACACTGCAATGGAGGCCGTAGGCTGCACGTTACAGCTAGAAAGCGTGAAAGGCGCGAGGGCTGCTATGATGAGGTGCTTCATCCGATCAGTATAGGTGGTCACGTGCGAGGTCCGCAAAAGCTCGCCCTCGCGTCGTTGCTCTTGAGCTCGGCTGCGGCTTCGGCCGGATTCGACGCGAACGAGCGCAGTATCAACGGCACAGGCGAGACCTTGGCACAAGGCCGCTACGAGGTGGGCATCGGGTCCGTGGCCTACGGGGTCACCAATCAGACCATGGTGCGGGTTCCTACCTTATCGATCCTGGTTGGAGCAGCTCGTCTCGAGGCACGACACAAGGTGGAGCTCGGGGCCTCGGCACGGGCCACGCCCTACGTCGGGGCGGAGACACCGCGGCACGGTGTCGCCGGTGTGGACTTCGGTCTCGATTTGGGGACGGGGCGCGAACACTCCCTGACGGTCGGAGCCGGCGCCAAGATCGGCCCGCACGGGGGCGGCGACGTGTCCGCGGAGTACGATTTCTATCATCGGGGCAACGTGGTGTACGCCGGCGTTGTCGGGCGGGTGGGATACCTAGGCTATACCTGGGCTTGGGAATCCTTCCATGTGGGGCTCATCACCAGTCCGGCCTCCGGGTTCTTGCCGTTTCCTTATGTGGCCTGGCGCCTTTAGAAACGGCCCACTCCTTGCTCTAGCGTGCGGGACGCACACGGACGTCTTTCACGTCTTTTTGGAAGGGGAACGGATCATGAAGAAACTTGCCATGCTGATCGTGTCGGTTGGTGCCTTGGTCGCCTGCCAAACGCAGTCTAACCCTGAGGCCACGAAAGAACTAAACACGCACGGAATGCCGTCGTCGACCGGCGACTCGGCCGAGCCGATGGTCGATCCGGACGACGCCTCGGCCGCCGACGCGCTCGCGGCGCGGAATGCGACCGAGGGCCGGGTCGAGGACGACCTCAATGTCGAGACCTCCGCGATTCCAGAAGGCAGCGCGGTCGACTCAGCCTCCACGGACCTCGAGGATGCGGACGCCGATCGGAGTCTCGCAGCGGAGACGGGATGTGGCCTCTTCGTGATCTCGACCAGCCCAGGCGCCGTCGGCGACCCGTGCATGACCCAGGAGATGGTGAACGCTGGTTACGCCAACTCCACGGAAGGATTGGCGCACTGAGGCATCAGGCCAGTTCCGATCGCTATCTCGTACGAGTTTTGCTACGAGGCGGCAGCAAACCGCTTGTAGGAGCTCATGTCCATGAAAGCCCTCGTCCTCTTGTTCGCAGCCTCTTTGTCCGGAGCCGCGGTCGCGGCCCAGCCGATCAACAACCAGACCGCGCTCGAGTCGACCCCGTCGGCGACCCCGGTCAACAACCAGACGGCCGGCTACGGCACGTCGGCCTCGGACACTGCCGAAGATGCTCCGGAAGCAATAGACGCCGTCGCTTCGACGGAAGACGCCGCGGACCTCGCGGTCAACGACCGCAAGGCGCTCCCGTGCGGCCTCTTCCTCGTTTCGATCAGTGCCGGCGCCGTCGGTGACCCGTGCATGACGCAAGAAGTCGTCAACGCTGAGCAGCTCGCACACTGAGTGACTTCGAAGGTCCAGAGCCCGCCCGTGCCACCCAGGTGGCGCCGGCGGGCTTCCCATTTTGGACTGCATCTTGCTTTGACGATCGTGGATAAAACCTCAAGCCCACGATTCGACGAAGGAGAACGGAAGATGAAAGCAGCGAGCTTCATGCTGGTATTCGGCGCACTCACCGCTTGTCAGTCGCATAGCGACTCCAGCGTCGTCACCGAGCCGATGAACGAAGAGGCGATGGCGAGCGAAGACACCCGGACCAGCGTGTCCTTTAAGAACCCGACAGACCTCGCGGCGGCGCCCTCGGCCGTGCCAGTAAACAACCAAACTCCGTACTATCAGGCCGACGACGTGGCCGACGTCGATGTGAGCGGCGACGTCTCTGAAGGTCAAGTCGACGTCGACGTCACGACCGACGACGGCATCACGACCGAGGTCTTTTCGGCCGACGCGGATCTTCCGGCCGTCACGTCCACCAACATCGGCACCGAGACGTCCTGCGGCCGTACCGTCATCGCGACGAGCCCCGGCGCGGTGGGCGATCCTTGCATGACGCAGGAGATGGTGGATGCGGGCGCTTTGGGTCGTGATGAATCGATCGCTCACTGAGTCTGCGGACTGATTCGACCAGAAATTTGAAGCCCTGCTTGCGAACGATCGCAAGCAGAGCTTCAGGCGCCTCGTATTCTGAGCGCGCGGTGTCGTGTCAGCTGATCAGTCCCATGGTCGCAAGCGAGGAAAGCGGCAACACGAAGCGCCAGCTCGTACCAGAGCCCGGTGAGGACTCGAGGTCGATGCGACCTCCCAGCTTGTCGACCGCCTCCTTGACGGCGCTGGTACCGACGCCCCGACCCGAAAGCTCCGTGACCGTGCTGCGCGTCGAAATTCCGTCGGTCAGCAAGGCGGTGACCAAGTCGGAACGCGTCTCGTGCGGCAGGCCCGCGGCGCGTGCCCTGGCGGCGATGCGCGTGAAATCGATCCCGCGGCCGTCGTCCTTGATTTGAATCCAGAAAGAATCTTCGTCTTTGCCGGCTTCCAGGCTCAAGTTGCCGACGGCGGACTTGCCGGCTTGGATCCGGTCGTCTTCCGTCTCCAGGCCGTGATCGAGGGCGTTCCGTACGATATGGATCATGCTTCCGCCGTCAGGACGCTCGTGATCGAGTACGCCGCGACCATACTTCAGCGCTCGCGTTACGAAAAGCCGCAGTGACGCGACGGTCCAGATTTGGTGATCCGGCGACGCGAGGTCGAAAGAGAGCACGAGATGCTCCGGCCAGCTCGCGCTGAGGAGCCGCCACGTCGTCAGTTGCATTCAACCGCCCAAGCCCTCGAGATACTCGTCGGCCTCGACTTCGGCCACCGCCGCGTTTTTGCCGCAGCTCTCGCATTTTTTCGCCGGGAAGCCCGATTTCTTCAGGTCCTTGGCGACCGGGAAGAGTTGCTCCGAGGCATAGCCGCAATCGTCACAGCAATAGGGTACTAGTACCGACGCGACGCGTGCGCCTCGCATGAGCTCGGGACACATCGTCGCGTAGTCGACGAGGTAGACGGAGCAGCGCTCGAGGCTCACCTTCGAGGGCGTCTCGAGGCCTTGGAGAAAGCCGCTCCAAAGGCCGACGCCGATGGAGTTGATCGAGGAGATGCGCGCGCAATTCAGGCTGACGTCGCCCTCGGCGGCGACCAGTGCCTTCAGCGCGGTCAAGGCCGGGCCGCAGGCCTCGTCGAGCGAGCCGACGAGGTCGATCTTTCCAGGGCCCACTTTTTCTACCGTCAAGCGCCGCGCCATAAAACCACCCTCTCTTTGGAGAAGTGATCGTACCTCACGGCTTGTTGGCGGCCCAGCTCACGTCCTCGACGACGACCGGCGCGGGGCAAAGTTCGAAAACGCCGGTGGTTTTCGAGGCTTGTAGGAGCGCCTGCGGACGATGACCTTTTAGAATTCATACATACTTGACATAGTAATCATAGTAATCTATAGAATACCTTGGAATCTTGCTGCTGTTGTCGTTGATTTACCTGTCGTTGTTGTGGAGTAAGTCATGTCGCGAATCCTGCGCACCTTGGGCGTTGCCGCGCTCGCCGCTTTCGCGGGCGGCGAGCTCGCCCTTGCGAAAACCGAAGCGTATTTTGCCCGTGAAACAAGCCTCACCGAAGTCGCGAAAGCGGAGCTCGGGACGGCGCGGCACCGCGTCGACGCGGCGCTCCCCGATTTGAGCGACGAGCCGTTCGTCGATCAGCTCGTCGCGCTCGCCGACCGGAAGATTGCCGTGCGCGTCCTCGTCTCTTCGACGGGCGACGCGAAATGCAAAGCCTGCGACCGGCTCGAGCTGCACGGCGCCGACGTGCGCATCACCGAGACCCGCATGCTGCACCGCTTCGCCGTAGTGGACGGCCCGCGCGGCAAGCAGGCCTCGGGCGTCCTCGCCAAGGTCTTGCTGCTCAATGGCTCCCTGGCACGCGGCGGCCGCGATGCCAGCCTCGTCGCCGCTGAGCGCGACGGCGACGTCGCCCTCGCCTTCCAGGATCAGTTCAACTTTCTCTGGGGCATCGGCCGCGACCACGACGACAAGGCGAAGGCCGGCAAGAGCATCGCCGTGCACGCCCCTGCAGCAGCGCCGGCGTTGTTCAGCTCCGCCAACATGGTCCCCTTGGAGCTGGAGGGCGGTTGGCTCCTCAGCCCGATGATGGATCTGAAGAGCGGCGCGTTCGCCGCCTATCTCTCCAGCGCGATCGACCACGCTTACGAGCAGGTCCTCGTCGCCTCGCCTTCGCTCAAGAGCCTGGAAGTGTATCAAGCGCTGACGCGCGCGCTCGAGCGCGGCGTGATGGTGCGCGTCTTGGTCGACGGCAAGGAAATGCCGCGCGGCAAAGGCGTGCTACCGAACTGCCTTACGCTGGCGCGCAGTGATCTGCGCTCGATGGACGAATGCCTGGCGAGCCTCGGCGCCGACGTGCGCTACGCCCGGGGCAATGGCCGCGGCGTGACGACCGCGTTCGTCGCCATCGACGGGCGCACGGTGCATACTGGCAACTTCCGCTTGTCGCGGGTCTCTGAGCTGAAGGCGCTTGGCAGCGTGTTGACGCTGAAAGGCGAGTCGGCGAAGAGCTTCGTGCGGCATTTCGAGAAGAGCTTTGCGATGGGCACGGCTTTGCCGCGGAAGAAGCAGGTGAAGCCTTTGGCGGCGGCGGCGAGCGTGCCGAGCGAGCTGAAAGGCTGCGTCGGCATCCGACCGGCGTCGCTGAGCTTTGCAGAGATGCGGAAGTGGCGGGCGATTTATCAGCGGGGGATGTGTGAGTAGTCCGTAAATCCCTCGTCGACGTCGACGTAGACCTGTGCTTCTGCGTACCGCTTATGCGTGATCGTGATCTCTCACGTGAGGCTTAGCCCGTTTTCGCTCACGTCGGCGTCAACGGGCTAGGCCTCACGTGAGAGATCACGATCACGCACAAGTGATACGCACAGGTCGAAGTCGAAGTCGACTTTGACGAAAGAGGGGCCCCCCGAGCGGGCCCCTTTTCTTCGTCGATCATCGCGATGACTTACGGCAGCCCCTGCGTCGGCGCAACCTTAGGCGCGACCGGCGCCGCCACGTCCTTCGCAGTTCCAGCCTTCTTCTGCTCCGCAACGGCCGCCGCGGCCTGCGCCTTCTCCAAGTCCGGCAACACGATCTTGCTCGGGAGCGCGCGCTTATTCAGCAGCTGGACGTAGTCCGCGGAGATGCGGAGCGTCTCTTGGAGGTGGAAGTCCTCGGTCAGCGGCAGCTTCTCCTCGTCGTCCTCGTCTTCAGCTTTTTTCTTGTCCTTGTCCTTTTTGCCCTTGTCGCGGCCCGGCTTCGACTCAGCGCTCTTGATGCCGTCCTTCTTCTCTTTCTCCGCCGCCGTCTCTTCCTTCAACGAGACCTTGGACCGCGACTCCTCGCCGTCCTTGTACTCCTTGATGGCGACGCGGATCTTCTCGAAGCCCTTGTCGGCGACGAGACGGGCAACGCTGGCTTCCTTCAGCTTCTTCACGGTCTCCGGGGAGACGAGCGTGAACGTCTTATAGTCGCTGGCCGCGATTTTCTCCCATGGGAGCGCGTAGTCGTAGTGCTTCTCGCCGATCTCGTACTCGTCGAGGACGTCGGGAAGGGCGATGTCGGACTCGACGCCTTTCAGCTGGGTCGAGGAGCCGGACGGGCGGTAGAACTTGGAGATCGTCACCTTGATGGCGCCGAGCTTCTCGTCCAAGTCGTTTAAGTTCTGGACCGTGCCCTTGCCGAACGTGTGCGTGTCGCCGACGATCAGTCCGCGGCCGTAGTCCTGGATAGCGCCGGCGAAGATCTCCGAGGCGGAAGCCGACTGGCGGTTGATCATGACGACGAGCGGGCCGGCGTACTCCGTCTTGCCGTCTTCGTCTTTCTGCACGTAGGTCGAGCCGCGCGTGTCCTTCGTCTGCACGACCGGACCCTTGTCGAAGAACAGGCCGGCGATGTCGATCGACTCGTCGAGCGAGCCGCCGCCGTTGGAGCGCAGGTCGACGACGACGGCGTCGACGTTCTGCTTTTTCAAGTTGCCAATCTCGTTGCGCATGTCGGCCGACGAGCTCTTGAAGTTCTTCTCGCGGTTCTGGCGGCCCTCGAAGTCCATGTAGAAGGACGGGAGCTCGATGACGCCGACCTTGATCGTGCGCGGCGTCGCGCCTTCCGTGACGTTGACGTTGTACACGGTGGACTTGGCGGCGCGGTCTTTGAGCTGGATCTGCTCGCGGACGATCGGCACGACGAGCTGCACGTTCTTGCCGCCGTCGTCGCGGACGACGGTGAGGCGGACTTCCGTGGCGCGCGCGCCGCGGATCAATTTCACGACCTCGCGCAGGTCCATGTCGATGACGTCGACCGGCGGCTCCTCGCCCTGGCCGACGGCGATGATCTTGTCGTCGACCTTGACCTTGCCGGTCTTGGCCGCGGCGCCGCCGGGGACCAGGCTCTGGATCGTGGTGAAGCCGTCTTCGCTGCGGAGCACGGCGCCGATGCCTTCAAGGGAAAGCCGCGTCGAGATGCGGAAGTCTTCCAGAGACTCGGGCGACAAGTACTCCGAATGCGGGTCGAGAGCCGATGAAAAAGAATTGAGGAAAAGCGAGTAGACGTCGTCGGAGGTCATCTCGTTCTGGCGCTTCACCCCCAGGAGGTAGCGCTTCTTCAGCTTGTCCTTCGCCTTTGCAACGTCGCCCATCGTGCCCTTCAGCTGCATCAGCTGGAACTTGATGCGCTGGCGCCAGCGCTCGGTGAGCTCCTCGGTCGTCGTGCCCCAGTCGAGCTTCTTCCGGTCGATGACCATGAACTCGTCTTTGGTGAAGTCGTGCGGCTGGTCGACGATCGGGTCGATCGTCTTCTGGCGCTCCTCGAAGCGCTTCGCGTAGAGCTTCACGACCTCGTCGATCGCAGCGCAGTTCGAGTCCATGACCTGATCGTCGAGCTTGGTCGAGTACTTGGCCGCGATGGCTTCGACGTCGGCCTTGAGGAAGTAGACCTTACCCGGATCCCAGCTCTTGATGAAGTTGTCGAGCGTGCGCCGCGAGAGCTCGTCGTCGAAGTCGTGATGATAAAAATGCATCTTGAAGTAGACGCTGACCAGCTGGCGTACCTGTTGGCAGTTCAGCGCGTACGCGTCTGAGGCGCCGAAAAAGGCGCCGAGCAGAAAGCCGAGCTTCAGGACCCGGGAGAAGGGCATGGCAAAGAACTCCTGCATTGGGGAAAGACCCATTCGATAATTATTTCACCTTTTTACGGGCTCGGACAGGGGGGAGGTGGTCCGCCACGCTAAGCTTCTGGGCATGAACACCGATTAATGGAACGGGTTCATGGGGTTTAGGCAACGCGAGAGGAGTTCCCGGGTGAGCGCTCCGCAAAAAAAGCGGCGCACCTTTTGGCTGGCGGACACGGTCACGGCGCAACACCGCGATCGCGCTCTGCTCTTGCAGCAAAAAGGATTTGACATCCAGTTCTTCACGTCGATCGACGTCGTGATCCAGGAGCTCGAGCAAAAACGCGCGGCGGTCATCGTCGTCTCCGACGACGGCGACGAGACGGTGACCGAGACGATGGTGACGCAGCTGATGGGGATCCCCGAGGTGCAGGGTGCGCGCCTCATCCTCGTGCGCGGCGCCGCCTCGGAGCGGCTCAACTTCCTCGCGGCCTGCGCCAACTTCCGCGACGTGATCCCGTTCGACCTCGACGAGAAGCAGTGGCTTAACCGCTTCATGTTCGCGACGGCCAGCGGGCCGGTGCGCCTGCCGCAACCGGTGGCCCAAATCTCGGCGAGCCACATCGCCGCCGCGGCCTTCCCCGCGCGTCTCACCTGGATCAGCGAGCGGCGCCTGCGCTTCGAGAGCCGGGTGCGTCCCCCCGCCGGCGCGACCCTGAATTTAGGCGGTTATCTGGCCGCCGCGCTGGGGATCCCGTCGATCTCCTGCATGGTGGTCGAGACCCAGCGCAGTCACCTCCTCTACCGCTTCTCCGACGCGGTGATCGCCGACTGGACCGTGCCACAGGCCGTCCGACCGAAGATGCTCGAGACGCTCGAGCTGTTGAAGCAGCAAGACCCGGGCCCGCGCTGTCGCGTCTTCCTCGCCGTGCAGTCGCCCAACCTGCGCAGCGAGATCCTCTCCAACTTCGCGGATCCGCGCTTCGAGGTCACCACGGCCTTGTCGAAGCAGGGGATCTCGGAGGAGCCGCGCTTCTTTTCTCCCGACGTCATCTTCTTCGAGACCGCCCTGGCCATGGAAGACGACGGCGTGCGCTTCGCGCAGATTATGGCCAACACGCACGAGAGCGCGACGATCGTCCTCGTCGGCGACGCGTCCGGCGCGACCGAAGTCCAGCAGTTCGCGAAACGCTTTCCGGGACGTCGCATCGTCCTCATGCCGAAGCTCGTGCGCAACGTCACGCAGTCGGTTGCGAATCGCTACCTCCACGTGAGCGCCCGCCGGATGCTCAGTGAGGAGCCGGAGGCGCGTCAGCTCCTTCCAGAAAATCCCCTGTCGTTGGCGGAGGTTAGCTTCCCGGCGCGGGTCACGCGTCTGCACCCCACGGCCATCCAGGTGGCGATGCCCTTCGCGGTCGGCAACTTCGCGCTCGGCCGCGTCGAGGCGCCGGCCCTGCGCAAATTGATCGGGCGCAATCCTTGCGTGAAGATCACCGCGACCTATCAAGATACGCATCCCGAAGCGCAAGGCTTTGTGTACCTGGCCGACGCGGCCTTGGCCGATCTCACGAGCGACGAGCAGAAGCGGCTCGGCGAAGGCCTCATGCGCTTCGTCGCCGACGCCATGGCGCGCGGCGCGACGGTCGGCTCGAGCGCGGTCGCGGCTCAGGTCGCCGTGGCGACGCCGATCGTGCCGGCCTCGGTGGCGGCGAGCAACGTCGTGCCGATCAAGGTCGCTCAAGCGCAGGTCGCCGCACACGCCGTGGCGCATGCGACGAACGCGAGCGCGAGCGCAACGGCGATCGCGATTGACCCCTCCCCTTCCTTCACCTCCCAGCCTACGACCGTGGTCGCTACGGTTTCGGACTCCCGGGCGCATGAAGCGCGCATCAACGCGGCCATGGCGCGGCTCGAGGATACGATGACGGCCCCGGGCTTTCCGCTGAAAGAGATGAGCGCGCCGGCGTCGAGCATGGGCAACGAGGGCGGAACGTATCGCAGCGCGGCCGCCGAGCTGCGGGGCGACGTGGTGCGCGTCGTGCGCAATGCTCAGGCCGAGGGCCTGATCATGGTCTTGAAATACGTGGCCATGGTCGCGTTCGGCTTGGCGATCGTTTGGGCGATCTTCGCCTTGGTCGCGCCGCATTATGAGCATTCTGGCGGGGTTTATTCTGAGGGGCTGAAGAAGATGGCGCCGCATTTGCAGTCAACGCCGCCCACTAAGGGTAAGTAGTCCTCCGTCTCTGCGTCCTCTGCGCAGAGGACGCAGAGGAGACATGGCGCGGGTCATCTGGTTGGCCTAGACTCGGCACATGACTATCCCCGTCGCCATCATGGTCTCCGCAGCTTTAGGCTTCTACTCCCGAGGTGTCTGGCAGCCCCTGACGCTCGGCGCAGGCAACGTCGTGCGCTTCCATGCCGAAGGTGCGACGGCGACGGGCGTCCTCACGAGCGATGTCGTGATCGGCACCTCCGGACCGAACGCCATCGACGTCTTGCACGCCTTGCCCGGATTTCTCGGGCACCGGCCGCTGCGCGTGCCGAACGCCTTGGTCGCGACCTTCACCACGCCGCTGAAAGCTTTGGCCGCGGCGAACGCATTGCACGGCGAAGCGGGGATTCGGTATGCGCATCCGGATTTCATCCTGCCGAAGAATTGGCGCGGCGCGACCGACGAGCCTTTGTTCTCTTCGCAATGGCATCTGCAGAATCGCGGCGAGGACGGCGCCCGCGCCGGCGCCGACATCAGGGCCCTCGAGGCGTGGACGCACGCTACCGGGCGGCCGGAGACCCTGATCGCCGTGATCGACGGCGGCTTCGAGACGGCGCATCCCGACATGGCCCTTGCCTGGGCCGTGAACCCGGGCGAGATCGCGGGCAACGGGGTCGACGACGACCACAACGGCTACGTCGACGACGTGCTCGGCTGGAACTATTTCGTCGACACGGCAGATGTCGACGACGGCTTGATCGAGGACCATGGCGCCGCCGTCGCGGGCGTCGCGGGCGCGCGGATGAACGGCCTGGGCTTGACCGGCGTTTGCCCGGACTGCAAGCTCTTGCCGATCGTTGCCTCATGGCAGGCCTCCGACGACGCCGAGGCCATGATGTACGCGATGGAACGCGGCGCAGCGGTGATCACCAACAGCTGGGGCTACGAGCTGCACGCTCCGGTCACCGACGTGATCGTCGATGCGATCGACACAGTGACGCGCAACGGGCGCGGCGGCAAGGGCAGCGTCGTGCTCTTCGCCATGTCGAACATCGATCAGGACGACTGCGCGGGGGATAAGCCCGACATCTCGTCTCTGGCGACGGTGATCGCCGTGAGCGCGTCGTCCGACCTAGACAAGAAGGTCAAGGCCTCGGGTCACGGGCCGTGCATGGAGATCCTTGCGCCCTCGTGGGAGCGCGGACGCGGCCATATCGCGACGACGGATCTGACGTCGACGCGCGGCTACAATCGGCGCGTGGCGCCGACGGATTTCCCGGATCTCGACTACACGAAATCCTTCGGCGGCACTTCGGCTTCGACGCCGATGGTGGCGGGGGTCTTCGGGCTGGTCTTTTCAGTAAATCCAGAGCTGACGCGGGCGGAGGCGACGGCGATCGTGCTCGGAACGACGGCGAAGATCGATGCGGACGTGGCGGCTTATGATCCGATCACGGGGATGAGCGTGACGCACGGGTTTGGGCGGGTGGATGCGGCGGCGGCGGTGGCGGCGGCTCGGGCGGCGCAGGAGCGCTCGCGGCCTTAGGTCCGGCCGGGATTTTGCGGCTTCACGCCTTAGTTCGTCTCTGGCGCGAAACGCGCCAGAGACTATCCTCAGCGCAGCGAAGGATCTCACCGCGTCAATCGAAACAGTTGGTAATCGCCGAGTTCCTCCGGCGCTTTGCTCCCCAGCTTTGTCTCTGGCGCGTTTCGCGCCAGAGACTAGTTCACCTGCGGCCGGCGATCGCAGCGCTCGCGGCGGCAGTGGCCGTACATGTCGAGGCGGTGCGAAGCGAGCTTGAAGTCGTGCGCTGCGGCCATCTTCTCCTGGAGGCGCTCGATTTCCTCGTTCTCGAACTCGATGACCGCGCCGCAATCCAGACAGATGATGTGGTCGTGATGCTCGCCCGGGGTCGAAACCTCGTAGACGAAGCGTCCCTCACCGAACTGCTTTTGCTCCGCCAAGCCGGCGTCGGCGAGGAGGTTGAGGGTCCGATAGATGGTGGCGAGGCCGATGTTGTGGCCGTCGCGGCGCGCCGCCTCGTGCAGCTCCTCCGCCGATAGGTGGTTCTTCATGTTGATGAAGAGCTCGACGATGAGCTTCCGCTGGCGCGTCTGCTTCAGGTTTTTCCGAAGAAGATAGTCGTCGAGAGCCGTCCAGAACCAGCGGTGCTGGTCGGGCTTCTTGGTGCTCGGTTTGGTCTTGGCAGTCTTCAACATGGAGCCTGGAAAAAGCTTGGGCGATCTGGGGACCGGCGCGAGGGCCGCGAATCACTTGATTTATTCATATAAATCAGAAGATTATGCTTGCGGTCAAGGCTTTCGAGGGATTGGCACGGAAGGCGCATCGTTAGATGATATGCTGAGTCGGAGGATTCCCCCCATGTTCCCAACGTTTGTCCGCGCCCGCGTGGCCTTGATCCTGCTTGTCTTGGTGGCGGTGACGGCCCAAGGTTGCCGCACCCCGCGCCGCAGCGTCCGCGTCGGCGGCGACGCCGCGACCCTCAAGGTGCAGATGGGTGGACTCGATCAAGCCGCTCTCGGGCGCACCGACTGGCTGTATGAGCTCTCGGGCTGCGTCCCCGTCCTAAACGGCGCCCTAGAGGGCTCTGACCTCGTCGTCTTCAAGGCCATGGGCCTGAAAAAAGGTCTGGCCGGCTGCCAGCTGCGGGTGCGGCTTTTGAACTCGACCCCGGGCATCAGCTTTGCCGCCGGTACCGAGCCGAACGTCCTTTTCTGGGCGCGCGAGCTCATCATCTCCCAAGACGCCGGCGGGCACCTCGTCGCCAAAGCGCCCCTACAGAAGCTCTTCACGATCGCTCCGTCCGCCCAGGCAAAGAAGAACTTCACCCTGAAGGTGCCGGTGAAATTCAAGCTGCCGGAGGCCGGCACGCCGATGACGGCAGCGCTCACCTGCACGCCCCTGATCGCCAATATCGGCCTTTATCCCGACGGCAACCCGGTGGAGGGCGAGTTCACTTTCGCCGTCGCCATCGACCAGGAAACGCCGTTCAAGTGCACCGAGATGCAGGTCGGGATCGCCGGCACGAAGAGGCGCTACAGCGCCACGTTCGAAGGCGGTAGCGTCGACATCCAGGCCGTGCCGGACCAGACCGTGACGACCGCGGCGCTCGAGCTCGAGTTGCAGGAAGGCCCCGACGGGGACGGCGGCGGCGTTCAGGTCGAGGTCGAGTCCAAAGACTGCAACAGCGACGGCAAGATCTTCGACACCGCGACGAAAGAGTGCGTCGACAAGCCGGCCGCGAACTAAGGGCGCATAAGGGCAACAACTGCCCACCGCCACGTTGCTGACGGCATACTAGCGCCGCCTCCCTTCCCCTAAAATGAAGGGGAATGAGTCTTCGCCGCCCTACCGCCTCCGATTCTTTCGGACGCGACGCCCTGCCCAAGGCACGTGCGTTCGCGAGCTCGGCTGCGCTGTGGGCGATCGTCGCGAGCGCCGTCTACTTCTCCAGCGCGCATACCGCGCTGGAAGATGCGGTCGCGACGCCTATGGCCCAAGCGTGGCGCGACCTTGGAGCGCCGCGAGTCAGCTTCGCGCCGCAGCTGAAGATTTTCGCGTACGACGACGAGGCCGTGCTGGCGCTCCAGAGCGAATCGCCGCCGGTTGCCGATTGGGCTCGGGTCTTCGGCGCGCTGGCGGCGCAAGCTCCAGCCTCGGTCATCGTCGACGAGTCTTTCGCCTTCCTACCGGTCGAGTCGGACGCGGCGCGCGCGGCCGTGTCGGAGCTCGCCGCCGCGGCGAAGAAGCTTCCAAATCTCACGGTGGCGGCCTTGGTCGACGAGCAAGTTGCGCCGGGACGGGCGGCGCTCATGATGGACCGCGAGGACCTGCGGCTAGACCCGCGCGCGAAGCTCTCGACGCGGCCGCTCGAGGTTTACGGGCCTCACCCTTCGCTGCGCGACGCCTTCGCCCACATCGCGCATTTCCGCGTCGCGCGCGGCGGACGCATCGAGCCCTGGCTCCGCATCGCGGAGGGACGGGCCCTGCCGCACGCCTCGGTTTTCGCCGTCCGCCGCGGCCGCGACCTCCAGGCACCGCTCTTGCCGCTCGACCGCCGGAACATGCTGAGCTTCGAGCTGCCGTCGCGGCAAGCCTTCAAGCAGCATACGCGCTCCTTCCTCGGCGCCATCCTCGCCGCGCGCGCCGGGCGGCCGATTCCGGGCGTCGAGGCGGGCGACACGGTGCTGATCCTGACGCACTTCTTCGCCGGCGCCCGCACGGAGGTCGAGACGGCGCGCGGGAAGATGCCGACGGGCGCCGTGTTGGCGAGCGCGATCGACTCGGTCCTGCGCGCGCAGTTTTTAACGCCGGTGCCCGACGCCTCGGGGAGCGTCCTGCTCTTCATCGTGCTGGCGGTGGCCGGCGCCGCGGCAGGCGCCTACCTCGTGCCTCTGACCGCTTTGCCCTTGATTCTCCTCTCAACGACGGCCCTCGCGGCACTCGGGATCTTCGCTACGGCGCGGCTGGGAGCGGTCGTCCCCTGGATTCCGGCGGCCGCGGCGACGGCAGGGGCAGGACTTCACGCCGCGTACACGCTCGCGTCGTGCCGTGAGCGCATCAACCGGCGCGTGCGCGAGGCGCTGAAGGGCGCGGTGCCCGAGGCCCGGCTCGAGAAGATCTTGCGCTCGGGCGCGAGCCTCGCGATCGCGCCGTCTGAGCGCGTGGTGACGGTGATGTTCGTCGACATCGCGAACTTCTCCATCGCGGCCGAGCGGGCGCCGCCGCAAGAGACGTTCCTACACCTTCGCCAGGTGCTGCGCGACGCGACGCGCACCGTCCATAAGTACGGCGGCACCGTCGACAAGACGCTGGGCGACGGGATGCTCTGCTTCTTCGGTTACAGCTACGACGGCGAGGTCATCGAAAACCAGGCCGACCAGGCGATGCGCTGCGCCGTCGAGATGCAGCGGGAGAACGTCCGTCGCTGC
The DNA here is from genome assembly GCA_031416315.1 of Pseudomonadota bacterium. Lineage (GTDB taxonomy): Bacteria > Bdellovibrionota_B > Oligoflexia > Oligoflexales > CAIYRB01 > JANOTL01. The sequence continues at coordinate 25,996 of JANOTL010000202.1, forward strand.
GTCGACGCCGCGCGCGCCGGCAAGCCGATGCTCGCCTTCCGCATCGGCCTCAACACCGGCGCGGTCTACATCGGCGACATCGGCACCGACGAGCGCCTGGATTTCACGGTGATCGGCAACGGCGTCAACTACGCGAAGCGCCTCGAGGCCGCCTGCGACTTGAACCACATCATGCTGAGCCCGACGACGCTCGACTTCGCCACGAGCTTCGCCGTCGACCAGCCGGGCTTCAAGAAGCGTTTGATCCACGTGAAGCATCAGAAAGATCTGATCGAGGCGATCGAGCTCGACCCGATCCACGACGAGCCGGAGCTTGCCGAGGCGGCGCGGGCCGAGTTCCGCCGCGCGTTCAACTTGGACCGTAAGGATCAGCGCTGGCCGGTCCTCGAGCCGAGCCGCTTCCGCATCCTGTCGGAGTTCGGCAAAGTGCTCCTCGTCGACTTTTCGTTCACGGGCGCCTGCGTGCGGCTCGGCTCTTATCTGTCGAAGGGCGTGATGTTCGACCTCGAGCTGGGGCAGGGCCAGCCGGAGCTCGCGGCTAAGCTCGAGGCGAAAGGCCTGACGCCTCTGCGTTGCGAGGTTCGGTGGGGGCGACCCGAGTCGGAGGAAGAAGGCGTGTCGGGCGCCTTCCTGCACGGCTTGAAGTACGTGAACCTCTCCGAGCTGCAGATGAAGGCTCTGCTCGACATCCTGCGCGACTCGTTCGCGGCGGGAAGCGGCGGCGCGCCGAAGTTGAAGGGCGCTGGCTAATCCCGGCACCCGGTTGATCGCTGCGCCCGCGCGGGCGCGAGCGCGAAAAACAAAAGAAAGTGCCCGACTCGCGAAGCGAGCCGGGCCAGGGGGAGCGTGCGTGATGGTCCTCTTGTTTCCCTTTCGGGACTCAAGCTTTCAGAGTGGGGACGGAAGCCGCGAAGGCAGCGCGGACTTCCGGGAGGTCAGTAACCCGAGACGTATTCCGTGGATTTCGTCGTCGGGATTTTCGTGCCGGCGTGGGAGCTGAAGATCAGCCCGTCGTTGCCGGACACTTCGCCTTTACGATTCAGCTTCCAGCTGCCGGCGAGGGTCGCCATCATGCTGCCCGTCGCGGCGCCGTCAATGCCGTCGTCGTCGTGGTCGGCAAAGGACGAGTAGTCCCTTTTCGACGCGCGGCGACGGAGGAGGAGCGCGGTGAGGAGGAGCAGGAGGGCGCCGCTCGCGAGCGAGCCGTAGCGGATCAGTTCGTTGGTGCGCGTCGGCGTGGCGCCGGCGACTTCGATCGAGACCATGCTGGACCAGGCGAGGCCGAACATCGGGTCAGTTTGGTCGGAGAAACGGTCGGCCATGTCGGTGTAGGTCGTGAGGAATTGCTTCTCGCCGCCAGAGACGAGGACGTTCATCTGCATCATGCGGTACTCGCCGAGCTCGTACGCGCCGTAAACCAGGAGTCCGTCGTTCTCGCCGCGATAGTTGAAGAACTTGTGCTCGATGATCTGGTAGTTCGCGACGGAGCCGTCTTCGCCGAATTGCTTCACGAGCTGCGCTTCGAGCTCGGTGGCGCGGCGCTCGTCGATCGGCGAGGCCTTTTGCAGGACCGCGACGGTCACGTTGCGGCGGTACTTCGCCTTGTCGTAAGCCGGGTTCTTGTCTTCCGGCTCTTTCATCACGAAGGAGAGGTTGCCGGTGTAGGTGTTCACTTCCCAGCCCGCGATCGGGCTGATCTTGAAGCCGAGCTCTTCCATGGCGAAGGCTTGGCCGTCGCTGATGAAGGATTTCGACTCGGGGACCACCGGAGCGGTCACGGCGGGCACGGTCTCGGTCGAGGCGACGGGGGCGGCGTCGAGCGCGGCGGCCGGTGCTTCGGGCGCGGCGGCGGTGCCGTTGGCGCCGTTGAGGTCAGTCTCGACGAACTCGCTCTTCGCGGCCCATTTGGGCGCCGAGGGGAGCTTGGTCGGGACGCCGGTTTCGGCGTGGGCGCCGGTTCCGGCGAGAAGCGCGATGACGACGGCTGAGCAAAGTGCAGGACGCATGGACATGGTGGGATCGACTCCGGAGCGGGGGAAGGGGGAGCGGGCGAATCAGCAGCAGCAGGGAGAGTTGGGAGTCGCGAGCCCGAGGGCGTCGTCGACAAAGACAGTTCTACTATGGCGACTTACTCATTGCAAGCCAATTCTATCAATATCAAAGATATTATAACAATATATTGATATCATTACTATTACGGCTGCGACAGACAATAGAGGTGCGTACTCGGGTCGGCGCAATAATTTGACCCCTGATTCAGCCAAGCTCGCCCCGTCCCATCGGTGTAGCCATGACTTCCCGGGGTGCTAGTCGCTGCGGTAGTCCAGGAACTACAATGATGCTGGCTGATTGCGCCTGTGGCGGTCGCGCCCGTCCAGACGCGAAGACTTGGGGATGCCGCGCCGAGCTCGTCATGGAATGCCGCTTCGCGCAATCCATCCGGCGAGAACAGCGCTCCGACGGCGAAGAGCTGCTGCCCGCCCGCTGCACGCGTGTTGTTGATGGGTAGCGTCACGACGACGTGGTCTGCGGCAGCGACCGTCGCGGTCCCGTAGACGGCCTTCCAAGCAGCTCGGTAGAGCCCGGCCGCCTCGGCACGTTGAGCGCACACGAAGTCGAATCCGCTTGGCGACGCGTTGACGTTCGCCGCGACGGGAGACGCGGTGACGAACATCAAATGCGAGGCCGGGGGCGCTTCGCCTCCAGCGCCGGTCGTGGTGGTCGTGGTCTCGCCGCCGGTGGTCGTGGTGCCCGCGGTCGACCCGTCGGTGCCACCGGTGTCATCCGCCCCATCGGCGCCGTCGGCGCCGTCGACCGTTCCCGTTCCACCCGTCGTGCCAGAATCGACCTTCGCCAGCGCCTCGTTCAGCGCGTCGGCGGCGGCACCGGGCGCCAACGCGCCCGCGAGGTACTTCCCGATCGTGTCGAGCGGCATGATGCCAACAGCTGCAAAGATCTTCTGCTGCTGCGCGCCTTCGGCGGGGAACTCGAGGAGGATGCGCTCGACGGTGTGGACGCGCGCGCACTGTTCGACTCCGCCGAGCCGACCGGGATCCTTAGCCAGCGCGGTGAACGCGCCGTCGACCGTCTCCAAGCCGAGGAAGCCGGCGGCGGCGCGGGCGGCATAGCGCTCGTTGTAGGAGCCGGCGGCGACTTGTTGATCGACGACCGCGGCGCCGTTGCCCAGGTCCTGGGCTTCGGTCTGCTGCCGCGCGAGCGCGGCGTCGTCCTTGCCGGCGGCGTTGGCGACGGCGACGACGGCGAGGTTGGCCGAGAGTAGCTCGGCGGCGAGGCGGTCGAGGATCGACGCATCGCTCGCGGAGCCGAACTCGTCGACGGCCTTCCGCAGCACGGTACCGAGCTCGCGCATGCCGGCGACGTCGGCCACCCCGCGGGAGACGAGGGCGAGGCCATCCGCCGTCGCGGCGATGCGGGTGAAGAAGGCGGCGGCGAAATCCGTGGCGCGGCTGACGACGACGCCGACGTTCGTGTTGCCGAGCGGGGCAAGGACCGCGGCTCGGCCGTCGACGGTGACGACGAGGTAGCGGTCGCCGCGAACTTTCGGGAGGGCGAAGTGCTGGCCCTCGAAGCTGACGCGCGCGATTTCAGCGCGGATCAGGGTGCCGTTCTCGGCATAGGCTTCTTCGACGATCGCCTCGCGTGTTCCGGCCGTGAGGTTGGTGCCGGAGACGGAGACCGATTCGGCCGCCGGCGTGAAGTCGGCGTCGGCGACGTAGCCGCTGAGGCTCCCGCTGACAGGCGCGGCTTCCAGGAGGCCATCCTTCGAGGCGGTCCCTGGCGTCTGGCCTGCCGGGTCCACGACGACGGGAGAGCCCGCGGGCGAGGCCGGGTCGGTCTTGGCCGCGCCGTCACGACGCGTGCGCAGGTCGGCTTGGTTCGCTTTGCTACACGCGGCGACGGGAGCGGCCACCAACCCAGCGAGGAGCAGGGCGTAAGTCACCGTTCGCGGCGCTTTTCTGCAGACGAAACCCGGGATCATACAATAAGTATCCTCTGGTCGACGGGCCCTGATGGGATCGGCCGATTGCGGCAGAATTTTGAGGTACGCTATTTTTACGAAAATATTTCAGGTACTTATCCTCGCATTTGCGGTGCTTGCGAGCTTCGTGGCGGTACCGTCGAGCGCGGCGGGCGCCGGGTTTCCGGTCCGCTGCGTCGGCAAACCGGACGCGACGCGACGCGCGATCTTCCTGCACGGTCGGCGCCCGAGCTCGACCTCTTTCGTCGAGGCCGGCATGGTGGCGCCGCTCACCCAGCTCGCGGAGAAACTCGGCTACCGGATCGCGATTCCGGAAGCGACGACGCTCTGCCAAGGGCATGGGGCGCTCTATTGCTGGCGGGGCGAGCGCCTCGAGAACCTCGCGCGGACTTGGGCGGCGGTGACCGCGGCGGCGGCGGAGTGCTTTCCGAACGGCGCGCAGAGCGAGGATTTCGGCGTGATCGGGTTCTCAAACGGCGGCTACCACGTGGCGAAGGTCGTGATGCGGGGCTTGGCGCCGCATCCCAAATGGGCCGTGTCCATCGGCGCTGCCGGGCATCTGGCCAACGCCGAAGGCGCCTCGGCGACCGCGAAGGCGATCCCATTCAGGGTGATTGCGGGAAAACGCGACAGCGTGCGACACGAGGCCCGCGCGTTGGCGTCGAGCTTGTCGGCGCGCGGCTACGCGACGGAGTTCCGCGAGGTCGAAGGCGGCCACGCGGTCCCGCTGGCCGAGCTCGAGGCGTTGATGGTGCGTTGGGGAGCGGTAGCGAGCCGATGAGCACCATCTATTGCATCGGCCGGAATTACGCGGAGCATGCGGCGGAGCTCGGCAACGCCGTCCCGACGACCCCAATCGTGTTCTTGAAGTCCCAAGGCGCGCTCCGGCGCGTCGACGAGGATGGCCTCGCCTACCCTACCGAGACGTTTCACCACGAGGCGGAGTTGGTCCTGCGGGTGGGGCGTGCGGCCGACCTCGGAGCGACTCCGGGCTGGGAGATCATCGACGAGGTGGCGCTCGGCCTCGATTTGACGCGCCGCGGCGTGCAAAGCGAGCTGAAGGCGAAGGGCCTGCCGTGGACGGCGGCGAAGAGCTTCGCCGGCGCGGCGGTGATCTCCGCCTTCGTGCCGCGGAGCGCTTTTCCCGATCCCGATCAGATCGAGTTCACGCTGAGCGTCGGCGGCGAGCTGCGGCAGCACGGCAATACGCGCGACATGATCTTCAAGGTGCCGGCGCTCCTCGCGCACTTGGCGTCGTCGACGCCACTGAGGATCGGTGACCTGATCTACACGGGCACGCCTTCCGGAGTCGCGGGCATTCGGAAGGGCGACCCCTTCGTGCTGGCGTTTCCCGCGTTGGCCCTCGAGTTCAAGGGGACGCTTTGATGGAGGCCAAGATTCCTTGGTTCGTGGCCGGTCTGGCGTTCTCGATCATCGGCTTCGCCTATTTCCGCTACGGGAAGAAGCAGGCCAACGTGCCGATGATGATCGACGGCGTCATTCTGATCGGCTTTTCCTATTTCACGGATAGCTGGATCACGACGGCAGCCGTCGGCGCGGTGCTGACCGCTCTGCCGTTCGTTCTCAAATGGTGGTGACGCGATGGCACGACGCCCGACGACGGCGTGAAAGCGTGAGATGAAGGGTCTCAGCGCGCTGAGACATCCGAATTACCGCCTGTTCTTCACCGGTCAGGCGGTGTCGCTCATCGGCACGTGGATGACGCGGGTGGCTTCGAGCTGGCTCGTGTACCGCCTGAGCAACGATCCCTTCATGCTCGGGGTCGCGACCTTCGCGGCGCTGATTCCTTCGTTCGCGCTAGCGCCCTTGGCCGGAGTGATCGTCGATCGCAGCCGCAGCGTCAAGCGCCTCATCTTCCTGACGCAGGCCGCCGGAATGCTGCAGTCCTTGGGGATGGTGGCGGTGACCGTCTCGTCGCTCGCCCCGGAGACGGCGATCCAGCTGCTGATCGGCCTCAACTTCGTGCAGGGCGTGATCAACGCTCTCGACATGCCCAGTCGGCAGGCCTTCCTGCCGCGCATGGTGCCCGACCCGAAGGACCTGCCGAATGCGATCGCGCTGAACGGGACGGTGTTTCACGCGGCGCGGCTCGTCGGGCCGGCGCTCGCTGGAGCTTTGGTCTCTTTATACGGTGAGGCGTGGTGCTTCGGGATCGACGCGCTGAGCTACGTCGCAGTCCTATGGGCGGTATGGGCGATCCGGATCGACGATCCCGCGGCGGCGGCGAGCGCGGCGGAGGCGGCGGTCGCGGGGCTCAGGGCGGATTCCTTCTACGGCAATCTGGTAGACGGGTTCCGCTATGCCTTCAGCTACTCGCCAATTCGAGCTGTGCTCCTGTTCGTCGCGTGCTTGAGCCTTTCCGGCATGCCTTATACGGTTCTCTTGCCGATCTACGCGAAAGAGATCTTGGGAGGCGGGCCGCGAGTCTTCGGCTGGATGACGGCGGCCGCGGGATCGGGCGCCATGCTCGCAGCGGTCTACCTTGCGCGGCGCGAGCGGATCCAAGGCATCACGAACGTGATCATGGCCTCGGGCGCGGCATTTTCCGTCGCCCTGTTCGGCTTCGCGACCTCGACGAGCGTGGCCCTTTCGCTGGTGCTCTTGTTCGTGCTCGGCTTCGGCATGATGGCGCAGTCGGCGTCTTGCATGACGATCGTGCAGACGATCGTGGATCCGGCAAAGCGCGGGCGGGTGATGAGCTTGTATTCGATGGCTTTCGTCGGCATGGCGCCGTTCGGCAGCTTGGCGGCCGGTTTCATGGCGAAGCATTGGGGGGCGCCGCGGACGCTCCAGATCGGAGCGGGGCTGTGCGCGGTGACGACTTGGTACTTTTCGCGGAAACTGCCGGTCGTCAGGGAGGTGCTATCGCCGCCTGGGGCGGAAGTCGTGGTCGGGACGCCCGACGCCACGGTGACGAGCTAGGGGAGCCGCAGGCGGTTCGCCCGCCGCAGGACGTGAGCTCCAGACGCACCCTGGTTATGGTAAGTGCCTTTGAATCAAGTTTAGTTTCGCGCGAAACCGATTTCGCGCGGAACTAGAAGATGTCGTGAACGCGGGGCGCGCGCGGCTCGCTCGCCTCAGCGCGCCAGAGCTGCCGTCCCGAGCACGGCTTTCAAGTCCTGGTCGTTGAAAGTCAGACCGCCGCCCACGAAGAAGTTGACCTCTTTGTTCACCTTGCCCGTGGCGGGGTCGGTGCGGGTGGGATCGTCGACGCCGGCCATGGCGTAGATGTGGTTGTAGAAAAGGGCCGAAGCGTAGGCCTTCAGGTGGGCGTTGCGGCGGCGGGTTTTGTCGGCCGTGTCCCAGTCGAAGGCCTCGACGGTCGCGGTGATCTTGTCCTTCAGGAAGTGGAAGTCGCTGGCGATGCCGCCGGAGGTCTCGAAGAGGCCGAAGCGGATGGTGGTGAAGTACCAGCGCTTGGCGATCTGGGCGTTGAACTTGATGGCGCGCTTGGTCGAGACGGACTCGATCTCGGTGGTGCTGCCGTCGGCGTTGCGGGTGAGCTTGGTGTTGCGGTCGTAGACGTCTTTCGCCGTGTCGGTGAGGCCGATCAGGTAGAACCGATCGGGACGCGTGCGAAAGAGGATGTTGAAGTAGTGCTGCGTCGTCTCGTTGCGGCGGAACTCGCCGTGGTAGTCGACGTCGATGGCGAGCTTGTTGGCGGGGGCCAGGATCTTGCGGACGTCCTTGATGGCGGACTCGAGCTCCGAGATCGTCTTGTCGTCGTTGACGAGCTTGCCGATCGTGCCCTCGCCCTTCTCGACCTTCTCGGCGATCAAATTGATGTTTTTGGCGGAGCCGCGGACGTCGACCATGGTCTCGTCGAACGAGGAGAGGATGCGGTCGATGCGGTCTCTGTTCTCTTGATTGACGACGTCCTTCAGGTTGCCGGAGAAGGTCCGAAGGTCCTGGACGGCAAGGCGCACGTCGGTGATCATCTTGCGGAAGTCGTCTTCCTTGCCGCCGACGACGCTCTTCACGGTGCCGGTGGTGACCTTGATGTCCTCGGTGATCTGCTCGAGGTTCTTCAAAGTGTTCGTGATCGATTTCTTGCCGTCCTCGGAGCCCAAGACCTCGGCCAAGGTCTTGGTGATGACCTTGAAGTCCTTCGCGATCTCGCCGGCCATGGCGAACATGGCATTCATGTCGAAGCCGGTCTCGGACTGCGGGATGAAGCCGCCGTCCTCGACGTACTGGCCGGTGTCGGCGCCACGGACGACTTCGAGGTGCACGTCGCCGAGGAGGCCGACGCTGCGAATCTCGATGCGGGACGAGGTCGGGACCTTGATCGACATGTCGACTTCGAGCACGATGCGCGTCGAGGTGCCTTCGAGGGCGACCGACTTCACTTTGCCGATGCCGACGCCGCTCGTCTTCACGTGCGACTTGGCGACGATACCCGCGGCGCTGCGTAGGACCGTGTAATAGGTCCTGTACTCTTTGTTCTCGAAGGTGTCCGGACTCAAGACGAAGAACATGTAGCCGAGCGTGACCAAGGCCACGAGCGCGAACAAGCCGACTTTGAATTCCGTACCGAGGTTCTTCATGCTCTTTTCATCGGCCCTTCCGTCGTTCCCTTTAGAGGAACTCCATGGGACCTTCGACCTTTCCGGCAAAGAATTGGCGTACGATCGGGTCCTTGGAGGCCCGGAAGTCGTCCGGTGAGCCGGCCAATGCGATCCGACCCTTGTAAAGGAAGACCAGGTTCTCCGCCGTCGCCATCGCCGCCTTGAGATCGTGCGAAATAACGACGGAAGTCAGAGCCTTTTCCTCCTGATTCAGCTGCACGATGAGCTCGTCGATCATCTCCGACACGAGCGGGTCCATCCCCGTCGTCGGCTCGTCGTAGAGGATGATCTTCGGGCGGTGCACGAGGGCCCGGGCCAGGCCGACGCGCTTCTTCTCGCCCGTGGAGAGCTCGGGCGGGTATTTGTGCTGGATGTTCGGCAGGCCGACTTGGATCAGCACCTCCTCGACGCGCTTCAGCATCTGCGCCGAGGTCATGCTCTTCACGTGCTCGCGCAGCGGAAAGAGCACGTTCTCGCCCACAGTGAGGCTGTCGAAGAGGGCCGCCATCTGGAAAAGCATCCCGAATTTTTTCCGGTAGTGGCGCAGCGCTTCCACGTCGAAGTCCGTGATGTCCTCGCCGTCGACGATGATCCGGCCCTCGTTCGGCTTCATCAGGCCCATGATGTGCTTGATGGAGACCGACTTCCCCTCGCCCGATTTGCCGAGGATGAAGGTGATCTTGCCGGCGGGGATGGTCAGATTCAGGTCGTCTAAGACCTTGTGCGTCCCGAACGACTTGGTGACGTTGTTGAATTGGATCATCGCCTCACCACACGATCTGGACGTAGGTGATGACCACGTCCACGAAGAGGATGGAGAGGAGGGTCGTGACGACGGAGTTGGTCGTCGCGATGCCGACGCCCTTGGCGCCGCCGGAGGCCTTCAGGCCGTAGCGGCAGGCGAGCGCGCCCATGATGATCGCGAAGACGAAGGATTTGACGATGCCTCGGGTGATGTCGCGCGGCAGGACGAAACGAATGATCTTCTCGACGAACATGCCTTCGTCGATGTTGAAGAGAAAGACGCCCGCGATGTAGGCGCCGATGACGCCGATGAAGATGAACACCGCGCACAGCAAAGGCACGATGAGCATCGAGGCGAGCACGCGCGGGACGACGAGGTAGCTCACTGGGTCGACGGCCATCGCCTCCATGGCGTCGACCTGCTCGTTCACCTTCATCGTGGCGATCTCGGCGGTCATCGCGGAGCCGACGCGGCCCGTGATCAGGACGGCCGTGACGAGCGGCGCGAGCTCCATGCAGAGCGCCTTGCCGGTGGCGGCGCCCATCAGGCTCTCGGCGCGAAAAATCTGGAAAATCGCGCCGATTTGCAGGCCGAACACGGCGCCGACGGCCAAGGCGGAGATCAGCACGATGTTGAGCGACTGGTTGCCGACGAACTCGAGCTGCTGGAAGAGGGAGCCGACGCGGAACGGCCGGCGAAACGTCCACTTCACCACTTCTTTCAGGAACTCCAGGAAGGAGCCGAGGTCCTTCCCGACGACGATCACCTTTTTACCGAACAGCTCGATCCCGCGACGCAGAAGCGTGAGCGGCGAATAACTCGGGAGCTGCTTGGTCGAGGTTTCCATCTCCTCGATTTTAGCGCACTGGCACCCTGGTTCACAGGGAGGCACAATCACCCAGCGTCAACGAATTGACGGGCGCGACTGCGTCTTATCGGACACAGCCGTCGACGGAGAGCGCACTGAGCTACAACTGCACAGCCAGCTTCGAGATCCCGGCGAGCGCGGCGAGGTCGTCTTCGATCTCCTCGACGCGGATCACACGCACACTCTTGCCGAGCATCGCCTCGATCGCCGCGGCCACCACGCGCTCCGAGGCGAGACGGCGCGCCAGGGTCGGCTGAGAGGCGTCCACAGCGGCCGCCACGGCGGCGGGCAGGCAACGGTTTACGATCGCGGCGTCCAGCTGATACCCGAGCCCGGCGAGCTCCCGCGTCACGAAGCGCGCGGAGCGCTCGGCGGCACGGGTCGGCACGGTGACCAGGAAAAAGCACGTGCTCGGGCTCTTCAGCAGCTTCAGGATCTTCTCGCCCGAAGCGTTGAAGCCCTCGATCACCTCTTGCACCAGCACCAGAAAATCCGCGAAGGAGGTGAGCGCCGTAACGCCCATCACCTTCGCGACGCCACCCATCAGCTTTTCCCCGGCCGAGAGGAGTCGGCCCAGGCCAAAGCGCCCGGCGACCAGAAAGGGCTTCACCAGCCAGCTCATGACCTTGTTTTCGAAGAATCCGGAGAGCACGTTCGGCCGTGCGAGAAAGTCGAGCGCATGCGTATCGGGCGGCGTATCGAGGACGACGAGGTCGTAGCGCTTGTCGTCGGCGAGATCCTGGAGCTTCGCGAGCGCCATATACTCGAGCGGGCCGATGAGCTTTGTCGACGCAGCCTGGTAAATCGGATGTGAGAGGATCCGAAAAGCGACGCTCGGATTCGGCGCGTGGCGGCGCACCATCGCGTCGAAAACTTCTTTCTGGTCGAGCATCGCCGCGTCGAGCGTGCCTTTGACCTCGGGCCCGAGGACGACTTGACGCATCTCTCCGCCAAGGGGGATCCCGAGCGCTGCCGCAAGGCGCTGAGCCGGGTCGATGCTCAAAAGGGCGACGCGTCGGCCCTCCGACGCAGCGCGCACGGCGACGGCGACCGATGACGTGGTTTTCCCTACCCCGCCGGCTCCGAGCAGGATGACGACGCGCTTTCCTTCCAGCAGCGGGATCAAGCTCACTTTAGGCCCTCCGCGGCGTCGGCCCAGAGGCGCGTGCCAAAGTCGACCGCGAAGGGCTCGTCGACGGCGCCCAGCTCGGGCAGGAGGTAGACGGGAACGTCGAGGCCATGCTCTGCTTTCAAACGCTCGAGCCCGCGCGTTAGCGTCGCGAGCGCCTGCTCTGCACGCGCACGTCGCGCCGCGCAGAACTGCGAAGCCGCGTCGGCGCCTGCGGCGGGCACAGGCGGCACGCGGTTCAAGACGATGGCCGCGAGCTTCGCGGGGGCCTTCTCTTTCAGCTTCGGCAGGAAGTCGAGCGCCTCGGAGACGACGAGCTCTTCTGGAGTCGCGACGTAGACGATGCCGCACTTCGTCGTGTCGCCGAGGAAGGCCTTGATGCGCTCCGACTCTTTCGCCACGGGACCGCCCAGACTCGACTGCAGGACGGCGTCGGGCGTCGTCATCAAGCTTAGGAAGTGGCCGGAGGCGAATCCGTCGTAAACAAGCGTCGGATAGCGCGGCGAGGGCTTCAGCTCGACGGCGTAGAAGAGACGGCCGAGCATCATGAGCTCGGAAAAGCCGGGAATGGTGTTGATAAAGCTCTTCACCACGCGGTGGTTGAAGACCTTCTCGTAGAGAAAGGGCTGGTTGAGATACTTCACGATGTACTCGCGGAAGTTCTCCGGCGGATCGAGGTTGATCGAGCCCAAACGCTCGCCTAGCGGCGCTTCCTCGTGCTTCGGGCCCGGGACCAGGCCGAAAAGGGGCGCGATCTGGTCGGTGGCGGCGCTCTCGACGAGCAAGGCGCCGCGGCCTTCCGCGGCGAGCGCTTGGCCCAAGGTCGCGGTCACGAGAGTCTTGCCGACGCCACCTTTGCCGGTGACGAGGAGCAACTTGAGCGCGAGCAGCGGGCGGATGTCAGCCATCGGGTGGAGGCGGCTTAGGCCGGCTTCTCCGGGCTCGTCGGATCTTTTTTCTCGCCGCCTTCGCCTGCGAGCTTCTTCGCTTCTTCTTCGTCCGGGCTCTTCACGCCTCTCTTGAAGTTCTTGATGCTCTCGCCGACCGCGCCGCCAAGGGCGGGCAGCTTCTTGGCGCCGAACAAGAGCACGACGACGCCGAAGATCAAGACCAGTTCGCCGATGCCCGGCAACGCGATCAATGGCATGAGCACCCGCCTCCTTCAAGATTCCGTCTCTGCACTATACAACGGAATTTACTCGGTCGGTGAGCCTAAAACCTTGAACGTGCTCGAAAATTAGCTTCCAGCAAGCGCCCCATTCAAGTCGGCCCCCGGAGCGCCCGAAGCAGGGAGGGCATGGATCCAACCCGTAATTATCGCAGCGCTTGGGGCGGCTGGGCTCGCACGGTCTTCGACCTGGCGCGGACCTCGCTCGACTTGCCGCAGGCCTTGGGCACGGCGGCGGCAACCGGCGCCTCGCACGAAGAGCCCGATCTCGACCGAGTGCTGATGGCCGCGGCCGTGGCGGGGGCCCTGGCGGGGCTCGTGGATCAGGCCATGGCGCTGTCACGCGGCACCACGGTGCTCGGACAGGCGCTGGCAGAGGTCGCCTCGATTCAAGAGAAAGTCGTCGACCTTTGGCGGACGAGCAACTCGATCAGCGCAGAGATCGTCCAGGCGCTGGGCACGGAACCGACGAGTCGCGAATGGCCGCTGCGCTTGGCTGCTCTGCAGCACCAAGCTTGCGAGGGCGGGCTCGATGCGGCCATCGGTTACTACGAGACGCACGCAGCCGTCGGCCAGCGAGGTGAGAGCATGGCGCAGCGGCTCGTGCGGGACCTGCTCGCTTTGCGTAAGACGCGCGCCACTGGAAGCGAACGGCCCGCGGCCGTGTTTGCGGCCTTGCGGTCCGTGGGCTGATCAGTCGTCGTCACCCTCGTCAGGATCCGGCTCGGCAAGCGATTTCTTTTGTTTTTTCGAGTACTTGCCCATGGCCTGACTGTCCAAGACGACCGGGGCCGGCTCGTCCCTCCGGATTCGCATGAGAAGCTCGCCGAGGCATTCATAGAGCATCGTGTTGTCCTGGGCGGCGTACGTGGCGAGATTTTTCTCATACGTGTCGAGTTGGCCCAGAAAACGCTCCACGGCCGAGGCGTCGATGCGCGCGACCGTGTCGCCGTAGCCGTATGCGGCGAGGTAGCGGCCGTTCATCATCTGCTCGAACTGGCCGCCGACCGGGACCGAGAGAATCGGCTGGCGCAGGTGCAAGGCTTCGCCCAGGAGGGTGAAGCCGCCTCCGGCGATGACGGCGCGCGCATTTGCAAGGTCTTTGAGGAAGCCGCTCTCCGAGAACGGGCACAAGGTGACGTTGCCTTCGACGCCTTCGCGACCCATGCCGTAGACGCGGAAGGTGCCCGCGACTTTTTGCAGAGCGGGGACGAGCTCCGTGTTGGAGCTCGAGGTTTGGTAGACCAGGACATGCGCGCCAGGCTCCCGCTTCGATTGCAAGACCTCGTCGCGGAGGATCGGCGGGATCAAGGTCGTGCGCTTTTTGCGGACCGTGGGGAAGAAGAAGCTCGTGACCAGGTAATGGTAGGCGCGGGGGATCTTGACCTTGACGGCGAGCTTGGCGATGCGGAAATCCAGGCTCTTCCTCGAGCCCAGGATCGCCTTCTCGTGTTTGGCGCGATTGATGATCTGCATGTTGTCGATGCTGATCACGGGAAGGCGATGACGCATGCCGTACAGGTGCGCCCAAGACTCGAAGTCGGTGATCACCGCCTCCGGCTTGAAGCGTTGCTCGACGACCTGGCGGTAGATCTCGTAGTTCTTGAGGAGCCCGGCCGGAAGCTGCCCGACGTTGGAAATGACGCTCTCGGCGATGTTGAGCTGGTTCTCGCCGTATTCGAGCGTGAAGCCGTGGATCTCGGCGAACTGGATGCGCTCCCTGCCCTCAAAGCGGCGGACGAGGAACTTATGCGCGCGGCCGGAGACGACGACGAGCACCTCGTGCCCTTCGTTCAAAAGGAACTCGAGCACGACGCGGCTGCGTAACGCATGTCCCATGCCTTCGCCGACGACTCCGTAAAGAATGCGCATGCTCGCCTCCCACTTCTCGCCCTTGACGTGGTCCCCTGAACGCATCGATATATTAGACATGACCGAGGGTAGTCCGCAGCGCTTAAAGTTTCCCGAGGGCTTTCTCTGGTCCGCGGCCACGGCGGCGCACCAAATCGAGGGCGCCAACGACAACTGCGACTGGTGGGACTTCGAGGCGGAGCCCGGCCGTATCAAGCGCGGCGAGCGCTCGGGACGGGCCTGTGACCATTGGAATCGGGTCGCCGAGGACGTCGCGCTCGTCCAGGCGCTGAATCTGAACCACTACCGCTTCTCGGTCGAGTGGGCGCGGATCGAGCCTTCGCCGGGGGTCTTCGATAAGGGCGTGATCGACCACTATCGGCGGGAGCTCGAGCTCCTCCGCGACGCGGGGATCGTGCCGCTCGTCACGCTGCACCACTTCACTTTGCCAAAGTGGGTCGCCACGGCGGGGGGGTGGGGCGCGGACGACATCGCGGAGCGGTTCGCCCTCTATTGTGAGAAGACTTACGAAGCGCTCGGCGATCTGGCGCGCGACTGGATCACGATCAACGAGCCGATGGTCCTAGTCGTCGCGGGGTATCTGTCGGCGGACTTTCCGCCGGCGCGGCGCGAGCCGGCGGGGATTGTTGCGCCCTTGCGGGGCCTGGTCAAAGGACACGTGGCCGCTTACCACGTGATGCATTCGGTCGCGCGGCGTCTCGGGCGAACCTTGAGGGTCGGGATCGCGCATCATCTGCGCTGCTTCGATCCAGCGCGCCCTTGGCATCCGCTCGACCAGGCGTCGGCGATGATCCTAGGGAAGGCGTTCAACTGGGTGATTCCCGACGCCTTGCTCACGGGCAAGCTGTCCTTTCGACTGCCCTTCGTGGTGAAGATGAAGGAAGAGATCGCGCGGGCCAAAGGAACCGAGGACTTCTTCGGGATCAACTACTACAGCCGCGACTTCATCAAGTTCGCGCCGCTTCACCCCTTGCGCTTTATGCGCGTGGAGCCTCCGGGGATGTGGCGCAGCGACCTTGGCTGGGAAATCTACCCGCACGGACTCTATCGCCTGTTGAAGGAGATCGAGCGGCGCTATCCCGGGACGCCGATCTTGATCACAGAGAACGGGCTCGCGGACGCGCGGGACGTCTCGCGCGAGCGCTTCATCCGGGAGCATCTCCAGGTCGTCCACCGGGCGATCGGCGAAGGCATGAAGGTCGAAGCGTACTCGCACTGGTCCTTGCTCGACAACTTCGAGTGGGCCGAGGGGTTCGAGCCGAGGTTCGGGCTTTGTGAAGTGGATTATGGGTCGATGCGGCGGACGGTGCGGGGGAGTGCGCGGGCTTATGCGCGGATGGCGGCGGAGAATGCGGTGGAGCTGGTTTGAATTTTTTTACCGCAAAGGGCGCAAAGCCCGCGAAGAGTCTTTAAACCACCCTTTGCGTCCTTTGCGGTCAAAAACCGGCCTTACTGGGCCTTATCTAGAGGCGTCAGCGTCTCGTCATGCTGCGCCTGCGCCACCTCGTCCACCAACACGGCGCCGACGTAATAGCGCGGGAGCGCCTCGAGCGTCACCATGCTCGCGAGGACGCGATGCAGGTCTTCTGCCGAGTGCGCGCGATGCATGTCGGCCGCAAGGCGCCTTTGCACCGTGTCGATGGGAGCCGCATCGAGCTTCGCCGTGTCGTAGCTCTGGATGAGGGCGTGCGGGCCGGCGAGCTCGGCGGCGACGTCCCAATAGCGCAAGTCTTTGCCGGAGACGAAGGTCATGACGGCGTCGTTGGACGGCGTGACGACGTTCTCGATGCCGACGACGAAGGGGCGCGAGGGACCGAAGTGGCCGCTGAAGCTGACCTTGTCCTCTTTGTTGAAGAGCGTGAAGGCTAGAGACAGGTTGTCGAGCGTCGAAGCCTTTGGCGAGGCACCGAAGAAGGACGTGAACTCCTCGCGCAGCTCGGAGATCTCCATCGCGGCGCGGCCCGAGGCGACGGCCAGGGCCCGCAGCACGTAGAAGTGATGCCAAATCATCGAGCCGATGCGCTCGCGAATCTGCTCGGTGCCGTTCATCATGCAGTAAGCGAGCAGGTACTGGCCTTCGCCGACGTTGAGCCCCAGGAACCACGAGGTCTCGCGCTGCGCCCGGAGGCGGCCGTAGTGCCACGTCTTGAGCCAGCTGACCGGCTCCAAGGTGTAAGACGCAGGTTGGTAGATCGCATTCGCGACTTGAACCCGGCCCGGTTGCTCGGTCGGGGCTTGGCTCGAGAGCTCGAAGCCCGTTTTGCGCTCGATCATGATGCCGAGCTGCGAGCCGAACTGGTCGAGCTCCTGACGTCCGAACGCCGTCTCCTTGCCGTGCTTCGAGCCGACGTCCTCGATGAAGACGACGCCGAGCGACTGGAAGTTGGCGCGCAGCGGCACGAGGGCGGACATCTGCAGCACGCCGCCCCCGCCGCCACGGTCGCCCATGCTGGTGCCCAGGGTCTTGCTCTTCTGCGTCGACGTATGGCTCGGTCCCAGCGTGCTCGTCGACTCGAGGTCCTCGGAGCGCTGCGTCTTTTGCACGCGCGCAGGCGCACCGCCGACCACCATCGTGGAGCCTGCGTCGAAGTCCGCATCCGGCGCGGAGTCGCCGCCGCCGCCACCCATGAGGCCGATCTGCGTCCGCTCGTCGCCGGAAAGGTCGGTCGGCTCGCCGCCGTTGGCCGCGCGTGCCCACGGAGCGTCGCTCATCGGCAGGAAGAGGGTCGATCGAATGTTGATGTAGGGCTCGATGTAGTCGACGACGAGCTGGGTCTCCGGCCCCGGGTCGAGCGGCCAAATGACCTTAGGCTGGCCGCCTTCGGGTACCATGATGCAGTGGATGCGGCCCGAGTTGTAGTGCTTCGCCAGGGTGGCGAAGGAGACGGCGAGGTCTTCCGCGAGCTGCGTGTCGGTCTCGGCCGCGTCGCAGACGTGGTTCAAGTGCTCGATAAAGAGGCGCGACGGCAGGAACTCGCCGCTGGTCTCGCTGCGGTCGCGGGTCGTGGAAGTCGCCGCGAGCGCCGCTTCCTTCAGGAAGATGCCGCGCTTTTCCATGAGCTTGCGCGAATAGTCGACGACGGTCTTCAGCTCGAGCTTGTGCGCGAGGAGGAAGGCGCGGCGCACGTAGTCGGATTTCTTTTGGCCGCGGTCCAGCAGGTGGGTCCCGAACCACAGGTAGGCGAAGACTTGGACCAAGTTGTTGCCTGCGACCTTACCGCTCTTCATGGCGTTGTCGTACATGCTGCGGATCTGCTTGTCGGAGTTCTTGGCCGCGATGAGCTCGATGACGCGCGCCATCATGAGTTGCGGGATGGCGCGATGCTCCCAACCCTTGATGCGCGAGATCCGGCGCTTAAGCCGCGGGAGAAACTCGGCCATCTCGTCGGTGCGCATCAGCTGGCGTCCGTGCTCCTGCTCGAAGATGATCGGGAAGGTGAAAGCGACCAGGCCGATGAAATCTTCCTCGAACGGATAGAGGAACTCCTGCTCGGCGACGAAGCCGCGCACGGTGATGATGTAGGCTTCGCGCGTCTTGTCGATCTCGCCGCGCGCGAAGGCGATGATGGTGTGGATCACCTTGGTGAAGAGATCGTGGCCGCGGCCGGCGACCTTCTGCCGGCGCTTCAAAAACATCTCGCCGTGGCGCACGATGTTGTCGCGCGACCCTTGGAGGAGATAGCCGAAGAGCATCATCGCCATATAGCGCGGCGACAGCCAGTTGCGCGTCGGGATCGTGTCCGGCATACGTTGGCTGTAGTGGTAGACGCCCGTGAAATTACAGCGCGTCAGCTCGCGGAAGATCTTGAAGAGGAGGCCTTCCCCGTAGGCTAGGCGGTCCTCGTTCGGTTTCAGAAACTCCATGGCAGTCTTCAGGTGGTCGGAGACCTCCTCGTGACGGCCCTTGACGTAATCGATCGTTAAGACGCGCAAAAGGGCGATGTAGCCGAAGACCGACTTCAGCTGCAAGCCGCGCGCGAGGTCCATCGCGAGCTCGAGATAGAAGTAGGCATTGCGCGCGAAACCTAGATAGCCCAGAAGAGCCGCGCGTTGCGCTACGACGCGCAGAATCGACGCCGGTGAGCCGCGTCCCGCGAGCGCTTCGCCCAACGCGTAATTGTGGTGTACTAGGGCGAGCATGCGCCGGTCACGTTGGTTAAGAAGTGTTCCGGCCAGATGGATACGGATCGCGGAGTGCGTTCTGTCGAGGGCCTCGGGGTCTTGACCGCGGCCCGCATGCGCTGCATGCAGCGCGCGGTAGAGACGCTTCTTGCGCTTGTTGAGCGGGAGCGCGTCGATCATGAGCGATGCGACGAGCATGAACTTCTCGTAGCCGTTGACCATCACCTGCTTGCGACGCAGCATGCGCAGCGCGTAGGAGATCAGCTTCGAGGTCTCGCTCATGACCCCGCCGATGAGCTGCAGATAGATCGCCTTGCAGGCGATCGCGGCATGCATCGCGACCGGGAGCTTCTGGCCCAGAAGGTCGCGGAACATCTTCAGCGCCTTGCCGTGCAGCTTCTGTTGAGCGGCCAGATCGGCAAGCGTCTCGACGACTTGAGCGCGCGCCTCGGCGGTCGAGATCTGGTCTTTCCAGGTCGCCATGATCCGCCAGGCGTTCTCGTAGTAACGCTCGGCGGTTTGCCAGGAGCCCGTCTTGTAAGCGCAGGCGCCGGCCTTGATGTTGAACTTGAGCGCACGCTCCGCGAGCTGCTTGTCCTCCGTTTGACCAGAGACCCCGAGGGCGGAGTTGAAATGGTGAGCGAGCGAGAACAGGGTCTTATCGGAGGGCTCGGGGACGGCGCCCTCGAGCTTCTCGCCGATCAGCTTGTGCAGCTCGCAGCGCTTGTCTTCTTCGATGGACTCGTAGATCGCGTCGCGCGCCTTCTTGTGCGCGAACATGAAAGTTTTGCCGAGGTGCTTCAGGTCGGGGTCGTCGGTGACCCGGATGACGAGGCCCTCGTCGATGGCGCGCTGCACGGCCTTCATCACCGGCACCGACTGCGAGCGTCCGCCGAGGAGCAGGACCTCGAACTGGAAAGTGAGGCCGATGGTCGCGGCAATGCCGAGCACCTGACGGTCGAACTCGCCGTAGTCTTGAATGCGCGACAGGATGAGGTCGATCGTATTGAGCTGGATCTGCGTCTTGCGGACGGCCTTGAGATCGAACTCCCAGTCGCCGCCAGTCGTCTTGGGATAGATCAAGTCGCGGGCGACCAGCGTGCGCGAGAGCTCGACCAGGTGCATGGGGTTGCCCTTGGACTGCTCTTCCAGATACTGCACGAGCTCGTCGGTGACGCTGTCCGGGGAGGAGAGCATGTTGCCGACGACGGAGCGGATGGCGTCGATCGAGATGCGCTCGAGCTCGACCTCCTGATAGCGGCGCTTGAGCTTCTTGAACTTCTCGATGAAGTGCTCGTAGCGCTCGTTGTGCAGGTGCAAGCCGGTGCGCTGCGTCACGACGAGGTAGAACTGGAGCGTGTTGGCGTTGGAGAAGAACGAGTCGATCAGGTCGAGGCTCTTCGCGTCGGCCCAGTGCAGGTCCTGGAACATGAACACGACCGGCTGGTTGTCGGTGCCCAAGCAGCGCGTGAAGTCGGAGAAGGCCTTGGCGAAGGTCTGGAAGGCTTGCTCGTTGCCGAGGACGTCGCCGGCGGTCGTCGTCGTCTCGGTCGAGCCTTCCTCGGATTCCGGGATGTCGAGGAGAAAGGGCTTAAGGCCCGGGACGATCTCGGCGATCTTGTGCGCGGCTGGGCCGATGGTGGCGCGGATGCGGCGGCGCAGCTCCTCCGCCTCGTGCGGACGGCGCTTGATGACGCTGTGAAGATACTCGTTGAAGGCGTTCGCGAGCGCGTTGAATGGCAGCGCGTTCTCGTGCTGCGAGAAGCTGCCGGAAACGAAGCGTACGTTGCGCCGCGCGAGGTAGCCTTGGAACTCGGCGATAAGGCGCGACTTGCCGATGCCGGCGCCGCCTTTGACGAGCGTGATGCGGGCGCGGCCGCGCGGCTTCGCGACGTCTTCGTAGTCGGTGATGAGCTGCTTCAGCTCCTTGTCGCGGCCCACGATCGAGAGCTGGGCCGACACGGCCTGGAAGCGGTCCTTCAAGCCAAGCGGAAAGCTGATGCCCTGCGGGCGGCCGCCGGCCTTCTCGAAGAGCGTTTTCGCTCGCATCAGGTCGGCGTGCAGCGAGAAGGCCGTCTGATAGCGGTCGGTCGGATGCTTTGCGAGGAGCTTGTGGACGATCTTCTCGACCAGGGGCGGGACGTCCGGCCGCAGGTTCGTGAGCGGCTCGGGGTCGGCGAAGACGTGCTGCTTCTCCAGCTTCTCACGCGAATTCGCGCTGAAGGGCGGCTTGCCGGCGAGAAGCTCGTAGAGCACGCAGCCGAGCGAGTAGAGGTCGACGCGGTGGTCGACGGGCGCGTCCATGAGCGGGGTCTGCTCCGGCGCCATGTAGAGTGGCGTGCCGGCAGCCTCGTCGTTGCTGATGCCCTTCTGAGAGCCTTCTTTGCCGTCTTTGGCGCTATAGTGCATCGCCTCGGCGAGACGGGCGACGCCAAAGTCCAGGACCTTCACGAGCACGCCGCGCTGATCGCGAAATGCTTGGCCGACGATGATGTTGTGCGGCTTGATGTCGCGGTGGATGATGTTCTTGCCGTGCGTGTAGTCGAGCGCGGACGTGACTTGCAGGCCTACCTGGAAGAAGTAAGCGAGGTCTTTTCGCCCGTCGCGCACCAAGCTGTCTTTTAGGTTGGTGCCGTCGGCGATTTCCATGACGATGTAGTAGCCGCTGCCGAGCTGGTCTTCCTCGCCCGCGTCGAGCTCACCGTCTCTGCCGTAAAGGCCGAGCTCGTGGAAGACGACGATGTTCGGGTGGTGCAGCTGCGACATCAGCGAGGCTTCCTTCTGGAAGCGCATGAGATCGTCGTAGCCTAGCTTTCCGGCGCGCTGGATGACTTTGATGGCCACCGAGTGCGAGGGATCGTCGAAGGGAATCGCCTTGAAGACGGCGCCCATGCCGCCGCGCCCGATCTCGCCTGTAATACAGTAGCGATCGGCGATGCGTTTTCCGACGAGCCTGTTGGCCTGATTCGACAAAGTCTTCTCCTGCACCGTAGCTATCGGAGCTGGCAGGAACTATCTGAAGGCCCGAGGAGCTCCGGCCCGTGTTAGGATGGGGGGGCACCCCTCGAGGCACTCCCGCATGGCCGGTCCGGAGCTGACGCAGCTGTTTCTGCTCGTAGGAACTGGCGTCATTTGCGGTTTTTTCAGCTCGACTCCATTGGGCGTGATCAACCTCTGGGTCGTCGACGCCGCGCTCGCCAAGCGCGAGCACACCATGAAGGCGTTCGTCGCGGGCGTGATCGTGGCGGACATCGCCTATGCGGCGATCGCGGCTTGGGGTTTCCACGCATTTTTGTCGGAAGGCCCGTTCGGCCGCTGGTTGGAGCTCGTCGGCGGCGGCTTCCTGGTCGTCGTCGGCGGACTGAATCTTTGGAAGGCGCGCGCGTCGAGTGCGACCGGGGCGACAAAGGCCGTGCCGGCGGTGCTCGGCGGAGGCCTCGGGACGAAAAAGATTCGCGACTTCGCCCTTGGGGCCTTCTTGTGCGGCTCGAACCCTGCGTTTTTGATGTTTTGGCTCTTTTGCATCAAAAAGATCGAAGAGTACGAGCACATCCTCCTCACCGATGCCAACGTCTACGCCTTTCTCGGGGGCATCGGGCTCGGCGACGCCCTCTGGTTTCATCTTCTCACCAAAGTGGTCCACCGGGGTCAGAAGGCCGTGCGGCCCAAGGCCCTCAACGTCATCAGCTCGGTGATCGCCGTACTCTTCGTCGCCGCCGGGCTCGCCGCCGTCGTCAAAGCCTTCTAGGTGTCTCGCCGTCGGAGGAGAACTGGACTATAATCGTCCAATACTCCAGACTTATTGAGCGACACTCAGACCTGTGCGGACGCTGCAAAGGTGGACTACCCTTGGCCAAGATCGTGGAAGAATCGCGCCTGCGCCCCCTGACGAAGCCCCTGTCCTTGCCGAGCTGGGACGAGCTCTGCGCCCATACCGCCCGAAAAGCCCGCACTCCCGAAGGGCGCGCTTTCCTCGCCGAGGTCGAGGAGCTGAAGACGGCGCCGCCGCGCTTCGGTTACCGCGTGGCGCGCAAGGTCGTCACGACGCTCCTGCGCGACCCTTTCTATCAGAAGTTTCTGACTTGCACGCTCGGCGACATCGTCGACATGCTGGCCGATCAGGTCGTGCGCAACCAGGAGATCGAGAAGGACGCGTCGACGCTGCCGACCTCGGCGCCGCTTTCCGACCGCGCCGGGACACGCATTTTCAGGCCGTACAACCAGATGCCATGCACGCGCGGCACGGCCGTCCGGCGCGTCGCCAAGGCCTTGGAGCTGGCGCAGAAGGACGATCCGATCCTCCTTCTCGGGGACGACGACCTGGTTAGCGTCGAGCTCGCTGCGGCGGGCTTTACCAAGGTCACGGCAGTCGACATCGACGCCAAGGTGCTCACGGAGATCGAAAAACTTTGTAAAGAGCAGGACCTCAACGTGCGGCGCGTGGAGCAGGATCTGTCGAAGCCCCTCCCCCTCTCGCTCTACGACGACTACAAGCTCGTCGCCTTCGACCCCTGCTATACGATCCCGAGCGTCCAACTCTTTCTCGACGCCGGCCTCGAGCTGTCGCGCCGATCGAGCGGGACGCACTTCTTCCTCAGCCTGCACACCATGTCGCTCATGCGCCACGGGCTTCCGGAGTTCTCACAGGCCCTGTCTGCACGAGGCCTCGATCTCGTCGAATTCCACCAGGGATTCAACGCCTATCCTGCCCCCTCGCGGCTAAAAAGCTTGATTCATCTCGTGAACAAGATTGTAATCGGCTCGAAAACCTTGGCGACCGAGGGTCACGGATTCCCGTTCTTCCTTTCGGATGCGCTGCTTCTACGCAAGGCGTAGCTATGGCCCCCGATCCGGTCGCGAATCTTTCGATCTCCACCGAAGGCCTGCCAGCCCTCACCGGCTTCAAGGCCTTTCAATCCGGTCACCGCGTCAGGCACTGCAAGATCGTCGGCACGCTCGGTCCCTCGTCCTCGGACGAGAAGACGCTGCGGGCCCTCGTCGATGCAGGCTTGGACATCGCCCGGCTCAACTTCTCGCACGGCTCGCACGAGACGCATCGCAAGAACATCGAGCTCGTCCGGAAAGTCGCGCGCGAAGCCGGGCGTCACGTCGCGATCCTGCAGGACTTGCAAGGGCCGAAGATCCGCGTCGGCAAGCTCACGGGCGACCAGATGGAGATCGTCGCGGGCGCCACGTACGTGCTTCAGTTCGGCGTCGAGCAAACCTCGCCGACGGTCATCCCGATCGACTATCGCGAGCTCGTTCACGACGTCGCGGAAGGGCAGCGCGTCCTGATGGACGACGGCCTGCTCAGCCTCAAGATCGAGAAAATTCAGGGCGACGCCGTGCACGTGCGCTGTCTCGACGGCGGCACGCTCAAGAACCGAAAGGGCGTGAACTTCCCCGACGCCAAGCTCTCCCTCCCCGCTCTGACCGAGAAAGACAGCCGCGACCTCCTCTTCGGCGTGAGTCACGGCGTCGACTTCGTCGCCCTATCTTTCGTCCAAGACCCCGAGGACGTGCTGCAGGTCAAAAAGATGATCGCGGCGCTCGGGTCCGACATCCCCGTGGTCGCGAAGATCGAGAAGCTCTCGGCGATGGACTGTATCGACGAGATCGCGGCGGTCGCAGACGGCCTCATGGTCGCGCGCGGCGACTTGGGCGTCGAAGGCTCGGTCGAGCGCGTGCCCGGCTTCCAGAAGCGCATCATCGAGGCGGCCGCGAAAAAGTCCCGACCCGTCATCGTCGCCACGCAGATGCTCGAGTCGATGATCGAAAACCCGCAGGCGACCCTGGCCGAGATGGCCGACGTCGCCAACGGCGTCCTCGACGGCGCCGACTGCTTGATGCTGTCCGGTGAGGTGGCGAGCGGGAAATATCCAGTCGCGGCCGTGAAGCAGATGGTCTCGATCATCGAGCAGGTCGAAGGTTGGACGTTCAAGAACCCCGAACGTTACGAGAGCGACTCCTTCGAGCCGATGATGCAGTCGGGCGACAACAAGGACCGCTGGGAAGAGCACGAAGCCGTGGCCCGCGCTGCATGCGAAGCCGCCGACGCTCTGGGCGCGAAAGCCATCGTCTGCCTGACGCTCACCGGCTCGATCGCACGCTCGGTCGCGCGCTGGCGCCCGACGACGCCGATCATCGCCATCAGCCCGCGCAAAGACGTGATCCAGCGCTTGGTGATGGTGTGGGGCGTCTACGGGATGCAGAACCCGCTGTTCTACAATACTGACGTCTTGCTCCAGGACGTGCCGCAGCTGTTGAAGAATCTCAACATCGTCAAGACGGACGAGATCGTCGTGATTACGGCGGGGATTCCGATCAATCAGATGCGGCCGACCAATATGGTCAAGATCAATCGGATCCCGTAACGGGGAGACGCGTCGAAGGGATGGACGCCGAGTCCCGTTGAGGCGCGCCAACGGAGGACACGGCCAGGGCCACGTCCAACGTTTGCGTGAGCCCTACGGCTGCGCCTCCGCCTCCGGCACAGTCCCAGATCCGCCCATCTCGCTCTCGCCTTCCTGCAAGCCCAAACCCTGCACGAGCTGGATGATCGACATGATGTTGCCGCCGCCGCCGCCCTTGACCAGGTTCAGGACCTGGCCGAGCTGACCGCCGGAGAGGGAGGAGAGGAGGCCTTGGATGTTGCCGTTGGCTCCGCCGCCGAGGAGGCCCATGATCTGATTGATGAGGGCGCCGTTGCCGCCAGCGCCAGTTGCGCCGCCGGAGCCGGTCGTGGTCCCGCTGCCGGTGGTCGTGGCGCTGCCCGTCGTGGTCGTAGCGCTCGAGGTGGTTGTGGTGGTCGAGCCGGCGTCGGCGACGATCTCGACTTCGTAACGGTCGCTCACGACGTCGAAGGCGTCATTGCTGCCGACGACGCCGAAGTCGGCTTCCCTGATGTCGCAGCTCGTCGAGCCGGAGGCCTCGCACTTGGCCTTGTCGCGGAGGATGAAGCGTAGATTGTGCTTGCCGAGCTTCGGCTTGGCCCAGACGATCGCGACGTCGGCGCCGGAATGGCTGAGGCTCGGACCGCCGGGCGTCGGCGTTTCGAGGAGGCCGAGGATCAAGTCCTTGCCGCCGTCGGTCAGCGTGAACGGGATCGACATCGCCTCACTCTGCGGGAACTTCAGCTCGGCGGTGTCCTTGCGCTCGATCGAGATCGCGGCGCCGGTGTCGGTACCGCCGGTGTTGCCGCCGGTGGTGGTCGTCGCGCTAGCGGTCGTGCCGCCCGCAGCGGTCGTAGCGCCGGCGATGGCTTCGCCGCCGCCCGTTCTCTTCACGGGAGGCTTCGGCGCGTTGGAGCTGCAGGCGGCGCCGAACGCGACGAGGGCGAAAGAGGTGCCGAACACGCAAGCGCGCGCGGCGGTCACGAAGGCAGGGGCGAGGACGCGCGGCGTCACGGGCGACTCCATGCTGGAAAAGAGAGCTGGGCAGTAGCGTTGCTTTTTCTTGATCGGCAGACCGGGGACGAAACTTTAGCAAACGACCGAAGTCGGTGTTTCTCGCCGTAAAATCAGCGGGGAGAAACCACCGGCTTGCGGCTCAGTGGGCCGGATTCTGGGTCTCCGATGCGCCTTCGCGGCGACGCAGCTTCGCCAGGGCGATGAGCTCCGACCCGATGGCGAGGATCTTGACGCGGCCCAGGCCCGAAAGCTCGATGAGCTCCTCTTGCGAGTCAGGAAAGAGCTCGCAAACGGTGAGCAGCTGCCGGTTGGTCATGACCTGATACGGCGGCAAGCCAACATCCTTCGCCATGCGGGTGCGCAAGAGGACAAGGTCGCGATAGAAGCGGCGCCGCGCCGGATCCAGGGCCGCCAAGCGGCGGGCCTCCTCGAAGCGCCATTCGAGGCTGCGGTCGAGGCGGGCGAGAGGACTGAGCTGTGGGACGGCTTCGAGGATGGACATGCGGGCTCCGGCGTGAGGGGGCCGCGCGGAAATGCGCGGCGTCATGCGCGGAAGCTAGTGGGACGCGACGGCGCGGGGAAGCGACATCGCATGTCCGCTCGCTCAGGGAGCTGCTGGAGCCGCCGCGACCAAACCCGCATCCAAGAGCTCGTTGCCTTTCGCCACGAACGCCGCCGCATCCCACGCTGGATCCTGGACGGCAAAGCCGCGCGAGCCAGCATCCATCATGACCGAATAAGGCGTGGTCGCCGGCAAGACCTCAGAGGGCGTGCCGGGCGCGAAGAAGCTCCAGAGATCGCCGAAATCATCGTAGACCCACGCGGCGTTCTTCGCGACCTCGCGCTTCAGGCGGCGCTCGTCGTCGGTCGACAAATAGCCCATCGGATCGGTGACGACGACGACTTGCAAGAGCGTCGACGCGAGGCCTTGCGCCTCGAGACCGGTAGCGACGCTTGCGATCCATTGCATGCAAGGAAAGCACGTGACGCTGGTGAATTGAAAGAGCGCGACCTCCTTCTTGCGATCCTTCAAGAGATCGCACATCGTGCGGACGCGGTTGCCCGACATGATGCGAAGCGAGTCCGCGGGCACGTGGCGCAGGTCGACCCCGGCTTCGGCCGCGGCTTCGTCCAATGCTAGTGCGGCTGGTGTCGCCGGCGCGCCGGAGCAGGTCACCGCGGCGACAAGGTCCGCGCCTTGGGCGACGCTTTTCCCCGTCGGCTTATCACGCGCGCTTTCCTCTGCGGCTCCGCAGGCCGCTAAGGCCGCGCCGAAAACGAGGAGGACGGTCGAAGAGAGTTTGTTCACGGTGCCTTCTCCAGATACGTGCCGTCGGCCCAGGCTTTGAAGAGATCTTTCTCGGCTTGGCCGAGCGCGCCACCCGCGCCTGCGGTCGGCATGGTCCCGGCCATGATGCGGACGAGGCTTCTGACGCCGCCCGCTTTCGCGGCCGCGAAGGTGTCGAGCGCGGGCGGGGTTCCGCCCGCGGCGTGACAGTTCGTGCAGTTGTTGGTTAGCAGGAGCTTGATGTCGTCGTTGTAGTTTACGACCTTCGGCGGCGCAGGAACGGGCACCGGTGCGGGCGCAGGCGCCGGAGCTGGCTCGGGGGCGGGCGCAGGCACCGGAGTGCCCGGAGCCGGGGTCGGGCCAGGAGCCGGCGCAGGAGCTCCAGGAGCCGGTGCAGGCTCCGGCGCCGGTGCCGGGGTGCCGTCGGCGGGCGCAGCGGGAGCGGCCACAACCGGCGCCTTCTTGCCGGGAGCCTGGCAGATCGCCTTCAGATCGTGCGGCAAGGACGCCGGCGCGGCCGTTGCTGGGCTCGTGCCGGTCGCCGGCACCACGGCGTCGACGGCGTTCTGCGCCATGCCCTGCTCGACCCATTGCGCGAACAGCTCTTGCTGCGCCGCGCCGAGCGCGGCGGCCGGCGGCATCGTGCCCGCTTTGATGCGGTTCAAGCTCGCCTCGCCCTCCGCCTCGAGGGCCGCGAAAGTCGACAGATCCGGCGACACACCTTTCGGGTTGTGGCAGCTGACGCATTGCGCATCGACGACCGCCTTCACGCTCTCGTTGTAGCCGATGCCGCCGCCGTCGACCAATGCGGCCGCGGCATGCGTCTCGTAGCAGGCGAACTCCGCGTCGGTGAACTTCTTCGCCGCGACGGTGCCGTCGGCGCCGCCGCCTTGTTTCGCATCTTCTTTCGGCTCGAGCGGGGCGCAGGCTGCAGTCGTGATCACGGCCAGCGCGACGAGCGCGTTACGGAGCTTCATGGTCCATCCTCTAGTTGTCCGAGGTCCCGCGGGGGCTCGCTCGAAATCACTCGAAGGGGACTCGGTCGTATTGGCGAGCGCCTTTAGAAATTTGAATTGCGGACGCCATTTCGCGTACTTGCGGAGGCGAACGCCGAAGCCCCCGGCCAAAGGGCGCCGGGGGCTTCGCGGATTTCTCGAGCTCAGCTCAAGGGCCGTAGGTCGGATAATCCACGTTGTGGAAATAAGAGCTGTGCGGCGCGTCGATGTACGGGAAGGCCGCGATCAAGCCGTTGGTCGTACCCCCTGGGGTCGCGTCGCCCGCAGTGACGAAGTCGTCGAGGAGGCAGTTCGCCGGGCTGAGGCCGACCGTCGGCGGTTCAACTTCACCGTACGGGTTAACCGGCGTGCCGGTGTTAGCCATCAGCTTCGTGCACTGTGCCAGGAAGGTGAGAGCGGCCTTGACGACGTCGTCTTTGAGCTGGCGGCCGGAGAGCGGCCACTCCTGGATGCCGAAGGCTTTGTTGACGCGGATCATATCGCCGGCGTTCTCGATCGAGCCCGGGATCTTGTTGATGTTCGGGAGGCCGTCGACGAAGGCGGCGACGAGGTCGGCGCGGCCGTCCTCTTTGATCGCGGTGATGAAGTTCGGCACGGTCGCGCCGGCGGCCCCGGCATATAGAAAGTTCAGCACATACGCGAGCTGCGGCTTCACGACGTAGCCGGCGTAATTCTTGGCGTCGTCCTTCGGCTCGGTGTTGTTGAACTTGTCCTTGTCGTTGATCTTGATCACGACCTCGTTGACGAGCGGGTTGCCCAGGCGCGAGACCTGGACGTAGCCGCCGCCGAAGATCGAGTCTTTGCCGCCCAAGCGCCAGATGCCGGCTTGCGGACGGCTCGCGGTGGCCCAGACGCCGAATTTGCCGCTCTCGCCGCCGAAGTCGGCGTCGGGAATGTCGAACGCGATGGTGAGGACGTTAGCGCCTTTGAGCGAATCACGCGGGTTGCCGGTGACGGGGCCGTCGCCCGGGACGACCTCGGGAATACGCG
Source organism: Pseudomonadota bacterium (assembly GCA_031416315.1). Classification (GTDB taxonomy): domain Bacteria; phylum Bdellovibrionota_B; class Oligoflexia; order Oligoflexales; family CAIYRB01; genus JANOTL01. The sequence continues at coordinate 55,192 of JANOTL010000202.1, forward strand.
GACTGACGCGGTCGAAGACAGCGCCCAGATCGACGAAGAAGGGGTCGTTGCGCGGCCCGGCGAAGAAGTGCGAGGTGCCAACCGGCTGGATCGCGTTCGCGGCGAGGGAGTTGTATGCCGCGTACATCAGGGCGTGGTCGCCCTTGTTGGCGGCGCCGCCATCGGTCGTGTAAGGCCCGATGCGCGGCGGCGCGACCGGCAGACCCTTGGCGATCTCGGTCCGCGTTCCCGTGCGGCGGTTGCCGACGATCTTCGTAACTTTGTAGAGCTGCGACAGGGCGCCGCTGAACGAGCCGTTCGCGTACGTGATGGCCGGGAAGTTCGCGACGATCAGCGCGTTCTCGCCCAGGCCCTTGTAGTCGGCCGTCTTGAACTCGAACTGATAGGTCGTGTCCTCGACGCCGTCGCCGTTGACGTCGATGTGCACTTCGTAGATCGCGTCGTCGGCGAAGCGATACCAGTTCGGGCCCGCGTACGCCTGGTAGGCGGGCGAGACGTTCAGGATGAACGAGGTGTGGGTCGTCGGCTTCGCCGGAGTCGGGAAAACATAGAGGTCGGAGATGTCGACGGCCGGATCTTGGGAGATGGCCGGGGCCTCGCGGTGACTCGAGGCGAGAGCGACGCCGGCGGTGAGCGCGGTGGCGGCGACGAAGAGCTTCTGCAACATAAGGAAACCTCCACGAGTAATTCTAAAAAACTTTTGTTTATTCAACGTCGGTCGCGACGACGTCGACTTTCGCGCCGCCCTCGAAATTCACCGCGGCGAGCTGCGCGCACAGCTTGGTCGCATGGGCGCGCGCTTCGTCGGCGTCGGCGATGCCAAGTGGCGCGATCTCCGAAGCGTCGACTCCGAAGCACTTCGCGAGCATGGCTTCCGCCGTCTCGACTACGGGCGTAACGGGGCCGGGAGCGGGAGCCGGGCCTGGCGCGGGACCGGGAGCAGGGCCCGGCTCAGGCGCGGTCGGCGTCGGCTTCTTCTTCGGCGTATCGTCCTTATCGTCCTTTTTCTTGCATGCACCGGCGTAGCTGACGGCTACACCTAAGACGAGAATCGAAGCAATCGACCTCGCCTTCGAGAGGGTGATCTTCATGGGGACCTCATACGTAAAAGCACTCATCTACTGTCGACGAGCCCCGATGGTAACAGCTCGGACGCTGTACCGCTCGGTCGCATGAGATATTTATGGGTCGCCTGCGCACGCCTCGTTTACGCTGCGCGCGACTTGATCATGGAACGATAAACGTCCACGTCTGCGGCACGCCCGGCACGTTCATGGCCAAGGGCAATTGCGTGTCGACCAACATCCCCGTCAGGCGCCGCAGCCGCGAGTCGACGAAGAATTTCGTCGACGGCCGCAGGCCGAGCGAGTTGGTCACTTGCGCCCCACCGAAGTCGATCGCAAGCTCGTAGGCCAAGTCGCCGGTGAAGCCGGAGACGGCGCCGATGCGACGAAGAGACACAGTTCCGGTCAGCACGGTGCCGGCCGTAAGGCCAGAGACCGTGGAGGTGACGATGGTCGCCTTCACGCCGCTCCAGGTCTTGTCGGTCGCGAGCTCCGCGTCGAAGCGCTCCTTCGCCGCGCCGGCGAAGATTCCCGTCGGCAGCGGCGGGTCGAAGGTGACGTCGACTGAGCCCGCGCCCGTCTGCGTCGTCAATTTTCGGGCGCCGGCCACGGTGCAGACGATCTTCTCCCAACCGGCCGCGGGTGCGGCGACGGGCACGGCCTTGCCCGGCTCCAGACGCTCGTCGATCCTGACCAGCTCGGCCGAGCTCGAGCCGGCAGCGAGGTCGGTCGCCGTCTCGGCGCGCGTGATGGCGCGCTCGTTGTTGCCGGAGACGGCGAAGGACAGGCTCGAGACGCTGGCGGCGGTGGTGGAGCGTAGCGCGACGGTGGGCGTGACGATCAGCATGTAGTCGACGGTGAACAAACCGCTCTTGATCTCGCCGGACTGCTGCTGCGGCGCACCGGCCGCGTTGGCGCTCAGGATCTCGAGCTCGGGGCGCTCGGTGTCGACGCCGCAGGCCTCCATCAACTTGGCGCGGGCGATCTCGCCCGACGGCTCGTCGTCGACCTCGTCGCCCGTAGCGCCGCCGTCGGGCGCCTCGGGATCCGGGAGGCTACCGCCGTCGGGCGAGGGCGCCGGGGCCGGCGCCGGCGCGGGCGCCAATGGGGGCGGCGGCTCAGGGTCGCGCACGTTGCCGCCGTCCGCGTCAGGCTCGTCCTCGACTGGCTTCTTCTTCTTGTCCTTGGCTTTCTTCGCTTTGTCGTCGTCGTCATCGTCGTCGTCGGACGTGGCATCGTCGTCCGAGCCGGTGTCGTTCGGCACGGCGTTCCCGTAAAACGGCGAGGGGCTCGTGGGCGGCAGCGGCGCCGGCTCGGAGCCGCAAGCGGCGAGGGATAGTGGAAGGCCTAGGGCGTAAGCCAAAAGGCGCATGATTTTGTTCCTCCAGAAGACGTGCGTGCGGGCGAGCGAGATCGCCCATCAGGGGCCTCGGAGAAAGCTGGCGCTGCGCTTGAGCAAAAGAAAAAGAGAATCGATTCTCTCCGTCGTTCCTTGGCGTTGGAGCCCGCCCTGAGTGGGGTATTCACCGGCGAGACTTCGGCTCCGAGCCGAGCTCCGGCCGATTTCACGGCTAAGATGTAAGGGAAATGTGGAGGGTCCATGCGCAAGACGGTTCTCGTGCTCACCTGCCTGACGGGCGCTTCCGGGCTGATCTACGAGGTGGTCTGGCAACGCTACCTGGCCAACCTCTTCGGCAGCCATGCGCGCGCGAGCGTCTTGATCCTCGCGGTGTTTCTCGGCGGGCTCGGGCTCGGCTATGCGGCCTTCGGACGCTTGAGCAAGGAGCGCGGCGCCGCCTCACTGCTGCGCGCCTACGGCCTCGCGGAGCTCGGGATCGCCGCTTGGGCTTTCGCGTTCCCGACCATGTTCGAGACGATCTGGGCCGCGGACGGCCTGCGCGCGGAACTGTCGTCTTTGGGCGCCTTCGGTGACGCGCTGCTCGCGGCGCTTTTAATCGGCGCGCCGACGGTGCTCATGGGGGGGACGCTGCCCCTCCTGACGCGCGCTCTGGCGCGGAATCTTCGCGATGCGACGCGTTTCCACGCGCACGTCTACGCGGTGAATACCGCAGGCGCCTGCCTCGGCGCCTTGGGCGCGGGCTTCGTCCTGATCCCGGCGTTCGGCCTGCCGCTCACCATGATGGGCGTCGCGGCGGTGAATGCCGCGACCGGCCTCGTCTTTCTCGCAATGGCGAGCGCCGTCACCGAGGCCGTTGAAGCGCCGGGCGTCGCGACCGCGTCCCCCGGCGAAAGCGCGAGCGAGACGGCGATGGGCGCGTGGCGTGCGTGCATGCTGGCATTTTTGGGCGGCGCGGTCTCGATCTGCCTGCAGACCGTGGTGATCCGCATCGTGGGGCTCAGCGTCGGCAGCTCTGAGTACGCGTTCTCGATGGTGGTCGCCGTTTTCATCGCGATGCTCGCCGCGGGCGCCGCAATCAAAGGGAGCGGCAAGAGTGGAGCGCTGCTCCGGAACCAAGGCGTCGTCATCCTCGGGCTGATCGTGCTCTACGCGAGCGTTCCGTACTGGCCGTGGGTCGCGCACCTCGCGCGCGCGACGTTCGCGTCGAACGGCATCGCCTTCTATGCCTACTATGCGGCCATTTTCCTGCTCCTGGCCGCGGTCCTCTCATTGCCGGTCGGCGCGCTCGGGCGCTCGATGCCCCTCCTTTTCGGCGCCGTGAATCGCCGCATTGGAAGCTCGGGAAACGAGGTGGGGCGGCTCTACGGCTGGAACACGCTGGGCTGCATCGCTGGGGCCACGCTCGGCGGCTATGTCGCGCTGCGCTTCGTGAACCTGGATGATGTCGCCCGCTTCTGCATCGCCCTCGCCACGCTCGCGGGAATGATGATGATGACCGCGAAAGCGCGCCTTCTCGGGCCGGCCCTGGCCCTCGTCGGCGCGCTGCTCGCCGTCGTCTTTTTGCCGCCCTGGCCCGAGGACCATCTCGGCTTCGGGCTCTTTCGGCTGACGGCTTTGACCCCGAGCTCCCTCGACGGGGCGGAGGCCATGTACCGCGAGCGGAATGCGGGCCTCACCTATCTCTTCTATCGTGACGATCCCAACACGACGGTCGCGGTGACGGAGGCGGTCGAGCAGACGCGGCTCCAGGACGGGTTCTCGCGCTCGCTCGTGGTGAACGGAAAATCGGACGGCTCGACGGGGGGCCCGGACCGGTACACGACCATCCTTTTGGGTCAGATTCCGGCACTCCTGCAGGAGTCGGGCTCCGATCGAGCGGCCGTCGTCGGCTTCGGGACGGGGCTCACCGTCGGGACCTTGAGCTTGCACGGCTGGGTTAAGACGATCGACGTCATCGAGATCTCGGAGGCCGTGCGCGACGCCGCGCCGCTTTTCGACGCGTCGAACCACGCGGCCTCGCGGCATCCGAAGGTGACCTGGCACTTGGACGACGCGTACCGGAAACTGGCGGCGTCGACCGAGCGCTACGGCGTCATCGTTTCGGAACCGTCGAATCCATGGGTGACGGGGGTCGAGCGGCTCTATACGCAGGAGTTTTACGCGCTGATGCGCCAGCGCCTAGCGGAAGGCGGCGTGTTCGCGCAGTGGTTTCACACTTACAGCGTGTCCGCGGATACGGTCGGCTTGGTGATCAACACGTTTGCGACGGTCTTTCCAGGGGTGCGCATCTTCTACACGAGCTCGGGCGATCTCTTGCTCCTCGGCTCCGCGAAGCGCCTCGGCACGAGCGCCGTGACGACGGCGGCGGCGCGGATGGCGGAGCCGGAGGTGCGCTCCGAGCTCTTGTCCCTGGAGATCGGCACCGTATCGGCGCTGCTCGGCTACGAGCTTTGGCTCGCGCCGGCGGCGTATGGCGAGCACGGGTTGCAGCTGCTCGATTTTCCGAAGCTCTCGCACCGCGCCGGGCGGGAGTTTTTTCAGCAGCTGACAGGGGACGCGCCGCGTTTGGCGGAGGCTCTGACGCTTCGGCCGTGGACGCGGGAAATGGCGGTGCGGACCTTGCTGCAGGAAAGCGGGCTACCTCTTCAGGAGGCGTTGCCGCAGATCTGCAACGTGCGCGCGGCGGACGTTTACAATCGCCTGGAGTCGCAGAGCTGGCAGTGCCGGTCGGCGGCGATGAGCTTGGCGATGACGGGCAAGGTCGATGCGGCCGCGGCAGGCGACGTGGCCGGAATCGTGCTCTGGCTCTCGGGGAAAGACGGCGGCACGGCGCCGGCGGATGCAACGCCCCGGTTGGCGCGGCGCTACATCGAGGCTTTTGCTGACTATGAGTCCGCTTTGCTGCCGCTTTCCGCGGCACGCTTGGGGGAGGCGGCGGCGCCTTGCCTCGGGGCTTTGAGTGACGAGAACGTGTTTTGTCGTGGGCGTTATATCGTGGCTCTGGCGCTAGCAGGAGACGGTGATGGCGCGGCGCGCGAGATGAACCGGATGGTGGAAGAGGCGCGTGCAGGGAAACGGAAGTTGCCGCGGGTGATGCTTGGGGACATGCGGGAGGCGGTGGGGGGAGCGTTGCGGGCACGGGAATCGCGGAACGGCGCGGCGGCGCGATAAAAAGCTCCGGCCGGCCGGAGCTCTCTTTTTTACTTGGTCATCGTAAACTTCAGCTGATCCCCGTCCAGCTCGACCAAGACCTGCCCGCCATGCGCAAGCTTCCCGAAGAGCAACTCGTCGGCGAGCGGCTTCTTTAGCTTGTCCTGGATGACGCGCGCCAGGGGCCGCGCGCCGTAGGTCGGGTCGTAGCCTTTCTTGCCGAGCCACTTCCGTGCCGCCTCGCTGACCTCCAGGTGCACGCGCTGCTTCGTCAGCTTCTCGCGCACCTCGGCCAGGAACTTGTCGACGATTGAGAGAATCACCGACTCCTGCAGCGGGCCGAAGGAGATGATGGCGTCAAGACGGTTCCTGAACTCCGGGGAGAAGAGCTCGCGGACGGCGACGCTCTCGCCGGCGCCCAGGCCCGCCGCGTCGCGGCTGAAGCCTATGGAGCCCGTCGCCAATTCGCGCGCGCCGGCGTTCGTCGTCATGATGATGACGACGTTGCGGAAATCGGACTTCCGACCGTTCGAGTCGGTGAGCGAGCCGTGGTCCATCACCTGCAACAGGATGTTCTGGATCTCAGGATGGGCTTTCTCGATCTCGTCGAGAAGCAGCACCGCGTGCGGCGTCTTGCTCACGGCGTCAGTCAAGAGGCCGCCCTGCTCGAAGCCGACGTAGCCAGGAGGCGCGCCGATGAGCCGCGAGACGGTGTGGCGCTCCATGTACTCCGACATGTCGTAGCGGATGAATTCGACGCCCATCACTTTGGCGAGCTGCTTGGCGACCTCCGTCTTACCGACGCCCGTCGGGCCGGCGAAGAGGAAGCTGCCGATCGGCTTCTCCTCGTCGCGCAGACCCGAGCGCGATAGCTTGATCGCCGCGCTGAGCGTCTCGATCGCTTGGTCCTGGCCGAAGACGACGGCCTTCAGTTCGGGCTCGAGGTCCTTCAGCGATTTGCGGTCGGTGGCGTTGACCTTCTGCGCCGGGATGCGCGCCATTTTCGCGACGACGTTCTGGACGTCCAAGGCAGTGACCTTGAGCGGCTTGGTCGCGGTGCCACGCTTCGGCCGGAGCGCGAAAGCCGCGCCGGCCTCGTCGATCACGTCGATGGCGGTGTCGGGGAGCTTCCTCTCGCGCAAGTGGCGCGCCGCGAGCTCCGCCGCCTGCCGCAGAGCGTCGAGCGTGTAGACCACCTTGTGATGCTCTTCGTACCGGGTTTTCAGGCCTTTCAGAATCTTGATCGTGTCCTCGATGGACGGCTCGTCGACGTCGATCTTCTGGAAGCGGCGGTCGAGCGCGTGATCGTTCTTGAAGTGCTGGCGGTACTCTTTGTATGTGGTCGAGCCAATGCAGCGGAGCTGGCCGGAGGAGAGTGCCGGCTTCAAAAGGTTCGAGGCGTCCAGCGCGCCGCCGCTTACGGCACCGGCGCCGATCACGGTGTGGATCTCGTCGATGAAGAGAACGGCGTGCTTGCGCTTGCTCAGCGCCTTCAGAACGTCCTTCAAGCGTTGCTCGAAGTCGCCGCGGAAACGCGAGCCGGCGATCAAGGTGCCCATGTCGAGCGCGAAGATCTCCGCGTCCTTCAAGGGCTCTGGGACTTCGCCTTCGATGATCTTCAGCGCCAGGCCCTCGGCGATCGCGGTCTTGCCGACGCCGGCGTCGCCGACGTACAGGGGATTGTTCTTGCGGCGGCGGCAGAGGACCTGCACCGTGCGCTCGATCTCCGCCTCGCGGCCGATCAAAGGATCGATCTTGCCTTGTTTCGCCCGCGCGCACAGGTCGACGCAGTAGAGCTTGAGCGGATCCTTGTCTTTCCTCGTCTCCTGCGTATTGCGGCGGGCGCCGGCGCGGCCGGGGCCTTCTTCGCCGTCACTGTCGCCGTCGCCTAAGCTCGGCTCGTCGTCATGATCAGAGTCGTCGTCACCCGAGGGCAGTTTCGGGCGCTCCCCGCCGTCCTCGTCCTCGAACTGCGGGTCGACGCCCGGCTTCACGATGCCGTGGGACATGTAGTTGATAACGTCGAAGCGGGTGACGTTCTGCTTTTTCAGGAAGTAGACGGCGAACGACTCGCGCTCCGAGAAGAGGGCGACGAGGATGTTGTCGCCTTTGATCTTCTCCTTGCCCGAAGCGCGCACGTGCTGCGCCGCGCGTTGGATGACGCGCTGGAAGGCCAAGGTCGGCTGGGGCATTTGCCCGGGTTTTAAGGTGGGCGAAGGATAGTGCTCGCGGAAAAACTCCTCGAGCATTCGCCGCGTTTCGTCCAGCGAGGCGCCGCAAGCCTTGAGGGCCCGCGCCGCCGAGTCGTTGCCCAGCAAGGCCAATAGCACGTGCTCAACAGTCACGTACTCGTGGCCGCGCCGCGCCGACTCGCTCACCGCGAGATTCAGGCTGGCTTCCAGTTCCGGACTAATCATTGCGCGCCCTCCGCAAAACCTGCTTCGAGACGGGGGTCGCGCCAGGCGCCGCCGTCAGGCTCGTTCCATCGTACACTGCAGCGGATGCTCGTGCTCCCGAGCGGCCTCGGTCACCAAAGCCACCTTCGTCTCGGCAACCTCGTAGGGAAAGATCCCGCAGACGCCTTTGCCCTTGTAGTGAACCGCCAACATGATCTCGGTCGCTTGTGCGTGCGTCTTGCTGAAGAAGCGCTCGAGGACGTCGACCACGAAGTCCATCGGAGTGAAGTCGTCGTTGTGCAGCAACACCTTGTAGAGGTTCGGGCGCTCCGCCCGGACCTTCCGCTCGGTCAATAGACCGGTGCTACCGCCATCGTCGTCCTGCTGATTCGGATTGTCGTGCTCGTCTTGCGCCATCGTCGTTTGACACCCGATCCGGAAGATATCCAAAACAAAATGGGGCGCGCCTAAGAAACGTCAAGGGCGCGCGACTCCATCGTCGCAACTTGGGCTGGGCGCGGCAAGGACTTCCGAAAAACTAATATAATCGTACAGTTAGCAATGGTGGCGGCGCAGCGCGACGGCGCGACGCGAAAATGAGACGCCGGCGAGGGCGAAAGCGGCGTCGAAATGGCAGCCAACAGCGCGAGAGACGCGCTACGTCGAGATCAGCTCGCGCGACGGCATCCGAAAAGTTGGCACGAAAGATGAAGCGGCGAGGACGAGCGCGTGACGCGCCAATACGAAAGGACACCCACATGTCGATCTCTTTGATTCTTCTCGTCGTGCTCGTCGTCTTGCTGCTCGGCGCCGTCCCGGCATGGCCGCACAGCCGCAACTGGGGCTACGGACCGAGCGGTCTGCTCGGCCTCGTCCTAGTCGTGGTCGTCGTCATGGCCTTGATGAATAGGATTTAACATGGAAACTCGGCCCCAAGCGGCAGAAGCCGCGCCGGAGATTTTGTGGTTCGGTGACGAGGAAGACGAGGACGTCGCCCACGAAGTGGAGCTGATCTCGGATTTCTACGACTCGTTTCTTCGAAGCGGGCCGAGCCACTGATAGCCCCTACGGTCGCCGCCCAGTCGAAGCCGGCGCCGATCTTTCTGAAGAGCTCGCCGATCTGCGTCGGCGGGCTCTTGCAGCTGCCGAGCCTTAGAGCACCTTCTTCGCCAGAAGGCTTCGCGCCATGACCGTGACCGCGAGCACCGCGATCCAGATCGGCACGAAGACGTGCAAAGCCTCGGGGAACAACAGGAAGAGCGTATAGGCGATCCCGGTCTCGCCGCCCTCGGCCAGGCCGGCGCCGAGGCGAAGGCTCCGATCGTCGCGCGCCGCGTGGCCGACGCCGCGCTTCTCCTCGAGGTTGCCGAAGGCGAGGGCGCTGGTGATGCAGAGCACGTAGAGGAACAGGATCAATGCCCAGCCGAACGACAGCTCGGGCCGAGCGCACGCAAAGCCCAGGATCATGACGCCGTAGCTCGCCATGTCCAGCACGATGTCGAGGTAGCCTCCGAAGTCCGTAACCTGGCGCGTTCGCCGCGCGTAGATCCCGTCGGTGCCGTCGAGGAGCCGTGACAGCCACCACAAGAGCAGAGCCACCCAGCTCCAGCCAACGCTGACGAAGAAGGCCGCAATGCAGGCAACGCCGAATCCCGCGAACGTCAGCTGGTTCGGCGTGAATCCGCGCGCCTCGTACCACTCGAGCAGGGGCTCGACGTAGCGAGGCAGGACAGCGCGAAAAGGTCCGTCGATCATGGCACCATCCTACTCGATCCGGATCACGACGCGACGATTCGCCGCGCGCGCCTTCGCCAGCGCCTCGCCCTTCAAGCCTTCCGGTAGGACCTTGGGCTTCGTTTGCGCGTAGGCGAGGACCGAAAGGCGGGTCTCGGCGACGCCGCGCTTCTTGAAGCCCTCGAGGAGCGAGATGCCTCGCGCCGCGGCCAGCTCCCAGTTGCTGGTGAACTGCTTCTGCTTGGCGCCGGCCTTCGGCGTCGCGATCTTGACGTCGTCGGTGTGGCCCTCGATGACGATCTTGTAGTTGCCCGGCGTCTTGGCGATGACGGCGAGGACCTTGCTCACCACCGCCTCGGTCGCGGCCTTCGGCGCCGACGAGCCGGTCTCGAAGAGGACGCCGTCGCGAAACTCGATGGCCAGACCCTGCATCGACGAGGTGACGTCGATCGACTTGTCGAGGCTCTGCTCCTTGACCACCTGGTCGAGCTTGGACTCGATCGACTTCAGGTTCTCTTGCGGCTGCTTTTGCTGCTTCTCATTGATCGCGCTCGACAGGTTGTCGTACTTCCGCTTGTCGGGCGTCGAATAGCTTAGCTGCAGGATGAAGAACGACATCAGGATCAGGCTCATGTCGGAGAAGGACATGAGCCAGAGCGTCTCGCTCTTCTTCACTTTCGATTTTTTGCGCACGAGGCTCGCGGCCCCGCCGTCGTCACCCTCCCGCGCGTTGTCGTCGGCTTCGGCGCTCACGCGTCAGGCGCCCTTTTTCGCGGGGCTCCCCGCGGGCGCCTCGTCCTTGCCCTTGCCGGCGCCGTACGTCTTCATGATGTCTTTGAGGTGCGCCGTCGACTTCTTGCCCTTGATGTTGAGGAGGCCTTCGATAATCAAGATGTCGATCTCGAGCGTCTTCTCCGCCTCGAGCGCCACCTTCTCGGCCCAAGGGCCGAAGATGATGGTGCCGAGCATGAGGCCGTAGAGCGTGGTGATCATCGCCAGCGCCATGTTCGAGCCGATCTTCGACGGGTCGTCCATGTGCGAGAGCATCTTGATGAGCCCCATCAGCGTGCCGATCATGCCGACGCCCGGCGCAAGCTTCGCCATGTTCTCGAACAGGTTCGCGGCGAGCTGCATGTGCGACTGCTTGGCATTGACCCGCGCCGACAGGTTGTGGCGGATCTCCTCGGGCTTGAAGTCGTTGATGAGGAGCGAGAGGCCGTCGCGGAGAAGCGGGTAGCGCGCTTTATCGCGGAACGGCACGACGGCGGCGATGCCCTCCGAGCGCACGGCTTTCGACAGCAAGGTGAGGGTATCGATCACCTCGTCATGGTGCTTGCGCAGGCGCGAGAACATCGACGACACGACGAGCCGTCCGCCGGTGAAGAAGTCGGTGATCCCATGAGAAAGCAGCATGATCGAAGGCGTACCGAGGCCGAGCAGCACCATCGCCGCTGGGTCGATGAAGCCGCTAAAGCCCGACCCCTCGTGCTCGAACGAGAAGTAGAGACTGAATGCGATGCCGAGGAATCCCAGGATTTGCGACACCGGCGCACCTCCGACTTCCTCTAGCTTAAGGTGTCGGTAACTACGCGTCAGTCGGCAGGATTTTCCCAATTCGCTTTCGTACAAAGTCGCCTTGTGCATTTCCGCAAGGGAATGTTGACGGCATACCCAAGGGATGATATGCGATTGATAAGAGTCTCAGGCATCATCAGCAGTCATCGAGCGGAACCGCGACGGCCACAGGGTCACGCAGGCGGGACTTCCACACGCGCGCCGGCGCCGATTTGGGGAGACTTAGGGCCATGAAGAAAGCCACTGAAGTCAAATACCCGAATTCGGCCAACCTGTTCCAGTTCTGCCGCCGGGTCCTCGACCACAAGTTCGGCGGTATCCGCGTCATCGACCAGGACGTCGGCCAGATCCTGGGCTTCGACCCTGCCGACTGCAGCCACTGGAAAAAGGGCAAGAAGAACATCCGCTCGATCCAGGCGATGAAGTCGATCGCCGAGCATTTGGGCGTGGACGAGCGCCTCGTGGTGGACGTCGCCAGCGGCGACCTCGACGAGACCGAGGCCTTCTACGAATTCTCCGGCTACGGCGCCTTCGCCCTCGACGGCAAAGTGATCGAGGCCGCGAAGAAGGACTTCTACCGCCGCCACGCAGGCACTTGGACGAAAGATCGCGAGAACGAGTTCCGCGAGTTCTTCAACGTCAACGAGCCGACGATCGACCGGATCGTCGAGGCGATCCACGCGCGCATCAACTTCCAAGAGGCGCCGCTCTACTTGCCGGAGATCGTCGCCGCGCATCCCGAAGTCGCGCTCTCGCCGGCGGCGCCGGAAGGCGTCCGCTCGCCGAAGGACAACCCCGCGCCCGTCAGCGTCTCCCGCAAGGGCGCGCATACGACGATCAACTACGCGGTGGGCACCGAGATGCGGCCCTACATGCGCTACCGCCTCGCGAAGGCGATGGCGACGCATTTCCTGGCCGCAAACCCCGCGTTCCCGTCCTTCCAGGACGCCGCTGGCGACCAAAGCGAGTTCGCCGCGCACTTGGCCGACGTCCAGGGCAATCTTTTCGCCGCGAAGCTGTTGGCTCCTGCGCACCTCGTGCGCAAAGAGATCAACAACGTCAACGTCGCGAAGGACATCGTCGCCCAGCTCTCCGAGATCTTCTGGGTCTCGAAAACTTTCATGAACCGGCGACTTAGGGACATCCTGTCGTCGTCCGCGACGATCTAACCGGAGCCGCCTCTACGGCAACTCACGCGCCTTTCGGCGGCGCACCTTGCGGACCCTTCGGCGCCGGGAGGATCGGCTCGCCGTCAGGCAGGGACAGCCACTGCTGATCCCTCATGTCGTCGATCTTGAGGTTGCCGTTTTTCTTGAGGAAGAACTCCGGCTCGAGGATCTCGCGCTTCTTGCAGCGCTCGATGTGATAGAGGCGCGAATAGAACGCCATATAGCGTCCGTCGATGCCCTCGCAGGCCTCGTCGATCGGGATGATCTCGACGCCGGCCTGGCCGGTGAGGAGCTTGGCGAACATGTCGTCGACGACGGAGGGATAGGGCTCGCCCTCGACCGTGCGCTCGAACTCGATGAGGCTCAGGGAAAGGATCTCGCCCTTCTTGTCGCCGCGCGTGTCGCGGTGCTTGACGTAGGTCGTCCAGTCCGGAAACAAGCGCCGCTTGCAACGCTCGATGAAGTAGACGTCGACAGAAGAGAAGCTGACGTAGTGGGCTTCAAGCTGCGCACAGCTTCGGGCCTGCTCGGTGGTGACCGAGACGTCGAGCGGCGAGCCTTCGGGGATGGCGGCGATGACGTCGGCGTCGACGTCGATGACGCGCGAGCCGCTGCGCTGCATGCTGTAGACGGTCTTGCTGTCGAGCAGGGGACGGCGCTTGCAGCCCTCGACCTTCCAGACGTCGCCGTAGTACGCGATCACCTGCCCGGAGTATTTGCCGCAGAACCGCTTGACGTCGTCCTTCGTGAAGATCTTCTGCACCGCAGGCTGCTCCGGCGCAACGAGGTATTCCTTCTCCTCCTCGCGGACCTTCTTGGCGTCTTTGCCGGGGGCCTTCGCCTCGTCCTGGGCGTGAGCCAAGGGCGCGAGCGTCGCGGCAAGCAGGAACCCGGAAAGGGCGGCGAACGTGAGCTTCATGTGCAAGGCCTCCACCGGGTTGATCGGCAGCCGTTCGTGAATCTAAAAAATTTCTTTTGAGAGTCCCCTAAGCGGCACGGGCCGAAATCCCAAATGGGAGTCCGGCCCGTCAGTTTAACTCATCGAAACTGCAAAGGAAAATTTAGCGTTTCGGTTTGTACGAAACGGTCTTGACGCGGGCCTTCGGCGCCTTCTGCAGGGTGGCGCGCTTCGACTTCTGGGCCATCTTCTTGCCGACGGCGCCGCGGGAGCTCTGCTTGGTCAGGACCTTGTGCGGGATCGGGGGATTCACGACGTGGATGACGAGCGGCTGCGGCTCGCGCTTCGGCTCGGACTTCGCGACGGGCGCTCTGCCGTGCGCCTTGACGGTCAAGGCCGGCTCCTTGGCATGCTTCGTCTTGCCGGCGGTGTGCTCGAACCATTTCTTGTAGTCGAGGACCTGCGAGACTTTGACGCTCGGGAGGACGCCCGAGACCGCACGGAAGGCCCAAAGGCCGCCCCCGAGAACGAGCAGGACCACGAACGCGACGACGAACGGAAGGCGCGAGCGGCGCACTTTGGCCTTCACCGGGCGCTGCGCCTTGATGATCTGCTTCTGCAGGTGCTTCAGCTCCCGCGCCACTTTGCGCGCGCCGGCCGGCTCGCCGAGCGGGTTCAGCTGGTGGGCGACTTTCGCGACGTTGGACTTCAAGCGCTCAGAGAAGATCCCCGGCTTGGACGGCCCTCTGACGGCTTCGTGCTTCTTCTTCTTCTCGGCCTTGTCGGCCGCGGCGTTCTTGTCGGCCTGGTCCAAAATCAGGGTCGGCATCTCGGCCTTGATGGTGGTCGCGAGGCGGCTGACCGCGGTCTTCGAGTCGACGCCGAGCTCGCGGCCCTTCTCGCGCAGGGTCTCGAGGATGCTTTGGACTTGCTGAGCCGGCTTCTTCTTCTGGTTCTTTGCCATGGCGGGGAGCTTCCGAGTGGAAAGGGGGAGCGGGGAGCAGGAGCTGCCACGAGCACGACGGAGCAAAGCGCGGGCCGACGGGCCGATTCGCCGAAACGCCTTAGGTTTCCGCGGGAAAGCGCTTGAAGGCTCCGGGACTGGGGGTGTAAACGGCTTGGACACTCGTTGGGGAAACTACGCGATGCCCGTCTTCCGGAACCTCTCCAGCTACATCGAGGCTCTCAGGCTCCAGGGCGACCTGGCCGTGGTCGAGGCCGAGGTCGACCCCCGCCTCGAGATCGCGGAGATCCACCGCCGCGTGATCGCCGCCGGCGGCCCAGCCCTCTTGTTCACCAAGGTGCGCGGCAAGCGTTTTCCGGTGGCGACGAACCTTTACGGCACGAAGGCGCGCGTCGACCTCGCTTTCGGGCAAAGGCCGAAAGAGTTGGTCCAGCGCATCGCCGCCTTGCCGCAGGAGCTGATGCCGCCGACCTTGGGGAAGCTCTGGGGCGCGCGCGGGTTGGCCAAGGACGCGATCAAGATCGGCATGCGGCGCATAAACCATGCGCCGGTGATGGGCCACGAGATCGCGGCGGCCGACCCGACGGAGCTGCCGGCGCTCACCAGCTGGAGCGAGGACGGCGGGCCTTTTCTGACGTTGCCGCTCGTCCATACCGACGGCAGCCACGGCGACAACCTCGGCATGTACCGCGTGCAGATCCATGACCGGAAAGAGGTCGGGATGCACTTCCAGATCGGCAAAGGTGGAGGTTACCACTTGCACCAAGCCGAGCTCGAGAAAAGACCTCTGCGCGCCAACATCTACCTCGGCGGGCCGCCGGCATTGACCCTGGCGGCGATCGCGCCTCTGCCGGAGAACGTGCCGGAGATGATGCTCGCATCGCTCCTTCTGGGCGAGCGGCTGGGACGGACGAAGACTTTGAGGGGAGGCATCGATGCCGTCGCGGAGGCGGAGTTTTGCCTGGTCGGCGAGGTGCCGCCGAACGTGCGCCGGCCCGAGGGGCCTTTCGGCGATCACTACGGGTACTACTCGCTCAGGCACGATTACCCGGTCTTCAGGCCGCAGCGGATCTTCCACCGGACGGGCGCGATCTTTCCGGCGACGGTGGTCGGCAAGCCGCGGCAGGAGGACTTCTTCCTCGGGGATTATCTGCAGGAGCTCCTCAGCCCGCTCTTTCCCCTGGTGATGCCGGCGGTCCGCGACCTCTGGAGCTACGGGGAGACGGGCTATCACTCGCTCGCGGCCGCGGTCTTGAAGGAGCGCTACGAGCGCGAAGCGCTTTCGAGCTGCTTCCGCATTCTCGGCGAGGGCCAGCTCTCGCTGCAGAAGTTTCTGCTCGGGATCGACAAGCCGATGGACCTCCGCGACTTCAAGCCGGTCTTGACGCACGTCCTGGAGCGCGCGCGCTGGGAGAAGGACCTCGTGGTTTTCGCCGGAACGGCGATGGATACGCTGGATTATGCGGGACCCGAGGTCAATAAGGGCAGCAAAGGCGTGATCCTGGGGCTGGGCGAGAAGGTGCGTGAGCTGCCGCGGGAGTTTCGCGGCACCGTGGCCTCGGAGCTGGTGCGGAAGGTGCGCGTCTACTGCCCGGGCTGTCTGGTCGTCGAGGTCCCGCCGTTCGCCGAGGCGAAGAAGGTCGTGGCCGAGGTCGTTCGGCAGAAAGCTTTCGCCGAAGGCGGCTGGCAGCTGATCGTGGCGGTGGACGACGCGGACCAGGCGGTGCGCAGCGACGCGCGGTTCTTGTGGACGACGTTCACCCGCTTCGAGCCCGCGGGCGACATTCATGCGGCGGAGACCGTGCTCGACGGGCACAAGATCCGCTACGCCGGGCCGATCGCGATCGACGCGCGGATGAAGCCTTGGTATCCGGGGGAACTGTTTTGCGACCCCGAGACGGCGGCGACGGTCACGCGGCGCTGGGGCGAATACTTCCCCGGCGGCAAGATTGCGATGGGCGACAGCGACGCGGGGCATCTCGGCTAGCGCCGCCGTCGCCAGGCGAACGAGGCAAGCCCCATTCCAGCGAGCTGGAGTGGGGCGACCGTCTAATCAGGGATTCGTTACGAGTTCCTCTAGTGGCGCGGCGCCTTAGCCATTGACGGGCACGATGTTCCAACGCGCGTTGCCGCGGAAGGATTTGCCGTCCCAGTCGGCGAGCGGGTCGGTCGTGCCGCCGCTTCCGCCCGGGTTCGTGCCGGGGTTGGTGCCGCCGTTGCCGTTACCGTTGCTGCCGGGATTGCCGTTGCCGCCGGCGCCGTTGTCCAGGGTGACGTCGATCGTCAGATCGGTCACCGTGCCGGTGCCACCCGGGTTCGGGTTGACGTTCCCGTCGACCTTGGCGAGCTTCAGGTTGAGATTGTTGTTGGATCCCGCCGTCAACGTGACGTTGTCGACCGCGCCGCGGAGCTTGAGGACCGCGCCCTCGTAGATCTCGAGGACGACCGAGCCGGCTTGGCCGGCCGGGAGGCCTTTGGCGACGATCTTCGCCGTGCCGGCGGCATCGAAGGCGATTTTGTCTTGTTGCGTCACCGCGAGGTAGGTGAACTTATAGCTCAGGTTCGCCGTGTTATCGACGTACGCCTTGAGCTCGCGTTCCTGGAGAACGACCGGGACTTCCGCGCCGACGCCGATGGTGCCGTTGCCGGCGCCGGAGGCGATGGGTTGGGTTGCCGGCTGCTTATTCGGGGCGACCTCGATGCCGCGCTTTTCCCGCGTGCAACTCGAAAGCAAGCCAGCCGAGACGACCGCTACGATGACGACGACTTTGCTAAAGCTCATTTCGATATCCCTCTAAAGACGTTGTACGAGGGATAGAGCAAGAGGCGGGCCAGGCGGGTCCCCCAAAAGGATCAGGGGCTTGGCCCCCCAGGGACCGTCTTTGGTCTAGACAGTGCCTGACGGGAGGTGTATCAACCCGCACCCTATGGAAGGCAAGACATTGAACTCGAAGCAGATCCGCAAGCTCAGAGGCCTGGCCCACCACCTGAACCCCTTGGTGCAGTTGGGCAAGACCGGCATGACGCCGGCCCTGATCAAGGAAGTGGATCGCAACCTCGAGGATCACGAGCTGATCAAGGTCCGGGTCACGGCCGACGACCGCTTCGCGCGCCAGTCCCTGGTCGAAGAATTGATCGCCGTCACCCGGGCCACCGAGGTCCAAGTCATCGGCAACGTCGCCGTCCTCTATCGCCAGGCGAAAGAGCCGACGATTGTGGTGTAAAATCTCCGTGTAGCCCCACGGACGGTTTTACGAGGCCATCGATGAACATTCTCCCGGGCGCGTCTTACGCCCGCTTGACCAAGCTTTTGCAAGAGCGCGTCGCCAAGGGCGCGGATCAGGCGGAGATCGACAAGAAGATCTGGGAGTTGTTCGGCGAGCAGTGGTGCGTCGTGTTCACCGACCTTTCGGGCTTCTCCCGCAAGGTCGCCGAGTTCGGCATCATCCACTTCCTGCAGATCATCCACGAGTCGGTGCGACTCATGACCCCGATCATCGAGGATCACAACGGCTTTCTGCTGAAATCGGAGGGGGACAGCATGTTCCTCCTCTTCCGCACGCCGGCCGCGGCGATCACCTGCTGCGTCGCCATGCAGCAAGCGATGAAGGTCTACAACGTCGGGAAGAAGAGCGAGGAGCAGATCCTTTTATGCTGCGGCGTGGGCTTCGGGCCGATGTTGCGCATCGGCGACGACGACGTGTTCGGTGCTGAGGTAAACGCGGCCAGCAAGCTCGGCGAGGACATCGCCAAGGCTTGGGAGATCCTGGTCACCGGCAACGTCGAGACGGAGTTGCGCGGGAAGTTCGCGTTCACGAAGATCGACGCCGTGCCGCCGGGGAGCGATCGGGCGTTTCGCTTGGACTATCAGCTGAAATGATTCCCTGTGGGAGCGAGCGGGTCCCGATCGGTCGGCGAACTCAAGACACGGTCCGGGATACGACCAGCTGCATAATCATTTGGAACGATTGACCTCTTCACTCGGCTTGGCGTTCTCGCTCACGCTTGCGCCGAAAATCACCGAAAAGGAAGCAACAAGAACCGATTTCGGGGTTGCTCCATGCGCCGTTTTCCGTCACGCATCGGCTGCGCCTCGCTCTTCCCTTTCGCGGCGCTCGTCCTGCTCTCGGCTGCCTGCGACAAGAACAAGGGCTCGAAAGGCTCGACGGCGGCGGGTGCGGCCGGGATGGTGTTCATCGTGGCGCCGTAAGGGATCAGCCCACGGAGGGTCACGACTTTCCGCGCCGCACCAACTCTCGATCGATCAACGTCAGCTCACGGCCGGTCTGGCCCTGGATCGACGAATTCTCGTTCGCCCGCCGGAAGAGATACGGCAACGCCGCCCGCACCGGCCCATACGGCACGTACTTCGCGACGTTGTACCCGTGATGCGCCAAGTTGTAGGTCAAGTTGTCGCTCATCCCCAAGAGTTGCGCGAAATGAATCCGCGCGTCCCCCGCTTCCAACTTGTGTTTCCGCATCAGGTCGCACAGCAATCGGTTCGAAGTCTCGTTATGGGAGCCCGCCATCACTTCCAACTTCCCGAGATGGTCGACGCAAAACGCGAGCGCGGCGTCGAAGTCGCGGTCCGTCGAGGCTTTATCGGGTTGGATCGGGCTCGGCTTGCCGGCCTGATCGGCATACGCCCGCTCCTTTTCCATGTACGCGCCGCGCACGAGCTTGACGGCGCAGATCGCGCCTCTTTCTTCGCACTGCGCCAAGAACCCCTTCAGATAGGCGAGGCGGTCGACACGATAGAGCTGCACGGTGTTGAAGACGACCGCCGTGCCGCCGCGGTTGTAACGCTCGATCATCGCCAACGCCAGGGCGTCGATCGGGTCTTGGATCCAGGTCTCCTCGGCGTCGATCAGGATGCGGACGCCGCGTTTGGCGGCTTCGCCGCACATCGCGTCCACGCGCGCCTTGACGCGGTCGAATTCGGCCGCTTCGGCCGCGGTCAGTAAGGCGCCGGCTTGCACCTTCGCGAGCAGATCGAAGCGGCCCACGCCCGTCATTTTGAAGACCGAGAACGGGAAGCGCCGGTCCCCCTCGGCATGGCGGATGAGGTGGAGGACCTCGTCGCGCGTCGCGTCGAAGTCTTCTTCCCTGCCCAAACCTTCGACCGAGTAGTCGAGGATCGCGCCGACCTTGTGCCGCGCCAACGCCGTGACCGACGCCTCGCAGTCTTCCACCGTTTCGCCGCCGCAGAAGAGCTCGAAGATCGTCGCCTTGATCACCGGCGTCACCGGCAGGCGCAGCCTCAGGGCCGCCGTGACGAGCTTGGGGCCGAGGCTCACCAGCATCGGATAATGAAAGGCCGAGAACAAAAGCTTCGCCTTGCGTAAGGCTAAAGTCGTGCGGGCTCGGAAGGCGATCTCGGTGTCGTCGAAGTTCGGCGCTCGGGCGAGCATGCTGTGAGGCTCCTTGGGCGCGGCCACTCTGCCTGGAAAGCGCTCGCCCCGCAAGAGATCATAAATATCCGAAATTATTCTGGAAAGGACGGGCGCCGCA
Organism: Pseudomonadota bacterium; assembly: GCA_031416315.1. GTDB lineage: Bacteria > Bdellovibrionota_B > Oligoflexia > Oligoflexales > CAIYRB01 > JANOTL01. The sequence continues at coordinate 75,013 of JANOTL010000202.1, forward strand.
GGTCGGGCTTGCGGCCGAAGTCGGGCCTCGGCGGCGGCGTCCGTGCGAGGCTCGCGAGCGCGAGCTCGACCGCCTTCGTCAGCTGCGTGTCCTCGCCGCGCGCGTATTCTTGCGGCGCGACGTCGATCTCGAGGTCCGGGTCGGTGCCGTAGTTCTCGACGCCCCAGCCAACGTCCTTGAACCAGGTCGCGTACTCGGGCTGCGTCACCATCGTGCCGTCGACGAGGGCGTTGCGGCTGTCGATGCCGATGACGCCGCCCCAGGTGCGCTTGCCGACGAGTTGGCCGAGCTTCATCATCTTGAACGAATGGCTGAAGATGTCGCCGTCGGAGCCGGCGAACTCGTTGGTCAGGCAGACGATCGGGCCCTCGACCGCGTACATCGGCTCGCCGATCGGCGCCAGGTGGTGCGAGACCGAGTACATGAGGCGTTTGCGCGCGAGCTTTTCCAGGAGCAGCTGTGAGACGTGCCCGCCGCCGTTGTAGCGGACGTCGACGACCAGGCCGTCGCGGCCGCTCTCCAGCGGGTAATAGCGGAAAAACTCGGCGTAGCCACGGGCGCCCATGTCAGGAATGTGGACGTAGCCGATGCGGCCACTGCTTTGCTCGCGCACTTTCTCGCGGTTTTTCTCGACCCATGCTCGGTAGCGCAGCGGCAGCTCCGTCGCCAGCGGGCGGACGATGACGCGCCTCGGCTTCGCGCCTTGCGCGCTCCGCACGGTGAGCGCGACGTCGACGTTGGCTTTGTGCACCAAGAGCGCGCCGGGCGTCGTGCGCGCGTCGAGGTCCATGCCGTCGATCGCGAGGAGGTGCTCGCCGATGACGACGTTGGCGCCGGGCGTGCCGAGCGGCGAGTCCTGGCCCCGGTCCCAGGGATCACCGCGGACGATGCGGTCGAAACGCCAGGCGCCGGCGTCTTCGTCCCAAGCGAAATCGACGCCCAAACGGCCGACGGGGAAATACGGCGACCAGCGGTGGTCGCCGCCATATTCGTACGCGTGCGAGGTGCCGAGCTCGCCTTGCAGCTCCCAGGCGAGGTCCGAGAACTCCGAGCGCGTGGCGACGCGCTCCAAGATCGGCTGGTAGCGGTGATAGACCTCGTTCCAGTCGACGGAGGACAGGCCGACGTCCCAGAAGTGATCGCGCTGGAGGCGCCACATCTCGCGCAGCATCTGCCGCCATTCGGCGCGCGGCTCGACGGAGACGCGGATGCGGTCGAGGTCGATCCAGCCGCTCGCGCGGCCCGCCTTCGTCTCTTTGGAGTCAGGCTTCGCCGCGGTCTTGACGACGCGGAGGCGGTCTTTATGGCGGTAGGCCATCGTCTTGCCGTCGCGCGACAAGCCGAAGGTCGAGATGCCTTCGACGAAGACCTCGTGCTTCAGGGTCTCTAAGTCGAAGACGTGGAGGCGGGCGGCGGCGGGCTCGGCTTGGCCGCGGCTCAAGCTCCCCTCGACGGGAAACTCGGTCAGGAAGACTTTCGACTTGGTCGCCAGGATGCGCCCGTAGCGGCCGTCCGGGAACGGGAGCTCGACGATGCGGCCGTCGATGCCTTCGAAATCGATCGAGAACGGCGCGGGCGCGGGCGCGTCCTTGTCCTTCTTCGGCGGCGGCGCGGCCTCGAGCGGGCGAGGCGACGGATGGAGCGGCGACTCGACGTCTTTGCGCAGGGCGATCGCATAGGCCCGGCCGCCTTTCGGGAAGCTCAGGTCGAAGACGATGGAGTCGTAGACCGGGTCCCAGCTGCGATTGGAGAGCACGTAGAGATAGCGACCCTCGGGGTCCCACGCGACGGAATGGTCGTTGCCGACCGGGCGGGTGACGGCGTTGACGGCGCCGGTTGCGAGCTCGACCACGAAGATTTGCGAAGTCGGAAACTCCTGGCTCGCGACATAGGCGACGAAGCGGCCGTCGGGCGAGAAGCGCGCCATCTTCACGTCTTCGTAGAGGCTCCGGTCGAGGATCTTCGCCGTCTTCGCGGCTAAGTCTATGTGCACGAGCTCGAAGCGGTGGTTCCCGGCGACGACGTGGTCTCCGGTCGGCGAGACGAAGAGCGAGCGGATCCGGCCGACGTCCAGGCCGTCCAAGCGCTCGGGCAAAGCGGTCGTGCCGTCGTCCTCGGGCAGCGCGTGGATCTCGAGCGCTTCCTCGCCGCCTTCGTCGGAGATCGCGACGATGCGCTTGCCGTCGGGGAGCCACGAGGCGAGCCGGTAGCGCACGCCGTCGCGCGTGCCGATCTGCACGACCTCACGCTCCCAATTGCCCATCGCATAAGGCTTGCCGCGCGTGGTGACGAGGACCGAGTGACCCTCGGGATGCAGCGCGAAACCCGTGAAGTGCCGCGTCGCGCCGGAGAACTTGCGCACGGTTTGCGGCTTGGACGAGTGAAAAGCGACCTGGATCTTCCGGCTTTTGCCCTGGTCCAGGACATAGAGCTCGGCCCCGCACTGGTAGACGAGGCGGCGGCCGTCGTCGCTGAGAGCCCGCGCATAGTAGTCGCGGTGGTCGGTCTCGCGCTTCAGGCCTTTACCATCGAGGCCCAACGAGTAGACGTTGCCGTAGCCCTCGTGATCCGCGACGACGTAGATGCGGTCGCCGACGACGCAGGGGCTGCCGAGGTTGCCGGGAAAATCGGTGAGGATCTCAGTGAAGGCGCCGGTGCCTTGCGCGTCGACCCAAAGGTCGCCGCGCGTGCCGCCGCGGTAGCGTTTCCAACGCGCGATCTCCTGCTCGCGGCGGCTGATGACGACGGTGCCGTCCTTACCGTACGCGATGCGGCGCGCCGGGCCGACGTTCAGGCGGCGAGGCGCGCCGCCCTCGATGCTGATGGCCCAAAGCTGGAACATCTTGGCGAACGGCGACATGGCGAGGGAGGCGTAGACCACTTCCTTGCCGTCGGGTGAGAAGCCGCACACGTAGCTCGAGGCGCCCTGAAACGTGAGCCGAAGGCCGATGCCGCCCTCGGCGCGCATGACGTAGATCTCGGAGGCGCCCTCCTCCATCGCGGCGTAGGCGATCCATTGACCGTCCGGCGAGAAGCGCGGCCAAGCGGCGTCGACCTGGTGCGCGGTGAGGCGCCGGGCGACGCCGCCGGCGACGGGGACCGACCAGAGATCGGTCTCGCAGACGAAAACGACGGTGTCGCCGTGGAGCGTCGGTTGGCGGTAGTAGCCGTGGTCGGTGGACATGCGTGGAGCATAGCTGATGGCCCGGGGAGGGCGAAGGCAGTTTTACCGCAGAGGACGCAG